>JAEERC010000027.1 GCA_016285645.1 Clostridiaceae bacterium | reverse complement strand
TTTTCACGCGAAAAATGAGCCGCAGAACAAGGAAGATTTGTGAAAGCATACTTTGTGTATGGTAAGCAAATCTGACGATGTTATGCGGCTTTGGCTTTCCGTGAAAACCAATACTGTCTTATGAATGACCGCCCAACCCGCAGGGCGTATCGATTTTGATGATGTTTTATTTGAGCGATTCTTTGATTCCCTGTGCGAGACCGGCAATTCCCTGAATCTCGCTGGGAATGATAATTTTAGTCGCCTGACCGTTTGAAGCGGTTTCAAACGCCTCAAGACTCTTGAGCGTGAGATAACCCTCCTTCGGGCTCGCGTCGTTGATAAGCTTGATGGCTTCCGCCTTCGCCTGTTCAACCTTGAGGATGGCTTCCGCTTCGCCTTCCGCCTCTTTGATTTTCGCTTCCTTCACTGCTTCCGCGCGGAGGATGGCCGCCTGTTTTTCACCTTCGGCTTCTCTGATTTTCGATTCCTTGTGACCTTCGGCGTTGAGAACGCGGCTCGCCTTTTCACCCTCTGCCTTGAGGATGGCTTCACGGCGTTCGCGCTCCGCTTTCATCTGCTTCTCCATCGCGTCCTGAATCTCTCTGGGCGGAAGGATGTTTTTAAGCTCAACACGGTTTACCTTGATGCCCCAGGGGTCGGTCGCCTCGTCAAGAATAACGCGGATTTTAGCGTTTATTGTGTCACGGGAGGTGAGCGTGCTGTCAAGCTCAAGCTCGCCTATGATGTTACGAAGGGTTGTTGCGGCGAGGTTTTCAATAGCCGAAATGGGGTTTTCAACGCCGTAAGCGTAGAGCTTCGGGTCGGTAATCTGATAGAAAACAACGGTGTCTATCTGCATTGTTACGTTATCCTTCGTGATAACGGGCTGGGGCGGGAAGTCCGCGACCTTTTCCTTGAGAGAAACTCTTTTTGCGATTTTCTCGATAAACGGGATTTTGATGTGAAGTCCCGTGTCCCAGGTGGTGCTGTAGGTGCCCAGACGCTCAATTACATACGCTGTGGACTGAGCGACAATCTGGATGTTTGTAACGATAATGGCAATAACGATTACTGCGATGATGATAAGAGGAACAAGAATGGGTCCCATAGTAATTCTCCTTTATAATAGTATTTAATGTTATTCTTCGGGGCTGTTCATATAGAGCCCGGTGATATCCGAGGGCGGGCTTACAATGAGTTTTACTCCCTCGATTCTGTCAACCTTTACCTGCGCTCCTTCGGGGATTACGGAGCCGTCAGAGGAGCGGGCTGACCAGATTTTGCCGTCCGCCTTCGCAAGACCCGTGCCCTCAATATTGTTGATGGCTTCGGTGACTATCGCGAACTGTCCGATACATCGGTCGGCGTTTAAGCGGGCTTCTTTTTTGTTGGTAATTTTCTTCACGAGGGGTCTCGTTGCCGCCAGCGTTACGGCGGACACAACCACAAACACAACAATCTGTACCGCTGTGCCTGCGCCCAGAGCCGATGCGATGAGAGCGGCAAGCGCGCCTGCGGCAAACCAGATTGTAACGAGTTGTGCCGTTGCCGCTTCAATAATCAGAAACAGCACAATCAGAGCGCCCCAGACATAAATCGCGTTTGTCATATAATCACTCCTTTCGCGATTTTGCATATTATACCACATTTTCGCTTTTTTTTCAACATATTTTCAACGGATTTCACCCGATTTTCACTTGTAAAAACCGCGGGATTATTTTATACTTATTATATCGTAACCACGGGGGTGAGTAAAATTTATTATCTCGGTATTGACATAGGCGGCACCAAGTGCGCCGTGACCGTCGCCGAAAAGGAAAAAATGAATATAATCGCAAAAAAAGCGTTCCCCACGGACAACGGCAGAGGGTATCACGCCGTGATTGACGAAATAATAAAGACAGCACACTCGCTTTTTGATGAAAACGGCGTTTCCCCCGAAAGCGTGCTCGCGGCGGGCATCTCCTGCGGAGGACCTCTCAACAGCCGCACGGGCGTTATTATGTCGCCCCCGAATCTGCCGGGCTGGAACAATGTGCCCGTCTGCGATATTCTTAAAAACGAATTCGGTTTTCCCGTTTTTCTGCAGAATGACGCGAACGCCTGCGCTCTTGCCGAGTGGAAATTCGGCGCGGGTCAAGGATGCGAAAATATGGTTTTCTTAACCTTCGGTACCGGTATGGGCGCGGGGCTTATCCTTAACGGTCGGCTCTGCACGGGCGCCAACGATATGGCAGGCGAGGCGGGGCATATACGCCTGAGAGAAAACGGCCCCGTCGGCTACGGAAAGGCGGGCTCCTTCGAGGGCTTCTGCTCGGGCGGAGGCATAGCCCGGAACGCGAAGATGAAAGCCTGCGAACTCCTCAAAAAGGGCGGAACATCCGTCCTGTTCAAAAATGAAAACGATATTGAGAATATAACCGCTAAATCCTTAGCCGAAGCGGCCCGAAACGGCGACAGGTTCGCCTGTGAAATATATAACGAGTGCGGCAGGGAACTCGGAAGGGGACTCGCCGTTTTAATCGATATTTTAAACCCCGAATTAATAGTTATCGGCAGTATTTACGCGAGAAGCGAGAACCTGCTCAAAGAGTCGATGCTCGCCTCTCTTAAAGAGGAGGCACTCGGCGTTTCGCTCTCCGCCTGCAGAATAGTGCCCGCCGCCCTCGGCGAAAAAACGGGCGATTACGCCGCTCTCGGCACTGCGGCGCACGGATATGAAAGGATGATGAAAGATGAATGAAATCCTTGAAAAACTCATAAACGATTATCCCGTTCTTTCGGGAAATAAAGAAAAAATCGCAGCCGCCTGCGAACTGATTATTGACTGCTATAAAAACGGCGGTATTCTGCTCTGCTGCGGCAACGGAGGCAGCGCGGCGGACTGCGAACACATCGTAGGCGAACTGATGAAAGGTTTCCGCCTTGAGAGAAAGCCCGCCGACTCCGCTTTTGAGCGCCTTCAGGAGGGGCTTCCCGCAATATCCCTCAGCGCCCACACAGGGCTGCTGACCGCCTTCTGCAACGACCGCGATCCGGCTTACGCCTTTGCCCAGCAGGTCTATGCCTACGGCAAAAACCGAAAAGCCCTGCTCCTCGCTCTGAGCACTTCGGGTAACTCCGGAAATGTCGTGAACGCCGTAAAAACCGCGAAAGCGCTCGGAATAAAATCGATAGCGATTACGGGGGAAAAGGGCGGGGCGCTTTTAAACGAAGCCGATGTCTGCATTAATCTTCCCGCGGGCGAAACATACAGGGTTCAGGAACTTACCGTTCCCGTCTATCACGCTCTATGCGCTGCCGCCGAGGAATATTTTTTCGGCGAATGATTAAATATTATTGAAATTCGTTTTTCCGTGTGATAATATATTGAGCGTAATCTTTTTATAAAATAAAGGAGAAAATTAATGAAACAGCTTAAAGTCGGAATCATCGGCGCGGGCAGAATCGGTTCTCTCCACGCCAAATCAATCTGCTACAATGTTCCCACCGCCAAGGTAGTGGGTATTACGGACGTTTTTGCCGAGAACGCGAAGAAAGTCGCCGCCGAACTCGGCATTGAAAAGGTTTATGCCGATTATAAGGAAATGCTCGCGGATCCCGAGGTTGAGGCGGTTCTCGTCTGCTCTTCAACCGATACTCACGCCGATATCGCCATTGAGGCGGCAAAGGCCGGCAAGCACATCTTCTGCGAAAAACCCGTTGACCTCACCCCCTCAAAGGTTGAGGCGGTTATAGCCGCCGTCAAAGAGGCGGGCGTAAAACTTCAGGTCGGTTTCAACCGCCGTTTCGACCACAACTTCGCCAATATCCGCAAAATGGTCAACGACGGCAAAATCGGCGATGTTCACATTGTAAAAATCACATCGAGAGACCCCGAACCGCCTTCAGCGCAGTACGCGGCGGTCAGCGGCGGCATGTTTATCGATATGACCATTCACGATTTCGATATGGCTTGCTTTATGGCGGGCAGCGAAGTTACCGAAGTTTACGCAAACGCCACCTGCCTTGTTGACCCGGCAATCGGCGAAGCGGGCGATGTTGACACGGCTATTATCAGCCTTAAATTCGCAAACGGCGCCATCGGCGTTATTGACAATTCCCGCCGCGCGGCTTACGGTTACGACCAGAGAGTCGAGGTTTTCGGCAGCAAGGGCGCCGCTGTGGCGTCAAACGACACACCCACGAATGTTGTCTATATGGGAGCCGACGGAGTTGTTTCAGACAAACCTCTTTACTTCTTCCTTGAAAGATATATGCAGTCCTTCAGAGACGAGATGCTTCAGTTTGTTGACGCGGTGCTTGAGGACAAGCCCGTTCCCGCAACAGGAGTTGACGGCCTCAACGCCATTCTCATCGCTCTCGCGGCGAAGAAATCCGTGGCGGAAGGCAGACCCGTTCTTATCAGCGAAATCGGCTGAGTCCGGATTTTTCACGGCAGAATCTCACAAAGAGGTTCTGCCGCTTTTGTTTTTATACATAATTCTTTCTTCTTGTATTTTATAAAAATAGTGTTATAATAATTTTATATGCGATTTAAACGGAGGTTTTTATGGATAAGAAAACATTTTATATCACAACACCGATTTATTACCCTTCCGACAAACTTCATATAGGTCACACCTACTCCACCGTAGCCGCCGACACAATGGCGCGCTACAAGCGCTCGCGCGGTTTTGACGTGTTTTTCCTTACGGGCACCGACGAGCACGGTCAGAAAATTGAGGATATCGCAAAGGCGGCGGGCGTGACCCCGAAGGAGTATGTCGATAAAATCGTTGCCGGAATAAAGGAACTCTGGAAGCTTATGAACATAAGCTACGACAAGTTCATCCGCACAACCGACGGCTACCACGAAAAAGCCGTTCAGAAAATCTTTCAGAAGATGTACGACAAGGGCGACATCTACAAGGGCTATTACGAGGGGCTTTACTGCAAGCCCTGCGAGTCCTTCTGGACAGAAACCCAGGCGGTGGACGGCAAATGCCCGGACTGCGGCAGACCCGTTTACAAGGCGAGGGAGGAAGCGTATTTCTTCAAACTTTCAAATTACGCCGACAAACTTGTTGATTATTACAATTCACACCCCGGCTTTATAGAGCCCGAGAGCAGACAGAACGAGATGATAAACAACTTCATCAAGCCCGGTCTTCAGGATCTCTGCGTTTCACGCTCGTCCTTCAAATGGGGCATTCCCGTGCCGGTTGATGAGAACCACGTCATCTATGTCTGGCTTGACGCGCTCACCAACTACATAACCGCCCTCGGCTACGGCAGCGAGGACGACTCGAACTATAAAAAGTTCTGGCCCGCCGATGTTCACCTCATCGGCAAGGATATAATCAGATTCCACACGATTTACTGGCCCGCTTTTCTTATGAGTATAGACGAGCCCCTGCCCGAAAAGGTATACGGCCACGGCTGGGTGCTTCTCAAGGACGGCAAAATGAGCAAATCCAAGGGCAATGTCGTTGATCCCGTCTTCCTCGCGGAAAGATACGGCGTGGACGCCCTTCGCTACTATCTTCTCAGGGAAATCGCCTTCGGCTCGGACGGCGAGTTCTCAAATGAAAATCTCATCAACAGAATAAACTCAGACCTCGCGAACGACCTCGGCAACCTCGTCTCACGCACGGTCGCTATGGTTCAGAAATATTTTGACGGCACAATTCCCGCCGAACGCGAAGCGGGCGAGTTCGATTCCGAACTCAAAGCCCTCGCCGCCGAAACCGTTGAGAAGGCGGAAAAATCACTCGACACCCTCAACTTCTCGGTCGCTCTTTCGGATATCTGGAAATTCATTTCAAGAACGAACAAATACATCGACGAAACACAGCCCTGGCTCCTCATCAAGGATGAGAGCAAAAAGGCCCGTCTCGCCGAGGTTATGTACAATCTCTGCGAGTCAATCCGCATAATCAGCGTGCTGATTTATCCCTTCCTGCCGCAGACCTCGCCCGAAATCAGAAGGCAGCTCGGCCTGCCCGCCTCAACCGTATGGGACGACTCCAAGGTGTTCGGCAAGGAGGCGTCATACACCGTCTGCAAGGGCGACATCATTTTCCCGAGAATCGATATGGAAAAGGAACTCGCCGAACTTGAAAAGAAGAAGGCGGAGAATCAGAATCCCGTAAAAGCGGAAATCGAAGGTATTGCGAAAATCGGCATAGACGACTTCGCTAAAGTTGATTTGAGAGTTGCCAAAGTCACCGCCTGCGAGCCGATTCCCAAGGCGAAGAAACTTCTCAAACTCACTCTCGATGACGGCACGGGCACTCCGCGCACCGTAGCGTCCGGCATTGCGAAATGGTATAAGCCCGAGGATCTCACCGGCAAGAACGTTATAGTTGTTTCAAATCTCAAGCCCGCCGTTCTCTGCGGCGTTGAGAGCAACGGTATGATTTTAGCCGCCGACGCGGGCGAGGACGATGTTAAAGTTATATTCGTTGACGGCGTTCCCGAGGGCTCAAAGGTCAGATGACAAACGGTATTTTTGACAGCCACGCCCACTATGACGACGCCGCCTTTGATGAGGACAGAAGCGCTCTGCTGGACGAACTGCCCTCAAAGGGTGTTGTCTGCGTTGTAAACTGCGCGAGCGATATGAAATCGTCGCTCACCTCGCTCGAACTCGCGCACAAATACGGCTGTATCTACGCCGCCTGCGGTGTGCATCCGCACGAGGCGCAGGGAGCGAATGAAAATTTCATAACCGCGCTGAAAGAACTTCTGAAAGACGAAAGATGCGTCGCAATAGGCGAAATCGGTCTCGACTATCACTATGATTTTTCACCGCGCGAAAAGCAGATTGAGGTTTTCGAAAAGCAGCTCGCCCTCGCGAAGGAAACGGATATGCCCGTTATTGTTCACGACAGGGAAGCGCACGAGGACACTTTCAATCTTCTTAAAAAATACAGACCGAAGGGCGTTGTTCACTGTTTTTCGGGCAGTGCCGAATCGGCGAAGGAAATCGTTAAACTCGGTATGTATATAGGTCTGGGCGGAGCGGTCACCTTCAAAAACGCCAAAAAGCCCTGCGAGGTTGCCGCCTGTGTGCCCGGTGACAGACTGCTGATTGAAACGGATTGCCCCTATATGACTCCCGTGCCGCACAGGGGAACGAGAAACGACTCGTCATATATTCCTCTGACCGCGCAGAAACTTGCGGAAATAAGGGGAGTCACCGCGCAGGAAATAATCGATATGACTCGCGAAAACGCAAAGCGGCTTTTCTCAATCAATCTCTGAGAGGTGTTATATGATAAAGAAACTATCTGCGATCTTTTTAACCGCCGCTGTTCTTCTTTCACTGTGCGCCTGCGGCGCGAAGGAGGACGGCAGCAAAGAACTTACGGAAACTTCTCAGGTTACCGAAAAACCCGTTCCCACCGCGAAGGAGGGGGCTACGGGCCTTGAATCCCAGGGAGCCCTCAATATAATCTATTATCTTCCCGATTACAAATTCAAGGAGATTATCGAAGAGGATTATTTCGATTACAAAAACGAATACAATCTTCTGGCGAACTGCTCCGAAGCGGAATTTAAGGATTATGTGGCGAAATGTGAGGAGGCGGGCTTTACAGACCGCCTTGACACCGGCAAGGACCCGTTCCTGTTCGACGCCGTAAACAGCAAAAACGCCGAGGTTTATGTCTCCTACTCAAAAGAAAAATCCGAAATAAGCGTAATCGCCTATTTCAGATAAAAACAGGTAAATAAAAAAACCGGGGTATCACAACCCCGGTTTTTTGTTGTCATTAAGCGTGAAGCGTGATTAGGTCGATTGCGCCTTTCGGGCACGCCTCGTGGCATTTTCCGCAGCCGACGCATTTTTCATAGTCAACAACGGCACAGAAGTTTTCAACCTTTACAGCGTCAAATTCGCACACCTTGACGCACTTCATACAGCCGATGCAGCCCGCCTTGCACTCCTTCATCGTAAGGTTGCCCTTGTCGTGGTTGTTGCAGAGCACGGCGGCTTTTGTCTCGTTGAGCGGCATAAGTTTTATTATACCCTTGGGGCAGGTGTTTACGCACATTTTGCACGCTTTGCAGAGAGCGGGATTGATTCTCGCAACGCCGTCACAGAGCTGAATCGCTTCATACTGACAGACGTTTACGCAGTCGCCCATACCTACACAGCCGTAGATGCAGTCCTTCGGTCCGCCGAAAAGCTGGCTCGCCATTTTACAGCTCTGCACGCCCTGATACTCGAGTTTTCTCGAGGCGTTTATGTTGTTGCCCTGGCAGAGCACAACAGCCGCCATCGGCTTTACATCCTCCGCTGCGAGGCCCGTGATTTCGGCTATGGCTTTGGACGCCTCATTGCCGCCGGGGTTGCACAGCGCGGTGTTTGTTGTTTCGCCCTTTGAAAGGGCGGCGGCGTAGCCGTCACAGCCCGAGAAGCCGCAGGCGCCGCAGTTAGCGCCCGGCAGGCACTCGCGTATTTTCTCCGCCTTTTCGTCAACGGGCACGGCAAAAACCTTTGAAGCGATTGCGAGCGCGAGTCCGCAGACGGCGCCCAGAACCGCGAGCACTATAACAGCGGTAACAATAGGATTCATAATTCAATACCGCCTTTCTTAACCGAATATGCCTTCCACTACGCCCGTGAAGCCCTGGAAGGAAACCGAGACGAGTGACGCGGCAATAAGAGTGATGGGCAGACCGTTGAGCGCCTTGGGAATGTTGCAGCCCTCAAGCCGCTCGCGCACGCCCGCGAACATAATCATCGCAACCATAAAGCCCACGCCCGCGCCGATTGAGTTTATCATCGACTGCGCGAAGCCGTAGCCGTTGTCAATGTTCAGAAGCACAACGCCGAGCACGGCGCAGTTTGTGGTAATCAGCGGCAGGTAAATGCCGAGCGCCTGATAGAGCGAGGGTATGAACTTCTTGAGTATGATTTCAACAAACTGAACAAGAGCCGCTATAACGAGGATGAAAACTATGGTCTGCAGATACTCGAGATTGTATTTTACGAGAAGCCCCGTGTTTATGGGGTAGGTGACGGCTGTTGCGATGCCCATAACGAATATGACCGCAACGCTCATGCCGACCGCCGTGTTGAGTTTCTTCGAAACGCCGAGGAACGGGCATATACCGAGGAATTTGCAGAGAATGAAATTCTCGGTAAGTATTGCCGTCATAAAAATCATGGCGAGTGCTTTCATACGGCAGCGCCCTCCTTCTCTTCTTTATTGTCACAGGCGTCCTCTCTGTCAATAAGCGTGCAGCTGTGAGCCATCGGGCAGTTCGCGCAGCCTTTGAGCTCCGCGGGAGTTTTGCCCTTTTTCTCGGCAAGTTTGTTGGCAAGCGCCATAACAACGCCGAACACGAAGAATCCGCCGGGGGCGAGTGTGAGTATTCCCATCGGCTGACTCAGAATGTTCTTGAAGCCGTCAAAGCCCGAATAGCCGAAAAGAACGGTGAGCGAACTGATTCCGTCAAGGAAGGAGCCCGCGCCGAGTATTTCCCTTATTGAAGCCATCACTATAAGCGCGAGGGTGAAGCCGAGACCCATTCCGAGCCCGTCGAAGAACGAGGCGGCAACGGAGTTTTTGCCCGCGAACGCCTCAGCCCTGCCGAGGATAATGCAGTTGACGACTATCAGCGGAAGATACACGCCCAGCGCGCTGTCAAGCGCGGGAACAAACGCCTTTACGAACAACTGAACTATTGTTACGAACGAGGCGATAACAACTATGTAGGCGGGTATTCTGACCTTCGAGGGTATTACCTTGCGAAGGGCGGATATAACGATGTTCGAGCAGATAAGAACTATTGTAGCCGCGATTCCCATACCTATAGCGTTCGTTACCGCGACCGATACGGCGAGGGTGGGGCAGGTGCCGAGTACAAGGCGGAGAACCGGGTTTTCCGCTATAAGACCCTTGGTGAATTCTTTACCGAGCGATTTCTTTTCAGCCATTGCCGTTACCCTCCTCTCCGTTTATTGCTTCAAAACAGATAAGCGCGTTGTTGACGGCGTCCGTAAGACCCGTGGAAGATTTCGTGGCGCCCGACACGGCGTCTATCGTGCCGCCGTTTTTGGTGAGTGCCGCCTTGCCCGAAACGCCGATGAATCTGTTCAGAAAAGCGTCCTGATTCATAAGCTTTCCGCCTATGCTCGCGGTCTCCTCCTGCTCGAGCACGCTGACGGATGTCACCTTGCCGTCCTTACCTACGCCGACCATAAGTTTGATGTCGCCGCCGTAGCCGCCTTTTCCGACGGCTGTAATGGCATAGCCGATAACGCTTCCGTCCGGCGCGTACGCCTCACTGTAATCACAGCCGGAGGCGCTTTTTGTTTCGCCGAATTTTTCGGCGTCCGGCAGAACCTCTTTCATCGCGTTCTGCTGATTCTCATAGGCAATCTGCTCGATTTTAGGAGCGGTCACCTTGTTTGTAAGCCCGAGCAGAACGGAAGCCACAAGGCAGATTATGAAAAGAGTGGCGGTCGGAACGATGAATTCTTTTATCTTATTCATGCCTTTGCCTCCTCCTTTGCCTTTTTCTCCTTTTTGGGTGTGCCGAACGGCTTGGGAGTTGTGAGTTTTTCAATGTGCGGAACAAGTATGTTCATAATGATAATCGAGAACGAAACGCCCTCGGGATAACTGCCGAATATTCTGATAAGGCAGGTGATGACACCGCAGCCGATACCGAAAATGATTTTGCCCTTGAAGCTTATGGGCGATGTCGAGTAGTCCGTCGCCATGAATATCGCGCCGAGCAGAAGACCGCCGCTTAAAATCTGATATGAAAGCGCGGTGAAATCGCCTTTCTTCGCTATGAGCATTATCACTGCGACCGTGCCGATAAACGAGAGCGGTATGGCGGGGGAGATAACCTTGCGGATTATGAGGTAAAGCCCGCCGATTATAAGCGCCAGAGCGCAGGTTTCGCCGAGGCAGCCGCCGCGAAGCCCGATGAACATATCCGTCAGGGAGGGAAGACTGCCCGACCCCTCCGAAATAACAGCCAGGGGAGTAGCGCCCGTAACGGCGTCAACCGCCTTGACCATGAGTCCCTGACGGGGTACGGGCCACGAACTCATCGCCGATGAGAACGAGAGCAGAAGAATGATTCTCGCGGTTATGGCGGGGTTCACGAAGTTTTCGCCTATTCCGCCGAAGAACTGCTTGACAATGACAATCGCTATAGCTCCGCCGAGAGCCGCCATCCAGAACGGTATGGAGGAGGGGAGGTTGAAAGCGAGAAGCATACCCGTTACAATTGCGCTTAAATCGCCCAGAGTGTTTGAGCGCTTCATAATTTTACGGCTTACATATTCGCTGAGCATACACGACGCCACCGTAACTGCGGTAACAGCGAGGGCGCGCAGGCCGAAAATGAGAACCGAGGCTATGAGCGCGGGGCACAGCGAGATAATCACATCGAGCATAATCATTCTCGAGGTTGTTGCCGAGCGCACGTGAGGTGAGGCGCTTACGGTGAGTAATTTTTCATCTGCCGCTTTTGCCGAAATCATTTCGCATCCGCCTCCTTTACCATAGCTTTGGCGAGTCTCATATGTTGAACAAGGGGTTTGCCCGCCGGGCAGGCGAAGGAGCAGGAGCCGCATTCCATACAGACATTAACTCCCGCCGCCTTGAGCGCGGCGACATCCTTTGCCTTTGTGTATCTTGTTATGAGGGTGGGCATAAGATTTATCGGGCACACCTGCGCGCAGCGTCCGCAGCGTATGCAGTCGCGTTCGGGCTTTAAGATGGTGTCATCCTTCGCGAACGCGAGTATGGCGTTGTTCTGCTTGCAGGTCGGGTGATTGGTTGAAACAATCGCGTGACCCATCATAGGTCCGCCGAGTATGATTTTGCAGGGCTCCTCTTTGAATCCGCCGCAGAAATCTATAAGCTCGCCTATATTCGTGCCTATCGGGGCGCGCACATTCATCGGGTTCGCTATTGCCGAGCCGTCTATGGTGAGCGAGCGGCTTACAAGCGGCTTGCCCGTTTTGAGGTAGCGTGAAAGGAAGGCGACAGAGCCAACATTCATAACCACGCAGCCGACATCGGCGGGGAGTTTTCCGGGCGGAACCTTTCTGCCCGTGGCGGACTGAACAATCATCTTTTCAGCGCCCTGCGGATATTTTGATTTGAGCGTCATAAGTTTTACGTTGCTGTGATTAATGTCGTGAGCGCTCGCCACATCCCTGAGCACTCCGAAAACATCGGGCTTGTTGTCCTCAACGGCTATAATGACGTTCTTGAACTCAAACAGACTGCAGAGAATGTCGATGCTCGAAACTATATCCCACGAATTGTCGAGGCACTCGCGGTAGTCAACCGTGATGTACGGCTCGCACTCCGCCGCGTTTACAACAAGCGTGTCAATATGCTGTTCTTCCTTGAACGACAGCTTGATAAACGAGGGAAAGCCCGCTCCGCCGAGACCGACAAGACCCGAGGCGCGAACCGCCTTGATGAAGTCCTCTTTCGATCTTATGTCGGGGCGCTTTATGCCCTCCCAGTATCTGTTTTCGCCGTCCGACTCAATCGTGACCGCCTGAGTCATATTGCCCGTGGGGAGCTTGATGTTCTGGATTGATTTTACCGTGCCGGAAACAGAGGCGTGAATAGGCGCGCTTACGAATTTGTCGCTGTCGCCTACAACCTGACCGATGTCCACATGGTCGCCTACCTGCACCGTAGGTGTGCAGGGCGCGCCGATATGCTGCTGCATTGGCAGCATAACGGTCTGCGGTGTGGGAATCCTTACAACCTCACAGTTCGCGGTGGTCTTGTGATGGTTTACGATGACTCCGCCTTTGACCTGTTTCACGGCTTTGATAACCTTGTTTTTTTCAGAAGCCATGCATTCAACTCCTTATCTATGTCTGATAAAAAATTTTTCCTGTTTTTGAAGAGCGGGCAAAACCGCTTTGAGAATAACGCCCGTAACCGCGCCGGCGGCTGCCGCGTAAAGCCCCATAAACGGGGCGTAGTATATTACGGATTTCGTGCCCGTTATGAACATCGCAACTGCGAGCTGACCCGCGTTATGCGAAAGAGCGCATAAAACCGAAATGCCCGTAAGCCCGATTTTTTCCCTGCAGTATCTGAGCAGAAGCCACATAACAAGGGTGCTCAGAATACCGCCCGCGAAACTCATCGCTCCCGCCGTCGCGCCCCTTGTTACAAGGGCGAAAAGCGCCTTGAGAACGGTTATCGTCACGGCGTAACCGAGCCCGAGCTCGCCCGCGGCGAACATTGTGATTATGTTCGAAAGCCCCGGCTTTGCCCCGGGAGGCATAAACGGAAAGGCGGGCAGCAGGCTTTCAAGCCAGGATATCGCGAGCGCCTGAGCGCAGAGAATACCGCCGAGCGCCGCCTTGTATGCAAAACTGTTGTTGTCTTTCTTGTTCATATCAATAAGTCACCGCGTCAACATTCCGCTGCGCCCTTACGGTCACAACCACCTTCGCGGGCAGGCATACCGCGGTCTCGCCGCCTCTGTCGAGTTTTCCGCTTTTTACGCACAGTTGATTCTCACACTCAGACGAGCGGAAATAAACGGCGTTTTTCTCAACGGCTATCACCGTGCGCGGTACCGTAGGCGTTGTTATCTCGTAGGGGGAGTCAACCTTCGAAAGGTCAACGCTCTCATACACCTCGCCGTCAACGGTAATCACGGCGGTCAGTTTTCCGCTGTCTCCCGAGCGCAGAAGAATTATGCCGAGAACGCAGATTAAAACAACACCCGCGATTATGAATATATCCGCTTTTTTTATAAGTCCGATTTTCATATTTCAATCCGCGAACGAGAATGAATCGTCCGAGATTTCGAGCGAATCTCTTATTCCGTCCGTTGTGTATATTTTTCCGTCATCGGTGATGAACACCGCCTGACAGCCGTATTCCTCACAAAGTTTCATACCGTCCTCAAGCCCCAGAACAAAGCAGGAGGTCGAAAGAGCGTCGCTTAAAATGCCGCTGTCAGAAACAACGGTCACGCTGCAAAGTCCGTTATCAACCGGATAACCTGTTTCGGGGTCGAGAATATGGTGGTATCTTTTTCCTTCGTAATCAAAGAATCTTTCGTATGTGCCCGAAGTGGAAACAAAGCCCGCGCCCGTTGTCAGCACGGCTATATAATCGGCGCTGCCGGTTTCGGGGCTCGCTATGCCCACGGTGAATTCGCCATCGCCGTAAAGCAGTATGCTTCCGCCCACGCTTATAACGGCTCTTTTTACACCCGAGAGAGCGCATATATCCCTCGCACTGTCGCAGGCGGCGCCTTTACCCACGGCGCCGAGGTCGATTTTCACGCCGTCTTTGAGCGTGACATCATTTGCTTCAACGCTTATTCCTTCATAGCGGCTGCCTCTGAGAGCGTTGGTTTCCTCCTGCGAAGGGGGAGTCTGCCTGTTTTTTACATTCCATAAATCGACAAGCTTGCCGATTCCTATATCGAGAGCGCCGCCGCTCTTTTTGCACACCTCTAGTGATTTTTCAAGAATGCCGAGGGTGGAGTCCGTAACCTCGTATTTTCCCTTTTCGTTGAGCTCGTAAATATCCGAACCCTCAGCCGTCTTTGAAAGGCAGAACTCCTCAAGAACCTGTATGGCGTTGAACACGGCGTCCGCTGTCTCGCCGCAGTTTTCACCCGTTATGTCGGCTGTGACTACCGTGTCCATATAAAATCCGGTTTTTTGAGCGGCTTTTCTGTCGGCAAAGAATTGTTTTACGGGTTTTACGCAGAAACCCGCGATTACGGCAACAATAAGGATAACCGCGCCCGCGATAATCAGTTTTTTCTTTTTCACGCGGGACACCTCTTTTCAGCCGCATAATCACACATCATACATTATAATGGAATATACAATAATTTTCAATTATTTTTATTCATAAAAAACAGTAGAAAATTTCATATAATATGTTATAATAAATTAATATGATTTTTCGGGAGAATTACAATGGCTGAAAATATTTTTATGCCCGCGAGGGTCATTTACGGCAAAGGCGCTCTCAGGGATAATTCCGCTCTTCTCGCGGGGCTCGGAAAAACCTGCCTGATAGTAACGGGCGGAACGAGCGCGAAAAAAAGCGGCGCCCTTGACGATGCCGTCAAAGCCCTTGAGGAACAGGGCATAAACTTTGGAATTTTTGATAAAATCACGGCAAACCCCTTGCTTTCATCCTGCCGCGAGGCGGGCGAAGCGGCGAGGGAATGCGGGGCGGATTTCATCTTCGGCGCAGGCGGCGGCTCAGTGCTCGATTCCGCCAAGGCGATAGCCATATTCGCGTCCAACCCGGAACTTGAGCCCTTTGACATCTACAAAAGGGTTTACGAAAACGCTCCTCTTCCCGTTGCCCTCGCGGGCACCACAGCGGGCACGGGCAGTGAGGTCACCGGTGTAAGCGTTCTCACAAACGATGAAACGGGGCGTAAAAAAAGCATTTCGGGTCCCGACTGCTACGCTAAGGTTTCGTTCTGCGACCCGTTATACACCTGCTCAATGCCCTACGGCGTAACCGTATCCACCGCACTTGACGCCTTCGCTCACGCGGTTGAGGGCTATTTCACTCCGAAATCAACGGGCTTTATTGACATTGTGGCGGAAAAATGCATTCCCGATATCTACAACGCTCTTTGCACAATTTACGAAACAAAGTCGCTCCCCGATGAAGGGCTCAGGGATTCGCTCTACAGGGGCTCGATTTACGCGGGCGTTGTCATCAACACCTGCGGCACGGCGTTCCCGCATCCTCTCGGCTATGTGCTTACCGAAAACTACGGCGTGCCCCACGGAGCGGCGTGCGCGGCTTTCTTCCCCGCGTTTTTCGAAAGGGCGCAGAAATTCTCACCCGTAAAAGCGAAAAAACTCTGCGAACTCTGCGGCGCCGAACCCGACGAGGTAACCGAAGTCATTTCGGCTCTCGCGGATGTAAAAATAAAAATAACCGCCGACGAGGCAGCCGTTTATGCCGAACGCTGGGAGCAGGCGGTTCCGAAGAACTTCCTCTCTTCACCCGGCTCATTAACAAAAGAAGAGGCGGAGAAAATCCTCGCCTCTCTTTAATCAAAACCGCATTCTATAAATCTTATGTTCTGCGGTATGTATATTTCCTTTATATATCTGCCGTCAAACGCCCCTTCGGCTATGCCGGTCACCGTTTCGCCGTTGAATTTAAGCGGAACATAAACAACATCGCTTTTACCCGTGTATGATGTCAGATACAGCCCGTTCTCCCTTTTTTCAAAAGTGAACGAGTTTTTCTGCGAGTCGAACTCCGGCTCCTTCGCCCCGTATATTATGAACGGCTCATATCCGTTTTCAACCGCGTAATCGTAGGCGGCGGAAAATTCGTAGCAGTGTATAACGGTATTCTTATCTGTCCGCGGGCGCACGGCGGCGAAAACGGCAATTACGGCTATGACCGCAACGCACACGGCAATTATAATAATCACTCTTTTTTTCATGGCACTTTTCCTTTCCGTAACATATTATTATCTATTCGCGCTTTTGTCAAATACAATCACGAAAGGTTTTCACAATGGACTACGCTGTTATTTCGCGTCAGGGCGGCAGACCGCTCAATGAGGACAGTTACAGTATAAGTAAAAAAGGCGGCTCGTACTGCTTCACCGTCTGCGACGGCCTGGGCGGTCACGCCAAGGGCGAGGTCGCTTCCCAAACCGCTTCGGAGGTGTTCAAAGATACATTCGAAGATTACGACGGCAAGCCCTCCGCCTTTTTTGAGAGCGCGTTCAAAAAATGCGCTGAGGAGTTCAGACGCCTCGCGGGTGAAAGCTCCGTGCTGGAACTTATGAAAACAACCGTTGTTTCGGCTGTAGCGGATTCAAAGAAAATCAGTTTCACCCATATCGGCGACTCGAGACTGTACGGTTTCACTCCCGAAAAAGCCGAGCTTTTCACGGACGACCACTCCGTGCCAGAAATGCTTGTAAAAACAGGCGAAATAACAAAAGACGAAATAAGAAACCATCCCGACCGCAACAAACTTCTGCGGTGCCTGGCTGTTTCGGATGAGCCGGCGGATTACGATCCGGTCAGGGAGAAAACCGTAAAGAACTATTCCGCCTTTCTTCTATGCACGGACGGCTTCTGGGAACTTATAGATGAAAAAACAATGCTCCGGTGCCTTAAGTGGAGCAAAAACGCGGAGCAGTGGCTCGAACTTATGACCCGCCGTGTTGAAAGGGCGGGCAGAGGCAGACAGACGGACAATTACACGGCAATCGCCGTATTCACGGGAAAGGGGGTAACGCTTAAATGAGATGTATGGGATGCATGAGGGAGTACACTCCCGACACCGACACCTGCCCGCACTGCGGATATGTCAAAGACACCCCCGTAACGCACAGCAACTATTTAAAGCCCGGCACAATGGTAGCCGGCAGATATCTTATAGGCAAGGCACTGGGCAGCGGCGGCTTCGGAATAACCTATATCGCGTGGGACAGTCTTATAGGCAGAACTGTCGCCATAAAGGAATACCTTCCCGGAGTTTTCGCCTATCGCGTGCCCGGTCAGGACAATGTCGCCGCATATAATAAAGAAAGCGGCGAAAAATTCCGCGCCGGCATGCAGAAAACCGTTGACGAGAGCAACACTTTAGCAAGGTTCAACAGTCTTGAAGGTGTTGTGGATGTATATAACTGCGTTGAGGCAAACGGAACCGTATATATAATAATGGAATACCTCGAGGGAAGAACGCTCAAGGAGGAACTGAAAGAGCACGGCAGTTATTCGTTTGACGAGGCGCTCGGCATAATGTCGCCCATTTTAAACGCGCTTTACCAGATACACGACAGCAAAATCATCCACCGCGATATTTCCCCCGACAATATATTCATATGCACCGACGGCACTGTGCGCCTCATAGATTTCGGCGCCGCGCGTGTGACCGCTTTCAATGACGACCGCAAGAGTCTTTCGGTTATACTCAAAAGGGGTTACGCCCCCAAGGAGCAGTATTTCACAAACGCCGCTCAGGGCCCGTGGACGGATGTTTACGCCTGCGCTGCCACTCTCTACAGAATGCTCACGGGTGTTGTTCCGCAGGAGAGTCTTGAGCGAGAGGTACAGGACGCCCTCGCCCCTCCGTCGGAGTTGGGTGTTGACCTGCCCGAATACGCGGAGCACGCCATTATGCGCGCCCTGGTCGTAAATCCCGAGCACAGAACCCAGAACACGGACGATTTCTTCCGCCAGCTCACAGACCCCGAATGCGATGTTCCGTTCGAGCCCGAGCCGGAAGAGGAACCCGAGCCGGCTCCGGTTCCTTCCCCGGCAACGAAAAAGAGCAAAAAGCCCCTCATTGTCACTCTTGTTACAGCGGCGCTGCTCATAGCGGGAATTGTGGGCGCGGTATTCTATGTTCTGACAAAGGGAAGAGTTGTTGACAACGGACAATGCGGTGAAAATCTCGTATGGTCGCTCAACTCCGAAGGCGTGCTTTCAATAAGCGGCAAAGGGCATATGGATGACTACGGCAATTATGTTGACACGCCCTGGCATTCCGAATACAGCAAAATAAATATAATCAGCATAGATGAGGGTGTCGAGAGCATCGGAAGCAGGGCTTTCTACGGCTGCACGGCTCTCGCGAAGGCGGAACTTCCCTCCACCCTCAAAACCATCGGTTCTTACGCGTTTTACGGCTGTTCGAAACTTGAAAACTGCATTCTGCCGTCCTCCGTAACAACCGTCGGAATGAGCGCGTTTGAAAACTGCCTTGCTCTCGAATACCTGCACATTCCTTCGAGCGTGTCCCATTTCGGAGCGGATGTTATCAAAAACTGTCCGCACGCGTATGTGTGCAGTGACTCGGCGGATTCCCCCGCAAGGCAGAACGCCGCGAACTGGCTGGTGGATTTCAAGGTCTGCAACTCCGACCACAGCTCCGCCGCCGAATCGGGCGGTGATCAGGCGCCCGCCTCAGAGTCAACCACTCTTGTTGAAGACGCGCTGTCACAGGGCAGCTGCGGCGACACCCTTACCTGGGCATATACCGGCACGGGCGAGCTCATAATCAGGGGCTCGGGCAGGATGAAGGGCTGGATAATCGACGAAAAAACAGGCACCTGGTCCGCCGACAATGTTCCCGAATGGGAATCAATCGCAAAGGATGTCAGAGTCATCACCGTTGAGGACGGCGTTACCGATATAGGCAACAGCGCCTTCGCGGGCTTCACATCCGTTCAGTCCGTCTCGCTTCCCGAATCACTTATGGCAATAGGCAGCAACGCCTTTATGGGCTGCACAACTCTCAGGGGCATAAACATTCCCGTGTCCGTATCGATTCTCGGCGACGGCGCTTTCAAGGACTGCTCCGCGCTTATAAATGTAAATCTGAACAGCGCCGTTACGCAGATAGGTCAGTACACCTTCAGCGGCTGTAAATCGCTCGCCGCCATAGCACTGCCGGTCAACCTCACCTCAATCGGCAACTACGCCTTCGCGGACTGTGAAACAATATCCCAGTTCACACTTCCGCCCACGCTCACTTCAATCGGCGATTACTGCTTCAAAAACTGCTTCTCGCTCAAATCCCTGCTTCTGCCCTACGGTGTAAAATCCATTCCCAAGGGCGCGTTCGCAGGAAGCGGGCTTGAAACATTCGACATTCCGTCGAGCGTCGGCTCCGTGGGTGAGGGCGCGTTCAGCGGCTGTTCGGCTCTCAAGAGCGTGAATATTCCCAATTCCGTAACGGTTATCGGTCAGGGAGCTTTCGGCGGCTGCACATCGCTTGCGGCGGTAATTCTTCCCTCGTCCGTTTCAACAATCGGCTCCTACGCGTTTTCATCCTGCGCGTCGCTCAAATATGTTCACATTCCCTCAACTGTTTCGAATATAGGCGACGATATAATTGAGAACACAAGCGCGCAGATATGCTGCGACAAAACGGTTTCAAAGGTAAGCTCCTACGCCCTGCGCAACAGTTATTCGTTCCGCGTCTGCGGCGGAAGGCACTGATATAAAAACAGCAAATAATAAACGGGTCTGCCGCTTTACGCGGCAGACCCGCTGTTCTTTTAATACTGTTCCCTGTGCTTCTTCCTTATTGTTCTGAAAATAACATAAGCGAGGCAGAGAAGCAGGAAAACGCCGATGCAGATTCCGTATTTGATTGTAACGGGAGTCATCGCCTCGCCGTTGTCAATGTTGTTCTGGGTGCTGTCGCCGAAGAAGAGCGCCCTTTCGGAAGAGGCGGCGGTTGCGTTGTAGTTTTTCACATCGTCCCAGAGTGAACTCTGCAACGCGAGAATGTTCGGAGGAAGGTTTTTGAAAAGCTGGGTTTTGAACGCACCCTCCTCGGGATAGAGAAGTTCATTCTCATAGTATTCATAATCCGGGTTGTCATATACAGCGCTGTTCGGGCTGCCGTAAGCGATGTATTCCGCGTTCGCGAGGGCGATTTCCGGCTCGTTGATAAAATCAAGATAGAGTTCGGCGGCGCGCTTGTTCTTGGCGCCTTTCAATATGCAGGCGGCGTCAACAAAATAGTTTACGCCTTCCTTCGGATAAACGAAAGCGAGGTCATCGTTGTTTTCCTTCATAAGGAAGTAGTCACCCACATAGTAGGGCGCGAGAGCGGCTTCACCCGCTTCCATTTTGAGGAACACCTCGTCGTTTACATAAACGGGATTGACACTTTTCTGCTCCTTTAAGAGAGCGGCGGCGACACGCCAGCCTTCCTCGGTGTCCATATTGTAATCCTGGCCTAAAATGCTCTGCGCTATAGCGAAGGCATCGCGCGGATTGTTGAACATCAGAATATTGTTGGTGTATCTTTCGTCCCACAGCACCTTCCAGCTGTCGGGGGCTTCCTCAACCATTTTGGTATTATAAATCAGACCCACATAACTTACGGTGTAGGGCACGGAATACTCGCCCGTCGGGTCGTAATCAAGATTGCGGTATTTTTCGGGGATATATTTGAAATTCGGGATGTTGTCGAAATTGATTTTTTCGAGCATATCCTCGTTTATCATACGCTCAATCATATAGTCCGAGGGTATTACTATGTCGTAGGAAACTCCGCCGCCCTTGAGCTTTGAATACATAACCTCGTTATTGTCGTATGTGTCATATACAACCTTTATGCCGTATTTTTTCGTGAATTCGGCGTTTACGTCAACGGTGCCGTCCGCGCCGTCGGAGATGTATTCGCCCCAGTTGTAAACATACAGGGTCGAGCCCCTGAGCGCTTCAATATCACCGTCCGGGGCGGAATACGCTACGGTCAGCGGCAGAAGCGTTATAAGCAGCGCGGTGACCGCGCACAGAACTTTTTTCATTTTCATCACTCCGTCAGAATCAGATTTTTTTGTTTGACTTTTCCTCGCTCTTCTGCTGAGCGATGTTGTAGAGAATCAGAAGAATGAGAATGCTGACAAAAATAAGAGCCGAAAGGGCGTACATATCGGGCTTAACTCTCTTTTTGGTCATTGAGAAAATCGCTATCGGAAGAGTCTGGAAGCCCGGTCCGCTTGTGAAATAACTTATGATGAAATCGTCAAGCGAGAGGGTGAACGCCATAATCATACCCGTAATGATGCCGGGAGTAATAGCGGGGAAAACAACCTTGAAAAACGCCGAAACCGGCCTGCAGCCGAGGTCCATCGCCGCCTCCGCGAGGTTTTTGTCCGTTTGTCTGAGCTTTGGCAGAACGGTTAAAATAACATAGGGCAGGTTGAAGGTGACATGGGCTATGAGAAGGGTGCCGAAGCCCAGCACGGAGTCAATACTCAGCGCCCTGCCGATGAAAACGAACAGAAGCATCATCGAAACGCCGGTGACTATTTCCGGGTTCATCATCGGTATGTTTGTAGTCGCCATAATCGAGGTGCGCAGGGCGCTTTTGCGGAATTTTTCAATTCCCACAGACGCCGCCGTGCCGAGCACCGTTGCAATTACGGATGAGCACACGGCGAGCAGAAGCGTGTTGTAAAGAGCGCGGAGCGTCGCCCTGTCGGCGAAAAGAGTCTTGTACCAGTGGAGCGAAAAGCCGTGGAAAACTATAGTGCTCGTTGAGGAGTTGAACGAATAGAGCAGCAGCACGGCAATCGGCGCATAGAGGAAAATGAAAACGAGGGCTGTGTAAACGCGTGAAAGTCCTTTCATATCACCATTTCCCCCTCATCCGAAAACTTGTTCATAACCGCCATGCTTATAAGAATGAGAATCATAAGCACAAGCGAGAGGGAGGCGCCGAGATTGTAGTTGTAGGACTGTTGGAACTGCCTTTCAATTACATCGCCTATAAGGTCAAACGAGCCGCCGCCGAGTTTCTGCGAAATATAGAATGTGCTGACGGACGGCACGAACACCATCGTTATTCCGCTGACAACGCCGGGTATGCTCATGGGCATAATGCACCTGCGTATTACCGTCAGACGGTTGCCGCCGAGGTCCTGACACGCCTCGACCATCGAGTAGTCAAGTTTAGCCATAACCGAGTAAATCGGCAGAATCATATAGGGCAGGAAATTGTAAACCATACCGAGAATAACGGCTCCGCCCGTGTTTATCATATGAACCTGTCCGATTCCGATTTTCGAAAAGAAGGAATTGATTATGCCGGTGTCCTGAAGAATCGCCATCCAGGAATATGTGCGTATAAGAAAGCTCATCCACATAGGAAGCATTACGAGCATAACCATTGTGCGCTGAACTTTGTCGGTTTTCTGCGAAATGATATAAGCCATCGGGAACGCGATTACAAGGCAGATGATAGTTGCGACAATACCGAACCATATCGACCTTAAGAAGGTGGGCAGATATTTTGAGAGCATCTGCACATTTTCGAGCGTAAAAGCCCCGCCCTTGTCGGTAAAGGAGTAATACACCACGAAAAACAGAGGCGCGATAATGAACAGAGCCGCCCACACGATATAGGGCGAAGCGACAAGCTTCGAGCCCGCGGAGGTGCGTTTGTTCATTACAGATCCTCCTCCTGCTCTTCATCTTCCTCTTCGGGCTCCTCGGCGATTGAAAGTTCCTCGTATTCCTCGCTGAATGAGCTGTAGTCGCCGAACATACCCGAGTACTCGGATTTTTTCATAATGTGAATGGCGTCGGGCTCGATGTAAAGACCTATCTTATCGCCTACCGCCTGATAGTCGGTGGACTGAATCATCCACTTGAAGCCGCCGATGTCAACAATGATTTCAAAGTGCACGCCCTTGAAGGTGACCGAGGTGACCTCGCCTCTGAGCATACCCTTTTCAACGGGAACAACATCCACGTCCTCGGGTCTTACAACAACGTCAACCTGCTCGTTTTCTGCAAAGCCCGTGTCAAGGCATTCAAAGGTCTGCCCCGAAAAACGGCAGCAGTAATCCCTGAGCATAACGCCGTCAACAATGTTGCTCTCGCCTATGAAATCCGCCACAAAGGCGTTGCTGGGTTCGTTGTATATATCCTGGGGGGAGCCTATCTGCTGAATTAAGCCGTTGTCCATAACAACTATTGTGTCCGACATCGAGAGGGCTTCCTCCTGGTCGTGTGTTACATATATGAACGTGATGCCCAGACGCTGCTGAATGTTTTTAAGCTCAATCTGCATATCCTTGCGAAGCTTTAAGTCGAGCGCGCCGAGGGGCTCGTCAAGCAGAAGCACGCGCGGCTTGACCGCGAGGGCTCGGGCGATTGCCACCCTCTGCTGCTGACCGCC
The DNA here is from genome assembly GCA_016285645.1 of Clostridiaceae bacterium. Lineage (GTDB taxonomy): Bacteria > Bacillota > Clostridia > Oscillospirales > Acutalibacteraceae > CAG-177. Next base: position 105,535 of record JAEERC010000027.1, on the reverse strand, counting down.
CGAAAGCGAGCTTATGTGACGCCTCTCAAAGCCCTTGAGGTTTACAAGCTCGAGCATTTCCCTCACGGTTTCCTTGATTTCCTTTTCGGGAAGGTGCCTGAGTCTCAAACCGAAGGCGACATTTTCATATACATTCAGATGGGGGAAAAGGGCATAACGCTGAAAAATGGTGTTTACCTGCCTTTTGTGAGGAGGCACACCGTTTGTCTTTTTGCCTTCAAAAAAAATCTCACCCTCGTCCGGTTCAATGAAGCCGCCGATTATGCGCAGGGTAGTTGTTTTGCCGCACCCCGAAGGACCCAGCAAAGTTATAAACTCGCGGTCATGAATGGAAAGATTGAGATTTTTAAGCACGGTATTGTCGCCGTAAGCAACGGTGATGTTTCTGAGGTCGATAATGATATTGTTTTCCAATTAGCAGCCCCTTTCTTTGCACAGTTTAATATAAAATAATATAACGTGCGTTTAAAGCATAATATAAAGCATAATCCCGTGAATGTCAACAGATAATTGATAAAAACAGAGCAAAACCGAAGCACAGCCGGACGGCGAATTTAAAAAACTCCGTTTTTCTCCCGTATGCTCGTTTTTGCCCGCTTTTTCTCGCTTTTTATTTTAATTGAAATTTTACGGCTGTTCGAAGATCCTGCCCGATATTTCCAGTATGTCGTCTATCGGAACAGCCGTGCCGTCGTCGAGATACAGAATCATCGCGTATTCGTCTATTTTTCTGACCGTGCCCGTCACGCTTTCGTATCTTCCGCCCTCCTTGTACTCGTCAAACACGAAGTAGTCGATTTTAATTTCCGGCTTCTCCCTGAGTTTTTCCCTGATTATCACAAGACAGCGGTTGATTTTCCGTATTTCCTCATCGTCGCTTTCGATTTTTCTCGCGGTCAGCCGCGCGGTTTCATCGACCGCCTCCTCATAGCCCGAAAGAGCCGCGAAGGGGGCGAACTGCGCTCCGCGGTTTACCATACTCATATGCGGGTGCCTGTCGGAAACGGGGGCGGGCAGGTTGATTATATCGTCATAGTTTCCCATTGCTTTCTCCTTATTTTTTGTGTCCGCCTATCTGCCCGTTGCGCTCAATGGCGGTTGCGCCCTCCTTGTAGCTCAAGCCCCTGAGAATGGCGTTTTTGCCGTATTTTTTCTTTATGTCCGAAACGGCTTTGAGGCGGCGTTTTTCCTTTTCGATTGCGGCGTTTTCCTCCTCGTCTCTCTTTTTCTTTTCCTCATAGTCGGTGAAGAGGTCGAGCTGCTCGTATTCGGGTTCGGCTTCAATCATCTTTTCGGGCACAACGTGCTCCGCCGAAATGTTCATACGCCTTATAAGCAGGGCGCTGTCGGTGATTTTCGTGAATACGCGGAAAGCTGCTTCGGTAATGAGTTTTTCAGAGGATGTCGGCTTAGGAAGATTCTCAAAACCGTGAACTCCCTTAGGTGCGGGTCTGCCGTAATAATCGGAGGCGACGGGACCTTTATACTGACTTTTTATTTCCTCGTTTGTAAGGTTTTCCCTGTCATAACTCACCGCCACCTGAATTCTGTCGGTGGTAAGCCCTTTTTCAAATATCTCGAGCGCCAGGGCGGAAGCCATCTCGCGTATGACAATTCCCGCCTTTTCGTTTGTATAGCCGCATTTGAGCACCTGCCCCGAGCTTAAACTGCTGTTTTCGGGCACATATGCCTTTATGTCCGCAATGGTGCAGGGCTCGCGCCCCCAGGCGTGGTCAATGAGCAGCTCGGCGTTTACTCCGAAAATCTTGTAAAGCAGGTCCTCGTTGAACCTCGAATCCCTGCTTCCCACGGAACAGCGGGCGACATCGCCCATGGTGAACATTCCGTATTCCGCCAGCCGCTTGGCGTAGCCCTTTCCTATGCGCCAGAAATCCGTAAGCGGCGTGTGGTCCCACAGCAGGCGGCGGTATGACATTTCGTCAAGCTCGGCTATTCTCACGCCGTCGCTGTCCGGCTCAATGTGCTTTGCCACTATATCCATGGCGACTTTGCACAGATACAGATTCGTGCCGATGCCCGCCGTCGCGGTGATTCCCGTTTCGCCGAGCACCTCTTTAATCATTTTCATTGTCAGTTCGCGGGCACTCATTTTGTATGTGTCAAGGTAATTCGTAATGTCTATGAAAACCTCGTCAATCGAGTAAACGTGTATGTCCTCGGGCGAGAAATACCGCATATAAATTGAAAAAATCTGCGTGGATATCTGCATGTATTTTCCCATCTGCGGGGGAGCGGCGATAAAGTCGAGTTCAAGGTCGGGATTATCGGCGAGAACCCTTTTGTCATAAGATTTTCCGCTGAATTTTCTGCCCGCGGCGCAATCCCTGCGGAAGGAGTTTATTTCGGCGACTTTTTCGTTAACTTCAAACAGTCGGGCGCGGCCGGGAATACCGTATTCCTTGAGCGAGGGCGAAACGGCGAGGCAGATTGTTTTTTCGGTTCTCGAAATGTCGGCTACAACGAGGTGCGTGTTGAGCGGGTCAAGCCCTCTCTCGGCGCACTCCGCCGAAGCGTAAAATGATTTCAGGTCTATCGCGATATATGTTCTGTTCTGCATCTTCTCACCGCCCTTTGCTGTGATTATAGCAACAAAAAGCGCCGAACTCAATATATAATTGTTTAATTATTTTAAATAAAAGAAAAATTTTTCAAAAAAATGCTTGCAAATTCCGAAATCCTGTGATAATATATCTTTCGCATTTCAGGTCCGTCGTCTCGATAGACGGGGTTTAATGCCAATAACATTAAAGCTGATGTTCCTCTTTCAATCAATTTGTTACGAACATCTGAAAAACAATCGGAGGAAAATTATGAATTCAACAGAAGCACTCAAATTGATTGCGCAGGACTCAGTCAAGGAAGAAGCTCCCAAAATCTCAATCGGTTCAACAGTCAAGGTTCACGTTAAAATCCGTGAAGGCAACAAAGAAAGAATCCAGGTTTTTGAGGGCATAGTTATCGCGCGCCGCGGCTCAGGCGTGTCCGAAACATTCACAGTCCGCAGAATTTCCTACGGCGTAGGCGTTGAAAGGGTATTCCCCGTTCATTCTCCCAACGTTGTAAAGGTTGAGCTTGTAAGATACGGCCGCGTACGCAGAGGCAAACTCTACTATCTGAGAGACAGAGTAGGCAAAGCTGCCAAGGTCAAGGAACTCATTGTTAAAGAAAAATAATTATGAGTGAGGGTGTAACATTCTTTTGTTACACCCTTTTTTCAAAATTCAGCCGTAACGGTGTGGTGAAATTATGGTGCGTGTGGAAGAATCTTTCGTCCCCTACGAGCGTGAGGAAACCCCGCAGGAGAGCGAAAGCGCCGTCAGGGACTCGATAGGCGATTTTTTACTTGAAATAACAGATTCCGCCAAAACAGCAATAATCGTTGTATTACTGCTGTTCACCTTCGTTTTCCGCGCTGTGGGCGTTGAGGGTACTTCGATGAATCCCACGCTGAACGACGGCGACTGGCTCGCGGTAACGGCTATTGACTACGGCGGAATAAACCACGGCGACATAGTCGTGATAACCCAGCCGTGGAGGCGCCACGTGCCGATTATAAAAAGAGTCATCGGCGTTGAGGGCGACAGAATAGACATAGATTTCGTTTCCGGCGTTGTCGCCGTGAACGGAGTTATCCTCGAGGAAAAATACATTCTTCAGAAAACCCATCTCAAATACGATGTTGTTTTCCCCGTAACGGTTCCCGAAAACTGTGTTTTCGTAATGGGCGACAACCGCAACAATTCCCTTGACAGCCGCTCGGGCGAGGTCGGTTTTGTGAACCGCAACTACATTCTCGGAAAAACACTTTTCAGATTCGGCACCGATTGGCGCATAGACGATTAGGAGGCGCAAAATGTTCAAAGGCAGTAAAACACAGTTGAAAATAGCAACCTTTTGCTTCGATATGGTTTCAATATTCGCTACGGCGGCTCTTGCTATAGCGATATGCTTCACCTTCTTTTTCAGAACCGTTGTGGTTGACGGCAGCTCGATGAATCCCACGCTCACTCACGGCGACCGTCTTATCATTACCGCTATGGCGAAGGATTACAAATACGGCGACATAGTCGTATGCAGCCAGCCCAATCCGATGGAAAAGACCCTTATCAAAAGAGTTATCGCCACCGAGGGGCAGAAGGTTACAATCGATTTCGTAAACGGCGTTGTCAAAGTGGACGGCGTTGAACTCGATGAGCCGTATATCGCCGAAAAGACCTACCGTGAAGAGGGCATCGCCTTCAACAACACCGTGGTTCCCGAGGGCTGCGTTTTCGTAATGGGCGACAACCGCAACAACTCAACCGACAGCCGCTCGCCCATGGTCGGCTTTATCGACACGAACTATATTATGGGCAGGGTGCTGTTCAGACTCTCACCGCAGTTTGATATGCACGTGGCGGATTTTTAAAATGAATGACAATGTAACGGTTCAGTGGTTTCCCGGCCATATGGCGAAAACCCGCAGAATAATAAAAGAGAATTTAAAACTCGTTGACGGCGTGTGCGAAATAGTGGACGCCAGAGTGCCCGAGAGCAGCAGAAACCCCGAGCTTGACTCGCTCATTGAGAGAAAGCCGAGGATAGTGCTCCTCAACAAGGCGGATCTGGCGGACGAAAACGCCACCGCGAGAAAAATAAAGGAACTCAAAGCCAAAGGCGTTACCGCTCTCGCGGTTGACTGCCGAAGCGGCAGGGGGCTTGACAAATTCCCCGCGGCGGTGCGCGAAGCCCTCGGCGAAAAGATAAAGCAGAACGAGCAGCGAGGTATGGCGGGCAAGGCGCTTCGCGTAATGGTAGTAGGCATACCCAACACGGGCAAGTCCTCGTTTATAAACAGAATGGCGGGCAAATACCGCGCCAAGGTCGCCGACAGACCCGGCGTCACCACCGTCAGCCAGTGGTTCGCCATCGGCTCGGGCATAGAACTGCTCGACACGCCCGGCGTGCTCTGGCCCAAATTCGAGGACCCCGAAGTCGGCTTCAGACTCGCGTTCACCGGCTCCGTCAAGGATGAGATACTCGACACGGAGGAGATTGCCGTGCGGCTTATAAAAGTATTGCGCGACGGCTACCCCGACAGACTTACGGAGCGCTATAAAATCGAGGATTTCGAACAGCTCGAGCCGTACGAGATACTCGAACTCATCGCCCGAAAAAGGGGTATGCTCGTCAGCAAGGGCGAGGCGGACACCCTCAGGGCGTCGGTTATGCTCCTCGATGAATACAGGGGCGGAAAACTCGGCAGAATAACACTTGAATAGGGAGAATTACCGTGAGAAAAAAACTCGGCATCATTCTTATTATTGTTGTAATTTTTGATATTATCGCTCTCGGCATAGTTGCCGTTGACAAGTTCGTAAACCGCAAAAGCCCCGTGGCTCAGGTTACCGATACAGAATCGGGCGAGGGCGAAACCGGGCTTGCCTCCGGCGAACTCATCTCAACGGTGAGCTTCGTAGCCGTGGGCGACAATCTCATTCACAATACAATATACGAGCAGGCGAAGGCGAGAACGACCGACGGCAGTTATGATTTTTCATACGCCTACGAAAAAATCGCCCCCTATATCGCCGAGCCCGATATCGCCGTTCTCAACCAGGAAACGCTCATTTCCACCGAACACGGCGTTTCGAGTTATCCCATGTTCAACTCGCCTCCGGAACTCGGTCAGCAGATGATTGACCTCGGTTTTGATGTGTTCAATATCTGCACAAACCACTCGCTCGACAAGGGCGAAAGCGGTCTGATTTCGGCTATCAATTACTGGAAGGAAAAGGGCGTTATCACAACGGGCGCCTACCTCAATGAGGAAGATTTCAAAATTCCCGTAAACACCGTAAACGGCGTAAAATTCGCCTATCTCGGCTTTACCGAGAACACCAACGGTCTGAGCCTTCCCGCCGATTCCGATGTTATTCTCGTTATGGAGTCGGATGAGGATTTAATCAAATCAAAGGTCGAAGAGGCAAAGAAAATCGCCGATGTTGTAATAGTCAACGCGCACTGGGGCGAGGAATACACCCACACCCCGACGGCGTCAGAGAAGTCCATGGCTCAGAAACTCTGCGACTGGGGAGTCGATATTGTGCTCGGCACTCATCCCCACGTCATCCAGCCCGTGGAGTTCATAACCTCCACAGACGGCTCCCATCAGATGCTCTGCGCCTATTCGCTGGGCAACTTCATCTCCGCGCAGAACAAAGGTCCCACAATGCTCGGCGGTATGCTCAGCTTCAATGTTGTCAAAAACAACAGCACAGGCGTTATCAATATTGAGAATGTGCGCTTCAGGGGCACTGTGACCCACTACGGCAGCGGTATGTCAAATGTGCGCGTTTACTGCCTTGACGATTACACCGAGGAACTCGCCGCTTCTCACGGCAGAAATGTCAATATGAGCTTCACACTCGACTATCTCAGAAACCTGCTTGAAGAGGTTATCGACAAGCAGTTCCTTGAGTGAATTCTATGACGGGGTTTTTACTCCGTCATATTTAATATGGAGAGCAATATGGATTGGTTTGAGTACGAAAACAGCGCGAAAGCGCAGGGATACAAAGCGATATGCGGAGTTGACGAGGCGGGCAGGGGACCTCTCGCGGGTCCGGTTTACGCCGCGGCGGTAATACTGCCGGAGGGCTGTGTGATAGACGGCCTCAACGACTCTAAAAAGATAAGCGAAAAAAAGCGCGAGGCGCTCTTTGATGTCATAAAGGAAAAGGCGCTCGCTTACTGTGTGGCAAGCGCGAGCGTGGAAGAGATTGAGCAGTTCAATATTCTCAACGCCACGTTTATCGCGATGCGCAGGGCGGTTGAGGGGCTTGAAATCAAGCCCGATTACGCGCTGGTTGACGGCAACAGAGACCCGAAACTTTTCTGCGACACGCTGACCGTTATCAAGGGCGACGCAAAAAGCGCGAGTATAGCCGCCGCCTCGATTCTCGCGAAGGTCAGCCGTGACCGCTATATGCTGGAAATCGACAAACTTGTTCCGCAATACTGTTTCGCTCAGCACAAGGGCTACGGAACAAAACTCCACTATGAGAAAATCCGTGAATACGGCGTGAGCGAGTACCACCGCCCGAGTTTTCTCAAAACGATGAAGTGGTGAAACTATGATAATCAGGAACAAATCGGGTATATGGGGCGAAATCTACGCCGCGCGTTACCTCAGGGATATGGGCTGCGAGATTTTAGCTTCAAACTTCAGAAGCAGGTTCGGCGAAGCGGATCTTGTCGCCTCCGTTGACGGCAGAATGCTTGTGGTTGAGGTCAAAACCCGCGATGAGAACACGGATATCCGCCCTATGGAGGCGGTGGATCAGGGCAAGAAGGAGCGGCTCATCAAAACCGCCGAGGTGTTTATGAAGGCGGCGGGGATCGACTCCCTCCAGCCGAGGTTCGATGTCTGCGAGGTATGGCTCGGCGCGGATTACAAGCCCGCGAAAATCAATTATATCGAAAACGCTTTTGAAACATAATTTAATGTTTTACAAAATATATATTATGTGTTATAATAACAATTCAGGCGGCATTTTATAAAAAAGAGGTATTGTTTATGAACTATGTCAGCACAAGATGCGATTCAATAAAAATATCCGCATCGCAGGCGATTACCAAGGGAATATCCGATGAGGGCGGCCTTTTCGTGCCCGAAACAATTCCTTCCCTATCACTCAACGATATTGAAAAGCTTTCCGCTCTCGACTATGTCGGCAGGGCGAAGAGCGTTCTTTCGCTTTTCCTGACGGATTTTACAAAGGAGGAGATTGACTCCTGCGTTGAGGGTGCCTACGCAACGGGCAGCTTTTCAAGTAAGGATGTAGCCCCTCTTGTGAATCTTGACGACGGAATAAACATTCTCGAACTCTGGAGAGGTCCCACCTGCGCTTTCAAGGATATGGCGCTTCAGATTCTTCCGAGATTTATGACGGTCTCCGCCGCTAAAACCGCGAAGGGCACAAAAATAATCATCCTCGTCGCCACATCGGGCGATACCGGCAAGGCGGCGCTCGAGGGCTTCAAGGATGTTGAAAACACGGGTATTCTCGTGTTCTATCCCAACGACGGCGTAAGCCCCATGCAGAAACTTCAGATGTGCACGCAGGAGGGCGCGAATGTCGGCGTGTGCGCCATTGAGGGCAATTTCGACGACGCCCAGAACGGCGTAAAAAATATCTTTACAAGCAAACAGGCGGCCGAAAAACTCGCCGAAAACAATATGGCGTTTTCATCCGCCAACTCCATTAACTGGGGCAGACTTGTTCCGCAGATTGTCTATTACATCTCCGCCTACTGCGATATGTTCAGATCGGGCAAAATCGCCCTCGGCGATAAAGTCAATTTCGTTGTGCCCACGGGCAATTTCGGTAACATTCTCGCGGCTTACTACGCGAAGGAAATGGGCGTGCCGGTGAATAAACTCATCTGCGCTTCAAACAAAAACTCCGTTCTCACCGATTTCCTCACAACCGGAACCTACGACCGCAACCGCGATTTCTACACCACCATTTCACCCTCAATGGACATCCTCATTTCGTCCAATCTTGAGCGCCTTCTCTACAGCGCTTCGTCGAGTGAAAAGGTCAATGAGTGGATGAAATCGCTCAAGGAGACCGGCAGATACACGGTTGACGCGGACACATTCGGTTATATCTCATCCGCTTTCGCCGCGGGCTTCTGCGACGACGATATGACAAAGGCAACAATCAATAAGCTTTTCAAGGAGCAGAATTATCTCTGCGACACTCACACGGCGGTCGGCGTGAAAGTCTATTATGACTACCGCGAGCAGACGGGCGACACCACCCCCACGGTCATCGCTTCAACAGCCAACCCCTTCAAGTTCAGCAAGGCGGTGCTTGAGGCGGTTCAGGGCGATACGGGTAATCTCGACGAGTTCGCGATGGTTGAGCGCCTCGCTGAGGTCACGGGCAAGGAATGTCCCGCTCCTCTCGCCAACCTGCGCAACAAAGAGGTCAGGTTCACCTCCGTTTGCAAAAAGGATATACCGTCAATGGAAAAGGTTATTTTCGATATGCTCGGCATCTGATTCTGAAAGGAAATCTCTATGGCTCTTTTCGCAATTGCAGACACGCATCTCTCCCTTTCAACCGGCAAAACGATGAGCGTTTTTGACGGCTGGAGCGACTATGAGACGCGGCTTAAAAACAACTGGGAAGCGATTGTGAATCCGGAGGATACCGTAGTTATAGCGGGCGATATTTCGTGGGCTATGGGGCTTGAAGAGGCGCTCGAGGATTTCCGCTTTCTCGATTCCCTCCCCGGCAGAAAAATAATAATGAAGGGCAATCACGACTACTGGTGGTCAACAAAGAAAAAGGCGGACGAGTTTTTTGAAAAGCACTCCCTCACCACACTCAACATTCTGCACAACAACACCTACACGGAAGGCAAATACGCCGTTGCGGGCACACGCGGCTGGTTTTTTGACGCCGAGAGCGATTCCGACAAAAAGGTGCTCCTGCGCGAGGTCGGGCGGCTCAGAACAAGCATAGCAGCCGCGAAGGAGACGGGGCTTGAACCCGTGGTGTTCCTTCACTATCCGCCGCTCACTCTTCTGCAGAAATGCGACGAGATTTACAATGTGCTCGTTGAGGAGAATATAAAGCTCTGTTATTACGGTCATCTGCATTCCTATTCGCACAAAACGGCTTTCACGGGGGAGAGCGACGGCATACGGTTTTCGCTGGTTTCCGCCGATTACACGCTGTTCAGACCCGTTCCTGTTTATGATTTGCCCAAAACAAAAGAATAAACCCGCGCTTTCTTGTAGAAAATAATAAATTTATATAATAATTATTTTAAATGTAGAAATTTTAAAATTTATTTGATATAATCTCATAGTTGATTTATCAATTCATTGGAGGAATTCAAAATGAGCTTAAAATCCGCAAACAAAACCGATACCAACACCTACACCGTGGAAATCACCGTGGACGCCGAAACTTTCAAAACGGCTGTTCACAATGTCTATCTCAAGCAGAGAGAAAAAATCACGGTTCCCGGTTTCCGCAAGGGCAAGGCGCCCCAGCATCTTATTGAGAATATGTACGGCAAAAACGTTTTCTATGAGGACGCTCTTGACGCCGTTTATTCCGACACGGTCTATGACGCTTTCAAGGAAGCGGGCATAGAAGCCGTTGACTCACCCTATGATTTCAACATCATCACCATGAACACCGAAGAGGGCGTTGACCTCGAGTTCAAGGTAACCGTTAAGCCCGAAGTCACAATGAAGGATTATAAAGGCATCGAAGCCGAAAAGGAAACCGTCAGGGTCACCAAGGCGATGATTGAGGAAGAAATCAACTCCATGCGCGAGAGAAACGCGAGAATGGTTGACGTTGACGACCGCCCCGTAAAGGACGGCGACATAGTCAATATCGACTATGAGGGCTTCACCGGCGGCGAGGCGTTTGAAGGCGGCAAGGCGGAAAAATTCGACCTCACAATCGGCTCGGGTCAGTTCATCCCCGGCTTTGAGGAGCAGATTATCGGCCACTCCCTCGGCGAGGAGTTCGACATCAATGTTAAATTCCCCGAGGAATATCACGAGGATCTCGCGGGCAAGGACGCCGTTTTCAAAATCAAATTAAACGGCATCAAGTTCAAGGAGGTTCCCGCTCTTGACGACGATTTCGCCAAGGACCTCGGCGAGTATGACACCGTTGAGGAACTCAGAAAGGGCGTTGAGGACGAAATCCGCACAAGAAAGAACAGCGAAGCGGACAGAGCTTTTGAGGAAGCAGTTCTCTCTCAGCTTACCGAAAAGGTTGAGGCGGAAATTCCCGAGTGCATGTTTGACAACAAGGCAAAAGAGAATATCGACAATTTCGCCGGCAGAATCAGCCAGCAGGGCATCGACCTCGACACCTATCTTATGTATATGGGCATGAAGAAAGAGGACTTCGAGGCGAGAATGAAGGAGCAGGCGGTCGATCAGGTCAAGCTCGATCTCGCAATCGACGCCATAATCAAGCTTGAGAATCTCGAAGCCGACCCCGACAGAGTCGAGGAAGAGTTCAAGAAGATGGCCGATATGTATCAGCTTGAAGTTGAAAAACTCAAGGAAATCATCCCCGCGGGCACTGTTGAGGATTCCCTCAAGAGAGAAGCGGCGGTCAAATTCGTTGTTGACAACGCCAAGGCGAAGAAACCCGCTCCCAAGAAGAAGGCGGCTCCCAAGAAGAAGGCGGAGGCGGCTGAAGAGCCCGCAGATGCCGCTGAGGAGACAAAGGAAGACTCCGCAGAATAATTTGTTTTTGAACGAAAGGAGTTATTATGGCACTTGTACCTTATGTTATTGAGCAGACCAACAGAGGCGAACGCTCATACGACATTTTCTCCAGACTTTTAAGCGACAGAATAGTTGTCCTCTCCGATGAGGTCAACGACACCACCGCGTCCCTCGTAGTGGCTCAGCTGCTTTTCCTCGAGGGGCAGGATCCCGACAAGGATATCAGTCTTTACATCAACAGCCCCGGCGGCTCGGTTACCGCGGGTATGGCTATCTATGACACAATGAATTACATCAAGTGCGATGTTTCAACAATCTGTATCGGCATGGCTGCCTCAATGGGCGCGTTCCTGCTCTCAGCCGGCGCCAAGGGCAAGAGATACGCTCTTCCCAACAGCGAGATTATGATTCATCAGCCCCTCGGCGGAGCGCAGGGTCAGGCGACCGAAATCAAAATCGTTGCCGACCACATCCTTCGCACAAGGGAAAAACTCAACCGCATTCTTGCCGAGAACACAGGCAAGAGCATTGAAGAAATCGCAAGGGACACCGAGCGCGACAATTACCTCACCGCCCAGGAAGCCTGCGATTACGGCCTTGTTGACAAGGTCATCGTTTCAAGATAACACAGGAGGCTTATAATGCCCAGAGATGACGAAAGAAGAGACAGGGTATCCTGCTCCTTCTGCCACAAAACTCAGGATCAGGTTGAAAAACTGATTGCGGGTCCGGGCGTATATATCTGCAACGAATGTATTGAGCTTTGCCAGTCCATTCTTGACGAGGAGCCCAGAAAATCGCGCAAATCGGTCTCAAAGAGTGTCCTTCTTCCCAAACCCGCGGAAATAAAGGAGCAGCTTGACGAGTACGTAATCGGTCAGGAGGCGGCTAAAACCGCGCTGAGCGTTGCGGTTTACAACCACTACAAGCGTATCGGAATGATAAATTCCGGCGATGTCGAAGTCCAGAAGAGCAACATTCTTCTTCTGGGGCCCACGGGTGTCGGCAAAACAATGCTCGCCCAGACTCTCGCCAGAATACTCGATGTGCCCTTCGCCATAGCGGATGCCACAACTCTCACGGAGGCGGGATATGTCGGCGAGGATGTCGAGAATATCCTTCTGCGCCTTATTCAGGCGGCGGATTACGACATTGAAAGAGCCGAGCGCGGCATTATCTATGTTGATGAAATTGACAAGATTGCCCGCAAGAGCGAAAACCCCTCAATCACCAGGGATGTCAGCGGCGAAGGCGTTCAGCAGGCGCTGCTCAAAATAATTGAAGGCACGGTCGCGAATGTTCCCCCTCAGGGCGGCAGAAAGCATCCGCAGCAGGAGTTCATTCAGGTAAACACCGCGAACATCCTCTTTATCTGCGGCGGCGCGTTTGACGGCATAGACAAGATAATCGAAAAGCGCATAGGCGGTTCAGCCCTCGGCTTTGAAACAACAATCCGCACAAAGGCGGAAGTTGAAAGCGAAAATCTTATTTCAAAGACGATTCATCAGGATCTTGTCAAATTCGGCATCATTCCCGAACTCGTCGGCAGACTGCCCGTTATCACAACCCTCAGCGAGCTTGACAGAGACGCCCTCATCCGCATTATGACGGAGCCGAGAAACGCCCTTGTAAAGCAGTATCAGGCACTCTTCAATGTTGACAGTGTCGAACTCGAGTTTGACGAGTCCGCTCTCAACGCCATAGCCGACAAAACGCTTGAGGAAAAAACAGGCGCGAGAGGTCTGCGCTCAATTATGGAGGATGTGCTTCTCAAAATTATGTATGAGGTTCCCTCCGACCCGACCATTGAGCATGTCTGCATTACGGGCAAATGCGTGCTCGAGGGCGCGGAACCTATAATTGAAAGAAACCCCAACCGCAAAAAGCCCGCCGCTCCGCCGAAACTTTCGGCAAAGAACGCGGGTTAAAAGACAGATAAAAACACGGCTTGCAGAACATACTGCAAGCCGTTTATCTTTTTTATACTTATTATATTATCTCATATTCTGATGCGTGTTGTCGCTTACAATGTGAAGGCTGTCTCTTTTACGCTTTCTCATTATCGATCTTATTCTGAGACACACAAGCACAACAATAAAGATGAGAACCGCCGCGCCGAGGAGTTTCATCGGCAGACTTGAGAAAACTCTTGAGAGCACATCGAGAACCGAGAGAATAACGCTTCTTCTCATATCGTTTGACGCCACAAGTTCAATCTCCGCTATCGGCTCGCCGCCGTAGAGAACATTCGCCTTGCAGATTACATCTCCCTTTTTGACGGGCGCGGTCAGCACCTCGGGAACGGTTCCCTCAACGGGCTTTATTTCAACATTTCCCTCGTTCGTGCCTGTGGGCACAAGTTCGTATTTGTCCTCCGACGGGCAGAGGGTAACATAGTCCGCCGTAAAGGAGAGGTGTACGGGCACCTCCGCGGCGACATTCGCCGTGTCGGCAATCTTCACAAGTTCGAGATTTTTCATAGCCCAGTCGGTCATTATTCTGGTATCGACAAAGGCGCAGTTTTCCTCCGCCCTGTCGTCATCAATGTTGTACTGCGGGGCGTTCATAATAACGCATACATAATTGTAGCCGTTATTTGAGGAGATAGTCGCAAGGCACTTGCCCGCCTTCGAGGTTGAACCCGTTTTTCCGCCCACGATATATTTGCTGTAATAGTCGGTGTAGGTGGCGTTGAGAGTCTTGTTCGTGTTGAGAATTGTCTGCGCCTTGCGCAGGTTGGAGGCGGGAATTGTGTAACTTTTGAGCGAGATGATGTTTTTGAAATGCGAGTTCTGCACCGCGTATTTCATAAGTTTCGCCATATCGCGCGGTGTGCTGAACTGATATTCGTCATCAAGTCCGTGGGGGTTCACGAAATTCGTGTTTGTGCAGCCCGCCTTCTCAACAACCTCGTTCATAAGTTTTATAAAGGCGTCAATATCGCCGTTGCAGACATAGTCGGCAAGAATGAGCGCAGCGTCGTTCGCGCTCTCAATAAGCAGGTAGTGAAGAAGGTCGTCAACGCTCAGCTGCTCGCCGTCCTTTATACCCGCTGTCGAGCTGCCCGTTCCGTTGAGCATTTCAATACAGTAAGCGGGCGCGGTAACAACGGCGGATAAATCGCCGCAGTTTTCGAGCACCACGGTCGCCGTCACGATTTTTGTGAGCGAGGCGGGCAGAAGCTGTTTGTCCGCGTTCTTTTCAAAAATAACCGTGTCGTTGTCAAGACTCATGAAAAAATAGTTCTCGCTGTGAAGCGACAGCGTCTCCGTAAGCGAATTGTACGAAGCGCCTGCCGTAACACAGAAAACCGACGACAGAAAAATAATTGATGATATAATAAAAATTAAAAATTTTTTCATAGACTTTATACCTTAAATGTAGTATTATTGTTGTGAAATAATGAAAAATAAACGTGCAATAGATTATAACATGTATTTTTAAAAAAACAATAGAGAAATCAAACTTTTTTAAAGGTGATCCGCATGGTATATATAACAGGCGATGTCCACGGCGATATGAACCGTTTTGAATCGGCGCCGGTAAACAAACTGAAAAAAGGCGATACTTTGATAATCTGCGGCGATTTCGGCTTTATCTGGAACGGCGGCAGGCAGGAGACAAAGGCGCTGCGCCGCCTCGGCAAAAAGAAATACAACATCTGCTTTGTTGACGGAACTCATGAGAATTTTGAAAAACTCAATTCCTACGAGGTCACAAAATGGCACGGCGGCAAGGTGCACAACATCAGCGGCAACCTCTACCACCTTATGAGAGGCCAGATTTTCGACATTGAGGGTATGTCCTTCTTCACAATGGGCGGCGGCGAAAGCCCCGATATCGACATAAGATTCGAAAACAACCGCTGGTCCAAGGATGAGTTCCCCACAAGGGAGGAACTGCTTGAGGGCGCCGAAAATCTCGAAACGAGAAACTGCAAAATAGACTATGTCATAACCCACGAGCCGCCTGTAAAAATCAAATCGTTTCTCGCTCTCAAGGACGGCGAAGAGGCGGTAATAAACGGTCTCAACACCTATTTTGAGGAGCTTTCGCAGACCTGCGAATTCAAGCGCTGGTTTTTCGGCTCAATGCATCTTGACAGGTTCGTTTCAAGCGCGCACGTGTGCGTGTTCAGAAAACTGATAAATCCCATTACGGGCGAAATACAGTATTAAGGAGGAATAATAATGAAAAGAATAATATCCGTTATCCTCGCTCTCTCGCTTTGCGCGGGCGTTGTTATTGCGTTTTCATCCTGCGGCAAAAAGAACAAGGAAATTCAGGCGATAGAAGAGGCGTTCACGGGCGTTTCCATAGGCGGAACACTTGATGAAAATAAACTTGAGGAGGTATCGGTCGCGGGCTCGGATGAGGACAGCGACAACTCCGTTTACAACTATGTTGACGGCAGTGAAACCCGCGGCTTTATTGTAAATAAGGAAAAGGGCGAAGCCGCAACCGTTAATTTCGTTATAGAAACCGTTTTGTACAAGGATATAGATAACGACGGCTACGAGGAGGTTTACGCCACAGGATACAACTCCAATTCCGACGTAACTGTTGTCGCGCTGTTTGACTATGTCAACAGTATGCTGCCCGCCGTTCAGGGCGACAAACCGCTTATGACCGTTGTTGCGTATGTTCAGATTCCGGGTGAAAAGCACCTTACATTCGCCGAAAAGAGCGACGGCGTTCACGTCTTTGAAGGCGAAAAGGATTACGGCGTGATTTCAACAAACGGCGAAATTCTTCAGATGAGCAATTATAACGACATCTCCGGCAAGGATTCCGAGATAGACCCGTCAATGTTCGTCACCGCCAAATTCCTGTTTTACTATAACGGCAAACAGTTGACTCCGGAAAATGATTTTGCCTATGATGACAATGTCGCGAACGACCTGCTTGTTATCGAAGCGCTTGACAAGGCGGCGTTTGAAAAACTCACGGGCAAAACCTTCACATCGCTGGGCGCTGATATCGATTCAAGGTCGATTATGACCATAAACGGCAAGCAGTATGTCTCCTGGCAGACTCTTGACAGAAACTACGGCATTTCAAGGCACATCGACAAAGATCCCGAATATGATATCTACTATGTCAATTTCTGCGATAATGAAGAGGATTACAACGGCTACTATGTAAAGGAAAAAGAGGAGTACGCCGAAACTCACGGCAAGACGGTTACGTCAAAATCCGCCGAAGGCGAAACAACGACAGCTGCTCAGTGACACATAAATAAAATAAAATAAAAAGGGACTGTCTTCCGGACAGTCCCGTATTTTTTTGCGCTTTACCTGTTCCTTTTTTCGATGATTTTATCCCTGATTCTCTTTGCCGCCGCGGCGGCTCTTGAATAATACTCATCCGCGCTCACATTTTCATAATATCCGCTTGTGTGCCGCATAAGCTCAAGCATAACCGTGCCCTCAAAGCCCGATTCCGCTATGTACTGAGCGGCTGTGTCAAAATCGAGCCCCGCATCAAACGGAATCATATGCATATCACCCTCGTGTTTACCGAAATTGTCGTGTATATGAAGAGCGACAAGACGGCTCCCGAAAAGAGGCATAAATCTTCTGCCGTAGGCAAAGCACGCCTCGTGCCCCACATCCCAGCAGAAGCCCGCCCCGGGAAACTCCTCCATGGCGAAGGCGAGGTTCGCGAGCTTGCGCTGATTCTCAAACGCTATTTTAACTCTGTTTTCGCAGGCGTAATCAACGAGCTTTTTAAAGCGGTAATAACCCGCGTCGCTTATTCTCGGCGCGTTGTCGCCCGATGAGAGGTGCACAACCGCAACGGGTATTGAGTGCCTCGCGCAAACATCGACACTCTCCGTCAGCATTTTAAGCGTGTCGTCGCCCTCGGGTAAATCCGACCATATTCTGTTTATACCCTTAAACGGCGCGTGGCAGGTATCAACGCTTATGCCCGCCTCCTTGAGAAGAGGTACTATTGTGTCGATATCCCCGTTGTCCGAGTCAATAAAGGTCGCCCCGAAGCCGTATTTTTCAAGCAGTTCAATCTGCTCCTCCGGCTTTATTTCGTTTTTGCCGTAGGCGTCCCAGCTTATGCCGATTTTCATTGTGCCACCTCCCGTTTTCAATTAAAGATAACATAAAAAAACACAACAGTCAAAAATTTTTTCAAAACCGTGCAATAATCCGCCCCTTCTGTGCGTTTTATATGTGAAAGCAATCTGAAAGGAGCGTTTCAAAATGAAAAAAACAAACGGTAAAACAAAAAGAACATTATTAATCATCATCTGCGCGGTTCTTGTTGCCACACTTCTCATCGGCTTCTGCTCGTGCGGAACAAGGGTACTCGAGATGAAGGCGTATGACACCGCCGAGACCGCGGAGGACGGCGAACCCCGGTATGTCAGCGAACTGAGCAGGGAAAGTACGGGCGAAAACTACGGCTACGCGGCAAAAGCCCTTGATGACTCCGCGTATGAGTCAACAGAGGACGGCGGAAAATCAGCCGCCCGGAACAGCGATTCTATGCCGAAGAGCGACTATAAGCAGACTGCCGACGCCGCCTTGCGCAAACTTATAAGAGATGCCTCAATGGATATTGAAACCCAGAAATACGACGAGTTTTATTCGGCTCTCGGCAAGGCGATAACCGAAAACGGCGGCTATGTTCAGTCCTCAAACGAGCACGGCAGCAATTATAATTACTCGCAGTCGCGCAGTATGGATCTCAAGGTGAGAATTCCCGCCGACAATCTCGACGCGTTCATTAACAGTGTTTCGTCAATAGCAACCGTTACGGCAAAGTCCGTCTCCGTCAGGGATGTGACCGGCGACTACATCGATACCGAGGGCAGAATCAAGGCGCTTGAAACGGAATACGACGCCCTGCTCGCCATCCTCGCCAAAGCGGACACGGTAGCCGACCTCATAACCGTACAGAACCGCCTGACGGAGGTAAACGCCGAGCTTGAAAGCTGCAAATCCCGCCTCAAGAATTACGACGATCTTATCGCCTACTCAACCGTAACAATGCAGGTTTACGAGGTGGAGAGAGTCACCGCGCCCGAGCCCGAAACCTTCGGCGGCGAGGTTCTCGGCAAACTGAAGGACAATCTTATTGACATAGCCGACGCAGCACGCGCCTTCGCGGTCTGGTTCATAAGCTCGCTTCCCGATATCATACTGCTCGCCCTCTTCGGCACGGCGGCGTTCTTTATCGGCAGACGCGTTATCAAAAAGCGCAGGCCGAAAAAGCAGAAAACCTTTGATAAATATGTAAACAGCGGCAAAACCGAAGAAAACAACAAATAAATAATAACTCTTGAGCGGCGCGGTAAATTGTGTTATTCTTTATTCATACCCGTAACGGGAGGAATAGAGATGAAAAAGAAACTGTCGGGAAGAGACGCGTTCGATTTCGCGTACTCGAATTATACCGACACGCTTTACCGCGTCGCCGTGCACAACACGCGCGAACAAAGCGACGCCGAGGACGCCGTGCAGGAGGTTTTTGTAAAACTGCTCGAAAAAACACGGTCGTTCAAGGATGAGGAGCACCTCAAGGCGTGGCTCATACGCGTTACAATCAATATATGCCACACATATTACAGGCAGTCGGGCAAAACGGAAGAACTGCCCGAAAATCTGCCCGCTCCGGATATGCCGGATTTCAGCGTGCTCGATTATGTTAAGGCGCTGCCCGAAAACTATCGAAACGCGATTTATCTGCACTATTTCGAGGGATACACCGCGCAGGAGATTGCGGATATTCTCTCTTCAAATCAGAACACCGTGCTCTCGTGGCTTAAGCGGGGCAGGGAACTTTTAAAAGAACGGATAGGGGGTTTTGACGATGAATAACAAGGATAAATACATTGCCGAAGTCGAAGCCCTCAAAGCGGGTGACGACCTCAAAAAAGCGATACTTGAAAAAGCGGATAAAAAGCCGCAAAACAACTCCTACAAAAAGATAATTCCCCTTGCCGCCTCCTTCGCGGTCGTAATACTTGCAGCCGTTCTTGTGGCTGTTCCCGCAACACGCAACAGGGCTGCCTTAAAAAAGGACGCCGCCGCGGTCGAATACGCCTATGATGTGAAGGACGAAGCGGAAGGCGAATTATACGAATACAACGCCGCGCGGAACGAGGAATATGACAATTCGGAAAGCGGGGCAGCCGGAAAATCCGCCGAAAGCGGCACCGGCGCATGGTATGTTGATATGCTCGGCAGAGGCCTCAACGAGATGGAGCAGAAGGCGATTCTCGGCTACAGTTATGACAGCGAAGGCGACTGTTTCTACACCGACGACAAGGACTGCTGGCAGTCCGGCCTCGGCTACAACGAAATCTACGACCGGGCGGCAGGCTTTTCAGCCCTGTATATCGACAAACTCCGAATCCGTTTTGACTATGAAGATGTCGCCTGGATGATTCAGCTTTGGAAGGGTCAGTACGGCTGGGTGTTTGTCGGCGGCGAAATCGGCGTTTTCACAAACGACGAGCTCAAGACATCCGGGATTGGTTCAATGGAAATGAGCAAATACAAATGCGCCGATAAGTCCGATTGGCTCAATATGAGCATGGACATTTATTGGGATAAGGATAATAACGGAGAATTCAATAAAATTCTTTCAAGACCTTACACCAAATACTGGTGGTGTACGGGATTTAAATACGGCACTCTCAACAGATTCGCGTCCCCAATCGCCGAACTCATTATGCAGGCGCGCGTCACCTTCAAATCTTCCGCAATGGCGAATCTTTTTACAACCGGTATGCAGAGAACGGGCTTTAGGTCATCCTCTTCCGCCCACGAATTAAAGGATGACAGTGTTTATCAGAACGGTTCAGATGTGTATTTCAGATGGCGTTCGGTTCGTCCCTTCGGCGATGAATCTTCGGATAATCCGCAGTGAAGAACACAATTATTCTACACCTACCGAAATAATATGATTTATTAAGAATTTTTTAAGGAATGGCGTTTTGTATTTACAAAACGCCTTCTTTTTGTTATATTATATCGGACTTATAATAAAGGAGAAAAGTATATGGCATCATTTTCCGACCTCGGTGTGCTTCTCGGTGAGGTCTCCCGTCAGCAGATTATCCACACCACCAAGAACCCGCTCAAGGCACAGAACAATGTACTCAAAAAGATTGTCAGAAGAAACAAAAATTGTGAACTCGGCAAAAAATTAGGTCTCAAGGATATCCACTCCATCAAGGAGTATCAGGATAAGGTTCCGCTTTCAACCTACGCGGACTATGAGCCCTATGTTGACCGTATGATGAACAACGGCGAAAAGCGCCTTATGTTCAACGGTTTAAACCTCCGCTACGCGTCATCCTCGGGCTCGGTAGGCAAGCCGAAAATGCTTCCCAAGGGCTTAAACGACCTGTGGAAGATGCAGTGCATCGGTTTCTCCGTTTCGGTCACAACCGCTTACCATCACCTTAAAAAGCAGGGCAAGCGCCTTAAAGGTCAGCTCGGACCTCTCGCGCTCAACCTTTCCGGTCACAAAACAGCGGACGGCAAAATGAGCAACGGCGCGGCGCAGATTCCGCTTCGTATGTTAAAGCCCATTCTTCCGTTTTTCTGCACATCTCCCATCCCGCTGCTTTTCCCCAGCCTTGACGACAAATTCGACACATCCTATTTACACCTTCGTTTCTGCCTTGAAAACAAGAAGGTCACATATCTCGGTTCAATAGTCGTAACCCTTCTTACCCAGATGTTTGACTATCTTGAGGACAACTGGGAAATGCTCTGCGACGATATAGAAAAGGGTATTATCAACCCCAATATCGACTGCACCGAAGAGTTCCGCAAGAAATATGCCAAAAAGTTCAAGCCCAACCCCGAAAGAGCCGCCGAACTGCGCAGAGAGTTCGAAAAGGGCTTTGACGATCCCATCGCTCCCCGCATCTGGCCCAACCTTCAGTGGGCATACGGTATGATGAGTTCGAACCTCGCCATTTACGCCGAAAAACTCCGCAAGGCAATCGGCCCCGATGTTCCGATTCACCGCATGGGCTATGCCGCGGCGGAAGGCTACTTCGCAACTCCCATGGAGCTTGATGTTGAGGACTATGTAGCCATTCCCTACACCGTATTCTTCGAGTTCCTTCCCATCGAGGAGGACGAGGAGAAGGCGGACGATTCCGTAAGACCTCTCCTTCTCAACGAACTCGAGGTCGGCAAGATGTATGAAATGATAGTTTCAAACTTCTCCGGTCTTTACAGATACAAGATGGAAGACGTCATTGTTGTTACCGGTATGTATAATAACACTCCGCGTATCAAACTCTGCTTCAGACAGAACCTTTCAATGAACGTTGCCAATGAGAAGACCACAACCGATATGACCGACGCCGCCGTTGACCAGATTACCAAGGAAGTCGGCGTTGAGTATCAGGGCTTCAGCTTCTATCCCGATTTCACAACCAAGCCGCCCAGATATACTCTTCTCATAGAACTCAAGAAGGGCGAGGCGAGCGAGGAAAACAGAGAGGCGCTCATTCAGGCGCTCGACAATGCCATGGACGGCATTAACGAGAAATATTATAAGTACCGCCGCTGGGGTATGCTCGGCAGACCCGAGGTTCTCTTCCTCAAGGAAGGCGCCTATGTCGCTTATAATAAGTATCTCGCCGACAAGGGCGTTGTTCTCAACCAGATAAAGCCCGTAACGGTCATCAACAACGAGGAGAGGGAGCAGTTCTTCTTCTCACAGGTCGCAACCGACGCTCCCGTTGTCAAGGATGTTCTCGCAAAGGCGAACAAAGAATAATAAATCAGTTATAAAACGCAGGTCTCCGGACCTGCGTTTTGTGTATTATTTACAGTTGACAAACTCCGTAAAAATGGTATAATTTATTTACCGACCAAGGTGGCGGGTAAATAGAACCTTGTTTTATTATTTCCAATTACTATAAAGGAGAACTTATGATTTACGCTGACAACGCATCAACAACAAAAATGAGCAAAACGGCAATAAACGCCATGCTTCCCTATTTTGACAATATCTACGGCAATCCCTCCAGCCTTTACGCCTTCGGGCAGGAGGCAAAGGAGGCGCTTGAGGACTGCAGGCAGAGAGCGGCGGCGTGCCTCAACTGCGAGCCGAGGGAAATCACATTCACCTCCGGCGGCAGCGAAGCGGACAATCAGGCGATTGTCTCCGCGGCGAAAGCAGGCGCCAAAAAGGGCAAAAAGCATATAATCACAACCGCCTTCGAGCATCACGCGGTTCTTCACACTTTGAAGGCGCTCGAAAAGGACGGCTTTGAGGTGACTTATCTCGATGTTCACTCAAACGGCATCGTAACGCCTCAGCAGGTTTCCGACGCTATAAGAGAGGACACCTGCCTTGTTACGATTATGTTCGCGAACAACGAAATCGGCACAATTCAGCCCATAAAGGAAATCGGCGCTGTCTGCCGTGAAAAGAAGGTTCTTTTCCACACGGACGCGGTTCAGGCGGCGGGTCATATAAAGGTTGATGTAAAAGAGCAGAACATCGATATGCTCTCAATTTCCGCCCACAAATTCCACGGTCCCAAGGGCACGGGTTTACTTTACGCGAGAAAGGGCATAGTCCTTTCAAATATCATACACGGCGGCGCGCAGGAGAGAAGCAAGCGCGCGGGCACCGAGAACATAGCCGGCATAGCGGGTATGACCGCGGCTCTCGAAGAGGCGTGCGCTTCAATTGACGAAAACTATAACAAAATGCTTCCTTTGAGAGAGCGTCTCATTGACGGTTTGAGCAAAATCGAGTATTCCGAGTTGAACGGCGACAGGGAAAGCCGCCTTCCCGGCAATGTCAATTTCTGCTTTGAGGGCATTGAGGGCGAATCGCTCCTGCTCCTGCTTGACGATAAAGGAATCTGCGCTTCGTCGGGTTCCGCCTGCACCTCGGGCTCACTTGACCCGAGCCACGTTCTTCTCGCGATAGGCAGACCCCACGAGGTAGCCCACGGTTCGCTCCGTCTTACTATAAACGAGGAATTCACCGAAGAGGATATAGACTATATTATTGAAGCGGTGACGGATGTTGTAACATATCTTCGCAATATGTCACCCTTCTGGCGCGACCTTGTTAACGGCGTGCGCCCCCATGTTTTTGCGAAATAAGAAAGGAGATTACTATGGCACTTTACAGTGAAAAGGTTATGGACCATTTCCGCAATCCCCGTAATGTCGGCGTGATTGAAAACGCGGACGGCGTAGGCGAGGTGGGCAACCCCGTCTGCGGCGATATTATGAAGATTTATCTCAAAATAGACAATGACATTGTCACCGATGTAAAATTCGAAACCTTCGGCTGCGGCAGCGCAATCGCCTCAAGCTCAATGGCTACCGAACTCATAAAGGGCAAGCCCGTGTCCGAGGTGCTTCAGCTTACAAACAAAGCCGTTGTCGAGGCGCTGGACGGTCTTCCCGCGCACAAGCTTCACTGCTCCGTGCTCGCCGAGGAGGCAATCAAAAAGGCGCTCAAGGATTACTACGACAAAAACGGCATTGAATACGACAAAAACCTTTTCCCGGACTGCGACAGCTGCGCTCACTGCTGCGACCAATGAGCATTGTTGAAAAACTGCGTTCGCACCGCGACCTGACGGATGAGGAACTGCTGACTCTCATTTGCACCGATGAATACGATTCCGGACTCAGGCGGGCGGCGGACGAGGTGCGCAGAAGCGTTTACGGCACGGATGTATATCTCAGAGGGCTTATCGAATTTACAAATTACTGTAAAAACGACTGCTTTTACTGCGGAATAAGAAGGAGCAGCCGCTCTTCGCAGAGATACCGTATGTCGAAGGAGGAAATCCTGGGCTGCTGCCGTCAGGGCGCTGAACTCGGCTACCGTACCTTTGTGCTTCAGGGCGGGGAGGACCCGTATTATACCGACGATCTTATGTGCGATATAATATCGGAAATCCGCTCGCTTTACCCCGAAAACGCCGTGACTCTCTCAATAGGCGAAAAGAGTTACGACACTTACAGGCGTTTTTTCGAGTGCGGGGCAAACCGCTATCTGTTAAGGCACGAAACCGCTGACGAAACCCACTACGGCAAACTCCATCCCGCAGAAATGTCAGCCGAAAGGCGCAAGCAGTGCCTTTTTGAACTCAAGGAAATCGGCTATCAGACAGGCGCGGGCTTTATGGTCGGCTCGCCCTTCCAGACCCCCGCGAACATTGTATCGGACCTCCGCTTTATGCAGAGTGTGTCGCCCGATATGATAGGCATAGGTCCGTTCATACCCGCTAAAGGCACTCCGTTTGAAAGTTTTCCCGCGGGCAGCGTGGAACTCACATTAAGGCTCATTTCGATAATACGCCTTATGTTCCCTTACGCCCTTATTCCTTCCACAACGGCGCTCGGAACTCTTAGCCCGCAGGGCAGGGAACTCGGTCTTAAAGCGGGCGCGAATGTCGTTATGCCTAATTTATCTCCGGTTGAGTACCGCGATAAATACTCTATCTATGACAATAAAATCTGCACGGGCGAGGAGTCCGCGCAGTGTAAAACCTGCCTTGAACAGAGGGTGAAAAGCGCGGGCTACACAATAGTTGACTCGGTAGGAAACGTTAAAAGGAACTGAAATATGAAAGCACTTATTGCCATGAGCGGCGGCGTTGATTCGAGTGTTGCCGCTTTTCTTATGAAGGAGCGCGGTTTTGACTGCGTCGGCTGCACGATGAAACTTTATGAAAATGAAGACATCGGCATTCCCGAGGGCAGAACCTGCTGCTCGCTCGACGATGTGGAGGACGCGAGAAGCGTCGCCTTCCGCCTCGGAATACCCTATTATGTGTTCAACTTCACGGGCGACTTCAATAAGAATGTAATTGACAATTTTATAAAATGCTATGAGCGCGGCGTAACGCCGAACCCCTGCATAGACTGCAACCGCTATATGAAATTCGACCGCCTCTATGAGCGCGCGAAGGTGCTCGGCTGCGATTATATTGTCACAGGGCACTACGCCCGCGTTGAGGAGGAGAACGGAAAGTTTTTCCTCAAAAAAGCCCTCGACCCCGACAAGGATCAGAGCTATGTGCTTTACTTTTTGAATCAGGAACAGCTTGCCCACACAATGTTCCCGCTCGGCTCCCTCACAAAGGATAAAACCCGCGAAACAGCCGAAAAAAACGGCTTTGTCAACTTCAACAAGCCCGACAGCCAGGATATCTGCTTTGTGCCGGACGGCGATTACGCCAAGGTAATTGTGGAGCGCACGGGCAGGGTTTATCCCAAGGGCAGTTTTGTCGGCAGGGACGGCAGAATATACGGCGAGCACAAGGGCATTATCAACTACACAATCGGTCAGCGAAAAGGTCTCGGCATCTCCGCTCCCGAACCGCTCTATGTGCTGTCAATTAATCCCGAAAACAACACCGTGGTTCTCGGCAGCAACGACGACCTTTTCACGGACGAGCTCTACGCCGGAAGCTTCAGCTGGATATCGGGCGAAGCGCCGACGGAGGAGTTCAGGTGCAGCGCGAAAATACGCTACCGCCAGAAGGAACAGCCCGCCACGGTCACTCCTCTCGAAAACAACAGGGTAAAAATAAAATTTGACGCTCCGCTCAGGGCTGTAACACCGGGTCAGTCGGCAGTGCTCTATGACGGCGACACGGTACTCGGCGGCGGAATAATTGAAAAGATATGAAAGAAGAATTTATAAGAACCGGAATGCTTTTAGGCAGTGAAGCGGCGGAAAAACTCGCCCGCTCCCGCGTCGCCGTGTTCGGTCTGGGCGGTGTAGGGGGCTATACGGTTGAGGCGCTCGCCCGCTCGGGCGTGGGCGCGCTCGATCTTATTGATAGCGATAAAATCGCCCCCTCAAATATAAACAGGCAGATTTTAGCACTTCAAAATACCGTCGGCAGATATAAGGCGGATGTCGCGAAAGAGAGGGTTGAGTCAATCAATCCCGATTGCTCGGTGACTGTTTATAAACTGTTTTATCTGCCCGACACGGCGGATCGGTTTGATTTTACGCAGTATGATTATATTGTTGACGCCATTGACACCGTCACGGGCAAACTCGCCATTATCGAAAACGCGAAAAAGGCGGGCACTCCCGTAATAAGCGCCATGGGCACGGGCAACAAACTGAACCCTCTCGCCCTGAGAGTGTGCGATATCTACGAAACTTCCGTCTGCCCGCTCGCGAGAATTATGCGAAGCGAACTGCGTAAAAGAAACATAGACTCGTTAAAGGTCGTCTGCTCGGACGAACCGCCGTTAAAACCATTTTTCACTCCCGAGGAGGAAAAGCACTCCGTCCGCCGCGACACTCCCGCATCGGTCGCCTTTGTGCCCTCGGTAGCGGGGCTTGTAATCGCAGGCGAAGTAATAAAAGATTTAACCGGAATCAACAGGTGACGCGCTATGATGATATCAACAAAAAGCAACTACGCCTTAAGGGTGATGATTGACCTCGCGGAGCACGACGAGGGCAGTTATGTAGCCATGAAAACCATTGCCGACAGGCAGGAAATATCACTCAAATATCTTGAGAAAATCCTGCCCTGCCTCGTTAAAGAGGGCCTTATTGAGGGCGTTCACGGCAAGGGCGGCGGATATAAACTCACAAAAAAGCCCTCCGAGTATAAAATCTCCGATATTCTTTCAATCACCGAGGGCGATCTCGCTCCCGTGCGCTGCCTCGAGCACGGCGCAAGTCACTGCACAAAAACAGCCGACTGCCGTACTTTGCCGCTCTGGAGTGAACTCAACAAACTCGTTTACAACTACCTCGACTCCGTCACAATAGCGGATCTGATGAAAAACAAATAAAAAAACGGCTTGCAGGTTTTGTAATCTGCAAGCCGTAATTCTTTTTACCACTCGTCGTTCTCGTCGAGCATCACCGCGTGGGCGCAGCGTATTCCGTCAACCGCCGCCGATACTATGCCGCCCGCGTAACCCGCTCCCTCGCCGCAGGGATAAATTCCGCGGATGTTCGCCTGAAAAATCTCATCGCGCAAAATTCTCACGGGGGAGGAGCTTCTTGTTTCGGGCGCGGTCAGAGGCGCGTCGGGAAGGGCGAAGCCCTTGAGCATATTGTCCATTTTATAAAGCGCCGCCGCCATTGTGTCGGTGACCTTCCGCGGCAGTATTCTTCTTATGTCGCCGGGGGTAACACCCGTGGGGCAGGTGGGCTTTATGTTACCGAGTTTTTTTGACGGCACATTGTTCAAAAAATCTCCTACTGTCTGGCAGGGGGCTGAATAATCGCCTCCGCTTTCAATAAACGCCGTTCTCTCGATTTTCCTTTGCAGTTCGATTCCCGCGAGAGGGTGTTCGCTTTCAAAGCTTTCGGGCTCAATGCCCACAAGCAGGGCGGCGTTCGAGTTTTCGCCGTCGCGGGCGTAGCGGCTCATACCGTTTACAACAACAGTGTTCTCCTCCGATGCCGCCGCTACAACCGTGCCGCCGGGGCACATACAGAAGGTGTAAGCCCCTCTGCCGTGTTCGGGATGGCACGCCATTTTGTAGTTCGCCGCTCCGAGGGCGGGATGTCCTGCGAAAGAGCCGTACTGCGCTCTGTCAATCATCTCTCTCGGGTGCTCTATCCTCACGCCTACGGAAAACGGCTTCTGCATCATTTTAACGCCTTTTTTATAGAGCATTTCGACCGTGTCGCGGGCAGAGTGGCCTATGCTCATTATGACCGTGTCCGTTTCGAAATCATAGAAAGTGCCGTCCGCGCGCTTTACGGTAACGCCCTGGGCGACTCCGTTCGAGATTATAATATCCGTAACCTGCTGCCCGAAATGTATTTCGCCGCCGAGCGAGATTATCTCCTCGCGAAATGCCTTCACAACTTCGCCCAGACGGTCCGTGCCTATGTGCGGATGTGATGAGTATTTAATCTCCTCGGGCGCGCCGTGGAGCACAAGCTCGTCAATTACCTTTCTGCAAAGCGGGTCCTTTATTCCCGTTGTGAGTTTGCCGTCCGAGAAGGTTCCCGCTCCGCCCTCGCCGAACTGAACATTTGACGAGGTGTTGAGTTTTTTGTCAATCCAGAAACTCTCAACATCCTTTGTGCGGGTGTCAACATCGTTTCCTCTTTCAAAAACTACGGGTCTGAGCCCCTCCCTCGCGAGTATGAGGGCTGCGAAAAATCCCGCGGGTCCGAACCCCGCGATAACGGGGCGCAGTTTGCTCGTCCTTCTCAATTCGGGAGCGGAATATTCATATTTCACGCCCTTTTCAACCTTCGGGTTCCTGCACGAGGCAATAAGCGAATCCTCGTCGCCGTCAACCGTCACATTGACATTATACACGAAATAGATATTATCTTTTTTTCTCGAGTCAACCGCCTTTTTTGCTATCTCTATTCCCGTTATTTTCTTCGGCGAACAGCGAAGCGCTTTGGCAGCCGACTGAAGAAGCGCGCCCTCGTCGCTTTCAAGCGGCAGTTTTATCTCGTTTATTTTAATCATTTTCCGTTTCCTCCGAGCCTGCCCGCTATAAGACCGGACGACCACGCCCACTGCAGATTAAAGCCGCCGCAAGGTCCGTCAACATCGATTATCTCGCCCGCGAAAAACAGGTTTTCGCAGATGCGCGATTCCATAGTGGCGGGGTTTATCTCCTTCACGCTCACTCCGCCGCTCGTGACCTGCGCGTTTGCAAAGCCCTTTGTGCCCGTGACCTTTATTCTGAAATTGTGTATTGTATTTACAATATTTTCAATATCCTTTTTCTTAAGTTCATCAATACTCTTTGAAGCGGAGTAAAGACCGCATGCCTTCAGAACAGCGATTCCCGCCGCCTTGGGCATAAGCCCCGTAAGAAGCGTGTCAAAATCGCGCTTGTTTTCGCGGCAGAGAGCGGCAAGGAAAACGCCTATATCGTCAATATCGGGAACAAGGTCGATTGAGGCATAAATATCGGCGCCCTTTTCTTTGTTCCTTTCAAAAGCCGAAGCGGTCTCCATAGCGGCAATGCCCGAAATACCGCCGTCCGTGAACAGTATTTCACCGTCGGACGAACCGATGAGTTCTTCGTTTTTATAAAGCCCTATTTTTGCCTTATGAATTCTAACGCCTTTAAGCGGCTTAGTGACCGCCGGGTCCGCCGTGAGCGGAACAAGGGCGGGGTAAAGCTTTGTAACCGTGTGCCCGAGGCCTCCGGCGAGAGCGTAGCCGCTGCCGTCCGAGCCCTGGGAGGGCGATGCCTTTCCGCCTGCAGCCATAATCAGTTTTTCACAGCGGTATTCGCCGTTGAGAACAAAACCGCTTTTCTGCTTTTTTATCTCATTTACCGCAACGCCGGTAATAATGTCAATACCGTCAAGATGCGCGCGCAGGGCGTCGAGCACGCTTGCCGCGGTGTTGGAGAGGGGATAA
Source organism: Clostridiaceae bacterium (assembly GCA_016285645.1). GTDB lineage: Bacteria > Bacillota > Clostridia > Oscillospirales > Acutalibacteraceae > CAG-177. Next base: position 75,899 of record JAEERC010000027.1, on the reverse strand, counting down.
ATCCTTCCCTCGCCGTCGGTGTATGTTTTAAGCCCGAGCGAGGAGAAAAAAACAAGGGTATTCTTTACGGAACACTTTTTCAGAACCTTCGCCGCGAAGCCGTCGTTTGTATATATGTGATAAACAAATTTTTCGGCTTGTTCGTTTGAAAGGTTGCATCTGCCGTTGCCCGTGGCAAGTATTTTTTTGCCCACTCTCGGAAGTTTTTCAATAACGGCAACACTCAGTTCGGGATAAATCCGGTGCGCGTTTATCGCGGCGGCAAGTCCCGAGGCGCAGCCTCCGATTATTATTACATCGTATTTTTTCATAACGCCCTCCGTTTGAGTGGATTACACAAAAGTTTACTATTTAATTGAGTAAAAGTCAACTTATTGAATATTGATATATTTCCTTTATTATGCTATAATTACAAAAAACAGACAAAGGAGAAATAATCAATGGAAATCAACAAAGATATGACCGTAGGCGAAGTCCTTGATATGAACGGCGAGCTCGCTCCCTTCTTCCTTGAAATGGGAATGCACTGCCTCGGCTGCCCTATGTCAAGAGGCGAATCCGTTGAGCAGGCGTGTGAGGTTCACGGCGTTGATGCCGACGAGCTCATCGGCAGAATCAACGAATTCCTTTCGGCAAATGCTTAAGCTTTCACCGAGAATTCAGATGGCGGCTGATATGGTCCGGCGCGGGCGCACGGTTTGTGACGTCGGCACCGATCACGCATATCTGCCGTCTTATCTTATATTGAACGGTATTTCGCCCCGCGCCGTCGCCGGCGATATAGGCGAGGGTCCGCTGAAAAACGCCGAAAAAAGCGTGAAAATTTACGGCGTTGAGGAAAACGTAAAACTGCGGCTGTCGGACGGGCTTGACAATATCGGCGAGGACGAGGCGGATGAAATAATAATCTGCGGTATGGGCGGCAACCTCATTGCCGATATCCTCTCCCGCGCCGAATGGCTCAGAAACCCCGATAAACACATTATCGCCCAGCCGATGTCGCACGCTGAGGATGTGCGCCGCTTCCTTTGCGAAAACGGTTTTGAAATAGAGGAGGAGCGCGTGTGCGAGGATGACGGGCGGCTCTACCTCGCCCTGTCCGCTTATTATACGGGCGAAAAAAAGGAATACTCTCCCGGTTTTTACTACCGCGGGCTTCTGCTTAAAAACGGCGACGCTCTTTCGAAAAAATATTTTGAAAAGCATTACACCCGCGTAAAGAAGCGTATTGCGGGAATTGAGGGGAAGGACGCCTTTCTCGAAGAATACACCGCGCTCAAAGCTGCGGCGGATGATATTGAAAAGGAATTTGAAAATGCCGAAAGTTAAAGATATTTACGATTATATTGACTCCTTAGCGCCCTTCGCGAACCAGTGCGAATGGGATAACAGCGGAATAGCCGCGGGCAATCCCGAAGGCGAGGTTACAAAAATCGTCTTCGCTCTCGATATTACAAACGATGTTGCCGATTATGCCCGCGAGGTCGGCGCCGAACTTGCAGTCAGCCACCATCCCGTTATTTTCCGCGCCCGTAAATCTGTTTTGTCAAACGACCCCGTCTATGCGCTTGTAAACGCGGGAATAAGCGCAATCTGCGCCCACACATCCCTCGATATAGCGGACGGCGGCGTCAATGACGCGCTGACGGAAAAACTCGGCTTCGGAAAATGCGCCCCTCTCACCTCTTCGGGAGAGGCGTCAATGGTGCGCGTTTATGAATTCGGCGAGGAACGCTCCCCCGAGGATGTCGCCGCTTTTGTTGCCGAAAAACTCGGCGCCGCTGTCAGGTATTCCGACTGCGGCAAGCCCGTCAGAAAGGTCGCCCTGTGCGGCGGAGCGGGCTGCGATTTTCTGCCCGATGTTATATCCGCGGGCTGTGATATGCTCATCACGGGCGATGCCTCCCACCACGATTTTCTCGACGCGGCGAACGACGGTGTGTGCGTTATAGCCGCCGGTCACTATGAAACCGAGAACCCCGTAATGGAAGTTCTCGCCGCTAAAATAAAAGAAAAATTTGATGTTGAAACATATATTGCCCCTTCATCGTCTCCGTGCCAGACGGTGGTGTGGATCTGAAAAAGGTGATTGAATGCCGCTCGACGGTCTTACTCTGAATCTTCTCAAAAACGAGCTTTCCGCCCGTATAGTCGGCGCGAAGGTCGAAAAGATACACCAGCCCTCCCGTGAGGAACTGGTGTTTTCTCTGCGTTCAAGAGAGGGCTCGATGAAACTGCTCGCGAGCGCCTCGGCAAACTGCCCGAGAGTTCACCTTACGGATTACGCGCCCGAGAATCCAGCGAATCCCCCGATGCTCTGCATGCTCCTGAGAAAGAATCTTTCAGGCGCGGTAATAACGGATATCCGCCAGCAGGGGCTTGACAGAATACTGTTCATCGATTTTTCGGGAACAAACGAAATAGGCGACAAAACCTCATTCACGCTGGCTGTTGAAATAATGGCTAAGCACTCGAACATAGTTCTCATAAATTCCGAGGGTACTGTTGTTGACGCGGTAAAGAGAATCGATATGACCCAGTCCTCCGTGCGCCAGATTCTGCCGGGAACAATTTACAAACTTCCGCCCGCGCAGGGCAAAATGAGCATTATTGACCGTAATGAAAACGAAACCGCCGAAGCCGTACTTTCCAAACGCGGCAAACTCCTTTCGGGCGCGGTTCTCGAAACTGTCGAGGGCGTGTCTCCTCTTATAGCGAGAGAGATTTCACAGCGTGTCTGCGGCGGCGACGAAAGCGTTGAGAACCTTTCGGACAAGGCAAAGGAAAAACTTGTGGCGGAATTAAAAAACCTCGGCACCGTGCTTTCCGAAAACACCGCTGTTCCGTACATTCTTAAAAAAGAGGGCGGAAAACTTTTTGATTTTACCTTCACCGACATAACGCAGTACGGCTTCGCTGTTGAAAGCGTGAAAATGCCGTCATTTTCAAAGATGCTCAACGAGTTCTATTATGAAAAGGACCGCTCCGAGCGCACCCGTCAGAGGGGAGCGTCCCTACTCAAAATGCTGGGTAACGCCATTGCGAGAACGGCACGCAAAACCGAACTGCAGAGGGCGAAACTCAAAGAATGTGAGGAAAAGGACGAACTTCGTAAAAAAGGCGAACTCATCCTCGCCAATCAACACACGCTCGATAAGGGCGCGGCTTTCTATGATGTTCTCGACTATTACACGGGCGAGACCGTTCGCATAAAAGCCGACCCCGCTCTCTCGCCGGGAGCGAACGCGCAGAAATATTTCAAGGAATACAGAAAACTGAAAACCGCGGAGGGTATGCTCGGCGGACTTATTGAAAACGGCGAGCAGGAACTTGCCTATCTCGAAAGCGTGGCGGACTGCGTAAACCGCGCCGAGGGCTACGCCGAACTCAACGAAATAAGGGCGGAACTCTACGCTTCCGGCTATCTCAAACGCTCCGGAGCGGATAAGGGAAAACAGCAGAAGGCGCTGCCCCCGCTCGAATATGTTTCCGACGACGGCTTCACCATTCTCGTCGGGCGCAACAACCTCCAGAACGACCGCCTCACATTCAAAACCGCGAGGAAGGACGACTCCTGGTTCCACGCCTCAAAAACGCCCGGCTCGCACGTGGTTGTATGCGGCAACGGCGAAATAATCCCCGAGCAGACGGCGAGGCAGGCGGCGGCGATTGCCGCCTATCACAGCAGCGCAAGGGACTCTTCCCGCGTGCCTGTCGATTACACCGAGGTAAGGCAGATAAAAAAGCCCGCGGGCGCGAAACCGGGCAAGGTCATTTACCACACCTACAACACTATGTGGGCAGTGCCCGACAGAACGCTCTGCGAACGGCTCAAGAAAAAATAAAAAAGAACGGCTCCCGAAATCTTCGGGAGCCGCATTTTTTACAGCCATACTCTTCTGTCCATACGGAACAGATTTTTGAAAAACGAGATAATCTTTTTGAAAATTCCCGAGTTGACCGAGACCTCTATCTTCGCGGAAACCTCATTTCCGTTTTCGTCGATTTTCACATTGCCGTCCTCGTCAACAACCGAAACGGTCACGGTGACTTTGCCGCTTACGGGCGATACGGAGAACTCCTTTTCCGTTGAGCTTGTGCCGTCGGAGGCGGTCCATTTAATCAAATCACCCTCGCCCGCGTTTGTAACAACGGCTTCCATAACGAGCGTTTCACCGTAGTTTACAGTCTTTGCCCCGGTCGAGTTCTTTATGGCTATGGATGCCTTCGTGCTGCCGGGAACGGTGTATTTAATTGAGTTTTCACGCGCGTAGGTAAGGGTGGGGGAACCCGCCTCAACAATGAGCGTGATGTTGTCTTTTATTCCGAAAAACGCGGTCTTGTCAATCTCTGTCACCGTGGCGGGAACGGTCAGGATTGTGAGCGATTCGCAGTTGGCGAAAGCACCCTGCTTTATTTTAGTTACCGATGAGGGGATCGTCACCTCTTCGAGTTTCTTGCAAGTGTCAAACGCGCCCCGGTCTATCACTTCAACTCCCTGCGAGATAACCGCCTTTTGTATGCCGCTCGCGTAAAAAGCGGAATTGTATGATGTTACGGTTGAGGGAACGGTGATTTCATAGAGTTGGTCGCATCTGTTGAACGCGAGGTTTCCTATTTCCTCAAGCCCCTCGTTGAGCGTTACGCTTAAAAGTCCCGAGCATTCCGAAAAGGCGTAGGCGTCGATTTTCTTAAGAGAGGAGGACGCCGTGACCGTCTGAATTTCAGCGTTTTTCGAAAAGGCGAGTTCGCCTATTTCCTCAACGGTTTCGGGGAGCGTGTAATCCGTTTTAGTTGAGGCGGCGGGGAAGTAGATGAGCTTTGTCATTTCATAGTTGAACAGCGCCTTGGCGGCGTCGCTCTTATAACTCGTGTTCGCCTCGTCAACGCTGTACGCCTTAACATTGCCGCAACCCGCGAACGCGTTCTCGCCTATTGATGTGACCGAAGCGGGAATGTTCACATTCTGCATGGCGCAGCCCTCAAAGGCGTTTTTGCCGATTGTTGTCAGCGTGTCGGGTAAAACAATTGAATTAAGCGAGGAGCAGCCGGAAAAATCATAATCGCCTATTGTTTTGAGTTCCGACGGCAGGGTGACGGTTGTGAGCGACACGCACTCAAAAAAGACGCGATCCGCGAGAGTGACATCCGTGCCGTTGAATTTTACGCTTTTGATGTTTGTGCAGCCGATAAACGCGTTTCTGTCGATTATCGTAACGGTGTCGGGAATTGTGACCGAAAGCAGACCGCTGCAGTTTTTGAACGCCTCTTTGCCGATTGCCGTAACAGTCGTGCCGTTTATGATTTCGGGAATCACAAGGCTGCCTTCAGCCGAAGGATTGCAGGCGGTTATTTTACCGTTTACAACCGTAAGGTCCTCGCTCGAAGCCGCCGATGCCCCTACGGGGATGGCGAACAAAAGCGCTAAAAGTGTAAGAAACAGCGGAGTGATTTTTTTCGCGAGTTTCATAGATATTCCCCCAATCTCTGTTTAAATTATAAACACTGCGCCGTCTGATTGTCAAGATGTTTAAAATATTGTTAATGAATAATTGATAATATATTAATATTGACAATAAATATAAAAAAGATTAAAATTAATTTGTTATTTATAATAAGGGGGAATATCGGCTTGACAGACGAAAACGGCAATTTTTACAAGCCCGAACGCGGCTCAACGGCGGCTCCCGACCACATATTTTTAAGCTTCTGCGGCGACCCTCATACCTCAATGTGCGTGTCCTGGCGCACGGATGAGGCGGTAACGGAGGGATACATTGAGTATTCCGACGGCAGTCAGACAAAAAGAACCGACGCGATAAGCAAGGTGATTTACTCCGACATTGACAGAAGCTGTTACCACTGGGCGGTTATGAAGAATCTGACTCCCGGCACAAAATACACCTACACCGTCGGCGATGAAAAAAACAGAAGCGGGGAATTCTCGTTTGAGACCGAGCCGGAAAGCCTGCAAAAATTCAAGTTCCTCATAATCACCGACCATCAGAAGGGCGATCCCGTTCACCTGCCCGACTACTCCGTTTTCAACAAGGTCTTGAAAAAAGCCCTCTCGGAGCATCCCGACATCAGATTCATCTTCACCGCGGGCGACAACTGCGACAACGGTCAGAACGACCTGCAGTGGAACGGAATGTTCAGCGGAGGCAAGGGCGTGATCGAGAGCGTCCCATATATGATGACCACGGGCAACCACGACAACCGCGGCTTTCTCACATACTTCCCCGAGCCGACGGGCAAGTTCTATCTTGAGCACGCGGATTTCTTTGACGCGCAGTTCGAGTATTCCTACCCGAAAAACGGCCCCGCGGACTATGAAACCGAAAACTACTCCTTCGATTACGGCAACGCCCATTTTACGGTTATGGGCATAAACGCCCCGGAGCAGGTTGCCGACTGGGCCTGCGATGATATAAAATCCAGCGGCAAAACCTGGAAGTTCGGCTCCTATCATTTTCCGATTTATCCCGTTATGCCCGAGGGGCAGAATGACGACGGCTATCCCTGGCTGCGCAAGGCGGTTGAGGAACTCGATATCCTGTTTGAAGGGCACGAGCACTCCTTCGCACGCACCTTCCCCATTAAGGGCGACGAACTTTTTGACAGACCCTCGCAGGGTACGGTTCACTATATAGCGGGCAACGCGGGCGGCAACATCTATCACTCGAACGCCCAGAAGGTATGGCACTCCTGCTTTTTCCCGCAGGAGGAGCGCACGCCTCTCTACTGCGTAGCCGAGGTTGAGAAAAGCAAAACAACCATCACGGCGTATATGCTCGACGGCAGAATCGTTGACATCTTCACCATAGATAAAGAAAAAGATCTGATAACGCCTTACGCTCTCGCGCCGAGATACGACAGAATAAAAATGACCTTCAAGGGCAGAATGCTCGAGCTCTCCGCCAGAGGGCTCGCCCCCGAGGAAAAGGACGGCGTGTGGTACGCTCCCTTCGCCGTCGTGTGCCAGTCAATCGGAGCGGCCGTTCTCAAGGAAAAGGGCAGGGTCACGGTTGAGGCGTACGGTCACAGAGCCGTGTTCGAGGAGGGCAGCGACACAGCCCGTACGGACAAAGGCAATGTGAAAATGAGCGGAAAAGTTTATATGAACAATCACCAGTTATACATTCCGACAGAGGAAAGCGCGAAGATTTTCGGAATGAGCTGGTATTACGCAAAGGAAAACGGCTTTGTCAACTGGAATACTCCTTCCGAGGACAAACCGCTTTCTAAGCAGCCCGAATAATAAAAACGACGGAGGATAAAAACAATGAAAAAAACAATACGCGCAGTACTCGCCGTGCTTCTCTGCCTGACACTTCTGTTTACCGTGTCCGGCACATCGACCTTTGCCGACGACGGCGAAGTAAAACCCATTGAGCCCGAAGGCAAAACTCCCTTCAGAATTTCCGTTTCGATGAACGGCGATTCTCAGACTCAGAGGGGATTCTGCTGGTACACTGCCGAGGACTGCGATTCCGTTGTGGAAATAACCGACGCCTCCGGCTCGGCGGTCAACGCCCAGTGCGAAGCGTCCTCTTTTGAATGGGAAGGTTATTATGCCCATAAAGTCACCGTCAGCGGACTTTCCGCGGGCGAAACTTATCAGTACCGTGTAGGCGACGGCGAAACCTTCAGCGATTACGGCACCTTTGTAACCGACGACGGCGACAGTTCGTTTTCATTTATTGAAATCGCCGATGTTCAGGCAACCCCGCTTGAAAATTTCCTGAAGGCGGCTCTCACGGTTGACGCCGCGTTTGAAACTCTCCCCGAAGCGGAATTCATTGTAAACTGCGGCGACTTCACAAACGACTCGACCAACGAGGAGTGGAACTGCTACGACACCGCGTTCGGTAAAATCAATCAGAGCACAACAACAGTGCCCGTTGCCGGCAACCACGACGGCTTCGGCGTAGAGCACTGGTTTAACAATATGTTCAACCTCGACACTTCCGAGAGCGTGCAGGTAAACGACGGCGTAAACTATTCCTTCGATTACGGCAACGCCCATATCGCCGTGCTCAACACAAACGATATGATGTGCATGACTCTCGCGCAGATGCAGTGGCTCAAAAACGATATGAACTCCACCTCGAAGGACTGGAAAATCGCCTTTATGCACAAGTCACCCTACACCCTCGGCAAGGACGGCAAATGGCCCGACGCCCTCTACCTCGGCAAATCGCTCACCAAGGTTTTCGATATGTGCGATGTTGACCTCGTTATGTCAGGGCACGACCATATGTATCTTCGCACAAAGCCCCTTACAAACAACAGAGTGGATGAGAAAAACGGCGTGACCTATGTTCTTTCGGGCACGGCCGGCACAAAGAGATATGAAATAAGGGAGTTCCTCGCGGGCTTCTATCTCAACACCGGTTTCATTGACGCGCTCACAATCCAGAAAAACGGCTACGCGAACTACTGGAACGGTGAGGACTGGAACAGCACTAAGGACACCAACATCGGCGGCTGCTTCAACACCGTTACCGTTGACGGCGGCACTCTCACGGTTAAATCCTATATCCGCTGTGACGAAACGGGCGAGGTCAATGAAATTGACTCTTTCTCCGTCACAAAGGAAACGGGCAAAAACAAGGCGACCTTCTCGGGCGACAACACAACGAGCGAGTTCGAGTATTATCTCAGTCTTGTTCCCTCCTTCCTCTGCCTCACAGTTTACGCCTTCGGCGAATGGCTGCCGAAATTCCTTATTGACCTTCCGTATATTCTCTATGTTGTTATCACACAGGACACATTCTGATTATTGACCGCTGAAAAGAGGAATTATGAAAAAACTTCTTAAAATCACGGCTCTCGCCCTCGCCGCCCTGCTTATTATGTGTATGGTGCTTCCGGGCGTGTCAGCCGAAAAGAGTAAAAACGAAGCATCCTCCGGTTATACAATTATAAACCCCTATGAAAATGTCGATTTTGACTCAATCGGCAGGTACAAAACCGGGCTTCACAACCACACAAACGCCTCCGACGGCAGCCCCACATTGAAGCAGTCAATCGAGCGCCATGTTGAGTGCGGCTTTGACATTGTAACCGTTTCCGACCACGGTACGGTCGATTACGGCTGGGACGAGCCCCACCCGAACGAACTCATTCACGGTGCGCTCAGCCTTGTTGGCAAATCCAAAGGCGAACTCGAATATCTCGGAAAATCAGGCACATTCGAAAACGGAATGAGCTATGAGCTTACCGAACAAAACGGCGATGATTACCTTGTTGTTGACGGTGACACAAAGATAATGCGCGTGCCCTACGGTATTGAGCAGAACGCCGTGTCCGTAAACGCCCATGTGTGCAGCTGGTTTGTCGATTATCACAACAACTTTGTCACCACATATAAGGACGCGATTAAAAATGTGAACGCTCTGGGCGGCGTGTGCGTAATAAACCACCCGGGCGAATACACAAAGGCGCGCTACGAAATCCATTCCTCCGACGCCTACAATACGGATAATTTCAACTATTGGTATTTTGTAAATAAATTCGCGAATCTCCTCAATCAGTATGACAGATGCATAGGTATAGATATGAACTCTAAGGGCGACGACAGAACCCGTTTTGACCGCATTCTGTGGGACAGGCTTCTCACACGCTTCGCCCCGAACGGCAAAAACATTTTCGCCATCTGCTCGAGCGACGCCCACCAGCTTGATAAAATCGACACGGGCTTTGTTATAGCGCTTCTGCCCGAAATGTCGTCAAAGGCGCTTTCAAACGCTCTGCTCAACGGCGAGTTTTTCGGCGCGAGCCACTGCATAGGCAACCCCGACGAGCTTACGCAGATAGCCGCTTCCTTAAAGGAATTCTACGGCGAAACCGAGCTTTACAATTCCGTAAAATCCGCAGCGACTCAGATGGCGGAAAAGGTAGCGAAAATCGACAGCGGCGAGCTTGACTCCGACACCCACATCGGCATTACATACAAAGTCCTCGACGACGAGGGCTATTTCAGCGCCGACACCTTCCCGTATATTGACAATATTACCGTTGACAGTACCGCGGGAACAATTACAATCGATTCCTCCGATTCCCTGCTTGTGCGCTGGATTTCGGACGGCGAGCTTATCGCCACAACAAGAAGCGATGACGCGACTTTCCGCCTCGCGGATTATTCGGGCAAACCCGGCTCTTATGTGCGCGCCGAAATCTTCGGTGAGGGCGGCATAATCTACACCCAGCCGTTCATCATTTCGGGCGGTACGCCTTCCGCCGTAAAAATCGTTGATCCGGGCTTTTTCGATTTCGGCGTTCTCGATTTCCTTGTAGCGGAATTCAACAACTGGTTCGGCGTGATATTCAGATTTTTCAAAACCATTTAAGGGGAGCCGTATGAACAATCCTGTAAACTTTTATTTGATTACCGACACTCATTTTATTCCGAACCGTCTTTGCGAGGACTGTGAGGACTACCGCGAATATATGAAATACGAACAGATGACTCTCGCCGAAAACGAGGCGATACTCAAAGCCCTGTTCGAAAAGATAGCCGGGGATAAGGAAACGGATATTGTCATCATCCCGGGCGATCTTTCAAAGAACGGCGAAAAGGAGAGCCACCTGGAGTTTATAAAATATCTCGATAAACTCAGAGACAGCGGCAAAAAGATTTTTGTCATAACCGCCCGCCACGATTTCAACGAAAACGCCTCCGCCTTCATAAACGGCGCGAGGAACCCCGTCGAGGGCACAAAGAAAGAGGAACTGGCAGAACTTTACAAGGACTACGGTTACTCCGCCGCTCTTTCAAGGCACCCCGGCTCAATGTCCTATGTTGCGCAGATAGCACCCGGTTACCGTATGCTCGCCCTCGATTCCGACGGCGAAACAGACCTCTCGCAGGGCGGCGACAAGGGCTATATAAACTCGGATATCCTCGCCTGGGCGAAGGAACAGATTGAAGACGCGAAGGCGTGCGGCGACGAGATGTTCGCAATCTGCCACTATCCCGTCATTCCGTCCTCTCCCTTCTTTGAGATAGTAAAAGACGCCCGCCTCGAAAACAGGGAGGAGGTCATAAATCTCCTCGCCGACAGCGGCGTAAATCTTATACTCACCGGTCATATGCATATCCAGAGCATAAATGTTGTCACCACGGAAAAAGGCAACAAGTTCTGGGATGTCTGCACAAGCTCGATTGTGGGAAGCCCCGGCAGATACCGTAAAATCGCCTTCGACGGCGCGACAGCCCGGATTGAGTCGTTTGAGATTCCCGATTTTGAATGGGATTTGGAAGGACTTACCAAGGAGGAATACCTCGACCGCCAGTTCAGCCGCAGAATCACAAACCGCATAAACCGCGCCCTTGAAAATCCGAAGGGGGCGCAGAAACTCTATATGCCTCTCGCAAAAAAGGTAGTAAATTCCCTTACTCTCGGGGGAGTGGCGCGCCTTGCCTGCGTGAGAATTGACAAATCCTTAAAAAAGAAAAAATTCCTCGATTTCGCGAATGAAATAGGCATAAACCTCTTCAAGGGCGATGAGCCGTATGTTGAGGGCACAAAGGAATATGAAGCCGTTTCAAAGGTTGTCAACAGGGCAAACTTCATCATTAAAAAAGTCGAGCCGAAGCTTTCAAAAAACAAGCCGCTCGATTTGAAACGGATGATTTTCGATTCAATCGGAAGCACAAAGCCCTTCTCCGACAACAACGCGACCATTCAGCTTAAATAACAATCACGGGGTAACAGTATGCCGAAAAGTGAAAACCAGAAACTCAAACTGCTTTATATAGCGGATATGCTCCGAAAGGAAACCGACGAAAACCACGGCGTGACCGTGCCCGATATTATAAGTATGCTTGAGAAAAACAACATAACCGCCGAGCGAAAAAGCATCTACAGCGATATAAGAGCCCTTCAGGATTACGGGCTGGATATTGAGATGACCCGTGAAAACGGTTGCAGATACAAGCTTCTCTCGCGCGAGTTTGACCTGGCGGAGCTCAAACTGCTCGTTGACGCGGTGCAGTCTTCAAAATTCATAACCGCGAAAAAGACGAGGGGGCTTATTGAAAAAATAACCGCCCTCGCGAGCGGTTTTGAGGCGCAGGAACTCACCCGCGATGTCAAGGTTTTAAACCGTATAAAGAGTGAAAATGAAAACATCTTTTACACCGTTGACGGAATCTTCTCCGCGATTAACAATAACTGCGATATCACTTTCAAATACTACGAATGGACTCCGCAGCGAAAAAAGGTTGAGCGCAAAAACGGTATGCTCTACCGCGTAAGCCCCTGGGCGCTTATCCGCGACGACGAGAACTACTATCTCGCCGCCTATGACGCCGAAGCGGATATAATAAAGCATTTCCGCGTTGATAAAATGCAGAGCGTCACGGTTCTCGAAGGCGTGAAACGCCTGGGAGAAAAAATATATAAGGAAAAAGAAAAGAGCGGCTACTATTCCCGCGGGCTTTTCTCAATGTATCACGGCGAGGAGGAAACCGTCACACTGCGCTGTGACAACACACTCGCCGGCGTTATAATCGACCGTTTCGGCAGGGATATCATTATGGCGCCTTCCGAGGACGGGTACTTTACCGTTATGGTCAAGGTAGCCGTGAGTGATTTGTTCTTCGGCTGGGTGTCGAATTTCGGCAGCAAGATGAAAATCACCGCGCCCTCCGGCGTTGCCGACGCCTACAAAGCCCATATAGAGAGCATTCTTGCTCAATACAAATAAATTAAAAAATTTTGATTGGGGAGACAAAACAGATGAAACTCAGCAAAAAAATCGTATCGCTTATTTTGTGCGCCGTGCTTGTCGCGGGCACCGTCGCGGCGGGCGGCAGTTCGCTTGCGCGGGTGCTGAACGCTGTAAGTGTCAGGGCTTCCGCGGATGAAAACGAGGCCTTCACCTACACATTGAGCCACGGCAAAGCCACCGTAACGGGTTATGACGGCGCGGTTCCCGCAAACCTCGTAATACCCGACACACTCGACAAATACCCCGTTACCGCCATAGGCAAAGAGGCGTTTTACAACTGCGCCGATATTGTGAGCGTCACAATACCCGACAGCGTCACCGAAATAGGCGATTCCGCCTTCTGCCGCTGCACGGGGCTTGAAGCGGTCCTGATTCCCGCGGGCGTGAAAAGTATAGGCGATTCCGCTTTTGCTTACTGCACGGGCATTGAGAGTATGACCGTTTCCGAGGACAACACCGCATATTATTCGGACGGAAACTGCATTATCGAAACTGCGGGCGCGAAAATCGTCGCGGGCTGTACGGGCAGCGTTATCCCGACCGACGGCAGCGTGACCGCCATAGGAGCGAACGCCTTCCTCGGTTTGAGCGACATTAAAAGCGTTGTTATTCCCGACTGCATTACAAGCATCGGCAGCGCGGCGTTCGGCGGCTGCGACGGCCTTACAAGCATAACCGTCTCCGAAGACAACACCGTCTATCATTCGGACGGAAACTGCATTATAGAAACAGAGAGCAAAAAGCTTGTCGCGGGCTGCAGAAAAAGCGTTATCCCGACCGACGGCAGCGTAACCTCCATAGGCGATTACGCCTTTTATCTGTGCGCGGGTCTTGCGGGCATCGCCATACCCGACGGCATTACAACTATCGGCAACGGCGCTTTCTCAAACTGCATAGGGCTTACCTATCTCGATATTCCCGCGAGCGTCACAAAAATCGGCAGTTACGCTTTCGCCGCCTGTTCAGGACTTGAAACAATCGCCGTGTCCGAAGACAATACCGTCTATCATTCGGAGGGCGACTGCCTTATCGAAACACAGAGCAAAACTCTTGTTGCCGGCTGCAAAAACAGCGTTATTCCCGACGACGGCTGTGTAACATCCATCGGCTTCGCGGCGTTTTATAACTGCCCGACTGAGGAGATAATCATTCCCGAAGGCATCACCTCAATCGGCGGCAGCGCCTTCTTCGGCTGCACCGGCTTTGTAACCGCGTCTGTTCCCGAGGGCGTTACCGTAATCGGCGACGACGCCTTCTCACAGTGCTCGTCCCTTGAGCAGGTTGACCTGCCCGAAAGTCTTGAGACGGTCGGCAAATCCGCGTTCAGTTCCTGCACCTCGCTCAATTCCGTTGTTTACGGCGGAAATGTCGAGGACTGGGAAAACATAGATATCAAAGAGAATAACGAATGTCTCACCGAGGCGAACATTCTTTTCAACAAAGAGCCCTACAAGGCAATCTTTATGGCCGACGGCAATGTGGTCGGCACAGTCGAATACACCCGCCTCACCGAGGAAATCGAAGAGCCCGCCGTTCCCGGCAAAACGGGTCACTCGGGCAGATGGGAAGAGTATGAGCTGACCGTTGACGGCGTTATAGTCAACGCGATTTACACCCCGAATGTCTATAAAGTCACTTATTACGCAAACGGCGAGGTCTATCAGGAATACAATGTAGTTTACGGAACCGCCGTCAAGCAGCCGCTCACGGAACCCGAAAAATTCGGCAGCGTATTCACCGGCTGGTCTCCCGAGGTTCCCGGCTCAATGCCCGCGACAAACCTCAGCCTTTACGCACAGTGGGATAACATCTACAATGTAGGCGAGGAATCCTACAGTTTCATTAATTACCAAGATCTGCACGGATTCAAATTTAAGAGCGGTCACTGCTTCGGTATGGCAGTAACAAGTTCGGCATACTATCTCGGCATACTCGACAAAACATCAATCGGCGGCAGTTCGGATTCACCTCTTTCTTCTTTCGGAAAAAGTGAAGCGGTTACTAAGCCAATCTGCCATTATCTTGATGTTCAGGGCAATGTAGGTCCCAGAGGCTCGAGAGGCGCCGAAATTGAGGCGATAGTAGCGGGCGGCAGTCTTGACCTTACGGGAAATGTCGCCACTATTTCCGACTGGAACGCCTGCGTAAGTTATGTCAGCGGCCACGAATACGATTACACGGGCGCGCTGAATATAGGCATGTGGTACCGCGCGGGCGGCGGCCACGCCGTAAACTTCATCCATTACAACAAGGTCAACGGGCAGGACAGAATCTACGCCTACGATAACAACTATCCCGGCGTTGAGGTTTACTATTATATGGGCTCCGACGGCTTCATTCACGAAAAGTCCGATTCCATAGGTGTTGAGAATGTTGATATTAAGGGCTTTGACCTTATGGATGTCCGCACCTATTTCGAGTACGCCGATTCCATGAACAACCTCAGGCACTATATCTATGCCGACAAAAACGAGGTTGTCGTAAAAGACGCCGAGGATATCTGCTATCTCAAGGGCGCGGACGGTCTGAGTGAATTTGTTGTTTACACAATAGCCGAGGAACTCGAGGAAGCCGAAGTCAAGCCTCTTGAGGATGACGCTTCATTCAGATATATGGGTGTTGAGTATTATTTTGAAGAGGTTGACGAGGAAACATACGGCACAATTGAGATTCTTCCCGAAACAGCTCAGGACGGCGACGAAGCGGAATTCAAGATTTACAATCCGGATATCCGTGTAGGCGTCAGCAACTTTGTTGCCGAGCGCACCGAGGCATACAGAAGCACAATCAACTTCACCGCCACAACAGCCAACGCCGAGGACGCCGACGACCTTACAATTCACTGGTTCATAAACGGTGAGGATCTCGGCACGGGCGAAAAATACACTGTTGAAGAGGCGACCGACAGCTACACCGTACAGGTCAAATTCATTAACGACAGCGGCGATATAATCTACGCGAGCGACACCGAAAAGGTCACAATCAGAACCGGCTTCATTTACCGTCTGATTGCCTTCATCAGAAATCTCTTCGGTCTTCTTCCCGTAATCGATCAGTAAAAAAAGCATAATTAAAGGGTCTGCTTAATTGCAGACCCTTTTTCATTGTTCCTATTGTTCAATTCTGATTTTCCGCCTTATAACCTGAATAAGCATAAGCGCGAACAGCGCAAGGTTCGCGAAATACTCGGCGACAAGCCCGGGAACCTGAGCGAGCCCCGCGGCGAATCCGCCGTAAAAAACCGCCCCCGCCGCCGTATATCCGGCCAGCGGAACAAGGGTTGAAACAGCCGCCGCGATTATGTGCTTCAAATAATTGTTTTTGACGGGTACTTTAAGCAGAGCGAAAAACGCAAGCGGCATAACCGCTTTTATAATCAGCGTGGGTACTGTGTATATCGGGAACGAAGTCAGGTCGGCGAGAGCCGAACCGAGCGCGCCTGCGGCAGCCGCGTATCTGCAGGGCAGAAAGCAGCATCCCAGAAGTATTATGCAGTTGCCGAAATTCAGATATCCGAGCGGAATCGGAATCTGAATAAATCTTGTTACCGCGAAGGTGAGCGCGGCAAACATTGATGACAGGCAGAGCCTTTTGATGTTTTCATTCATAGTTTCTATATTATAATTCCAAACGGGAAATAAATCAAGTCTAAAAAAGCGGGTGATTTCTCACCCGCCCAAATCTTATGTTTTATTTGATTGCGTCAAAGCCCTTCTGCAGGTCGGCTATGATGTCGTCAATATGCTCCGTGCCGATTGAAAGGCGGATTGTGTTGCGGTAGATGTTGCTTGCCGCGAGTTCCTCATCCGACAGCTGCGAATGGGTTGTGGTGGCAGGGTGAATTACCAGACTCTTCACATCCGCAACATTCGCGAGAAGCGAGAAAATCTCAAGGTTGTCAATGAATTTGTGTGCCTCTTCCTGACCGCCCTTTATCTCAAATGTGAATATGCTCGCGCCTCCGTGCGGGAAGTATTTTTCATAGAGCGCGTGGTCGGGATGACCGGGCAGAGAGGGGTGGTTTACTCTTTCCACAAGCGGATGATTGTTAAGGAATTCAACAACCTTTTTTGTGTTCTCAATGTGTCTGTCAAGTCTCAGCGAAAGGGTTTCAACGCCCTGAAGCAGCAGGAACGCGTTGAAGGGCGAAATCGCCGCGCCGGTATCGCGCAGTAAAATCGCGCGGATGTAGGTGACGAACGCCGCGGGTCCCACCGCGTCGGCAAACGAAATGCCGTGGTAACTGGGGTTCGCTTCCGCTATGGGGGCGTATTTTCCGCTCGCCTTCCAGTCGAATTTGCCGGAGTCGATTATCACGCCGCCGAGAGTAGTGCCGTGACCGCCGAGGAACTTTGTGGCTGAGTGAACAACAATATCCGCGCCGTATTCAATCGGTCTTATAAGGTAGGGCGTGCCGAAGGTGTTGTCAATTACAAGCGGCAGTCCGTGCTCGTGCGCGATTTTCGCAATCTCCTCAATGTCGGGAATGTCGCTGTTGGGGTTGCCGAGCGTTTCAAGATAAATCGCCTTTGTGTTTTCTTTTATCGCGCCGCGAATCTCGTCAAGATTGTGCGCGTCAACAAAGGTGGTCTCAATTCCGTAGAGGGGGAGGGTGTGCGAAAGAAGATTGTAGGAGCCACCGTAGATGGTCTTCTGCGAAACAATGTGGTCGCCCGCCTGCGCGAGTGCCTGAATTGTGTATGTTATTGCCGCCGCGCCAGAAGCGGTGGCAAGAGCCGCGACACCGCCCTCAAGAGCGGCAACTCGCTTTTCAAAAACATCCTGCGTGGAATTTGTGAGTCTGCCGTAAATATTGCCGGCGTCCGCAAGCCCGAAACGGGCTGCTGCGTGAGCGGAGTTTTTGAAAACATAGGAAGTGGTCTGATAAATCGGTACCGCGCGGGAATCCGTTGCGGGGTCGGGCTGTTCCTGACCTACGTGAAGCTGTAATGTTTCGAATTTATAGTTTGACATAATTTTAATTTCCTTTCATATTGAATGTATTGTTGTTGAGAATAATTTTAAAAATCGATTCAGAAGCAACAGCGCATTCGCCCGAAACGGAAATTCTGCCTTAAAAGACACTCAAATAAAAGTTTCATAAATTAACCTTGCCTTTCTGTGTTGAGCGTATGATAACACATAAAACCTACTATGTCAATAGGTTAAATATGTTTTTTGCAAAAAAGTTGAAAATTTATATAAATCGGAAGAAATATGAATGACTTTGAGGAATAAACCCAGATTTCAAGCTGAGCAAAAAGGGACTGATGCCTTATGCACAATTATCTGCCGCCCGATTTTACGCAAATCAGGTTATCGCCGTAGGGGCGACAATCTGTCGCCAGCATAAACGCAAATCCGGTTTCCGCCGTAGGGAACGCCGTTCGGCGTTCCGCGAAAAAATCTCACCGTTGGGCAAAAACATATCGCATATTTTTTATCAAATCAGTTTCCCACCGTAGGGGCGACAATCTGTCGCCCGGTTTTAAAACAACCCTCTTGCGGTGCCCGGAGACTCGCCGCTGCCGCGCTCGCTTTCCGACCGCTGCGCCGACAAATACTCGCTTCATCGTCCGCAGGACGCGCTCGTATTTGTTGCCCGGGCTTCGACCCCCGCAATTATAAAAGAAGCAACCGAACCCGAAGGTTCAGTTGCTTCTTCATGGTGCCGGTGGCGGGGGTCGAACCCGCACGGGTTATTAGCCCAACGGATTTTGAGTCCGTCACGTCTGCCAATTCCATCACACCGGCGCAGTGCTCATATTATATATTAAGGCGGCGAAAAAATCAAGTGTTTGTCCGCGCCCGGGGAAAAATTCAGAATATGTATAAAAAATAGATAAAAATTTTTTAAAAATAGTTGCTATTTATTAAATATAATTATTGAAATATATATTGATTTAGTGTATATTATATTTGTTGACTACAATATTTTGTGGATGTGGTATTATGAAACTTCTTGAAGAGCGGATTCTCACCGACGGAAGAGTCCTGCCCGGAAACGTTCTTAAGGTTGACAGTTTTCTCAACCATCAGATTGACCCGTTCCTGCTCGATAAAATGGGCGAGGAGTTTTACCGCCTTTACGGCGACTGCGGAGTAAACAAGATTCTCACAATCGAGGCGTCGGGTATAGCCATCGCTACCGTAACCGCTTTAAAATTCGGCGTTCCCTTTGTCTTCGCCAAAAAGAATCAGACTAAGAACCTGGCGGGCGGGGTTTACACCTCCAAGGTCACATCGTACACCCACGGAAGGGTTTACGACATTGTCGTTTCGCAAAGCTATATAAGACCGGGCGACCGCGTGCTGATTATTGACGATTTTCTCGCGAACGGCAAGGCGCTTGAAGGTCTTATCGATATAGTCAACCAGGCGGGCGCTCAGGTTGTCGGCGCGGGAATAGCGATTGAAAAAACCTTCCAGCCGGGCGGTAAGGAACTGCGCGAAAAGGGCGTGCGTGTTGAATCGCTCGCAATGGTAAAATCACTTGACGACGGTCGGGTGACCTTTGAATAAGTCCTAATTTTAAATTTAAAATATAACAGGAGGAAAAGACAATGAAAAAAATTCTGGCAATCATCATGGCGCTCGCGCTTGTTTTCTCTCTCGCCGCCTGCGGCGCGAAGGACACCGGCACTGAGCCCGAAACCCAAGGAAAAATCGATGAGGAAGTTTCCCTTGAACCCGTAGCCAAGGAAGACATCAAAGTCGGCTTTATTTTCCTTCACGATGAAAACTCCACCTATGACAAGAACTTCATAGAGGCGGCTGAGGCTGCCTGCAAGTCGCTCGGCGTTGACCATATCACAATGACCAACATCCCCGAGAGCAACGAATGCTATGAAGCCGCCTGCGACCTTGTTGACGAGGGCTGCAACATCATCTTCGCCGACTCGTTCAACCACGAGGACTACCTCATCAAAGCGGCAAAGGAATTCCCCGATGTTCAGTTCTGCCACGCCACCGGCACAAAGGCGCACACAGAGGGTCTCCCGAATTTCCACAACGCCTTCGCTTCAATCTATGAGGGCCGTTACCTCGCCGGCGTTGCCGCGGGTCTCAAACTCAATGAAATGATTGACTCAGGCAAAATCACTGCCGACAAGGCAAAGATGGGCTATGTAGGCGCTTACACCTACGCCGAAGTTATTTCCGGCTACACCTCTTTCTATCTCGGCGCAAAATCCGTATGCCCGAGCGTTACAATGGATGTTCAGTTCACCGGTTCCTGGTATGATGAAACTCAGGAGAAGGAAGCGGCAACAAAACTTATCAACAACGGCTGCGTTCTTATCAGCCAGCACGCCGACTCAATGGGCGCTCCTACCGCCTGTGAAAACGCGGGTGTTCCGGATGTTTCCTACAACGGCTCAACCAAGAGCGTCGCTCCCAACACCTATATCATCTCTTCCAAAATCAACTGGCAGCCCTACATGGAATATATGATCAACTGCGTAATCGAGGGCAAAAAGATTGACGCGGACTGGACAGGCACAATAGCAACCGGCTCCGTCCAGCTTACCGAACTCAATGAGGATGTTGCCGCCGCGGGCACAGCCGCCAAACTTGAGGAAGTAAAGGCGGGCATCGAGGCAGGCACAATCAGAGTGTTTGACGCAAGCGCAATCACAGTC
Organism: Clostridiaceae bacterium; assembly: GCA_016285645.1. GTDB lineage: Bacteria > Bacillota > Clostridia > Oscillospirales > Acutalibacteraceae > CAG-177. The sequence continues at coordinate 55,518 of JAEERC010000027.1, read as the reverse complement.
GGCGGCAAGGCGTTCACCTCCTATATGGCGGATGTTGACACCGACAAGGATTACACCAAAGACACTGAAGCAATTTCCGACGGCTACTTCCACGAGAGCGAATTCCGTTCGGCTCCCTATTTCGACGCGAGAATCGACGGCATTACGCTCCTCAACGAGCAGTTCTGATTTATTCCCCGGGCGGGGTTTATCCCCGCCCGATTTTCCTGTTTTATAAGTCAGCTCTTAAAAGAGCGTATTAACGGTTTACGCCGTTTTAAAAGCTGAAAATGGTTGAGGTGAAAACTTGATGGCTGTCCCGGCTATAGAACTCAGAAACATAACAAAAACCTTCGGCGACATTGTGGCGAACAAGGATGTCTGCCTTACCGTAAACAGAGGCGAAATTCTTTCGATTCTCGGCGAGAACGGCAGCGGCAAAACAACGCTCATGAATATGATTTCGGGCATTTATTTCCCCGATCACGGTCAGATTTTCATTGACGGCAAAGAGGTTGTTATCCGCTCGCCCAAGGACGCCTACGATTATAAAATCGGTATGATTCATCAGCATTTCAAACTTGTTGATGTTTTTTCCGTTGCCGAAAACATAGTGCTCGGTACCGAGGATGAGAAGGGCTATAACCTTAAAAAATCCGTCGGTCAGATAAAGGCGATATGCGACAAATACGGCTTTGAACTTGACCCCGAAAAGAAAATATATCAGATGTCCGTCTCCGAAAAGCAGACCGTTGAAATAGTCAAGGTGCTCTATAAGGGCGCGGATATTCTCATCCTCGACGAGCCGACCGCCGTGCTCACCCCGCAGGAGACGGAAAAACTTTTCAATGTTCTGCGCGAGATGAAAAAGGACGGCAAATCGATTATAATAATCACCCATAAGCTTCACGAGGTGCTCTCCCTCTCCGACAAGGTCGCCGTTCTGCGCAAGGGCGAATACATCGGCACGGTAAACACCGCGGAAACAAACGAGGCGCAGCTTACCGAAATGATGGTCGGCAAAAAGGTCAGTCTCGACATTGACAGAAGCGACCCGGTAAACTGCGAGGACCGCCTTGTTGTTGAAGACCTCGAGTGTATGAACAGAGAGGGTATAAAGGTGCTGAGCAATATTTCGTTCACCGCGAAAAGCGGTGAAATCCTCGGCATAGCGGGCATAGCGGGCAGCGGTCAGAAGGAGCTGCTTGAAGCCATAGCGGGCCTCCAGAAGGTTAACAGCGGCAGAATAATATACAACAACCCCAAAACCGGTCAGGCGGACAATCTCAGGGACAAAACCCCTATGCAGATAAGAGACCTCGGCGTGCGCCTCTCATTTGTTCCGGAGGACAGACTCGGTATGGGACTTGTCGGCAACATGGATATTGTTGACAATATGATGCTCAGAAGCTACCGCAGGGGCAAAACCCTGTTCCTCGAGCGCAAAAAACCGAGGGAACTCGCTTTGCGCATTATAAAGGATCTTGAGGTTGTGACGCCCTCGGCGTCAACCCAGGTGCGCAGGCTTTCGGGCGGCAATGTGCAGAAGGTGCTTGTCGGCAGGGAAATCGCCTCATCGCCCACCGTTCTTATGGCGGCTTATCCCGTACGCGGGCTTGATATTAACTCCTCCTACCTTATATATAACCTTCTCAATGAACAGAAGGAGAAGGGCGTCGCGGTGATTTTCGTTGGCGAGGATCTCGATGTTCTGCTCGAACTGTGCGACAGGATTATGGTTATAAGCTCAGGCAGAATATCGGGAATAACCGACGCGAGAACCGTCACAAAAGAGGAAATAGGAATACTTATGACAAAGAACACAAAGGAGGGTGAGACAGATGGCTGACAATAAAGTCCGCGAGCCGCTTTTCCATATTGTCAAGCGCTCAAAGGTCGCTCTTCCCTTCTGGAAGGCGTGGCTTATAAGAATAATCGCCGTTCTCGCCGCCCTCGTGTTCTGCGGAATAATCACGAAAATCCTCACGGGGCTCAATCCCCTCGAGGTTTACAAAACAATGTTCGAGGGCGTTTTCAAGAGCGAGAGAAAAATGTGGAAATTCGCTCAGGAAACAGCGATGCTTCTTTGCGTGGCTCTCGCCGTGACTCCCGCCTTCAAAATGAAATTCTGGAATATCGGCGCCGAGGGTCAGGTGCTTATGGGCGGTCTCGCGACGGCGGCGTGTATGCTCCTTTTCGCCGAAAAAATGCCAACCTGGCTGCTTTTTGTGCTTATGGTCGCAACAAGCGTTATCGCGGGCGCGGTATGGGCGGTTATACCCGCTGTTTTCAAGGCGTTCTGGAACACTAACGAAACGCTGTTCACGCTTATGATGAACTACATAGCGATACAGCTTGTTTCATATTTTTCATACATCTGGTCAAATCCCAAGGGCTCGGGAAAAATAAACACAATCAATATGTCAACCGAAATCGGCTGGTTGCCCGAACTGTGGGGCAACAAATATATTTTCAACATCCTTATTGTTCTTACGCTGACGGTGCTGATGTTTGTCTATCTCAGATACAGTAAGCACGGTTATGAGCTGACCGTTGTGGGTGAGAGCGAAAACACGGCAAAATACATCGGCATAAATGTCAAAAAAGTAATTATCCGCACGCTTCTGCTCTCCGGAGCAATCTGCGGCATAGCGGGACTTCTCCTTGTGGCGGGCACAGACCACACCGTTTCGAGAGACACCGCGGCGGGCAGGGGATTCACGGCTATTATCGTTTCGTGGATGGGCAAATTCAACCCCGCCTATATGATACTCACGGCGCTGCTGCTTGTATTCTTTGACCAGGGCGCGACTCAGGTTTCGTCCTTCCTTCATCTCAATAACTCCTTCTCGGAAATCATTTCCGGAATAATAATATTCTTCATAATCGGAAGCGAGTTCTTCATCAACTATTCGATTAAATTCCGTGAAAAGACAAAGGAGGCTGCCAAATGATTATCGCTTTCATTCAAAGGGCTGTAATGCTCGGCATACCTCTTCTGTTCGGTTCCACCGGTGAAATAATCACCGAAAAAAGCGGTCATCTGAACCTCGGTACCGCGGGCGTTATGTATGTGGGCGGCATCTGCGGAGTTATCGGTTCTTTCCTCTATGAAACGAACACCGCCGCTTTCAATCCCGCTCTCGCGGTCATTATTCCGCTTCTCTCTTCAATACTCGGCTCGGCGGTCTGCGGACTTATCTATTCGTTCCTCACCGTAACGCTCAGGGCAAACCAGAATGTAACGGGTCTTGCCCTCACAACATTCGGCGTGGGCTTCGGCAACTTCTTCGGCGGTTCGCTCATCAAGCTCTCAGGCAACACCGAAATCCCCTCAATCGCTCTTTCCGCCACAAGCAAGGTGTTCAAAACCACGCTTCCCTTCGCCTCCAAGCTCGGAGTGATAGGCGATATCTTCTTTTCATACAGCGCGCTCGCCTATGTCGCGATTATTATAGCGTTCATCGCCTCGTGGTATTTCAAGCGCACGCGCTCCGGTCTTCACCTCAGGTCTATAGGTGAAAATCCCGCAACAGCCGACGCGGCGGGCATAAACGTAACCGCTTATAAATACGGCGCCACGGTCATCGGCTCGGTTATAGCCGGTCTCGGCGGACTTTACTATGTAATGGATTACGCGAACGGCGTCTGGTCCAACGACGGCTTCGGCGACAGAGGCTGGCTCGCGATTGCCCTTGTTATTTTCGCGGTATGGCGCCCGAATCTCAGCATAATCGGCTCAATAGTCTTCGGCGGCCTGCTGATAATTCACAACTATATTCCAAACACGACCTTCAGCGGTATGGAATTAATCAAGATGACTCCCTACGCGGTTACGATTCTTGTTCTCATATTCGTAAGTATGCGCCGCAAACGCGAAAACCAGCCGCCCGCCTCGCTGGGCTTAAGTTATTTCCGTGAAGACAGATGATTCATATATGAAAGGAGTGTCAGTTTTGTCAAAACAGATAAAAACACTTTTTGTATTTCTGCTTGTGCTCGCCATAGCCGTGCCGGCAGTGAATGTTATCGGCTCCGCTTTTTCGGATAAGGTAACATATTACACCTTCGGCGGCAACGCCTATGAGGTTGTAAACACCAATTACACATACACCTCCGCCAAGAGCGCCGCTAACCGCAAGGGCGACGGCGGCCATATTCTCAACATCAACAGCCAGGCGGAGCAGAATTTCATTATGGGCATCGCTCCGGGCGGAATATACTGGCTGGGCGCGGTGCGTCAGAGTTCGGGCTGGACCTGGGAAAACGGCGGCAATGTCGCCTACGCCAACTGGGAGGGCGGCACAACCCCGACCGACTCAATTGAAAAATACGCCTATATCGACACCTCCTCGGGCGCGTGGCACCAGTGCGAACGCTCGAGAGACTGCATGCTTATAGTTGAATACGAGGGCGCCGCCTCAAAGGTAAAGAGCGCCAACGAAACGGGCCCCGTTTCCTCCACAACGGGAGTTACGGGCGATGACCCGCAGACGGGCGTTTCCGCCACATCCGTAACCGAAACGGGAACAGGCAGTGAGACGGGCTCTGAAACGGATTCAACCCAGAGCACCACAAGGCAGCAGATTACTTATGTCTATATAAGAGAAACCGCCGCCTCGAATTTCACCCTTCCTCCCTCGGTCACTCAGCCGGGCGACCCGAATGAGCCGGAAACAACAAACATTCTCTCACAGCTCGACATAGGCGACACAATCTTTGTTTATGACGATTTCTATTATCAGATTGCCGACGCCTCCGAGGTTATAATCGCCTATTACATCGGTTCGGATTCCGACATCACCATTCCGTCCTCAATCGACGGCATGCCCGTAAAATATATAAGCCACCGCGCGTTCCAGAACACCAAGCTTTCGAGCGCCACAATTCCCGGCAGCGTCATATACATTGACCCGTCGGCGTTCTGCAATGTTGACGAGAACTTCACAATCTACGGCGAGCGCGACAGCGAAGCGCAGATTTACGCCAACGAGAGCGGCTTTACCTTCAACGAGGTTTCCTTCCTCGGTTCCGACAACCCCGGCAAAAACAACAACGGGGCGGATGAAATAACAAAGAACGAGGAATCCAACAGAAAGGTTGCCCTGATTGTTCTTGTGCTCGCGGCTGTTGTGGCTGCGGCGGCTGTAATCGCCTTCTTCGTGGTGCGCAGGGAAAAGATACTCTCCGCCATGGAAGAGGAGGATGAAGACTCCGCGAAGGACGATAAACCCTCATACTCCGTTGAATACGATGACGGCTCGGGCGATGAAGCGAAAGCGGAAGAAAAACCCGAGGAAGAAAAAGAAGAATAATCTATGAAAAAATATCCCCCGATGCTCAACGCATCGGGGGATTCGTCATATAAAACCGGATTGTTAAATAGCGAGCGTTACTCCGAAGAGCGGAAGAAGAACCATAATGAGCTTCCAGATAACGGAGAGGTTGATAGCGAACGCGGGCAGTGAGAATACGGAGCTGTCAAAAGAGGTTGTGATTGAGGCGATTGTGAAGCTTATGTATTCGCCCTGGTTGTCGCACAGCTCAAGCTCGCAGAGGCTGCCGTTCTGGTCATAGTAGAAGGTGCCGGATGTGCCGATTGTTTTGCCCTTGAAATATTCCTTCGTGCAGGCTTTGCCGTTCTTTTCAACCGTTGAGGTTGTCAGCGTGAAGGCGGACATCATCGGGTCGTCAACAAAGGATTTGAAAACCTTCTGGAAAAGGTCAACCGCGCCCGCGGCGAGCAGCAAACTAACATCCTTGTTGAGGTCAAGGTAAATGATAGAGGCGAAAATGACCTTCATCGATGAATCAGCGTAGAGAACCTTGATGTTCTTGTCGGTGAAATCGCAGAGGATTTTGTTGGAGTTCAGGTCGTCATAAAAGTCGAAGTTGATGTTGTTCCTCACCGTTCCGCTGTTGTAGGAGAAGCAGGTGACGGACGCCTTGAACTTGCCTGCCGCTGAAATCTGAGACATAAGTTTTTCCGTGTTCGATGTGCCGCTCTCGGCGAATACCGCCACTGAAAGAAGCGTTGCCATAATTACCGCCATAAATACGGCGAGTACTCTTTTTGCCGTTTTCATTTTATTCATCCTTTCATATTGAAATTGAATTTTGCTTCACTCAAGCGTAAACATTATATCACACTTTTTCCGCAATATCAATAAAAAAAACGGTATGAGCAATTCATACCGCTTTGTGACTTGTTTTTACGCTGTAATTATTTGCTGCTGAGAGCCGCGTTTCTCTTTATCATCTTGCAGAATTTCTTGGAGATTCTGTTCTCCGCCCAGGTGTGGTCAACAACCTTGTAGCTGCCCGTGTCGGCAAGAACATCCTTCGAGAAATCGGTGTAAAGAGTTTCCGCGACTGTGCTTGTGGCGCTGTCTTTCCAGTCGAGGTCGTCTTTGTTGTCGCTTACGAAGTAGATAAGGAAGTAGCCGTATTCTGTCGCTTCGATAACGCCGGTGTCGCCCGCCTTGCGTGACTTGTCGAAGCACCATTCCTCAAACGCGGAAACCATAGTGTTGAGTCTTACATCGATAAGTCCGCCCTTTTCGCTTGTGCTGGTGTCGGCGGAATTCTCCTTGCAGAGTTCAGAGAAGGAATCCTCGGATGTGTCGCCGGATTTCTTCCACTCGTCATAGAGCTTTTCGGCTTTGTCCTTCGCTTCGGTGCGCTCATCGTCGTCCGCGGCGGCCTGCATTGAATCGTTGTAGGGGATGAGGCAGTAGTGAACCGTTACGCTGTGCGCGTCAAGCGATCTGGGTTTTACAATATAAACAACGGTGATTTTGTCGTCGCCGGTGATAACCTTGGTCTCGCCCTTTTTGCGCGCTGAATCAAAAGCCCAGTCCGCGCCGTCCTTGCCGATTGCGGAGGAGATTGAAGAATAGGTTGAGTGGTTGAGAAGGGTGGTGTCGTCTCTCTTTTCTTCCTTCTTCTCGTCGTCCTTTTTCTCTTCCTTTGTCTCTTCTGCTTTTTCTGCCTCTTCGGCTTTCGCGTCGTCTTTTGCCTCTTCCGCTTTCTTGGCTTTTTCTTCGGCTGCTTTTTCATCGGCGTATTTGTTTACGGCGTCAATGAAGGAGTCCTCGCTCTTTACGCCGTCGATAATGCCTTCAGCCGCCTTTACGAGGGGCTCGTTTTCCTTATCTTTTCTCGCGGCGAAATCCTCATCGCTCTCGCCCTCTTTCTGGGTTACTTCGTTGAGGGTGATATTGTAGTAGCGAACTGTCGCGAGGCCGTAGGTGGTGGGGTTGTCCTCAAGTTCTTTCTTGAGCTGTTCTTCGGTAATGCCGTCCTTGAATTCATCCTGTTTCTGGGTTTTATACTTGTTGGCGTAGAGCTCCTGCTCAACCTGCTTTTTGAATTCCTTGAGACCGAAACCGAAATATCTTCTGAGATAGGCGTCAAGCGAATAGCCGCTGCTCGCCGCGTTCTCTTTGTAATCGTTGATGGTGTGCTCGATTTCCTCTTTTTCCTCATCGGTGAGGGTGATGCCCGCCTTGACCGCCTCGTTGTAGAAAGCGATGTTGGACTGCGCGAGCTGTGACGCCTGCTTCATGAACTGCTCAGCCCATGTGATGGTGTTGCCGTCTTCATCGGGGCTCATGTAGTCCTGCTCGTCGGGAGCCTTGCTTGTGTCATAGTAGCTCATATACTGACCGTACTGCTCCTGAACCTGCTGCGCCTGGTTGTAGGACATAAGATAGTAATAGTAATAAGTCGCGGAGCTTATGCTCTTGTTGCCGACCTTCAGGGCGGGAATCATTCTGTTTACTACGCCCGTCGCGTCAAGAATGAAATAGAGACCGCCGAGAACGACAGCCGCGCAAAGAACAACAGCCACAATTCTCTTTACGATGCTGCCGCCGCTGCTCGAACCCTTTTTGGAGTTCTTTTTGTTGGCTTTCGCTATTCTCGCCTTGCGTTCCTCCCTGTAGAGTTCCGCCTTGCTTTTTTCTTCTTTTTTAGCCATAAGACCTGTTCATCCTTTACTGTAAAAGATATTGCTGAGTGGATAAATCAGCATAACAAACATATTATATACTGTTTTTAAAAATTTTACAAGTAAAATATTTTTAAAACATAAATACAGTTTAACTTATTGTGCGGGTTTGAGTTTACCCTGCTCAAATTCTTCTTTGAACCACACATCGTCAACGGCGAAACTTCTGCCGTCAAGATAGTTTAAAATCCCCGCGTCGGTCGTGAATGTGAACACAAGTTTATAGGAATACAGAAACTGCTTTTTGTAGCCGTATGCCTTGTTGAGCGCGTTTGTGCCGTATTTGCCGTCGCCTAAAAGCGGATGCCCTATGCTCGCGAAATGCGCCCTTATCTGGTGGGTTCTGCCCGTGAGAAGCTCAACCTCAACCAGACTCAAATCCCGTGTTTCGCCGAGCACTCTGTATTTTGTGAAAATCTGCTTCGCGTCATCTTTTTTCGAGGTGAGCACGGTGACTCTGTTTTTGCTTTCGTCCTTAATAAGCCAGCCCTCGAGGGTTCCGCTTTTCTCTTTGAGCGTGCCGTGAATCACGCAGAGATAATATTTTTCGAGTTCGCGGTCCTTTAACTTTTGGTTGAGTATTCTCAGACTCTCAGCGTTTTTGGCGGCAATAACAATGCCCCCGGTGTTGCGGTCGATTCTGTTTACAAGCGAGGGCGTGAAGGAGTTTTCATCCGCCGGGTTGTACTCGCCTTTGTTATATAAATATTTCTTCACCCTCGTAATGAGCGTGTCGTTATACTCAGTGTCGTCCGGGTGCGAGAGAAGCCCCACCTTTTTGTCAAGCAGCATAATGTTTTCATCCTCATATATGATGCTCAGCTTGTCCGAGGCGGAAAGAAAATCGTAGCGGTACTCCTTTTCGGTGAAGAACTCGTCGCTTATATACATATCCACAATGTCGCCCTCTTTGAGGCGTGTGGAAATCTGGGCCCGCTTCGAGTTTACCTTGACGCGCTTTATTCTTATGTATTTGTAAAGAAGCGACTGCGGAAGTGACGGCACACTTTTTGTGATGAACTTGTCAAGCCGCTGACCCGCGTCGTTTTTACCTATTGTAAAAGATTTCATATTCTTTCATCCTTGCCGTGAATCTGAACGCCTTTTATTTTATCACACATACGGATTATTTCAAGACCCAATCCCGCCGCCTGCCTTACGGGCGAACAGCCGGAGCCCGACTTTCAATAAAACAATTTACAAAATACCATATTTATTATATAATATATTGATAATCATTTTAGGAGGGATATGCGGATGGCTGAACACCACAGGTCGAGAGTGCGCGAGCGTTATTTCGCGGGCGGGCTTGAGGATATGGACGACAGAGCGGTGCTTGAAATGCTGCTCTTTTACTGCATTCCCAGAAAGGATACCAACGGCATTGCCCAACTTTTGCTCGACAGGTTCGGCTCGCTCTCCGGCGTGCTTGAGGCGTCACCCGAGGAACTGCGCTCCCTCAAAGGCATAGGCGATAATGCGGCTGCCTTCCTCACAATGCTCCCTCAGGTCTGCAAAAGATATATGACAGGCACGCTGACGAAGGAAAGTCTGTATATCGGCGATTACAGGGCGGTCTGCGATTTCATAAAAAGCTATTTTATCGGCGTTAAAACCGAAATGTTTGTTCTTTTCTGCTTTGACGGAACGGGCAGACTGCGCAACACGAGCGAGACCGCGGGCGGCATTGACAGCGTGGCTCCCGACATCCCTTCGCTCCTTGATTTTGCGGAGAGGTGCGGCGCCAAAACCGTGATTATCGCCCACAACCATCCCGACGGCGTCGCCTCGCCCTCAAGGGACGATGTAAACGCCACAAAGCGGCTGCTTGACGCTTTCGGGCGTAAAAATATAACTCTCGCCGATCATTTCATTTACGGGGCGGATTCCCTTCTTTCAATGCGCTCCACGGAAAAATTCGGCTCAATGTTCTGATTATGGATAAATTTGTTTTACATTCAAAATTCAGACCCACGGGCGATCAGCCCGAGGCGATCGACAAGCTTGTTGACGGATTAAACCGCGGCTTCAATGAACAGACTCTGCTCGGCGTTACCGGTTCGGGCAAGACCTTCACCATGGCAAACATCATTGAGCGCGTCAACAGGCCCACTCTCGTGCTCGCCCACAACAAGACTCTCGCCGCTCAGTTATGTTCGGAGTTCCGCGAATTCTTTCCCGAAAACGCGGTTGAATACTTTGTGTCCTACTACGATTACTACCAGCCCGAGGCGTATATACCGACCACCGACACATATATCGAAAAGGATTCGGCGGTAAACGACGAGATTGACAAACTCCGCCATTCGGCAACATCCGCTCTCTCGGAGCGCAGGGATGTAATCATTGTGGCGAGCGTGTCGTGCATCTACACTTTGGGCGACCCCATCGACTACCGCAGTATGGTAATCTCACTGCGGCCCGGTATGCAGAAATCGCGCGATGAGCTTATATCGAAGCTTGTTGAAATACAGTACGAACGCAATGACCTGAACTTTATCAGAAACAAGTTCAGGGTGCGCGGCGATGTTGTGGAAATCTTCCCCGTCTATTCAAACGAGAACGCGATTCGTGTTGAGTTCTTCGGTGATGAGGTCGAGCGCATAAGCGAAATAAACGCGCTCACGGGCAAGGTGAACGGCGTGCTCTCCCATGTGGCGATTTACCCCGCCTCGCACTATGTTGTATCGCCCGATAAAATGGAGCGCTCGCTTACCGAAATATATGAGGAGATGCTCGAGAGAGTAAAATGGTTTGAGGAGCGCGGAAAACTCCTTGAAGCCCAGCGCATAAAGCAGAGAACCGAATACGATATTGAAATGCTGCGCGAAACGGGATTCTGCAAGGGCATTGAAAACTACTCCCGCGTTATGTCGGGGCGCCCCGCCGGATCGGCTCCTTTCACATTGCTCAACTATTTTCCGGATGATTTTGTGCTCTTTGTGGATGAGTCCCATGTGACCTTGCCGCAGGTGCGCGGTATGTACGGCGGCGACCGCTCGCGCAAAAAGAGTCTTATAGATTTCGGCTTCCGCCTGCCCTCGGCTTACGACAACAGACCGCTCACCTTCGACGAGTTCTATGAAAGGGTGGGGCAGAAGATATTTGTAAGCGCCACTCCCGGCGATTTTGAAAGGGAGAAGAGCGCGCAGACCGTGGAGCAGGTTATCAGACCCACCGGGCTTCTTGATCCGCTTATAAGCGTGCGCCCGACCGAGGGGCAGATTGACGACCTCGTCTCCGAAATCAATCTCAGAACCGCGAAGGGCGAAAGGGTGCTCGTCACCACACTCACCAAAAAGATGGCGGAGGATCTCACCGATTACCTCGACAACCTCGATATAAAGGTGCGCTATATGCACCACGATATAGACACAATCGAGCGTATGGAAATAATACGCGGGCTTCGTCTCGGCGATTTCGATGTGCTCGTGGGCATAAACCTTCTGCGCGAAGGTCTCGACATTCCCGAGGTATCGCTCGTAGTCATACTCGACGCCGACAAGGAGGGATTCCTGCGCTCGGAAACCTCGCTTATACAGACCGTCGGCAGGGCGGCGAGAAACGCGGGCGGCGAAGTAATAATGTACGCCGATTCGGTCACTCCCTCAATGGAGAGGGCAATAACCGAAACAAACCGCCGCCGCGAAAAGCAGATGAAATACAACGAGGAGCACGGCATAGTGCCCGAAACAATAGTTAAAGATGTCCGCGACATTATCGAGATAACCTCGAAGGCGGACGACAGGGAAAAGGCGATTTCCAAGATGAGCAGGAAAGAGCGCGAAGAACTCATAGTAAGACTTACCGCCGAAATGAAGCAGGCGGCGAAGATTCTCGAGTTCGAACACGCCGCGTACCTGCGTGACAGAATAGAAAAACTCAGACGGGGTAAATAAAATGGCGCAGAAAAACCTTTTTGTAAAAGGCGCGAAGGTGCACAACCTCAAAAATGTGGATGTGAGCATCCCGAGAGATGCTCTTACGGTGTTTACCGGGCTTTCGGGTTCCGGTAAGTCCTCCCTTGCCTTTGACACGATTTACGCCGAGGGGCAGAGGAGATATGTCGAATCGCTCTCCTCCTACGCGAGACAGTTCCTGGGGCAGATGGAAAAGCCGAATGTCGATTATATCGAAGGGCTCTCGCCCGCCATTTCAATAGATCAGAAAACCACATCCCGCAACCCCCGCTCAACAGTGGGCACGGTTACGGAGATTTACGATTACCTGCGCCTTCTCTACGCGCGCATAGGCATTCCGCACTGCCCGGTCTGCGGCAGGGAGATTGCGAGGCAGACCGTTGACGATGTGACCGACGCCATTCTGAAACTTCCCGAAGGCACAAAGATTCAGCTTATGGCGCCTATAGCGAGAGGCAAAAAGGGCGAGTTCGTAAGGGAGATTGAAAGCGTGCGCAAGTCGGGCTACGCCAGAGTGCGCATTGACGGCAATATCTACGATTTATCGGAAACCATAAAACTCGACAAAAACAAAAAGCACAATATTGAGGTTGTGGTTGACCGCCTTATAATAAAGGACGGCATCCGCTCCCGCCTTTCCGATTCGGTTGAAACAGCCACAAATTTAAGCGACGGCGTGCTTCTCGTGGATGTGATTGACGGTGAGGAGCAGCTTTATTCGCTCAACTACGCCTGCCCGGAGCACGGTGTGAGCATTGAGGAGCTTGAGCCGAGATCCTTCTCGTTCAACAACCCCTTCGGCGCGTGCAAAACCTGCTCGGGTCTCGGAATATTCATGAAGCCCGATGAATATCTCGTTGTTCCCGACGGCTCGCTCTCCGTAAGGGACGGCGCGATAAAACTTTCCGGCTGGTCGGCGGCGGACGGCGGCACCATAGCGCAGATGTATTACGAGGGAATCGCGAGGGAGTACAAATTCTCGCTCGACACTCCGTTCAAAGACCTTTCCCGCGAGGCGAAGGATGTTATTTTTTACGGCACTAACGGCAAAAAGATTAAACTCGAGCGCCGCAACGAATACGGCTCGGGCACATATCTCACCGATTTTGAGGGCGTTATCAACAATATGGAGCGCCGCTACAGAACCACAACGAGCGACTATATCAAAACGGAAATCGAGCAGTATATGACCGAACAGCCGTGCCCGGACTGCCACGGAGCGAGACTCAAAAAGGAATCGCTGAGCGTCACGGTGGGCGGTCTCAACATAAAGGAATTCACCGACAAATCCGTCAAGGAGGCAATCGCCTTCCTCGACGCGCTCGAACTGACCCGTCGCGAAAAGGATATAGCGACCCTGATTTTAAGGGAAATCCGCTCGCGCCTCGAGTTCCTCAGCAATGTCGGTCTCGACTATCTAACTCTCTCGCGCTCGTCCGCAACTCTCTCGGGCGGCGAAAGCCAGAGAATACGCCTGGCAACGCAGATCGGCTCCTCCCTCGTCGGGGTTATGTATATCCTCGACGAGCCGAGCATAGGTCTTCACCAGAAGGACAACGAAAAACTCATATCAACGCTCAAGAATCTGCGCGATATGGGCAACACGATAATTGTTGTCGAGCACGATGAGGAGACCATGCTCGCGGCGGATTATATAGTGGATATCGGCCCCGGAGCGGGCATTCACGGCGGCGAACTTGTCTATTCGGGCAGCGTCGAAGGCATAAAGAAATGCAAAAACTCAATTACCGGTCAGTATTTAAGCGGCAAAAAATCAATAGCCGTGCCCGCCGGAAGAAGGAGCGGCAGCGGTAAAACGCTCACTGTTTTCGGGGCGGGGGAGAACAACCTCAAAAATATAGATGTCTCGTTCCCGCTGGGTGAGTTCGTGTGCGTAACGGGTGTTTCGGGCAGCGGAAAATCCTCGCTTGTAAACGAGATTGTCTATAAAAAACTCGCAGCATCCCTCAACAACGCAAAGACATATCCCGGCAAAAACGCGGGCTTTGAGGGCATTGAAAATCTCGACAAGGTCATCTGCATCGACCAGTCGCCCATAGGCAGAACAACCCGCTCGAACCCCGCCACCTACACGGGAGTTTTCAACGATATACGCGATCTCTACGCCTCCCTCGCCGACTCAAAGAAAAAGGGCTACAAGGCGAACCGCTTTTCGTTCAATGTCAAGGGCGGCAGGTGTGAGGCGTGCCAGGGCGACGGCGTTGTGAAAATTGAGATGCACTTTTTAGCGGATATCTATGTTCCCTGCGAGGTCTGCAAGGGAATGAGATACAACAGAGAAACACTTGAAATCCGCTACAAGGGCAAGAATATATACGATGTTCTCGAAATGACGGTTGAGGAGGCGCTCAACTTCTTTGAGAATCAGCAGCGCATACGCAACAAACTGCAGACTCTGTACGATGTAGGTCTCGGCTATGTAAAACTCGGTCAGTCCGCCACAACCCTTTCGGGCGGCGAGGCGCAGAGGGTGAAACTCGCAACCGAGCTCGCGAGAGTCGCTACGGGCAAAACAGTCTATATCCTCGACGAACCCACAACCGGGCTTCACACCGACGATGTAAGGTGCCTTATAAGCGTTTTGCAGAAGCTTGTGGACGCGGGCAACACCGTAATAATAATCGAGCACAATCTCGACGTTATAAAATGCGCCGATTACATAATCGACCTCGGTCCCGACGGGGGCGACAGGGGCGGCAAAATCGTCGCCTGCGGCACTCCCGAGGAGGTTGCCGCCTGCAAAAAATCCTACACGGGCAAATATCTCAAAAAACTGCTTGAAAAGGTGTAATTATGTCGGATTATCTTAAAAAAGAGGATTACGAGGAGCCCGCCTGTGTGTTCTGCAAGCCGGAAACAATAAAGCGCATCGACTCCCCGAGAGTTATAGAAAAACTTGACGAATACCTGAGCCGCGCGGATTATCCCTCCGCCGAACGCCATTTGAACTACTGGCTCGAGGAGGCAAGAATAAACGGCGACGGCAGGGGGCAGATAACCGTTTATTCCGAGCTTGTGGGGCTTTACCGCAAACTCGGCAGAAGGGACGAGGCGCTCACCGCCTGCGAACACCTTACCGAAGCGATAGAAAGCGAAAACCTCGGCGATTCCGTCACCGCGGCAACGTCATATCTCAATATCGCCACGGCTTACAAAGCGTTTTCAATGGCGGAAAAGGCGATGCCCCTCTATGAAAAAGCGCGTGAAATCTACGAAAAATCGCTTGCGCCCTCGGACTCCCGTCTGGGCGGTCTTTACAACAACACGGCGCTCGCCTTGACCGACCTCGGAAGATATTCCGAAGCGCGTAAGTTCAATGAAATGGCTCTCGCCGTAATGGAACAAAACGAGGGCTGCGAGCCCGAGCGGGCAATAACTTATCTCAATATGGCTTCATCCGCCGAAGCGGAAAACGGGCTTGAAAACAGCGAGGAGTTCATAAAGAACTGCGTTCTCAAAGCGGACGCCCTGCTTGAAACTCCGGGGCTTGCGCGTGACGGCAACTACGCTTTCGTCTGTGAAAAATGCGCCCCTGTTTTCGGTTATTACGGCTACTTTTTGCTTGAAAAGAAATACGCTGAAAGGGCAAAGGAAATCTATGAAAGGGCTTGAACTTTCAAGAGAATATTACGAGCGGTTCGGCGCCCCGATGATTCACGAGCAGTTCCCCGACCTCGAGGCGATTATAGCCGTCGGTCTTGTGGGGGCGGGCTCGGAATGCTTCGGTTTTGACGATGAACTCTCGCGCGATCACGATTTTGAGCCGGGCTTCTGTATGTTCATCCCCGGTGTGGATGTGATTGACACCCGCACCGAGTTCAGACTCGAGCGCGCCTACGCGAAACTCCCGAAGGAGTTTGAGGGCGTTGAGCGTTTAAAGTTAAGCCCCGTCGGCGGAAACAGGCACGGCGTTATAAGAACGGCTTCTTTTTACGAGAGCAAAACCGGCAGCAGAAACGGGCTTATGAGCGTTGAGCAGTGGCTCGCCGTTCCCGAAACATATCTTGCCGAGGCTACAAACGGCGAGGTGTTCCGCGACGATTACGGCGAGTTTTCCGCGGTAAGGCAGGCGCTTCTCAATATGCCCGCCGATGTGCGCCTCAAAAAACTCGCGGGAGCCCTCGCTGTTATGGCGCAGTCCGGTCAGTACAATTACGGCAGATGCACAGACCACGGCGAAACGGCCGCGGCGCAATTGGCGGTAAATGAATTCGTAAACGCCGCGCTTTCGGCGGTGTTCAGGTTAAACCGCAGGTATATGCCGTTTTACAAGTGGAGTTTCCGCGCCCTTTCACTACTTGAGAAGCTCTCCGAACTCGCTTCGCCCCTCGAAATACTGCTGACCACGGGCAACGCCGGCGATTTTGTGCAGACAAAGTTTGAACTGATAAACAGCGTTTGCGCAGCCGTTATTGACGAACTCAAGGCGCAGGGACTCTCGGACTCGGAAAAAGAGGATATCGGCTCCCACGCCTTCGCGGTGAACGATAAAATAAAAGACCCCGCCCTGCGAAACGCGAACATCCTCGCGGCAGTGTAAGAAATAATTCCAAATTCCGAATTTAAGGGATTCGCCGAATATATGTCCTCACGGACGGTAATAGCCCTCTCCGAGAACGGAGAGGGTGCCCCGAAGGGGCGGGTGTGGCGAAAACAGCAAAGCCGTTCTCGTTCCGCAGGGCACGGATTCTTCCGTGTCGCCTTCGGTAATTCCGAATTCCGAATTTAAGGAATTCGCCGAATATATGTCCTCACGGACTTCCTTGTTGCGGGCGATTGATAATCGGTCTCGCCTCCCGTCTCGGTCGGTGCTTCTGCCTTGCGGCAGAGGTCTCCGCCGGAGACCCGCACCCCTACGGCGGAGATTTCATTTTAAGCACTCGCAACGGACGGAGGTTTGTGTCGTAGGGGCGACAACCTGTCGCCCGCCATTTTACCTCAAAACCCATATAGCACGTAGGGCGGGATTCCCCAATCCCGCCGCCAAACCACCTCAATCCCCACAAAGCACATAGGGCACGGATTCTTCCGTGTCGAATCTTCGCAAATTCCATTCGCACCTCAGGTTCAACAAGCATTCGCCATTTAATCCGCGTTAAACGCCGTTAAAAACGGCGTTCAACAATAAATCAAACGGAGGAAAAAATGAAAAAAGCAATCTCAATCCTTTTATGCCTCGTGCTTCTGCTCGGCATATTCGCCGTCTGCGCTTCGGCGGATGACACGGTCGACATCCGACCTCTCGGCGGAGATGTCTTCCCGGGCGGAATGATAAATCTTCCGGAGCTTCTTCGTCCTTTGCTGAAAACCTTAGGCGAGAAGTTTAAGGAGGACCCGTTCGGAACAACGGTTACCATGATAAAAGCGATATTTGAGGTCATCGTTGATGATATTTTCAACGGTCTGAAAAATATCGACTGGACAGACCCGCTGTTCTTCATTCACCACTTTTCGTTTTAAACAGCATACTGAAAAAAGCAAACCGGACGGAGTAATCCGTCCGGCTGTTTTTATATATAATTACATTTTCAATACTATCCCCACAACCGCCGCCGCGGCGAACCAGAACACGGGATGTATTTTTTTGAGCTTCTTGAACTGGAGCAGACCGAGTATAGCCGCGAACAGTATAACCGAGGGTATTACCGTCGTTTTTATATCGGCGCCCGCCTTGAAGAAGGCGTCCTGTATAAGTCCGGCCACAACAGTCGCTATCAGGGCTGCGACCGCGGGCCTTATTCCGTAAAAAGCGTCGTTCACAAGCTTGTTGTCGCGGAACTGAGTTAAAAATTTCGCCACAAGACATATAATCACTATGCTCGGAAAAACGAGCGAGAGCGTGGCAATTATTCCGCCCGCTATGCCCGCCGTGGTGTAACCGACATAGGTTGCCATATTGATTCCCATAGGTCCGGGGGTCGCCTCGCTTATGGCAATCATATTGGTAAGCTCTTCCTGAGTAAACCAGCCGTATTTATCGCTCATTTCACTGAGGAAGGGTATTGTAGCCGCGCCGCCGCCTATGGCGAAAAGACCTGTTTTGAAAAACTCCCACGCGAGAAGAAGGTAGATGCTCATGCCTTTTTCCTCCTTCTCTTTATCATGCCGGCGACAATGCCAACAAGTCCGCTCGCCGCTATAATCGCGATGGACGGAATGTCAAGGAAGAACGAAATAAGCAGAACGGCAACAAAAATGACTCCGCAGAGGATGTCGGTTATTCCCTTTTTCGCAAGCGAAACAACCGTGCTTGTAATCAGCGCGCAGGCGGCAATTCGTATGCCGGCGAGGGCGTGAAGAAGAATTGCGTTGCCCATAAAAATATTAAGCACGCTCGCCACAAGCAGAATGATTATAACCGACGGCGTAACCATACCGAGAGTTGCCGCAACCCCGCCGATAACGCCCTTCTTTTTGTAGCCGACGAAGGTGGCTGTGTTTACCGCGATAATGCCGGGCGTGCACTGACCGATGGCGTAATAGTCGATTATTTCGTCCTCAGTCACCCAGTCGCGTTTTTCGCACAGTTCATATTTGAGCATCGGCAGCATGGCGAGCCCGCCCCCGAAGGTAAGCCCGCCTATACGCGCGAATGCAAAAAACAGTTCAAGAAGTATTTTCAAGTTCCGCCTCCGAATATATTATAAAATAATTATAACATAATATATTAAATATACAAGCAAAAAAAGCGCTGTTTCCGAAGAAACAGCGCCGTCTGATTCTTAAATTATTCCTGAGTGAGCCACTTCCAGATGAATGCCATAATAGCCTGGATGCCCTTGCTCGCGTAGTTGATTAATGTGGAGATGAAGCCGGTGAACTTTTCAAGGCCGGATTTGCCGCCGCCTACCGGGAAATCATTATATCTGAGGTATTCGGGCTTGTCTGCCTGGGTAATCCACAGACCGTACTTTGAATTGTAAACCTGTTTTCTGAAGGTGACATAAATGAGAACCTTCGCGGTCTCTTTCTTTTCAACCTTAACAACAGATGTGTCGAATGTTGTGGTCTTTACAACTTCGTTGTCGGAAACCTTTTTGAAGCTTGTTGAGGGGGAGCAGAGATTAACTTCAACATTGTTTACAACCTGTACCGCGTACCACTGATAGGGGATGAAACGAACATCGCCGTCAACATAGGGCTTGTCAATGGGGGCTGAGCCGTTGGCTGTGAACGAAACGGTCTCTCCCGCGTTGACGCTGCCTTCATAGTCGATATCAACGGTGCAGTCGTCAATCTTGGTGATGAACATTTCCCTGTGAGCGGTTCTTACTTCAATAGCTTCGCTCTCTTCGCCGATGAACTGATTGTCGGCGGCTTTGACTCTCTGTGTTACCGAATAGAGTGTATCTTTTCTGAGGCCCTCGAGAACATTGGTGCTTTTCCATCCGGAATCATAGCCGAGCTCTGTGTTGTAGCATCTGTATTCATAACCATCAACGGCTTTAACAGTGATTGTAGCCGATGTGCAGGATTCATACTCGGGCTTTTCGGGAGCGGCGGGAGCGGCGAGAACATCGACCTCCGCGGACTCTTCGATGCTGTTCTTTACTTTGAAAGTGTAGCCTTCGGTGCTGCCGTTGATGTCGGTGATGACATTGCTGTCACCCCATATAAAGTCGCCGTCGGCGCCCTTTGCCTTCCAGCCGTACTGAACATTGGTGCCGTTGACCTTTTTGATAGTTACGGAATCCTTGCCGATTTCTTCAAACTCTACGGTAACCAGTGCCGAAGCGGCAACCGCGAGTGCCGAAAAAGCGCAGATAAACGCAAGAATCAGAGCGAGTGATCTTTTTGCCAATTTCATAAAATTTCCTCCAATCAAATTACGGATTTGTCTCTATCCATCCGTTACAGTGCAACATTATAACACATAAATTTTGTAAATGGAATACTTTTTTTATTATTTTTTTATGTTATAATATACAAAAACCTTAAAAATTTATAAAGAAAGTGTGATTTTATGGGTAAAAAAGAAGAAGCGGCTCAGTTGTTTTTTGACGGTTACAACTGTTCGCAGTCCGTTGTCGGAGCGTTTTGCGAGGATTTCGGAATCCCGAGGGAGACCGGCCTTATTATGTCCGAAGGTCTCGGCGGGGGAGTCGGCAGAATGCGCGATATCTGCGGCGCGGTCACCGGTATGGCGATAGTCCTTTCAATGAAATACGGCTCCGCCGATTTAAGCGACAAGGACAACAAGGCGAAGGTTTATGCCCTTGTTCAGCAGGCAGCGGATAAGTTCAGGGCAAAGAACGGCTCGCTCGACTGCAGCGATTTGATGGGCGCGGTGCGCTCAACTCCCGTGCCCGATGAGAGAAATGCCGAATTCTATAAAAAACGCCCGTGCGCGATTCTCGTCAGGGACGCCGCCGAAATACTCGAAGAAATGCTTTGATTTAAACAAATTATATCTTGTATATTTAATCCCTTTATGATACTATATCTATGTAAAATCATTTAAGGAGTGAAAACAATATGAAACTTCCCGTTGCCGTTCAGCTTTACTCTGTAAGGGATGAAATGGCTGAGGATTTCGAAGGTACCATCCGCAAAATGAAGGAACTGGGCTATGACGGCGTTGAGTTCGCGGGGCTCTTTGACAGGGAGCCGCAGGAGGTAAAGCGCATCTGTGAGGAAATCGGCATAAACCCCGTTTCCGCCCACGTGCCCTACTACGATATGCTTGAGAATCCGCAGAAGGTGCTCGCGGATTACGCCGAAATCGGCTGCAAATATGTTGCCGTTCCCTACCTTACCGAGGAATGCCGCCCCGGAACGGACGGCTGGGCTTCAACGGTTGAGGGCATACGCAAAATAGCCGAAGCGGCGAAGGAACTCGGCATTCAGCTTCTCTACCACAACCACGATTTTGAATATGTAAAAATCGACGGTGAGTACGCCCTCGATATTCTCTATTCGACAATTGATGAGGACCTGCTCAAAACCGAGCTTGACACCTGCTGGGTCAAGGTCGCCGGCGAAAACCCCGCGGAATATATCAAAAAGTATTCCGGCCGCTCTCCCGTTGTTCATCTCAAGGATTTCCGTATGGGACAGCAGACGGGCGGCGCTCTCTATAAACTTATAGGCATTGACGACGCCGGGGATGAAAAGCAGGAAAGTTCGTTCTGCTTCAGACCGGTCGGCTACGGCGAGCAGGATTTCGGCGAGATTCTCGCCGCCTGCGAGGAAGCGGGCTCCGAGTGGGTTGTTGTTGAGCAGGATGAACCCTCGGACGGCGAAACACGCATTGAATCGGTAAAACTCAGCCGCGAGTATCTCTCTACGCTCGGCTGGTAAAATAAAAATGTGAGGTGCAGTTATGGCAGGTATTCTTGACAGATTCAAAGAAGAAATCGCGGAAAAAACCGAAATCGATCTTTCCAAAAAGATAAAAGTCGGCATCATCGGCACCGGCTGGATTGCCGAGGCGCATGTGAACGCCTACAAAAAGTGCCCCGATGTTGAAATTATAGCCGCCGCGGATCTCATTCCCGGCAAGGCGGAGGCGTTCTGCAAGGCAAACGGCCTTGAGAACATCAAATTCTACCCCAGCCACAAGGAACTCATTGACGAGGCGGGTGTTGACGCGGTAAGCGTCTGCACATACAACGCCACCCACGCCGAGTGCACGATTTACGCCCTTGACCACGGCGTGAGCGTTCTGCTTGAAAAACCGATGTGCGTCACTCTTGACGAGGCGGTTGAAATCTGCAGGGCTGAAAAGAGAAACAACGCGGTTCTCTCAATCGGTTTCCAGCCCAGATTTGACGAGAATATGAAAATGCTCAAAAAGATCTGCCAATCCGGCGAACTCGGCAAGATTTACTATATCCAGACAGGCGGCGGCAGAAGAAGAGGCATCCCGACTCCCTACGGCACATCCTTCATTGAAAAGGAAACCGCGGGCATCGGCGCTCTCGGCGATATCGGCTGCTACTCGCTCGATATGGTTCTCAACTCAATCGGCTACCCGAAGCCCCTGACGGTTTCGGGCTACAAATCGGCTTATTTCGGCAAGGATCCCTCATACGAGCATCACGATGTTTTCGGCGTTGATGACTTCGCGGCGGGCTTTATCCGCCTTGAGGGCGACATCATTCTCGACTTCAGAATTGCCTGGGCCATGAACCTCGACACTCCCGGTGACACGATTATTATGGGCACGAAGGGCTCCGTCCGCGTTCCCTCAACAGAGTGCTGGAACGGCAGCATCGGCGGTCCTCTCGTGATTTACCACGAAATCGCGGGCAACCAGGTTGAGACGATTGTTGAGGAAAAGCACAACGACACAGATTGCTTCGACATCAAAATCCGCTCGTTCGTCGATGCGGTCAAGAACGGCGGCGAAGCGCCCGTTCCCTGCTCACAGATTCTCTACAACCAGGCGATTATCGACGGCATTTCCCGCTCGGCTGAACTCGGCAGAGAAATAGCGATTGAAATCCCCGAAATCTGAAAATAAGAATATTTAAAGCGGACGGTTCTGCCGTCCGCTTTTGATGTCCTGAGACAAACAAAAACCCCGCCGTAAATACGACGGGGTTTTGCCGTGGAGCTGCTAGGCAGACTCGAACTGCCGACCTCATCCTTACCAAGGATGCGCTCTACCACCTGAGCCATAGCAGCATATATGATAATATACGCGGTCCAGCGGACGGCTATTATATTATCATATTGTTTTATTAATTGCAAGTGTTATTTTAATTATTTTTCAAATCAGCTTTCAAGCTCGTATTTTACGGCGAATCCCGTGTTCTCCTGAGTCACCATCGGGTCGGTGGTCCAGAAGAATTCATCCGTTGATGATGTTGTGCCCGCCACGGTGTAAACATAACCCGAGCCGCAGATCGCGAACGCCGTGTCGGAATCCGTGCCCGCTATCGGGTGCACGCTCACAGCCGAGCCCGAAAAATCCGAAGTGCTTACAACTGTAACAAAGGAGTCATATCCGCCTATATTGCCGAGGGTGCTGAAATTGAAATCGGAGGACTTTGTATAGCCGCAGAAAACATAACTGCCCGAGCAGCGGCAGACGCCCGTTATGTAATCAATCTGACTTCCGCCGAAGCCCCTTCTGCCCGTCACGGTGCCTACGGAGTTTATTCTTACGGCGTAGCCGTCAGCGTAGCCGTAGTTGGGATAACCCGCGAAGAAGCCGTCGGTCACGCCCGCGTTGTTTTTCGTTTCAAAATTGCCCGCAACAACGCAGCCGCCGTCATTGTCGGCGCAGATGTATTCAAAGCGGTCGTTGCCTCCGCCCGCTATAACAACGCTCCACCTGAGAACGGAGAGGTCGGATGAATACTTGAGTACCAAAGAATCGGTCTTTCCCGCGCCGAGGCCGCTGAACTGAGCGAAATCCCCATCGGATGAAGTGGTGACGCAGGCGGCGAAAACCGTGCCGTTTGTGTCAACGCTCACATCGTGAATAGTTCCGCCCGAGCCGCCGTTGAGCGTGACGGATGAAACTATGGTGTTTGATGAATTGAATTTTATAAGCACAGCGCCCGTCGATGTCATATTGAAATCGCCGTCTGTTGAGGTGGAACTGCCGCCCGCCACATATCCGCCGTCGGGGCAGGGGGATATGCTGTAAAAATAGTCATAGCCGCTTCCGTCGGCGACATATTTGTTTAAAACATCGCCGGTTGAGGAATATCTGAATATGAACGCGTCAATAACGCTTGATGAAAGCGGGGCGCTCGTTATGAGATTTGTGGCGCGGGTATATCCCGCGACAGCTATTGAACCGTCGGCTAACTCGCACACATCGTTGGCTATGCAAATATTGTTGCCGTAAATGCTGTTAATCCAACGCAGAGAACCGGATGACGAAAACTTGGCGACAAAGGCGTAAGGTCTCGCCGTGCCCTCAACATAAAGACCGGTGAATGCCATATCGTCCGAGGTGGAGTTGCCGCAAATAACATAGTCGCCGTTTGCGCAGTAGTAAATTGAGCGCACAACATCCTCGCCCGTGCCGCCGAATGAAACCGACCACAGGTCCTCGTCCGAGCCGGCGGGGATATATCCCTCCTGAGTGGGCGGCTCGGTGGTTGTTATTACCGTTGTTGATGCTCTTGTTGTGTTGTATCTGCCGTCAAAATAAAGCGTTGTCTCCGTCGGGCGTGTGGGATAGGTCACGTCAATGGTGTCCCGCTTGCCCGCGGCAAACTGAAAGCACTGAATGAACAGCATTGTGAAAAACAGCATTACCGCGCCTATTCTTTTATTCAGTTCCATAACGCAACCTCCTTCCCGGCATGATTTTAAAAAAGAGTGATATTTACTCAATCATAATATAGCACATTTTGAACATTTTTTCAATATTGTATATGTTAATTATTTATAAATAAAAGGGCTCCCCGCAGGAAGCCCTTATCTTTATGTTATTTCAAATTCAAATTCCGCGTTTTCGTACCAGTTGTTCGTAAGCATGTTTCTCGGTCTGAAAATAACCTTTCCGTCATACACCTCGAGCTGAGCGCCCGTGCCGGACCAGGGAAGACCGAAGGAGTTGACTATGCCGAAGGTCGGAAGGTTCAAATAAGTCACGCCGTTTATCTGCTCCGCACTGCTCAGGCCGTACATCTCCTGTATCGCCTCCGCCTTTACGCCCGTGTGCATGTGGCCGCTTATCCAGAAAACATTTTTATATTTTTCAAGTATCGGCGCTATGTCGTAGCGGTCTTTTTCAATTCCGCTCTCGGGCCATACGGTCTCCTCGCCGTTTGTGCCTTCAAGAGGCCAGTGGCAACAGACGAATACGGGTTTTCCGTCCTTCGTGCCGTCGGCCAATTCCGTGTCAAGGAACTCGAGCTGTTCGGGAGTCATGGTTATTCCGTCCCATTTTCCGCCGTCAATTACCTCGTCGCCTATGACGATGAATTTATAGCCGTTTATCTCAACGCTGAAATAGTTGACCGCGTCGTCCCTGCCCATATACTCGTTGCGGTATCTTATGAAGTTGTCGCGCGCCTGCTCTCTTGTTATATCGGTGACATCCCTGTCGCCCGCGTGGCCTATGTCGTGGTTGCCGGCAACGGGAATAACGGGAATATCGGTGAGCGTGTCTATCATATTGAAGAACATCGCGAGTGAGGGCTCATCGGCGTAGTTCGTAATATCGCCGCATACAACAATGCCGTCAATGCTCGCCTTCGAATTGTTGAAATTCTTAAGCGCGGATTTGAGGAACAGCTTGCGGAAGGGTTCGTTTTCCTCAAGATGTGTGTCCGAAATAAGTTCAATATTGAGCCGGCAGTTGTCCTCAGCCGTGTCGATTACGGGAAGTTTTATTCCCTTGTACGGGCAGAGTGTGATGATTATGCACATCAGGAACGCGCCGAAATTTGAAAAAATCGCTCTTACTACTGACATTTGTTATTCCTCCGTTTTGCTTTCTTCGGATTTCTGCTTCTGCGCTTCCTTGAGCCGCGCCTTCTGCAACCTTGAACGGTAGCGCATATAAAACCACATTATCGCGAGCACCTGCACTATGGCGGCTATGATCGCCGTCAGATAAATCTTCTGCGCGGGCACGGAGAGTATGATTGAAAGGAACACTCCCCATATTATTCCGCTCACGGAAAGGCACCTTGCCGCCATTCCGCGCCACAGGCAGGAAAAAACAGTGAACACTATAGAGGAGAACGGTATGGCGTAAATGAAAATAAGCCAGGGACGAAGCCACTTTATCTCTTTTGCCTCGGGGAAGAAATTGTTGATTATTATTTCGAGAGCGACGAATATTACCGCCGCCACGAGCCAGACGATTCCCGCCGAAAGGAAGGGAATTATCTTCTTTTTCACGCTCAGCTTCTTAACGCTTTTTTCGGCGTGGGTAGACCCTTTTCCGTGAATGAGTTCGTCAACAGATATGTCGAATATATTAGCCATTTCGCTGAGAACGAAGGCGTCCGGCAGACCTTCAGCCCGCTCCCATTTTGAAACGGATTTGTCGGTGTAGTTTAACTTCTGCGCAAGTGCGCCCTGAGTCATACCCGCGTCCTTGCGGCAGCGGATTATGTTTTCGGCTACGGTTTTGCGAAACTGCAGTTCATCCACAGCGCGCCCTCCTTTGCTTTTTTGTCAATTATACAACAGTCCGCCCTTTTTTTCAATAATAAACACAATTGAAAATAAATAAAGTGACAAATCGCTTTTTTTGTTATATAATCAAAATATATGTTGCCGTGAGGTGATTTTATGAAACGTACAAAAGTGTGCGACAGGTCTCTGCCCGGGTACACACAAAGAGAGGAGACGCTCAACTGCCTGACCCACGCTCTGGGCGCGGTGTTCGCGGTTATCGCCCTTATTCTGTGCCTTGTTTTCGCCAAGGACACTCCCGCGCGGATAAGCGGAGCGGTTTACTGCCTTTCAATGCTGGCTCTGTTTGTAACATCCGCCACATATCACGGGCTTAAAAAGGAATACACAAAAAAGATATGGCAGGTCATAGACCACTGCATAATCTATTTAATGATTGTCGGCAGTTATATGCCGATGCTTGTCACGGGGCTTTATCCCTATAACAGAAAATACTTCTTCATCGTTCTCGCCGCCCTGCTCGTTTTCGCGGGAGTGGGCGCTGCATTCACGGCGATTGATGTCAATAAATACAAGCCTGTAACAATGGCTACCTATATGATAATCGGCTGGTGCTTCGTTGTGCTTATAAAAATGCTCAGGTCGGTGTTTCCGACCGCGCTTTTATGGTGGATACTCGCGGGCGGAATCGCCATAACCTGCGGCACGGTGCTCTACCTTTTCGGGCACAAACGCCGCTATTTCCACAGCGTATTCCATGTTGCCGTTGACGCGGGCGCGATTCTTATGTTCATCGGCATTTTCAAATACTGTATTACCTGAGGTGCTCTATGGCAGTAAACCCCGAAAGAATAAAAGAAATATTATCACAATATAAAAGCGAGTGGTTAAAGCCGGATTATGAAGGGGCGAAGTGCCCCCGTATTCCCGCTACCGCTCTGCTCGGAAACGGTGATGTCGGCGCGTTCTCCGTGTCCGATTACGGCAAAGCCGCCTTTTCTTTCTCAAAAAGCAATTTCTGGGAGTATAAAGGCCCCGCTCTCGCCATAGGCACGCTCAGCGCCGAAATAGTTGACGGCGGCAAAAACGGCTTTTACGAGTGTCAGGATATACTCTCCGCCCGCGTTATAACCGAAACGGGCGCGCTTCACGCCGAGTCGTTCATCTCGAGCGAAAACAACTATTTTGTAATGAAACTCCGCAGTGACGCGGACATAAGAATAAGACTCAAAATAGAGGCGTTCAGAAGCGAGAGAAGACCCTGCTCGTCCGCTCTGAGCGGCGATAAAATATCGGTTACAAAACAGACCGTATTCCACGGCAGCCACACCCTGGCGGCAGTTATTTCGGCTGATATTCTCGGCTCAAAAGCGGAAAATATGTTCTGCTGCGACGGCGCCGCGAGTATGGAATTCAATCTCTATGAGGGCGGCGAGGTGTTCATTATCGCCGCTGTCTGCTGCGGCAGACCCGCCAAGGCGGACCCTTACAACAGAGCCCTTTTCATGCTCGATAAAATCAAGACCTTTTCAAACATTGACACCATAGAAAATGAGCACGCGCTTCACTGGCAGGAGTACTGGAACGAGTCGTGCATAGACCTCGACACCTCGGATGAGAAAATCGCGCTCATTCAGAAATACTATTACGGCGCGCAGTACCTTCTGGGCAGCGGAATCAATGAAAACGCGGACGCGCCGGGGCTTTACGGAATCTGGCACGCGGACGACAACCCGCCCTGGAACTCCGACTACCACTTAAACTATAACTTTATTTCCGCCTTTTACGGCTGCGCCTCATCGAACAGACCTTATCAGCTGAAATCCGCCTGCGTGGCGGTAAACGACTATGTTGAAAGAGGCGTTAAAAACGCGGGCGATATCAACGAATGGCGCAAATTCGAGCCGTATTTCATTGACAAACTCATTGCAGAGGGCAAAATCAGCGAGCGTGAAGGCATACCCGGCACCGTGCTTTATCCCGTGGGAATCGCGCCCTACGGCACAAGCGATATGAACTACTGGAACGAGACGATGAACGCCGCTTACAGCGCTTTCCCGATTGCGGAATACTGCCGTTCAATGTCGGACGAAAGCTTCCGCCGTCAGATTTTCTATCCCTATCTCAAACTGGTTCTCGCCCTGCTGGACAGCTGGCTTGTTGAGGAAAACGGTCAATACACTCTCTACGCCGGCTACAACGAGGGCTCGTGGGCGAAGAATCCCGCGGTTGAACTCGCGGCTTACAAACTCTGCCTGCGCGAGGCGATATTCGCCGCGGAGGAAAACGGCGTTGATGAGGATTTAATCGAAAAATGGGAGAATTACCTCAGAAAACTCGCACCTCAGCCCACAACGGTCATACTCGGCAAAAAGGTGCTCGCCCTCGCCGAGGAGGAATATGAGGACGGCGCGTTCAGACCTATGGAGGAGGCGGTTCCCGAGGACGGCAACGCCATAGCCCTCGACTGCGTTCTGCCCGGCAATATAATCGGTTATTTCTCACCCGAGGAGGATATAAACCTTCTTAAAAACACGGTGGAGCTTTTCGACATCCGCTCCGCCTGGGACTGCATAAACAACTTCCCGCGGCTGTTTGACTGCGCCGTAAACGCGGGCTATGATATTGAAAGCGTAATTGACGCCTTCGCCAGGGTTCTTGGCGGCTCGCTCAGGGACAATCTCACGGTTGACGACGAGGTTCACGGCTTCGAAAAAGCCGGCGCCGTCAGGGCGGTCAATGATATGCTCGTGCTCAGCAACAAGGGCATTATCAAACTTTTCCCGAACTGGAGAAAGGACCTTGACGCCTCGTTCGAAAACCTGCGTACATACGGTGCCTTCCTTGTGAGCGCCCGTTACAGCGCTAAGGAGCAAAAAATCGTCAGCGCCGAAATGGTGAGTTTAAGCGGCGGCAGAGCCCGTGTGGCGGTCGAGGAGAATATGAAAATACTCGATTCCTCAGGCAATGAGGTTCAGGTCACCGTAAAAAGCCCGAGAGGCAGAAGTGATGTTGAGTTTTATGAATTTGAATCCGTCGCGGGCGAAAAGTACACACTGATATAAAATCAAAAAGGCGGGCTGTCACAAGGATAGCCCATTTTTTTATTGACACTTATTATATTTATGCTATAATCTAAAAGTATTTTATTATTAATTCAAGAGGATTGATTTTATGGCAAAAGAACTCGCTAAACAGTACGATCCCAAGGATGTGGAGGACAGAATATATTCATTCTGGCTTGACGGCAACTATTTCCACGCGAAAAACGAGCCCGATAAAAAGCCCTACACAATAGTTATTCCGCCCCCGAACATCACGGGTCAGCTTCATATGGGCCACGCCCTTGACAACACTCTGCAGGATATCATCATCAGATGGAGAAGAATGCAGGGCTTTGATACCTTATGGCTTCCCGGCACCGACCACGCCTCAATAGCCACCGAGGCGAAAATAGTCGAAAAACTCAGGGAGGAGGGCACCTCGAAAGAGGAACTCGGCAGAGACAAATTCCTTGAGCGCTCCTGGCAGTGGAAGGAGCAGTACGGCGGAACAATAATCAAACAGCTCAAAAAACTCGGCTCATCCTGCGACTGGGACAGAACGAGATTCACCCTTGATGAGGGCTGCTCGCGCGCCGTGCGCGAGGTGTTTGTGCGCCTTTATGAGCAGGATCTCATTTACAGGGGCAACCGTATGGTCAACTGGTGCCCGCACTGCAACACATCCATTTCCGACGCCGAGGTTGAATACGAGGAGAAGGACAGTTATTTCTGGCATCTCCTTTACACCGTCAAGGAAACGGGCGAAAAACTCGAACTTGCCACCACCAGACCCGAAACAATGCTCGGCGACACCGCCGTCGCGATAAATCCCGAGGACGAGCGCTACAAGCACCTTCACGGCTGCCACGCGATTCTTCCTCTCCTCAACAAGGAAATTCCGATTGTGTGCGACGAGCACGCCGATATGGAAAAGGGCACGGGTGTTGTCAAAATCACTCCCGCGCACGACCCCAACGACTATGAAGTCGGTTTGAGGCACAACCTTCCCGTTGTGCGCACATTCACCTACGACGGCTACCTCACGGGCGCCAAAGAAAAAGCGGCTTACGAGGAACTTGTCGCGAGCGGCAAAGCGGCTGCCGACGAGCCCGAGGTGCTCGACTGCGGCAAATACGCGGGCATGAGCACCATTGAAGCGAGAAAGGCGATTGTAGCCGACCTCGAAGCGGGCGGATATATCAAATATATTGAGCCGTTAAAGCACGAGGTGGGCATCTGCTACCGCTGCAAAACGGACATTGAGCCGATGGTTTCAAAACAGTGGTTCGTTCGTATGCAGCCCCTCGCCGACCCGGCGATTGAAGCGGTTGAAAAGGGCGAGGTCGCCTTCGTTCCCGAGCGCTTCACCAAGAACTATATGAACTGGATGCGCGGTACGCGCGACTGGTGCATCTCCCGCCAGCTCTGGTGGGGTCACCGCATTCCCGCCTGGTACTGCGACGACTGCGGCGAAATGATTGTAAGCAAAACCGATGTTGACACCTGCCCGAAGTGCGGCGGTAAAAATCTCATTCAGGATTCCGACACGCTGGACACCTGGTTCTCCTCCGCTCTCTGGCCGTTCTCAACTCTCGGCTGGCCGGATGAAACCGAGGATCTGAAGCACTATTATCCCACAAACACACTTGTTACGGGTTACGACATTATCGGCTTCTGGGTGAGCCGTATGATATTCTCGGGTCTTGCCTACACCGGCAGAGTGCCGTTTGACACCGTGCTTATTCACGGCCTTGTAAGGGATTCACAGGGCAGAAAGATGTCCAAATCCCTCGGTAACGGCGTTGACCCGCTTCAGGTTATCGACAAGTTCGGAGCGGACGCCCTGCGCTTTATGCTTGCCACGGGCAACAGCCCCGGAAACGATATGCGCTATTCGGACGAAAAGGTCGCCGCTTCCAGAAACTTCGCCAACAAACTCTGGAACGCCTCGAGATTTATTATGATGAATCTCGGCGATGAGAATATCGAATGCGCCGTTCCCGCCGACCTCGCTCTTGAGGACAAATGGGTAATCAGTCTTTACAACACGCTCGTAAAAGAGGTTACCGACAACCTTGAAAAATTTGAGCTCGGCATCGCCGTTTCAAAACTTTACGACTTTATCTGGGATATTTTCTGCGACTGGTATATTGAACTTGCAAAAATCAGGCTGCAGAGCGAAAACTCTGCGGGCGTAAAGCAGGTGCTCGTATATATTATGACGGGTATTCTCAAACTGCTTCATCCCTTTATGCCCTTCATTACCGAGGAGATTTACCAGACCATTCCCCATAGCGACGAGGCGCTTATGATTTCCGCCTGGCCGGTTTACGACGAAGCGCTCGCCTTTGAGGCGGAGGAAGCGGAGATGGACCGCATTATGAGAGCCATCCGCGCAATCAGAAACCGCAGGTCCGAAATGAATGTTCCCCCCTCAAGAAAGGCGAAGGTCATCATCACCAGCGCTTATAAGGATACCTTTGAGCTCGCGGGCGTGTTTATGCAGCGCCTTGCAAGCGCGAGCGAGGTCTGCCTTGCGGATGAGTTCAGCGATGACACCGCGGTCTGCATAGTCACCGAGGACGCGAAAATCTATATCCCGATGGGCGACCTCATTGATTTCGAAGCGGAAAAGGCGCGCCTCAACAAGGAACTCGAAAGCGCACAGAAGGATCTCGACTTTGTCAACAATAAGCTGAGCAATGAAAACTTTGTTTCCAAGGCGCCCGAGGCGGTTGTAAACGCCCAGCGCGAGCAGGCGGCGAAACTCGGCGAAAAAATCGCCATGCTCAAAGAAAGCATATCAAAACTCGGCTGATGATTATCCGGGGGCGGGGAGACCCGCCCCTTTTTCATTGAAAGGCGGTGAAATCTTGAACTGCACTCAGGCGATTGAATATATCCACTCCCTCGAGCGCTTCGGCATAAAGCCGGGGCTTGAGCGCATTGAGGAACTCTGCCGCATTCTCGGAAACCCGCAAAAAGATCTTAAATTCGTACATGTGGCGGGCACAAACGGCAAGGGCTCAACAAGCACAATGATATCCGAAATCCTCATAAAAGCAGGGTATAATACGGGGCTTTTTACCTCGCCCTATGTTGTCGATTTCAGGGAGCGTATAAAATTTAACGGCAGTATGATTGAGCCGGAAGAACTCGCCTCTTGTGTGGAACAGGTGAAGGCGGCTGTGGATATTCTCAATAAAAATGATATGCAGCCGACGGAATTTGAGGTTATAACCGCCGCCGCGTTTGTTTATTTCAAAAAGAAAAACTGCGATATTGTCGTTCTCGAGGTCGGACTCGGCGGCAGACTCGACTCAACAAATGTAATCGACTGCCCCGAGGTGAATGTGCTGACCTCAATATCAAAGGACCACACCGCCGTTCTCGGCGACACTTTAACGCTGATAGCGGGCGAAAAATGCGGAACGCTCAAACCGGGAGGCACCTGTGTATGCTACCCCGAGCAGTCTGACGAGGCAAAGGCGGTCATAGAGAGCACCTGCGAAAAACTTGAAAACAGACTTATTGTTCCCGACCTTACAAAACTGAGTATCATTTCTTCAGACGCCGACTTTTCGCAATTTGAATATAAGGGGCTCAACACCACACTGCCCCTGCCGGGAGTCCATATGATTAAAAACGCCGTTACGGCTGTTGAGGCAATAGGTGTTCTGCGCGAAAAGGGTTATGTAATTTCGGATGATAATATTATCTCGGGAATGGCGGACTGCGCAATGCCCGCGCGGCTTGAAACAGTGAGGAAAAATCCGCTTGTGATAATTGACGGCGGCCACAACGAGGGCTGCGCCCTTGCCCTTGCGAAATATGTCAGGGAAAACCTCGGCGGCAGAAAAATAACCGCGGTTATGTCAATGATGGCGGACAAGGATTACGGCACTTATCTTTCAATCACAGCCCCTCTGTTTGACTCAATCATCGCCTCTCATACCGCCGTGGCAAGGTCGCTTTCGGCGGATGATTTACGCTTCGCCGCCTCGCGATACTGTAATAACTGCGTTTCGGTCGCCGACTCTTTTGAGGCGGTGAAACTCGCTCTTGAAAGCGCCGGAAAAGACGGTGTTATAATAATCTGCGGCTCATTTTATTTCGCGGGCGAGGTTCGCCCGTATCTCACGGACGGGGAGAAAACCGAATGATTAAAAATGTTAAAAACGGCGTTTATCCCACAATGATAACGCCCTACACAAAGGAAAACAAAATCGATTACGATGCCGTTCTCGGCATACTTGAATGGTATTCAAAAAACGGTGTTGACGGCGTTTTCGCAATCTGCCAGTCGAGCGAAATCTTCTTTCTGAGTTTTGAGGAGCGCCTTGAGCTTCTGCGCTTTATAAAAAAGAATCTGCCCGCAGGGATGAATCTTGTTGCCTCCGGTCATACTGCGGATGACATTGACCGTCAGATTTACGAGGCGAAGGCGTTTATAAACGAGGGCATTGACGCCTATGTTTTCATCGCCAACCGCTTTGCCCGGGAGGATGAGGGCGCCGATGTGTTTATGAAAAACTACAGTGCAGTTGTCTCTTCCCTGCCGGATATCGGCTTCGGCGTCTATGAATGCCCCTATCCCTACAAGCGTCTTATGACCGCGGATATTATAAAAAAATGCCTTGATATAAGCCCTCTGCAGTTTATAAAGGACACCTGCTGTTCAATTTCAATGGTTAAGGAAAAACTTCAGGCGGCGCAGGGCACCGGGCTTAAAATATTCAACGCAAACGGCGCCGAACTTCTCACAACACTTAAAATGGGCTGCTCGGGCTATTCGGGAGTTATGGCTAACTTTCATCCGGAAATCTATTCCTGGCTCTGCAAAAACTTTGAAAAGGAGCCGGAAAAGGCGCAGAGAGTTCAGAACTTTCTCGGCTTTGCCTCAACGGTTGAGTGCCAGTGCTACCCCGTAAACGCGAAGTATCATATGAATCTCTGCGGAGTGAAAATGGAAATATTCAGCCGAGCGCGCGATTACTCGGAGTTTATTGAGAGCCGCAGAATGGAGATTGACCAGATGTATGAGACCGAAAAGGAGATAAAAACGCTCCTGGGTATATAATTTCGGCAATTGATACATTTATTGTATTTTTTAAATAAGAAATTTGTTGATTTTAATAAATTAATATGATATTATTAATTTGTTATGGACCTGCTGATTTTAGTGGGGTTTAATAAATCTTTTTTATTGGAGGATTCTCAATGGCAAAAAAGACAGTGTTTCTTACCGGCGCATCGGGTAATATGGGTTTCCACAGTTTTCAGGAATTCCTGAAGCACAGAGACAAATATAACCTCGTTGTTCTTCTCCGCGACAGTGAAAAGAACAGAAAAAAGTTCAAGGCGTATATGAACGATCCCTGCGTCAAAATCGTCTGGGGCGACCTTACTAAGTATGATGACGTTCTCAAATGCGTAACGGGCGCGGATTACGTTCTCCATGTCGGCGGCATGGTATCTCCCGCGGCGGACTACTATCCCACAAAGACAATACAGACCAACACATCGGCTGCCAAGAATATTGTTGACGCCGTCAAGGCGCAGCCCGATCCCGACGCCATCAAGGTTGTCTATATAGGCACTGTTGCCGAAACGGGCGACAGAAACGCCCCCATCCACTGGGCAAGATGCGGCGACCCCGTCAAAATCAGCATTTACGACCACTACGCCATAAGCAAGGTCATTGCCGAGCGCACCTTCGCCGAGTCCGGTCTCAAGCACTGGGTATCCCTCAGACAATCCGGTATTCTCTACGGCGAAATCCTCAAGAACATTGACCCGATCATGTTCCATGTTCCGATTAACGGCGTTCTTGAATGGGCAACCGTCGAGGACTCCGCGAGACTTATGGTAAATGTCTGCGGTGACGACATTCCCGAGGAATTCTGGCGCAGATTCTACAACATCGGCTCAGGCGAGCAATACAGAATCACCAACTACGAGTTTGAGGATTACCTTCTCGGCTCACTCGGCATAGGCAGCCCCAAAAAGCTCTTTGACCCCAACTGGTTCATCACCCGCAACTTCCACGGCCAATGGTACTATGACGGCGACGAGCTTGAGAAATACTGCCACTTCAGGGCAAACATCCCGATCAAACAGTATTTCGGCAACCTTATCAACGAGGTTGAGTTCTTCTATAAACTCGCTTTCCTCGCGAAGCCCATCGCTCCCATTCTCAAAAAGACTCTTATGAAGTCGCTTTGCCACAAGGAAATTTACGGCACAATGTGGTGGATTGAAAATAAGATTCCCGAAAGAATTTCCGCCTATTTCGGCTCGCTTGAGGACTGGAAAGCCATTCCCGATTCGTGGGATAAATTTGACATAGTCATTCCCGAAAGAAGCAAGGAAAAGGCGCAGGATATAGTCCTTCTCGACCACGGCTACGATGAGAGCAAGCCCTTCGATTCGCTCACTCTCGATGACCTCAAAAAGGCGGCTGAGTTCAGAGGCGGCGAATGCCTTGCCACCGAAATCGTCGATATGTACACTCCCGTAAAGTGGAAGTGCGCTCACGGCCACGAGTTCGAAATGAGCCCGAACCTTGTTCTTCGCGGCGGCCACTGGTGCCCGCAGGAGCTTCCCTCTGACAATGAGGGCAAAAAGTTCCACTGGGCTTACGACGACGAGGCGAAGGTCAATCCCTTCTTCGCTCAGGTCTGGTATCCTCTCCACGACAAGGACGAAAACAATGTTTATGACGAGAAGATTTTCAAGGGCTTCAAGGGCTTTGAAAACATCTGATTGAACCGATAATCAACTTGAATACGGATTGCCCTGCGCAATCCGTATTTTTTTTGTGCAAAATAATCTGTAACAATATTGTAATAAAATAATACTTATGCTAAAATATTATTTAACATGTTATTTGCAGAGGTAGAACTTATGAAACGATTAAAGGCGGGCGTCGCGGTAATACTCACAGCGGTTTGCCTTTTGCTGCCGTCGTGCTCCCTGCCTTTCGGCAACGCGAAACGGCAGAACAGCACGCTCAAAATCGGCGTAGCCGAAACGGCGGGCAATTTCAATCCCTTTTACTGCGGCGAAAACGACGATTCCGTTATTATGTCGCAGCTGTTTGAAAGGGTTCAGCGCCGGGGCGTTTCCAATAAATTTGAAAATTACTGCGGCAGCATCACCTATGAATTTCTCGAGAGCGGCAAGGTGAAATACACCGTCAGCATAGACGACAATATAAGATTTTCCGACGGCACCTATGCTACCATCGACGATGTCATTTTCTGGTATTACGTGCTCGCCGACGCCACCTATGACGGCACCTACAGCGACTGGTATTTAAACGACATCCAGGGTTTGAAGGCATTCTATTACGATGACAAGAACTACGAGAAAAAGTTAGCCGAAATAGATGAAAAATACACCGACCCCGCCGAGAGAGAGGAAAAGGTCAAAGAATACATTGACAAGAACTACTCAAACGGCACATCCGTCAGCGAGATTTCGGGCATAAAAAAGATAAACGACCACACCTGCACGGTTGTTTTCAACTCCGTGAATGTCGGCGCCATTTCGCAGATAAATCCGCTGATTGTCTCAAAGGCGGCTTACGGCGCGGGTTATGTAAAGGGCAAGGCGGAAACGGTAAAATCCAACGCCGAAAAGCCCGTCGGATCGGGGGCGTACAAACTCGATTCGTCCGATAAAAAGAGCGGGCTTACGGTGCTCAGCTCAAATGAATACTACCGCGGCGGAAAAAACGGCTTTGACACTTTAAATGTCATTGACCTTTCCGTCAAAAAACTTTCGCCCGAAAGCGCCGTTTCAAGAGGGGCTGTCGATATCCTCGAAACCACCGCGAAAAACGCGATTGTATCAACGGCGGAAAACGCGGGTTACAAATACAATTTCTGCGACGACACCTTTTATAACTCGATTATTTTCAACTGCGCGAAAATAGATATAAACATCCGCAAGGGCATTATGTGCCTCGCCAACTGGAACGGTGAGGCGAAGGACGAATTCGGCGGTTACTATACCGCCGTTTACAGACCGATGAGCGTGCGCTTCGGCGAATATCCCGCAAGCACTACAGAACCTTATTATCCGTTCGACTCCGCCAAAGCGGGCGAATATTTCGCCGCGGCGGGCTGTATAAAATCGGATAAATCGCTCACCGATTCTCAGGGCAAGGCGCTCAGATACACGGTTTACTGCCTCTCCGACGGCAAGGACGCTCTCTCAAAGGTCATAAACAGTTTTGTCGCGTCGCTCAAATCCGCGGGCATAGAGCTGACCGTAAAATGCGTCAGTGAAGAGGAGTATTCATCATCACTCGAAAAGCGTTCAGCCGATATGTGGTGCGGCCCCGTTTATGATTCGCAGTCGAGCGATAAATACGATTACTACCACACAGGCGGTAAATACAATTACTCCGGCGTGTCGGACGAAATGCTGGACCTCGAACTCGAGGAACTGCGGGTGGCTACGGACTATTCAGAAAGGTGCCTCAAAACGGCGCTCATGCTCGGCAATGTAATGGAACTTGCCGCGGAACTGCCGCTCTACCAGCAGAAAACAATAGTTGTTTACAATAAAAGCGTGATTGACGAAAACTCAATTCCGCTCGATTCGGACCCTCAGGGGTGCAGATATATCATAAGGGCATTGCAACCCTCAGAATAATTGAAAGGAAGTGCCGATATGGCAAAAATCATTCCGTTGTCAGCGGCCGCGGACGCGGCGGCGTATTTTCTCAGGTCAAAAAGAATTGACCCCTCAACGGCGGCTAAAAGGGCGCGCAATGCCGTAAAACTTAATATCGACCTCGGCGAGAAGTTTTCAAACTCCGCCGCTCTCACCCCTCCAATGGGCTGGTCGAGCTGGAACCTTTTCCGCAACAAGATTAACGAAAACCTGATTTATGACACCGCCAAGGCGATGAAAGACAGCGGTCTTGCCGACTGCGGCTATGTATATGTAAATCTCGACGACTGCTGGCAGTCCTCCCTGCGCGATGACGAGGGCAGGCTTCAGGGCGATTTCGCGAACTTCCCCTCGGGCATAAAAGCCCTTGTCGAAAAGGTGAACGCCCTCGGTCTGAAACTCGGCATTTACAGTTCAAACGGCACGCTCACCTGTGAGGACCTGCCCGCGAGTCTGGGCAACGAGGCGAAGGACGCCGAAACCTTCGCGAGATGGGGAATAGAGTATTTCAAATACGATTTCTGCCACAATGTTCCTATTCCCTCCCGCGCCCCCTGTATTGACGCTATAGCGATAAGCAGACCCGGCTCTGAGAATGAAAAGGTTTACGGTTCAGAGCTTGCCTTCCTTTCGGGCGGCGCGAAAATCGTTGAGGATTCCCAGCTTTCCAGCGGCAGATATATAGACGGCCTTTCCGGCAACGCCGGAGCGGCTGAATTTGTCGATGTTGAGGCGGAGGAGGACGGCGAATACATTCTCACTCTCTGCCTTCGCAAAAAGAGCAACAGCAACAAATACGCCGACATTCTCGTAAACGGCACGGATATTTACAGCGTCACCGTTCCCGCCACGAGAGCGCCTTCGTCCGAGGGCAGGCACCAGATTAAAATAAACCTTAAAAAAGGCAAAAACACAATAAAGATTTACAACCCCGTGGGCTCCAGATTCGACAGCGCCGCGAAGCAGTATATTAAAATGGGCCGGGAACTCAAAAAGGCGACAGCGAAGGTCGCCGCCGAAACGGGCTGCCCCGAAAAGCCGATAGTCTATTCAATCTGCGAATGGGGTCTCAACCTTCCCTGGGCCTGGGCATCCCACGCGGGCAATCTCTGGCGCACAACTCCCGATATAAAACCGTTCTGGGCTTCTGTGCTCGGCATTTATGAAATAAACGTAAATCTCTGTAAGCACGCGGGTCCCGGCACCTGGAACGACCCCGATATGCTCGAGGTGGGCAACGGCAGTCTGAGTTATGAGGAGAACAAGAGCCATTTCACGCTCTGGTGTATGATGGCGGCTCCCCTTATTCTCGGCAACGACATCCGCTCATTCCTGAGGCCGGACGGCACTCCCAACACGGAAAACCCCGCCTACAGAATAGTCACGAACCGCGATGTAATCGCGATTGATCAGGACAGACTCGGCGAGCAGTGCCGCAGAATCAAAACGAACGGACTCTGCGATGTGCTTCTCAAGCCCCTTGAGAACAACGAGGTCGCCGTATGCTTCTTCAACAAAAGCTCATCACCCGTTTCAATGTCGCACAGTCTCAAGGATATCGCCTGCCGCACCTTCGTTAAACTTCCGATTACGGATGAATACGAGGCGACCGAACTCTGGGACAAAACCACCGAGGTTTACCGTTCATCACTCACCGCCTCCGTTCCCGCTCACGGCGTAAAGGTCTTCCGCATTAAAGCGAAATGATTGATTTTGAAAAAGACACTTCGGCGGGCGGGTACACAATACCTCAGCTCGATTTAAGCGTTATGCCCGCGGGCGCGGATGAAAAATACCGCGAGTTATATGAACTTGTTACGGTTGACGATTCGCTTCCGTACCTCGGGCATCCCGATTCCGTTCTGCTCAAAAACGGCGATATTCTCACGGTTTACCCCTCCGCTCACGGCAAGGGAGCGATACGCTCGAGAATAAGCCGTGACGGCGGCAAAACATATCTGAACGCGGACAGCCGTCAGCCCGGTTCGTGGAAAAACTCACGTGAAACGCCCACTGTTTACCGCCTTGAGTTTTCAGACGGCACTCCCGATAAACTCCTCCTCGTCTCGGGCAACCCGAGATGGGGGAACGAGCCGACAACGGGCGGCTTCAATTTTTCACTCTCCGACAACGAGGGCGAAAGCTGGAGTGAGTTTGAGCTCTGCTTTCCGTATCTCAACGGCGAAAAACTCTGCTGTGTGGTCGCAATGGCGTCCCTTACCCGCTTAAAGAAAAACGGAAAATTCATTGATAAATGGATGGCGCTTTTCCACACCGACCCCGGTTTTGTCAATTATAAAACCGTTCTCTCGTTTGAAAACGGCAGACCCGTCTGGAGCGAGCCCGAACCTTATTTTCAACAATACAGGGATATTGAGTCCGCAAGCGGAATGTGCGAGGTCGAGTGCGTCCGCTCGGACGGCGGCAGAGGAGACGAACTTTGCCTTATCACCCGCAGCAACCGCAAAACCTGCAACTCGCTTCTCTCATTTTCAACCGACGAGGGCAGAACCTGGAGCGAGCCCGTCTTAGCCCCGGGCGCCCTGAACGGCGAACGCCACAAGGCGGAATACCTATGTGACGGCAGACTGTTCATTACCTTCCGCTCGATTGAGCGCGACCCCGGAAAGGTGAAAAAATACAGCGAGCGCGAGGGCAGGGGCTGGTATTCCGAGGGCTGGATTGCCTGGGTCGGCACATACGACGACCTCAAAAACGGCAGGGAGGGGCAGTACAGAATAAAAATCGCCCACACTTATCTCCCCGGTCAGACCGCTCCCGGCGTGTGCGCAAATTCCGATGTCGGCTACTGCGGAAATGTCGTGATTGACGGCAAAACCGTTGTAACCTCCACCTACGGCGCGTTCGGCAAACTCAACCCCGACGGCTCACTCAAAACCTATGTCGCCTCAAAACGCATAGATTTAAGCCTCACGGATGAACTTGTAATTAATATATAATCAACAGCCCTCCGCCGAAAAAAGCGGAGGGCTGTTTTCAGTGAGCAATGAGCAAGGAAAATGAGCAATTAAGGGGGGCAGCCCCTCAATTTGAAATTCGGCATTATAATCAGGTGCGGACAGCGTCCGCCCTCAATTATTCATTACTCATTATTCGTTCCTCATTACGCAAAAAACCCGCCCCTCCGCTTCACTGCAAAGGGGCGGTTAATTATTTTATTATTCCCAGGGGAACTTGTACTGTGTAAGGCCGAGCTTGTCGCGTATGCCGCTGACTTCCGCCTGAACCGCCTCAGTGATGGGCACGCCCTTGTCTTTCCTGTCGAGCCATACAAGGTACTCTTTTTCACCCGCGGTGTAAATTCTCTCGGCGCCGGGCGCTTTCTTGGAAGCGCGGATTTTGCGGAGGATTTCGCCGGATTTCTTTCTGCAGAGTTCTTCGCCGAGGAAGTGGTCTGTGTCAATGGCGATGAAGAAGTGGCCGAGATGGTAGGGAACGTTTTCGCCCTTCTCGTTTTTGCCGTCAAGCATCTTGCCGTAGTTGCCGTCCTGAAGAGCGGCGGAAAGAAGTTCAACAACAACAGCGTAGCCGTAGCCCTTGTAGCCGCCGAGAGCCTCGCCTATGCCGCCGAGGGTGGCGAGAGCAGCCGTGCCGTTGCGGATTGCCTTGAGAGCAACGCCTGCGTCGCCTTCAACAGCGTTGCCGTTTATGTCGATAATCGTGCCGGGATGAACATCCTCGCCGATTCTTTCATAGTATTCGATTTTGCCGTTCTGTGTGATTGATGAAGCACAGTCGATGTTGAAATCGAAGGGCTCGTCGGTGGGAATGCCGATTGTAAGCGGGTTTGTGCCGAACATACCCTCAACG
Organism: Clostridiaceae bacterium; assembly: GCA_016285645.1. GTDB lineage: Bacteria > Bacillota > Clostridia > Oscillospirales > Acutalibacteraceae > CAG-177. Next base: position 13,972 of record JAEERC010000027.1, on the reverse strand, counting down.
CCGAAGGTCGGGGCAACGGAGGGGCGCGCGTTTGTGCCGGTAATGCCTATGCAGCCCGCCTGTGTAGCCATTGTGGTATAGAAACCGGCAATGCCGTAGTGGCAGGAATTGCGTACAGCAACCATGCCCATGCCGTATTTCTTCGCCTTTTCAATAGCCATTTTCATCGACTTGTAGCCGATAACCTGACCCATGCCGTCGTGGCCGTCAACAACAGCTGTTGTTTCGGTCTCTTTGATGATTTCATAGTTTGTCACGGGGTTCTGGATGCCGATGTTGATTCTGTCGATGTAGGTGGGCTTGAAGCGGTTGAAGCCGTGCGATTCAATGCCGCGCTTGTCGGATTCAAGCAGAACCTTCGCGCAAATCTCGGCGTCCTCGCGGGGAACGCCCACGCCTTCGAACGCGTCAACAACAAAATTGTTGGCGGTTTCCCAATCAAGATATACTCTTGCCATAAAGAATGCCTCCTGAAAAATATTTTTAAAATAACCTTATAAATTATAACACAGCCGGTCGGTAATATCAAGCATTATCGACCGGCAAAAATGTTATTTATTCATATTTTTTCTCACTATTTTCATAGTGGTTGTCTTCGGGAATTCGTCATCGCGGATTTTGGTCTTGGTAACGCGTTTGAAAACGGGCATTGTGTCGTTTATCTTGCGAACATCCGTTTTGAGTCTCTCCCTCGCGTCGGGATATTCTTCCTCGTCAAGGAAGAACTCGGCTGTAATGCGGTCATCCTCCTGATAAACAAGAACCTCTTTTACATAGTCAATGCAGATGAGCTTGTCCTCAATTTCCTCGGGGGATACGTTCTTGCCGTTTGTGAGAACGATGAGGTTCTTTTTGCGCCCTACATAGAACAGGAAGCCGTCTTCGTCAATGCGGCAGTAGTCGCCCGTTTTGAGCCATTCGCCGTCGAATACTTCCTTTGTTGCCTCGGGGTCGTTGTAGTAGCCGACCATTACATTGTCGCCCTTTACATAGAGCTCGCCTACGCCGAACTCGTCGGGGTCGACTATCTTGATTTCGCAGCAGGGGATTGCCTTGCCGCAACTGCCGAACTTGAAGCAGTAGGGGGTGTTTACCGTAACGGCGGGTGAGCATTCGGTCATGCCGTAGCCGTTGAGAATCTGAATGCCGAAGTCATACATTCCGCGCTCATATTTCGGGTCAAGGTTCGCGCCGCCGCAGATAATCATTTCAAGCTCGCCGCCGAGGTTGTCAATGATTTTCTTGAAGATGACGCGCCTTTTGTCGATGCCCATGCTCATAAGGAAGCGGCTGATTTTGAGACCGGTCTGAAGTTTCTTTTCCTGGCCCGTCTTTTTCGCGGTTCTCCATATTTTATCGTAAATTGTTGTTACAACAAGGGGAACGGCTGAAAAATTGTGCGGGTGATATGTCTGGATATCCTTCTGTATATCCTTGAGCGAGTCGCAGATGTAGCCCCATTCGGCAAGCAGATAGCCCGAGAAGAGGGCGCCGACCCAGCAGAAGGTGTGGTTGAGGGGAAGGAAGCCGATTGCCTGGCGGCCCGTCTGGATGGAGCAGGAGGCAACAACATCGGCCGTAACGTTTTTGTGGGTGAGCATAACGCCCTTGCTCAGACCCGTGGTGCCCGAGGTGTAAACTATGCAGGCGAGGTCGTCGGGTTTTAAGGGAGCGTCCTCAAAGGCGCGGTCGCCGCCTTCGTAAATCGCCTTGCCCTGTGCTTTGTATTCGGGGTAGTCCTCAATGCACATAAACACGCGCACGGTGTTTTTCGGGTCGAGTTTAACCGCCTCGGCGAATTTTTCGCACTTCTTTGAATATACAATGGCGTCGCATTCGCCCCTTACAAGCTGGCTGACTATATCCTCAACCGAAAGCTTTATATCCATGGGAACGGCGATGTTCGCGCCGACCAGAATCGAATAGAACGAAACTATCCACTGGTATGAGTTTTCGCTGAGTATGGCTATCTTTTTACCGCCGGTGAGTCCCTGCGAATACATATATGTTCCGAGGGAGAGAATCTCCTCCCAGGTGCTGCCGAAGGTGCACTCGCACACGTTCTTGTCCGCGTCAAGATAGATGAACTGGCGCTTGTCCTGACCCTTTTTTGTGCCGAAAACTATTATTTCCTTGAGTGTTTTGATTTTCCGGATTTCCTCCACAAACTTGGGATCGATGGGTGATTTTGTCTGTTTCATAATATACCCCTCATAATTATTCTTGGTTACACAACAAGCAGTATTTTAACATAAAAGATATATTTTTTCAATCATATAAAAATATATTAATATATTTTTAAGGATTAAAAATAAAAATTTTTAAAAATATTTTTAAAAATATATTTACAAATTTTTTTTTATATATTATAATCAATCTAACTAAATGTAATTTTTTATGAAAGGAGACTGTTACAATGCCGGAATTTACATACGAAGTTGTTGAGAACGTTGCTGTTCTTTCTGAGAACCCCAAGGGCTGGACCAAAGAGCTCAACCTTATCAGCTGGAATGGCCGCGAACCCAAGTACGATATCCGTGAATGGGCTCCCGATCATGAAAAGATGGGCAAGGGCGTTACTCTCAGCAAAGAAGAAATGACCGCTCTTTGCGAAGCAGTTAAAAAGCTTTAATCAAATTACAATTGCGGTTTAAGATGCTGCGGCTTGCCGCGGCATCTTTTCTATAACATTAAAGGGAAGTGTCAATCGATGAAAATTCTTTTCCAGGGCGACAGTATCACCGACGCGGGCAGAGACAGAGCGGACTGCCATAATATGGGGCAGGGCTACCCTCTATACGCGTCACAACTCATAAGCGAAAAATATCCCGATGAGGAGTTCGAATTCATTAATCTCGGTATAAGCGGCGACCAGACTTCAAACCTCGTCTCCCGCCTTCAGAGGGATTTTATTGACATTCAGCCCGATGTGTGCTCGATTCTTATAGGCGTAAACGACACGTGGCACAGAGCGGCTGACAGAGCGTGGCTCAGCGACATTCAGTTTGAAAAGAATTACAGAACGGTTCTCGCCAATTTGAAGCAGAACACCAACGCAAAAATCATCATTCTCGAGCAGTTCCTTCTCCCCGTTGCCGACAAGACGTTTTTCAGGGAGGATTTAAACGGCAAAATCGACATCACCCGCTCGCTAGCGAGGGAGTTCGCCGATGTGTTCATTCCGCTGGACGGCCTGTTCGCGGCGGCGTGTGTTGACAAGGATATGTATCACTGGTCGGCTGACGGCGTTCACCCCAACGAAAACGGTTCAAAGTTTATTGCAGAGCATTATCTTGATGCTTTCGGAAAGATTAAGGGCTGAAAATGGAAAAGATCAAAAAACTTCTCAACCACATATTCATCGACGGTCTGAGCGGAATGGCTCTCGGCTTGTTTGCCACTCTTATCATCGGCACCATTCTGGAGCAGATCGGCTCCTACATACACGGCCCCGCGGGCGCCTGCATAACGGCGGTCGCCTCGGCCGCGAAGGTGCTTATGGGCGCGGGCATAGCCGTGGGTGTCGCCTCAAAATACAAGGCATCTCCGCTGGTTACCGTTGCCGCCGCCTCGGCAGGTATGGTCGGCTCGTTCGCTTCTAACATCCTCAAATGCATTGAAACGGGCGACCAGGTTGTGTTCTCAAAGGTCGGGGAGCCGCTCGGCGCTTTTATAGCGGCGCTCGCCGCTATTGAGTGCGGCAAACTTATAAGCGGCAAAACAAAACTCGATATTCTTCTCACTCCCGCCGTTACAATAGCCGCGGGCTGCGCGGTGGGTCTGCTTCTCGGACCTCCGATTTCAAAATTCATGACCTGGCTCGGCAGTATCATTATGTGGGGCACGGAGTGCCAGCCGATTCTTATGGGCATAGTCGTTTCCGTGATTATGGGTATGGTTCTCACCCTTCCCATCAGTTCCGCCGCTCTCGCCATTGTGCTCGGGCTTTCCGGTATAGCCGGAGGCGCCGCCTGCATCGGCTGCTGCGCGCAGATGGTCGGCTTCGCGGTAATAAGCTTCCGTGAAAACGGAACAGGCGGTCTTCTCGCTCAGGGCCTCGGTACATCAATGCTTCAGGTTCCCAATCTTATGAAAAAACCCGTGTTGTGGCTGCCTCCGGTAATCACAAGCGCCGTTCTCGGCCCCGTAGCCACGGCTGCTATCAAAATGACCTGCCTGCCCTCGGGCGCGGGTATGGGCACATCCGGTCTTGTGGGTCCGCTTATGATTTACAAATCGATGACCGAAGCGGGCACTGCGGGTGTTACCGTAATAATTGAAATAATCATTATGTGCTTTGTTGCTCCTGCGCTTATAAGCTTCGGCATTTCCGAGGTTATGCGCAAGGCGAATATAATAAAAGCGGGCGATCTTTCGCTCAAGGATATCAACTGAAAGCGGGGTAATCACAGTGAAAAAATTCAAAAAAATATTGGCGGCAGTTCTCGCGGTTTCAATATTTATAACGGCTTTCGTAACTCCCGTTACAGCCAACACCGATGTTACGGACAAATTTGAGCAGACTCTTTACACCGTGCTCGACAAGGCGGTAAGCGGCCTTGTAAACGCCATCGGGGCGCTTGTAATCTCCCCGAGAAGGCAGAGCATAAAGGATTATAAATCGGAAAACTTCTACCCCGGTATGGATAAGGAAGATTTCATTGATGAGCCCGCCGAGGGCGCGCAGTGGTCTGTCGGCTACGCGAACGCCTCCATTCAGGACGGGCACGAACTCGACGGCAGGCATTTTGTAGGCGGCAGTCTCTCAATTACCGACAAGGTCGCCACCAAGGTTCTCGACGACCAGAAGGTAAGAACCGTTGCAATAAGCGACGGCAGGGGAATAACGATTTTCTCAACGATTGACGCCTTCGGTCTCACAAATAAATCCGTGCGCGAAATCCGCTCCCGTTTCGCGAAATACGCCGAGGAGAACGACATTCAGTTAAACAGCGTAAATGTTTCCGTGCTTCATCAGCACAGCTGCGTTGACACCTTCGGTATGAACGGCAGCATTCTCTCCGCCCTTTTCGCGGCTCCGCTCAACAACCTCATCGGCAAGGAAAACCCGAGCGGCATAAACGGGGAGTTTATGGAGAATCTCTATGTAAAAACCGTTGACACAATGAAGCAGGCGGTTGAAAATATGCAGACGGGCTCGCTGCTCTACGGTAAAGTCGATGTAACGGAATATATACGCGACAAACGCGATCCGCAGGTGTTCGACCCCTATCTCTGCCGTCTGCGTTTTGTTCCCTCCGAGGGCGGAACGGAAACCTGGATTGTTGAGGGCGGCATACACTGCGTCGGCCTCGGCGCGGGCGGAACAGTGGTCACGGGCGATTATCCCTATTATATGGAGGAGTATGTAAACGCTCAAAACGCGAACCTTCTCTATATTGAAGGCGCCGAGTTAGCGCTCACCTCTCAGGGCGACACCGTCACTCCCGACGATGAAATAACCGCTCTCTGCGACGGTGACGAGGGCTACGGCCGCCTTGCCGCATACGGAAGGGCGCTCGGCGAAAAACTGACAACTATAACGGATGAAACCGAGCTTGATCCCATTCTCAATGTGGCGCATAAAGAAATATTCGTTGAAATCTCAAACGCAATTTTCAAGTTCGCCGCCAAATTCGGTCTGCTCACAAATGAGGTTGTGCGCGACGGTCTCAAACTCAAGGTCGTCTCGGAAATCGGCTACTGCGAATTCGGCAAGGATGTCGCCATAGCGATTATACCCGGCGAGCTCGCCCCCGAAATCGCCTACGGCGGCGCGATGACCGCCGACGACCCGCTCAACTGGACGGGCGCGGGCTGGGATTACGACTCGTTTGAGTCAAAATCCGGCGGCAGGGAACTCGTGGTCTTCGGCATTATGAACGACCAGATCGGCTACATCTTAACCGACAACAACTGGCACTCGATTTTCACCGAGAACGAGGAGATAGTCTCCACCGGAAGCAAGGCGGGCTCATTTGTTGCCGAAAACTACTTCTCGCTTGTTGAAAGCGTAAGACCGTAAAACAAAATGTTCAACAGTTACAGATATACCCGCATAGCTTGCTATGCGGGTTATATAACGCAGGCAATGGTCAATGTTTTTATGCCGTTGCTTTTCGTGAGGTTCAACGCCCAGTTCGGCATATCCCTGCAGAAAATCGGCTTGCTCGTCACAGTGAATTTTATGATGCAGCTTGCCGTCGATCTGCTCAGTTCCCTCTTTGTGGATAAAATCGGCTACCGTGTAAGCGCGGTTGCCGCCCACGCCTTCTGTGTGGCGGGCTTTCTGCTGATGAGCGTTCTGCCCTTCGTGATGAACCCCTACGCGGGGCTTGTTATTGCCATATTCTTTAACGCGGTCGGCGGGGGACTTATTGAAGTGCTTATAAGCCCCATAATCGAGGCGATTCCGGGCGACAACAAGTCGTCCTCAATGAGTCTGCTCCACTCGTTCTACTGCTGGGGAAGTCTCGGCGTTATACTTGTTTCAACGCTGTTTTTCAACCTTTTCACGCTCGATAACTGGCACGTTCTCACACGCCTTCTCGCGATTGTTCCGCTTTTAAACGGTCTGCTCTTTACGCAGGTGCCTGTTGAAAGAACGGTTGAACTGCACAGGGCTATGAAGATGGGCGAGCTTTTCAGAAACAGAAAATTTCTCATCTTTCTTGTGCTTATGTTCTGCGCGGGCGCGTCGGAACTTTCAATGAGCCAGTGGGCATCCGCCTTCGCGGAAAAGGGGTTGAACGTCTCAAAAACCGAGGGCGATCTGCTCGGGCCCTGCTTTTTCGCCGCGCTTATGGGCATTTCGAGGGTGCTATACTCAAAGATAGGCAGAAAGGTTGACCTTTCAAAATATATTATGCTCTGCGCCTGCGCCTGCATATTAACCTATCTCGTCGCCTGCCTGTCGCCTTCGCCGTTAATCGCCCTTTTCGGCTGCGCCGCGTGCGGCTTCACCGTGGGCGTTATGTGGCCGGGAGTTTTCAGCGAGGGCTCCGCGGCACTGCCCGAGGGCGGAACAAATATGTTCGCCATGTACGCCCTTGCCGGCGACCTCGGCTGCGCGTCGGGTCCCACGCTTGTCGGCTTCGTCTCCGACTCGGCAAAAAGCGGGCTCAAAGCCGGACTCCTCACCGCAATCATCTTCCCCGCGGTTATGATTGCAGGAACATTTATATTGATGAAAACAAAGAAAGCATCGGATTAAACCGATGCTTTTTTATGTCAGTTTTCTTATTTCGGATTTATAATTGACAGAATATAGGGCGGATAATATCCGGTCTCGCCTCCCAGCTCGGTCGGTGCTTCTGCCTTACGGCAGAGGTCTCCACCGGAGACCCGCACCCCAATCACGCCGTTTGGCTATATCAAATCCTCCGTCCGTCGTGGCCTCCTCCTCTGGGGGAGGTGGCACAGAGGAACGAAGTTACGATGTGACGGAAGGAGTTTACGCAAATATTTGTCCTCACGGACGTCCTTTAGGCGGGCGGATAATATCCGCCCCTACGGCGCAAAACTCCGTTTTGCCCGGAACGCCGAACGACGTTCCCTACAAAGCCTTCCCCTCGAGGGGAAGGTGGATTGCGAGTAAAAACGAGCAAGACGGATGAGGTGTAAAATCGGCACGAAGTGCCCATTAACTGCTCACTCCTCACTTCTCATTGCTAATTAATATAAACGGCACGGAAGAATCCGTGCCCTACATTTACAACATAATTCATATAAAAGGTAGGGCGGGATGACTCATCCCGCCGCCTGTTATTGCGAGCCCGCAGGGCGTGGCAATTTTTTTGAGATTCCGAGGCAGTGAACGCACTGCCTCGGAATGACATTACTTCGTTATGCAGTTGCGCGCCCTGTTTTATTATTGCTTTGCATTGTAGTGCCAGGTTGCGTTTTCCAGATAACCGTTTCCATCTCCGATTTCTATTTTCTGCCTGTCTGCTTCGCTGCCAGCGTAATAAACATCGGTAAGCTCATAGCAACTAAAGAATGCAGATCTGCCTATCTTTGAAACACTGCCGGGAATAACCAATGTTTTAAGTTGTGAAAATTGTTGTAAAGCGTTTTCGGCTATGGTAAGGGTTCCCGGCTTTATTACGCAGTTTTCCACCGTACTTCTTACCTCTATGAGATGGTTGCCGATATACAAAACCCCGTTTTCCCAGTTTGATTCATTATTATAATATGCGGTGTCTGAAAATGCATATCTGCCTATGTTCCTGACGCTGTCCGGAAGAGTTATTATTCTGAGAGAATGACAATCGGAAAAAGCTTCCTCTTCTATATCTGTAACACTGCCGGGAACAGTTGCCTCTTCAAGTTTGCAGCCGCAAAATGCGTAGATTCCGATTTTCTTAATTGTGCCGTCATTGGGAATAACGCTGTTTTTGCACCCGGCGACCACTGTTCCGCTTTTTCTTTCAACAACACAGTTGCCCGATGAATAGTATCTCTGGTTGCCGGTGGCGACGGTAATACTTTCATAATTGTTGTCAATAAACGCTCCGTCGGCTATGCAGGAGGTGTTATGGCTTATTTCATAACTGCCTCTTCCCTTTGCCTCAATAAGGCAGTTATTTATGTAAAGAATGCCATTTGTTCTGTTTGAATCATCATAAATAAAAGCAGTTTGTGTAAATGCAGATATATCTATGCTTGTGACGCTGTCGGGAAGGAAGATATCCGTCAATGTTGTGCAGTCTTTGAATGCATCTGATTTTATATCCGTAACGCCGTCGGGAATAACGATTCCGGTGAGCGCGGTGCACTCGCCAAATGCCCTATATCCGATAGTTTTTACGCCTCTTCCGATTGTTACTTTTTCAAGGGATGAGCAGCCCAGAAAAGCACAACCGCCTATATCCGTAACGCTGTCGGGTATTGTTATTTCCTTCAGTCCGGTGCATCCGGAAAAAGTTCCGTTGAGAGTTTCGATTCCACTACCGATTTTAACGGATTCAAGCCCGGTGCATCCGGCAAATATTCCGTCTCCCGTATCCGTAACGCTGTCGGGTATTGTTATTTCCTTCAGTCCGGTGCATCCGGCAAAAGCTTCATAACCAATATCCGTAACGCTGTCGGGAATTGTTATTTCTGTAAGTTTATCGTTATCACGGAATAGCGCTTCTCTTAATGTTCTGACAGGCAGCCCTTCAATATATTTTGGAATATCAAGTCTTCCGCTGGCATAATTTTCACAATATGTAATAGTTACCTCATTGTTTTTTATCACATAAGACAACGGACCGTATTCACCGGTGCGGGCTTTGTTATTTTCAGACGAAATATCAGGACGAGCGACTGTGTTCACCGTAATCGGCGTACCCGTATGCTTTTTGACAGTTACTGCCTCGCCTGAGCGGTTCTTTACGGCTATTGCCGTGCCCTCAGCCGCGCCGGCAACAATTGCCACTGCCGCCGCTGCCGCGATTATTTTCTGAATAAGTGAAAGCCCCGCAATTTTTGCGCCTATGCCGCCCGCGGTGCCCGCGGCGACTGAACCCGCAACAGCCGAACCCGCAGCGGCTGTGCCTGCAGCGGAACCGATGCCCGCTGTTGCCGTAACCGCGGTGAGAGTGGTTGCCGCCGCGCCGCTTGCAACATAAGCCGCACTTGCTGACGTGCCTGTGTGCTTGAGAGCCCAGATAACCAGCGGAATGGGCGCCACACCGAGCAGCTTCTTGTTTTTCTTCTCAAGCTCGTCAACGCCTCTGGCAAGGTCTTTCCTTGCCTGAAAAAGGCGGCTTTTTACCGTGTTTTCGTTGATTCCGAGCGATTCGGCAATTTGCCTTGTTGTAAGCTCGTCGTAGTAATAAAGCATAACAGCCGTGCGCTTTTCGTCGCTCAGCCCGTCAACAAGAGCCACAACCTCTTTGCAAAGGTCATCCTTTTCAATGCTGCTCTCGGGAACATATTCCCTGTTTTCCTCGGGTATGGACTCGAGAACGAATGTCTCCGTCTCCTCATCGGCGAAGAGGGAGGGGTTGCTTTTCGCGAGGCTGTTTTTAGCCGTGTTGGCAACAATCATATTGAACCAGCTCATAAAGGTTTCCGGTTCCCTGAGCGTTGTCAGCTTTTCGAGCACCTTTACATAACTGTCCTGCACTATATCCTGCGCGTCATCCTCATTTTTGACAATTTTCAGCGCGGTGAAATACGCCGCCCTGTTTGTCATGTTGTAAATTGTTTCAAACGCCTTTCCGTCGCCGTTCTGATATTTTACGACTTCCTGCGCGAGTTTTGTTTTGTCGATTTCCAAACCGATCCCTCCGTTATTCAATATAAGGGGTTCTGAGCCCCTTCACCTATAAGACAGATGAAATTATAAAAGGTTTGAAGTGTATTCATATTTTTCTCAGCACCTCAAGCCCGAATTCGACTCTCGTTTCGAGCCGGGTGAGCGATTCGAGTTTTTTCTGGTCCTTTTCGCCCGTCTTATAATAATAAGGGGTCATTCGGAAAAGGTTGATTATATCCTCATTCGAGGCAAGGCGGATAAAGCCCTTTATCTCTTCGCTTGCAGTTTGCTCAAATCCCGCGGGCACGGAAAAAACGTCGTCGTTTTTATAGGGCTTGTCATAAACCGCCTGTTTCAACTCCATAAGGTGGTTTTCGAGCGGATGCACGCAAATAAGATATCCGCCGGGAGCCAGCACCCTTAAAAACTCATCCGCCGCGAACGGCGCGAAAATGCTCAGCACAATATCGGCGCAGCCGCTGCTGAGCGGCATATTGAAAACGCCCGCCACGGCATATTGAACGGCTCCGCCGCGCTTTGCCGCGAATGATACGGCGTCCTTCGAAATGTCAATTCCGCCCGCCGATTGCAGTAATCCCACGCTCTCGAGAGCTTCCGCCGCCGCGCGTGTGTAATATCCCTCGCCGCATCCCGCGTCAATCAGAACCGCGGGGGAGGACACGAGCGAGGAAACAACTTCGCAAATTCTGTCTTTGAGTTTTCCGTAATACCCTTTTTCAAGAAAATCCGCTCGCGATTTCACCATCAGTCTGTCATCGCCGTGGTGCTTTAACGAGGACTGCTGTGACAGCAGGAGGTTTACATAGCCCTGCCTCGCGATGTCGAAGCAGTGGCCTTTTACGCAAAACAGCGATTTTTCGTTTTTGCGGAGCGCCCCGCCGCACACGGGGCATATAAACAGCGGTCTCACTTCTTAACCCTGTATCTTTCGATTTCGCTCATCATAAACCTGCCTACCTTAACCATAAACTGCAGGCAGGGCACAACAAGCCCGTCCGGGAATGGAAGCAGGAAATTGTCCGCCTCATAGGTGAAATTGCCCCTGTAGTTAATCTCGCCGAGCGCTTTCAATATCGGATCCCACTGCATTTTTCTCGTGTAGGGCAGGGTGTGGTCGTCGCTTAAATTGTTGTTGTCGTGAATGTGGAGGCAGGTAACGCGCCGTGCGCCCATAGCCCTCACCATATCGGCGGCGTTTTCGCCCACAAGCCCGCAGTGGCCGAGGTCGAGGCAGGCGGTTACATATTTCGGGTCAAACGAGTCGATATATCTGTTGAAATCCTCCGCCGTGCTGCACACATTGGGTATGATTTTTTTGGTCTCCTTGTCTCTGCCCCACATATTCTCAAGCGCGATTTTCACGCCCGCCTTTTCGGCAACGGGAAGCAGCGTCTCAAAATATCTCATATTTACATCATACTGATCCTTGCCCGCGGCAACGGGATGAACAACGCAGGCGGAGGCGCCGAGCACGCCCGTTATTTCGAGCGCGCGCTCAACACGGGGCATTGTCTTTTTGTTGTAGGCGGTGTCGCCGACCCTGAAGGGCGGAAACGGGGCGTGGGTCTGCTCAAAGGTAACGCCCTTTGAATTGGCGATTCTGCGCAGATCGTTCGCGTGTTTAAGATATCTGCTTGTGTTGAGAACATCGTCGTCGTTGTCCATACAGAACATCGAGTAGTCAATGCCGTCAAAGCCCGCGTCACATAGCATCCTCACCGCTTTTTCATCGCCGTATCTCTTGTTTAAATTGTCGGTCTGGGTTACAAGTTTCATACAATCATCCTTCAATAATATATTATTATGTATTATTACCGAAATCGGCAGAGCCGCGTGACTCTGCCGATTGTGTTTTATGCCGTTACTTTCTTTGCCTCGATGTATTTGATAATGTTCGAAACATTGGCGTAGGATTCGTAGCTTTCGCCGTCAACTATAACGAGTGTGGGCGCCTGCATAATGTTGAACTTGTCGCACAGGTCGGGAACCTCGTCGGCGTAAACAACCCTGTATTCAATGCCCGCTCTGTCAAGCTGGGTTTTGGCTATCTGGCAGTTGGGGCAGGTTTTTGTTGTGAAAAGGATTGTGTCTTTCTGACCTGTTGTGTCAACCGCGGAGGAAGCCGCCGCCGTCGCGCTCTCCTCGTGGGCTCTGGCGTGGGATTTCTTGAGCACGGAAGTGCCTATATCATAGACCTTGCGCTCCTTGTATTCCTGCGCCTTGCCGTCGTTCCAGTTCTGAACGGGGCGGTAGTAGCCGGTTATGCGGCTGTAAACCTCGGTCGCCTCGCCGCAATGCGGGCATACGCTCTGCTCGCCCGTGAGATAGCCGTGGTTCTTGCACACGGAATAGGTGGGTGAGAGCGTGTAGTAGGGCAGTGTGTAGTTCTCGGCAATCTTGCGCACAAGGTTCGCCGCCGCTTTCCAGTCGGGAAGTTTTTCGCCGAGGAAGGCGTGGAACACCGTGCCCGAGGTGTAAAGAGTCTGAAGCTCGTCCTGAATGTCGAGAGCGTCGAAGATGTCGGATGTGAAGCCGACGGGAAGGTGCGAGCTGTTGGTGTAGTAGGGTGTTCCGCCGGGTTCCGCCGCCGTAATGATGTCGGGATATCTCTCAACATCGTGTTTAGCGAAGCGGTAGGTTGTTGACTCGGCGGGAGTCGCCTCAAGGTTGTAGAGGTCGCCGTATTCCTCCTGATAGTCCGAAAGACGCTCGCGCATGTGGTTGAGAACATCCTTTGTGAACTGCTGTGTTTCGGGCTGGGTGAGGTCGGAGCGCAGCCATTTGGCGTTGAGACCTACTTCGTTCATACCGATAAGACCGATTGTGGAGAAGTGGTTTGCGAATGTGCCGAGGTAGCGCTTTGTGTAGGGATAAAGACCCTCATCGAGAAGCTTCGTGATGATTGTGCGCTTTACCTTGAGCGAGCGGGCCGCTATATCCATAAGCTTGTTTAAGCGCTTGTAGAAATCCTCGGGGCTGTCCGCGAGATAGGCGATTCTCGGCATATTGATTGTGACAACGCCCACGGAGCCGGTGCTCTCGCCGCTGCCGAAGAAGCCGCCGCTCTTTTTGCGCAGTTCCCTCAGGTCAAGGCGAAGACGGCAGCACATGCTGCGCACGTCGCTGGGCTCCATATCGGAGTTGATGTAGTTTGAGAAATAGGGTGTGCCGTATTTTGAGGTCATTTCGAAGAGAAGTTTGTTGTTCTCTGTTTCGGACCAGTCAAAGTCGCTTGTGATTGAGTAGGTGGGGATGGGATACTGGAAGCCTCTGCCGTTCGCGTCGCCCTCAATCATGATTTCGATAAACGCCTTGTTTATCAAATCCATTTCGGCTTTGCAGTCTTTATATTTGAAATCGACTTCCTTGCCGCCGATAATCGCGTTCTGCTCGGCAAGGTCGGCGGGAACGGTCCAGTCAAGCGTGATGTTTGAGAACGGCGCCTGGGTGCCCCATCTTGAAGGCGTGTTGACGCCGTAAACGAAGGACTGGATGCACTGCTTGACTTCTTTGTAGCTGAGGTTGTCAACCTTTACGAAGGGGGCGAGATATGTGTCGAACGAAGAGAACGCCTGAGCGCCCGCCCACTCGTTCTGCATAATGCCGAGGAAGTTTACCATCTGGTTGCAGAGGGTTGAAAGGTGGCTCGCGGGGGAGGAGGTAATCTTGTTGGGAACGCCGCCGAGACCTTCCTGAATAAGCTGG
>JAEERC010000026.1 GCA_016285645.1 Clostridiaceae bacterium | reverse complement strand
GATCAACTCCCTTTTATAAACTGTTGATTATATTATACTTTTTCGGAATAAAGCTTACAATCGACGATGTGACGATTTTCGCCCATATTATTTGTCTATATTGATGCCGGCAAGTTCGAGATTTTCATCATCGTAAAGCGGCGGAACGAGGGTTTTCGCCCTCTCCTGCTCAATTATCTGATGATACGCCCGCAAAAAAATATATCCGTCGATAAGTCCCTTTTCATAATTTGAAGCGGCTTTTATAACACGGTTTTTGCCTTCAAATTCTCCGCGGTAAAACTCAAAATCCATAATATTGCCGAAAACTTCGCGGAACAGCGAGCCGTCTCCCAAAAGAGTGCAGCCGAAAAAAGCCATATCGGTACTGTCGCCGCATTCGCCGTCGATATAGAGCTGCCTTCTGTCTTCGGGTATGGAGTTGTCAAGAAAGACATACAGTGCAGGCACTTCATCGCCGTAAAAATTGTATCTTTGATAAGGATCAAAAAGGACATCCCCTTTTTTGAAAGGAACGGGAAAATCGAAGAACATGGCTTCAAACGCAAGCAGAATATCCTGTTCCTCCTCCGTTAAACAGTTTTCCCAAAAGTCACCCGAACACCATCGGCTCTCCCTGACCGGCTCGAGGTTGTGATTGAGCAGCAGGCAGCACTGCGAAACTTCGGCAACGGGGTCAACAGGGAGTCTGCCGATTTCATACAATTCACAGCAATCGGGACCCGACTCGTTTTTAATATATTCCAGGGCTTTGTCAACCGAAGAAAACGCTCCTTCGGGCAAAGAATAATATCTTTCATCAACACCCTTAACCGTGTAAACGCAGCCCTCACCGTTATAAAACCATTCAAGGAATTTTCTTTTGAGAGCCATATAATCGCGCAGAAAGGCGTGAAGGCTGCTGTAGCCGGAGCGGAGGAGGCGCTTCTGAACCTGAGTATCGGGCATGGTTTCAATAATCTCCTCCCAGCAGTCGCACTTCTTTTCAAAACTCAGGATGTTGTTGGCATAAACAAGCCACGCCGCCTCAACGGGTGTGGGCTTATAGTCAATTTCCTCCCAGTATTCTCTTATGCTTTCGGAATTGAGCAGATCGGTAAAAACCATTTTTTCTCCTTTATAAATTCAGTTCTTTAACCTTTTTCATCAGTTCTTCGGGAGTTCCGATTTCTTCTTTGTTTACAATCTCCCACACCTTGTCGCCCTTTTTGTTGTCGCCCTTTATGAGAGCGGATATCTCCCTGTAAATCTCCTCGTTTTCGCCGAGTCTGCCGGTGAATTTATGCAGGCGGTAGAGCGGGGATACAATCGGAAAATCGGACATATATTTTCTCAGCCAGAAATCCGCGTGTTTTACCGCCCCGCAGTCATACTTCCCGTCATCATAATACAGAGCAAGAATACTGCAGCAGTCCCACGGTTCGCCGTTATAGACTATAAGCGCGGTTAAGGGCGGAGCGAAAGGAGTGCAGTCAATACGGGCTATGTCTCCCGTTCTGAACGGGGTTTCAAGATTCAACTGACTGCACTCAAAAGAGTAATCGCGGTTGTCCCTGTCCTTCTCGGGAATGAACGGAGCGAACCAGCATATACCCTTTTTGTAAATATGGTAATAAGTGCATTTCTGTATAAAGCCGCCGCTGCCGTCGGGCGCCCATTTTTCAATGACATCCCAGGTGAGAGACTGAGCATTTGTCTCCTCCTCGATTTCGTCAAGAGCAATGGTTTTAAGCAAATTTTCAAAGTTTGCGGAAGGCCATGACGAACCTCTCTCTATATTGCGACATTCATTATCCGGCCATTCATCGTGAACAATGAATATTTCGCCCTCACGGCAGTTATGAAGCCCGTCTATGGCGTTTTCAAAATCCTCAGCATAATTATTAAGCTTTTCGTACAGGTCGCCGTCGGCTGTTCCGGCAAGTTTTTTGAGAATTTCATATTTTTCATAAATATTCATTTCGGGCGTACCGATAACAACCTCGGCAATGCCGTGTTTTGTCAGGCGGTTTTCCTTTTTCTTATAAAACTTTTTCATAGCCGCGGAGGAAAACGCCCTGTCAACAATGCCTACATACTCGCTGTCGGGAATTTCTTTTACCGATGTCTTCTCCTTCTTGCCGGGCATATACTCAAAAACATAGGTGGCAATTCCGTTTCTCTCCGCCTCTTTTACGGTGAACCTTGTGCCCTTTGTATTTTCGCTTACGAAGCCGATTACCGCGCTGTCGGGAACTTCAATATACTCAATCATCCGGATATTTCTTTTTATTCCCGCGGATTTGCCGTATTTTTTCCATTCAGCGGGAAATACGGTAAGTTTATATCCACGCTCTTCCGCGTATTTTTCGCCGAGCATATCGCAGCCCTTACAGTGGCCGCTGACTATTTCAATCTCCTTATCCGTTCCTATTTGTGAAATGACGGAATCGCAAGACGCTTTGAGATATTCGTAATCGTCAAAATGTCTGCCGCCGCAGATTATTATTCTCATTGTGTTTTCGTTGCTCATTTTTCTCCTTTCAGCAAAAAAACAATCCGATATATTCCAGGGTGAAGCATTCCCCGCCGTTTTCGCAGAGGCGGCGGTAATCCCATTTGCAGCCGTTTTCCTCCCTGACGGGACCCGCGGCAAGGCCTTTGGATTTCATATACTCCTCGAATGTGTCAAAGCCCTTGAGGTCAATGCTGTTTTTATCGGCGAAAACTTTGCGGTACTCCTCATCCTTATACCACTGCGTTTTAAAGGAAATGATGTTTCCGTCATCCAGAACACAGCTGCAGTTACAGTACTTAAAATCATAAAGATCCCCTTCTTTATAATCCGTAAACCCGCCGCGTTCGTCAGCCGCTCTGATTCCCGTGATGTGTTTTTCAACACCCGAATAAAGTTTTTTTACATCGATAAACACTTTTTCGGCGGACGCTTTTGAAAATCCGTTTTTTTCATTCATAATCTCTTCCTCCTCAATGCTCGCTGTAATCATATCTGATTAAGTTATTCGTAAATATTCATCTCGGTTCCTTTTTAATAACAGATTCCCGGCATATAACCCTGTGCTTCCGCCGGGTAGACAGATTAAACAAATTAATCCTCCGAAGCTTTCGGCAGCGCGCTGTTTTGTTGAATATTCCTTCTGACATTAAACCTTTATAAATAACGGATAACAACAGGAATAACGGAAAACTCATACTCTGAACATCAACAATGCCTTTTATTCGATTTGAGAAGCGCACTGACGGGATTTATTCTTTATCAAATATCAATTTCAAACTCGGCTGTGTTGTTGACGGCATCAAGAGCAAGCTGAAGCTTTGCAAGTGTGTCGGCGGTGGTCTGATATTCTCGCTCTGCGGCCGCAATATCATAATTCGCATAGCGGTAATCTATAAGGCCGACACTTGTTTTACCATAAGAATCAACTCTTTCTTTGGGCAGAGCCGACTTAAGGCTGTTGAGACGCGATACATCCGCGGTCAGTTGCGGCATATATACAAGCACCTCGTCAACGGTCATATTGAAGCCCGGCACAACAGTGTTGGTATTGAATACATTCAAGGCGTGCTTTATTTTTCTTATCTTTTCTTCAAGTGCCTTCTTTTTTGCCGCGGTTTCTTCAAAGCTGTAAGCGGGCCTTACGCTTTCCGGATCTTCGCCCACGGCGGCAACAAATGTGCTCACCTTGTTTTCAAGCCTGAGCAGGTCATTCAGTTCATTTGTAAAGTTTCTGAGTATTTTGGCTGCCTGCGCCGATGTTACTTTCATAATCAATTCCTCCGTTATTGTTTATGGTTTTCTTTATGCTGCTGTTATAAGCTGATTTGCTTGAGTTTTATTTAAACCAAATACAGCCTGTTGTCCTGATTCGTCATATTCCCGATATCCGTTTTCGGTTACGACAATTCCGTATTTTTCGCTCAAATCCTTAATTGCCATCTCAATTGCTTTTTCCACATGATAAATACATTTCAGACTCTCAGGCTGAACATATCTTATATCATCCCCGGACAAATAATCTCCGGATCTGTATACCGCATCTTTTTCTTTTAATTCCCGCAACCGGTCTTTCAATATGTCAAGCCTCATTTCAAGCTGACGCTCCGGCGGAGGATAACTGTAATCTTCGTGATCAATATCCAACATTGAAAAATATCCCATAATTCAATTCTCCTCAAACAGTTTTAAAAACTCATCAAATGTAATTGCCTCTTCGCCCGCGGGCGCGGCGTCAACTCCGGTTTTTGTATGGGGGTTCAGCTGATATTTTCATAGCCGCGGAGGAAAACGCCTTGTCAACAATGCTTTCATACTCGCTGTCGGTAATCTCCCTTACCGATGCCTTTTCCTTTTTGCCGGGCATATACTCAAAAACATAGGTGGCAATTCCGTTTCTCTCCGCTTCTTTTACTGTGAACCTTGTGCCCTTGGTGTTCTCGCTGACGAAGGCAATAACCGCGCTGTCGGGAACTTCGATATACTCAATCATCCGGATATTCCTTTTTATGCCCGCGGATTTGCCGTATTTTTTCCATTCGGCGGGAAATACGGTAAGTTTATATCCGCGCTCTTCCGCGTATTTTTCGCTGAGCATATCGCAGCCCTTACAGTGACCGCTGACTATTTCAATCCCCTTATCCGTTCCTATTTGTGAAATGACGGAATCGCAGGACGCTTTGAGATATTCGTAATCGTCAAAATGTCTGCCGCCGCAGATTATTATTTTGAAAGTGCCGTTGCCCTTCGTTTTATTTTTCATTATCACACCTCATCCGAACGATATTTCAACATAACGCAACCGGAAACTTTTTTCTTTGCCGTCGGTTCCGCGATATTCCCATTTTCTGCCTTTTTCATCTTCAACATAATTGTATGTAAAAAGGCCCTTCGATTTCATATACTCCTCAAATGTCTGAAAGCCCTTGAGATTGATGTAATCTCTGGCTGCCGTAATTACCCTGGCACCGTAATCCTTATACCATTCTTCACGAAAAACGATTATGTTGCCGTCATCCAGCAGACAGCTGCAGTTACGGTAATCGAATTTTTCAATGTCGCCTTCGCTGTATGGCTTGAAATCGCCGTAATCACCCTCTTTTCTGATGGCGGTTATGTGCTTTTCGAGTCCGGCGAAGAGTGCTTTTACCTTTGTAAACAGCGCATTGAATTCTTCCATACTGTTAAAGGATGGCATCTGCGGACCGCTTTTTGTATCCGCCTCTTTTTCATCGCTTTTTTTACTCCGGGTTGCTCTGAGGGCTTCTGTTTTTTTAATGTCTTCTTCACTTAATGAATAGCGGCGGATTATCAGTTTGCTTATTCCTTCATATCCGTTTTCAAGCGAATAGAGAAAAAGCGAAAACAAGCGCGGTTTCAATATGTTCACGGTTTCCCTGACATGATTTTCAAGCCACGGGCAGTGCTTAAGAACAATCTCTCTCTGCGCCGCGGTTGCGGGGATGCTTTTTCCGTCTTTTCGCTGCAGATGCCCGAAATACCATGTGAAAGGAATCCCCTTCGGATATGAGAAAGGTGTCTGTTCTTTTTCACTCATATAAAGAACTCCGTTTTCGCTTAAACGGAAATACTCTTCTTCATCCCCGTTTTTATAAAACAGGTTGTAATCTTTCAATGCCTGCTCACGGTATCTGCTTGCCGAATAAGCGTTTCTTCTGTCCTTGTTGATGTTGTCACTCATTGTTTTCCGCCTCCTCAAACAGTTTTAAGAATTCGTCAAATGTAATCGGCTCTTCGTCAGCGGGAGCTGAGTCGCCTCCCGTTCTTGTGTGCGGGTTCAGAGTAATATTTTTATATGTGCGGTTCATCATTGCGAAGCACGGCCAGTGCCCGAGCCCGTAGCCCGAATTACCCAGTAATTCGTATGAGACGCTGTCTTTGGTTACGGCATACCGCCTGTTGTATTTTTCCGGGAGTTTCGGCAGAACCCTTTTGCCCGTAAGCTCCGTAAGGCGTCTGCAGTCCTGCGCGGCGGCAACATTGTAATGCAGTTTTATTTCAAGAGCCAGGAGCTCGTCTCCCGTTCTAAGCGCGGCAAGGTAAAACGGGTTCTCTTTGATGGTTTCTTCGTTGGGGCGGCTGCAAATTTCAAACATTCTGTTGCTCTTACGGTCGCTTTTTCCGCGGTAATAAAAGCCGCTCATTGCGCCGAAGATTCCGCCGGTACTTATTTCGGTGATTCCGCCGCAGTCGGATTCTTTAACAATCCTGCCTTTGTCTGCAATCGGTTTTTCAATATAAACAACATAATCAATATCTTTTATTTCAATTTTTTCATAATCTCCGGTTTTCGCCTGTTCAACAGCTTCATCAAATGCGGATACGGCTTCTTTTACCGCCTGCATGGCTTTCTGACAAAGCCAGAGCTTTTTGCCGGAACAGTCATCTTTTTCAATAAATTCCGCGCCTTTTTTGTATGTATAGGTTCTTACTCCCCTTTGATGTATGCTGCAGTCAATAAAATATGTGCTGTATCTTTTTTCACTGCACTCACATTTTTTTATTGCCTCAATATAAAGCTTTCCGTCTTCAAAGTATTCATTTTTGTTTTTTAAGTATTCTTTCATATTGTTCACCTTTTTTCACATATCTAAAAAGCATCTGTAATGTCTGCTTCTGTCATATTTAACTGCCGTTTCCGTTTCGGTGCCGAACGCTTTTTTTATCTCTTCAATATGGCTTTCGGGGATGTGCGGGCTCATATAGATAACTGCCGTGCCGTCCTTTTTTATAACCGCCCTGCCCCGCGGATAATAATCAAACGGCTTACCGCAGCCCTTCGGCTTTACATAATCCCAGAGTTTTTCGTGGTTGTAGGTTCTGCCGGATTTGGCATACGCTTCGGGATATTTTCCCTTCTCAAAAGGGAAGGCGTAAAGTTTTTCGCCGATAAGCCAGAAGACGCCGTCAGTCTGTTTCATAAGTTTTTTCTCCGTAAAACACTTCCATATCATCAAGCCGCAGCAGCGCGGGACCTTCGCCGTAAGCCGCGCCGGTGTCAATATTTATCCAGGTGGGGGTTATTATGATTCTGCCCCTGTATTCTTCACCGTAAAGGGAAGTCGGAGTGTGGCCGAGAATGACGGTTTTGGTTTTGAAGTATTCGTCGGTCATTTCGGGTCTGCTCCACAAAAGGTCGTAACCGTCATAATCATAAAGTCTTCTGTGGCTTTTGAAATCCTCAAGCCCGCCGTGAACAAACACGAACTTTCTGCCGTTCACTTCGGTTTCGTCATAACAGGGCAGTTTTTCAAGATAACCCATAATGTGCGTGAACTCACCGGAATCCTTTTCCCTGAGTTTTTCGAGGGTTTCGATTGTGACCGCTCCGCCGTTATAAAGATAATCGTCAAGGGCGAGCACATCGTCCATACGAAGACCGCGGCTTTTATCGAAAATGCCCTTGCAGTCAAGCAGCATTCGCTCGTGGTTGCCCATTATCATTTTCACATTCTTCTGCCGTATTATCCAACTGAGCATCTCCACGCCGCCGTCGCCGCGGCGGTCAATCACATCGCCGAGAATATAAAGCGTGTCGTTCTTTGTGAATCCCACGCTTTTCAGAAGTTCTTTAAATGCGGTCAGCGGATATCCGTGCAGATCCGAGCATACATAAATCATTGCTTTCGCTCCTTTCGTTTTTTTCGGGTGCCTTTATCTTTCATCTGCATTATATATCACCGGATGTCCCGTTTTTGTCCCATTCGCCGAATTCCAAAAAAATTTCGTGATATTCACAAAAAAAGAAAAGCATGTGCCGTTTTTGACACATACCTTATAGTATTATTGAATTGAAAACAATAAAGAAAGGTGCTGATTTTTATGGGCAAAACAAGAATTATAGTCGCGGGCGGAAGGGATTTTGACGATTACGCCCTCATGAAAAAATCGCTTGACGAAATAATTAAAAATTATGAGGATGTTGAAATTGTATCCGGCCACGCGAAGGGCGCGGATCTGCTGGGCGAGAGATACGCCGGTGAAAACGGCATCCCCTGCGCCGTCTTTCCCGCGGACTGGAAGAAACATCCCATAAGGGCGGGGTTTATGCGCAATTCGCAGATGATAGATTACGCCCTTGAGGAAACTCCGGCGGTCGTCGCCTTCTGGGACGGCGAGAGCCACGGAACAAAGGACACAATCGACAAGGCAAAAGGCCTGAATATCAATGTAATAATAATTGATTATCAAAAGAAAACAAAGGAGTGATAATGTGGATTTAAAAAGATTCATCAATTCACGGGCGGTATATGAATACTGGCAGGAAATCGGCTACACGCCCGATTCGCTCGGTGCGGCGTGGCTTGTTTACAATTCAAAAAAAGCAACTTTAAATGAGCAGATTGAGGCGTGGCGTGAGATAGCGCGGACTATGCCGGATATGAAAATACCGCGGATAGACCGGCAGACTCAGTATGATTCGCTTCACGCCTTCCTGAAGGATTATTCGGATATACTTTTACGCTTTATTGCCGGGTTTTACGAGAGCGACGCTCAGAGCATCTATGTTGTGCAGGAATACTGTGAAGGGCGTTTCTATGACGATGAGGCAAACCTGCTTGTTTTCGGCTCAATGGATGAGATTAAAAATTATTATAAACAAGACGATGACCCTCCGCAGTTTTACAAGGTTGTGAAAAAGCGGTTTGCAGAACGGTTTGGCCCGGAAATACTGCTGAACGGTGATTTTGAACCGGTTTATTCCTCTTACTGGGTTCTCTGCCTTGAGGATGAAGAGGAGTGTGATATTGAACTTGCCTTCAATAATCTTTTCTGCGATTTTCCCGTTCCGTTTAAAAAAGGCGACATAGTGTATATTCCGGCGTTGGACGAAGCCGACACGGAGCACACGCTTGGTCCGACGGTTGTAATAAACGCGGATTACAAAAGGCACAACAAAAGGAGCATTGAGTACTATGACAGCTGGGATATGGACATTTACGGCTGCACCCTTGACCCCGGGGGTTTTCTTTTCAGCGAAACATTCGGGAATTATATGGATATGGAATATTATAAAGGCGGCTTTGACAGAAAACTCGAAATCATCCGCCTTGTTTCCCTGTTTCTGCTCGGCGAAATAAACGCCGACCTTTTCGCGAACTCGTATTTTATTCTGCAGCTTAAAGACGTTATAAAAACCGCGATGCCGTTCGGTTATTCGGACGAGACGCTCTACTCACTCGGACTTGTTGAGGAGGATGAGTAAAAAAGAAAAACTGCCGTCCGGGGGCGGCAGTTTATTTTTATTATTCTGTTTATTATTTGAACATAGCGAAGATACCGTCGTGATAATAGATATCATAAATGAAGGCAAACGCCGGCATAATCAGATTGAACAGTCTTATGAACGGGAAGGCGAGTGTGTCGAGAAGTTTGTCGGAATCGGAAATCGGATTTTTTTCAACGGTCTTTTCACGCGCTTCGCCGAAAAGCCCTTCGGGCACCGAGGTAATGAACACCTCGGGCTGCTCAACGCCGAGAGCGTAAAGGGCGATGGCTGAAACATCGCGGTTGTGGGCGCTGTCCACAATCAGCCCCTTGTTTACGGATTTGCCCGCGACGGCAAGAACGGCTGAACTCTCCTCCACTGTCTGACCGCCGTGACCGTTCTCTGTTTCGCCGTGGTCGGCAACAACAATAAACAGACTGTTTTCCATAAGTCCTTTGCTTTCAAGCGCGTCATAAATCGTGCCCAGGCGCTTGTCGGCTGTTCTTACGGCTTCGTAATACTCGTCGCTGAAGCCGCCGTAGGTGTGCGCGGCGTGGTCAACCTCATCGAGCTGAACAAACATAAGCTCGGGAGCGGAGCCGGAAATGTTGTTGAGAATCTCGTCAACAACAAGGGTGTCCGTAAAACGGTTGACCTTTTTGACATCTATATCGTTTTCAATAATGCCGTAGTTGATGTTCGGCCAGTGGCAGATTGAAACGAGTCTGGCGTCGGGCATTGCCTGACGGGCGTAATAGAAAATGCTGTGGTATTCATCCTGCGAGGTGTGGCGGTTCTCCTCGGTGGAGCCGTTTGTCATACCGTGTGTTTCGTAGTCAACGCCGAGAAGAATAGAGCCCCAGTTCTGCGCACTGGTGGTGATATATTCCGTATGGGCGTTGTGGATGTAGGCGTTGTCGGCGAAGATGCGGTCAAAATTGGGCGATTCAACCTGCCCAAAAGCGGCGCCCGCGCCGTCAACCCCTATAATGAAAACGTGCTCGTACTCACCGAAACCGGACTTCTGAGTGTCCGCGGCAAAAACGGGAAGAGCGCAGCAAATAACCATAGCGGCGGCAAGAAGCAGTGAAATTGTTTTTCTCATTCTGTTTGTCTCCTTATCTGTTTTACAAAAGATCGGTTTTATTATAGCAAATATTTTACACCCGGGCAAGGTCTTTAAAAGATTTATTCGGGTGTTTTATCAAAGAGCGGTTCATATTATAAAAACGGACATTCCCGAAATGAGAATGTCCGTCAAGTTTTATCTGAATGATGCTATTATGTTTATCAAGAGCGACAGCGCTTTTATGCAGATTGCCGCGAAATTCACCGCGAGGGAGATGATGCTCGAAACATCGGTTCCGGAAGAGGCGGATGAGCTTTCGCCCGTCTGCGAGGTCGTGGTCTGGGTTGAGCCGGTGTCAACAGGTGATGTCACCGTCGCGCCCGATGAAGAATCGGCGAAATTCGGATGAATGCAGCCCCAGTAATCTCTCCAGCTGTATAAGCCCGTGTAGTGGGTTACGAAAAGCTGGCCGGACCAGTTCTGGTGATAGGTCGAGTAATCCGACTCGTAAATCGCCACATGACCCATTGTGCCGTTTGTGAAAACAAGGATGTCGCCCTTCTGGGGATGACCGCCCTGTGTGCGGGTCCAGCCCGCGGGCAGGGAGATTGTTGAGAACATATAGGCGGGAATATAGGGCGCCGTTTCACCGAGATAACTGTAATAAGCGCAGATGAGATCAACGCAGTAGCCCGCGCCGAAGCTTTCTCCGAGGTTTGATTTTACCCAGTTGATTGCCTCATCGCTTGTTTTGTTTGTTGCGGACGCGTTTAACGCGAGCGGGCACAGAAGCATCGTCACGCAGAGCGCGACAGCAATAAATCTTTTAAAAAACCTTTTCAATTTGTTCCTCCGTCGGCAGCGTATTAAAGCCGCCGTTATTGCCTTTTCATTTTTTTGTTGCCGTTATTATATCACAAATTTCAAAAATGTCAAATTTGTAACCAAATTATTACAAAAAGTTACAAATAATTCATATTTGTATTTTCATATGTTAAGCACCGAAGTTCCGATTGACACGGGCGGGCGGGTTTGATATAGTTGTTTTGGATATCTGGCGGGAGGTAATATGAATGAATAAAGTAATATTGATACTTGTTGACGGTATGAGACCGGACGCGGTCGCTCAGTGCAGCCATCCCTTCGCGAAGGAGGCGACCGAAAACGGCAGATATTTCAGCGCCGCTTCAACGGTTATGCCGTCGGTCACCCTGCCCTGCCATATGTCGCTTTTTCACAGCGTAACGCCCGACAGGCACGGCATTCTCACAAACACCTATGTTCCGCAGGTGCGCCCCGTTAAGGGCGTCTGCGAGGTGCTCAGAGCCGCGGGCAAAAAATGCGCCTTTTTCTATAACTGGGAGGAATTAAAGGATTTGTCGCGCCCCGATTCCCTCGCCTTCGCGAATTATGTTTCCGGGCACGTTTACGGCTATGAGGAGGCAAACAGAAGAGTCAGTGAAGCGGCGAAAAGTTACATTGAAAGCGACGCTCCCGATTTCACCTTTGTCTATCTCGGCAGAGTTGACGCCGCCGGGCACGACTGCGGCTGGATGAGTGACGAATATATGGAAGCGGTAGACCGGAGTTTTGAGTGCATTGAAACAATATGCAGAGACCTGCCCGACGATTACCTTGTTATAATCACAGCCGACCACGGCGGGCACGGCAGAAGCCACGGGAGCGACCTGCCCGAGGATATGACTATTCCCGTTATTCTGCTAAACAGCGGTATAAAAAGAGGCGTGCGCGAAGGCGGAAACATAATCGACATAGCGCCTACCGTTTGCAAGGTGCTCGGCGTTAAGCCGGACGGCGAGTGGGAGGGCAAGGCGCTGCCGCTTGAATAAAACAGTAAAAAAGGACTTGAGGCAAAGCCGCAAGTCCTTTATCTTTTTAACTTTTATCTTTCATCCATCGGTATATATTTACGGTGGTCGCTGACGCTCATATACGCGGGGCGGATTATTTTGCTGCCCGAAAGAATCTCCTCAAGGCGGTGGGCGCTCCAGCCCGCTATTCTCGAAATGGCGAAAAGCGGAGTGAAAAGTTCATCGGGTATGCCGAGCATTCTGTAGGCAAAGCCCGAATAGAAATCGATATTGGCGCTCACACCTTTATAGATTTTACGCTTTTTGCAGATTAAATCAGCCGCAAGGCGCTCCACAAGCGAGTAGAGACCGAACTCCTCACCGAGCCCTTTTTCGGTGCTCAGGCGCTCCACAAAGCCCTTGAGCACATCCGCCCTTGGGTCAGAGAGCGAATAGACGGCGTGACCCATTCCGTAAATAAGCCCGGTGTTGTCAAATGCCTGCTTTGAAAGGATTCTGTCGAGATAGGCGGTGACCTCATCCTCGTCGTACCAGTCCCTTACATTCGCCTTGATATCGTCAAACATTCTGACAACTTTGATATTCGCGCCGCCGTGCTTGGGGCCTTTGAGCGAGCCGAGAGCCGCTGAAACGGCGGAGTAGGTATCCGTGCCCGAGGAGGTCACAACGTGCATTGTAAAGGTGGAGTTGTTGCCGCCGCCGTGCTCGGCGTGAAGCATAAGGCAGGCGTCAAGCACGCTCGCCTCAAGCTCGGTAAAGCTGCTGTCGGGTCTCAGCATATGAAGAATATTTTCCGAAACGGACAGTTCGCGCTCGGGGGCGTGGAAAAAGAGGGACTGACCGTTTTTGTAATAGTTATAGGCGTGATAGCCGTAAACGCAGAGCATCGGGAAAACCGAAATAAGGTGAAGGCACTGGCGCAGAACATTGTCAACCGCTAAATCATTGGCGTTTTCATCGTATGAATAAAGGGTGAGCACGCTTTTTGAAACTGAGTTCATAATATCCGGGTTCGCGGCTTTCATAACGACATCCCTCACGAAACTGCCCGGCAGTTTGCGCATATCGGCGAGAAGAGTTCTGAAGCTCTGAAGTTCGTCCCTTGTGGGGAGTCTGCCGAAAAGAAGCAGATAAGCCGTCTCCTCAAAGCCGCTGTGGGCGGAGGTCATTGCGCCCGACACAAGATCCTTTATATTGTAGCCCCTGAAATAGAGCGAACCCTCGCACGCCGTCTTTACGCCGTTGATATAGACCGCGCTGTTGATTTCGGAAATCTCGGTAAGTCCGGTGAGCACACCGTTGCCGTTCAAATCCCTCAATCCGCGCTTTACATCATATTTCGTGTAGAGTTCGGGGTTTATGGATGTGCTTGAAACGCACTGCCGTGACAGAGCGCTTATCTGTTCGCGGTAGTTGTTGAAATCGAGCATTATCATTCTCCTTTAAGGGTATAAAAGTAAATATATTTTAACATAAAAAGCGGGTTCAATCAACAGCGGTGAGATTACAGATTAATTACAAAACGCGGGGACAGATGTCATCCCCGCGTTTTTATTTTTATATTTCAATTATATCTTTCCCCGAAATTCGGGCGAATATGAGCAGAATAAATGAGATGAATCTCGCGAAAAAGCCGCTGTCAACGCTGATTGTTACGGATTTTCCGGAGTTTGCCGTGTCAACCGGATTGCCCGCCGAATCCGTTATTTTCACAGTGAAGGTTCCGTCCGCTTCAAGAGGGTCGGTGACAAGGGTGCATTCTGTTTTGCCCTTCTCCCCCAGAGGAGTGTCGCCGCTGAACCAGCGTATATAATAACCGTCGGGCAGAACGCTTACCTTCGCTGTGATTGAAGCCCTGAAGCCGTAACGGATGTTTTTCCCTTCGGGAACGGTGATAACCGCCGAATTCAGCAGATACGCGTTGTGTGCCGCTTCGTCAACAGCGCCGCACAAATCGCAGATTCCGTCACCCTGAATATCGGTATGTGAAGGCGGAATTATTTCACCCGAGGCAAGTGTTTTTTCGCAATCGGGGCAGAACAGATCGCCCGAGTAGCCGCTCTGTGTACAGGATGGCGCGGAACAGTCCTTTCTGTAAGCGGGTGTGTGGCGGCAGGCGGTATAGATGTTTATAAAGGCATCGCCGCCGAGGGAATATGAATCCGCCCACTCCCCGTTTTCATCAATATAAAAGCTTCTGCCCGGTGATGAGGTGTAATTGAATCTCGCGCTGCCGCTGTTTTCGAGCGGGATATACGCCGCGCCCGAGTAAGCGGTGACTGTGACTCTCACACAATATGCACCATCAGCCGAAAGGGTCACGGGCGTGTCAAAAGCCACGCGGTGCCAGCCCTGAACAGCCGCTGCCGAGTTTGTGCGGGCAATCTCCTCACCCTGCGAGGGAGAGTCGGCGCCGGCAGGCATTTCATAAACGGTTACGCTTATATCCGTGTTATTGTTCACGGTATAAACTCCCGCTTCGAGCAGGTTTTCATCGGTGTTTATTTCAAATATTTCCGCGTATGTCGCGCTCGGCGACCCGTTTATTTCAAGAGCCGTTTCGTAGGGCGCTCCGTTATATGTGTAGATATAATCGTAATCCTTTTGCTTTACGCTGTAGCCGTAAAAATCGACAATTGACGGCTCGCAGTAGGACACCCAGTAATAGCCGTCAACACCGAAGTTCTCACCGTATGAGCCCTTTACAAGCCAGGCGCCGTCTGTTGAGGGAGTGCGTCTGAAATATTCCTTTGAGAAATTGTCGTCCCAGCCGATGACGGTGACTATGTGATCCGCCCCGAAGGAGGCGCTGCCGTAATAATAGGAAACAGCCCTTTCGCCGCCGGGCAGTTCATATTCCCTGTAATAGCCGCCCGTTGAAGCGAAATAACTCATTGTCACGGCGCCGTGAGCGCTTATCCACTCCTTCACGGCGTCCATATCCCCGTCAAGCTTTACCGCTTCGCCGATTACAAGACCGTTGTCGGTATAGTAACTGTAGGGAGGATAATTGCCCATAAGGGAGGTGTCGTCGATATTCAGCGGGAAATCCTTTTCATCCGCTATTCCGCAGCCCTTCACAAGAGCGCCTACGGCGTAGTCGTCAAAGCCGCCCGAGTCAAAGGGATCGTTGTCCGTAATCTTTACGCTCTCGCCCGAGTTTACATCAATGTCAATTCCCGATTGAGTGTAAGCCGCCCACGCGAGGTGCGCCTCGGAAAAATCTGTATTTTCGAGAGTCGTGAAGCCCTTTTTGACACAGTCCGCTTCCAGCGCGCCGACCGCCGCCATCGCCCAGCAGAGGCCCGTGTTGCCCTGGTCCTTCACCGGCGTAATACAGCCGTAATCGCGGCTGTCGAACGAATCGGGCAGTGAGTTTTTGCTTGCGGTTTTTCTGCCGGGTTTACTCGAAGATATAGGAATATCCACCCTGCCGCCGTTTAAGTCGGCAAAGTGATAACTCATATTGTCATAGACTTTTACTGTTTTTTTCACGCCGCTTTTCGCCGATGAAGAGACCGAAACCGTCGGCAAAAACAATAATACGGCAAGCAGAGCGCAGACAGTTTTTTTCAAAAGAACCATCCTTTATCAAAATGCCCGCCTGAGGCGGGCAGAATTGTTATTTGCTTTGAGTTTTCGGCGTGTAGTCCATTTTCACATTGCTGTAATAGTCAATCGTGAAGCTTTCGCCGAGTATCATCTCATCGCCGTCAAAGCGTCTGCATTCGGCGTGGGTCACCTTAAGGCCCGAATCCGTTTTTTCAACGGTGAGAATATCCTTGCCGGCAAGCTCGTCCGTATCGGGGTCGTAGAGTTCCAGATTATAGACGGTGCCGTCCTCACTTATTTCGGTTGTGACAACTTTGTAGAGTTCATAGCCGAAAAGGGATTCCTTGAGCAGGTTGCCGATCGCGCTTTTCGCCCCGCCCGAAACGGTTGAGCCCTCTTCGGTGAGAGTGTAGATGTTGTCGTCATCGGGCGAATTCGAATAATAGGTGTGCGAGAAGGTCTTGTTGGTGTAATCGACAAGATGGTTGAACTCGACTGTGTCGCCGCTTAATCTGGCGTTTATTTTGCCGTTGCAGGACGCTTCGGTGTTCTGCAAATCCCGAACTATATAGGACACCATAAAGCCGCCCTCAAACGAGAGCATTTTTTCATACCGGGTCGCTTCGATAATTGACCTTGACTCCGCGTCCGCCGAGCCGCCGCCCGAACAGGATGAAAGGAGAAACAGGGCAAGAGCGATAATAATGGCAAATGCTTTTTTCATTTTCTGTCTCCGCAATCAGATTTGATTATTTTACAAAGAAGAATACCGCCGAAAGAACCTTCATCAGAACGGCGAGAAGTTTTGAGCCGATAACTGCGAAAACCGCGTCCGCCTTACTGATATCGCCGAGAGTGGTGAGGGTTGATCCTTCCTTGAGCGCCTGCTCGGCGAGTGTGTAGGTGAAGGTGCTGTAGGTTGAAAGGTCTTTTTCATCGAGATCAATAACACGCACTCCCCTGTTCATATGGTCGCCGTAGGAGTGGAAGGTGCAGCCCGCCGAATTGACTACATCTATGCCTTCAATGTTTAGCGTGTAGTTGTTGACATGGTCGTGGCCGGAGAAGATTGCCATAACATCGCCGGTTTCAACAAGAGCGGTGAACTGACCGTAATCGCGGTAGTTCGGGCAGGGATGCTCGAGCATAAAGCCCTCCTTGATACCGCCGACCTTGGGAAGATAGGTGTAGTATTTTTCGTTGCCGTCAATGTCCTCAAATGTGGCGGTCATATCGCCCATTGACGAGGGGGATTCAATGAAGAGGGCGTCATAAGCCTCCTGAACGACAATGTGCTGGAACATCATTGCGGGCACGCATTCACCGCCGTTTGCCTCTTTTAATTCGGCTGCCTTGTTTTTATACCATTCGATTTCGTCGGTATGAACGCCGTCGTAGCCCTTGTCCTCGTTTTCGTTGGGATAGTAGGCGTTTGAATCCATCATATAGAGATTGAAAGCGGGCTTGTCGGAGTTGCTCGCCGCTATGGTGAGATTGTGGGTACCCACACCCGTGAGAGCGGGTTCGGCGTCATAAGCGAGGCAGTAATCGCCGCCGTACTGCTGATAGAGCCCTAAAAGATATTCGCGGATGCCCTCGCTCTGACCGGTTTTGTCCTCCTGGCTTTCAAAGTGCTGCTGGTGGTCGTGATTGCCGAAAACGAGGGTAAAATAAGTTTCGTTTTCAACAAAGAGCGAGCAGAGTTCTTCAATAGCTGCCTCTTTATGCTCGGCGTCAGCCACGCAGTTGTCGCCGCCCAGAACAATGAGATCGGGCTTTAACTGAGCGAGCATTTCCTTAATGAACTCCTTGGTGGTGGCGTTGAGAGGATAAACATCCTGCACATCTGTCAGGTGAACGATTCTGAACTTGCCGTCCTGACTGAATTTAAGCACGGAGCCCTCGGCGCTGTCCGCGAAGACGGTGGCGGAGAAACTCATAAGAGCGAATATAACTGCGAAAACAACACAAAAAATCTTTTTCATATTAACTCCCCTTTTTTGTCAATCAGATAACATCGTCAACGGTTATTGCCATCATATCGTCCTTGGTGGGCGCGGGCATAGCCGAAACGCGCATTGCCTGGCGGGTGATGATGCTTTCAAAATAATTGCGGATATCGCGGGCGTTGGCGAAATTCTCGTTTTTGTTGAGCACCATCTGACAGATATTCTCTACAATGCATTTGAAGGTTTCATCGTCGTAGGTGTATTCGTATTTGCTGCACATCTTTTCGAAAATTCTTATAAGCTCATCGGATGTGTAATCCTTGAAATTGAAATATTTATTGAATCTTGACCGAAGACCGGGGTTGCTGTTTATAAATTTTTCCATAAGGTCGCGGTAGCCGGCGACAATAACAACAAAGGAATCGCGGTTGTCCTCCATCGCCTTGAGGAGAGTGTCAATCGCCTCCTGACCGAAGTCGTTACCGTCCTTGGCGAGAGTATATGCCTCATCAATAAAGAGCACGCCGCCCATCGCCTCGCGGATTTTATCCTGGGTTTTGTTAGCGGTCTGACCGACATAGCCGGCAACCAGATCGGAGCGGTCGCACTCAACGAGATGCCCCTTTTCGAGAATGCCGATTTCGCGGTAAAGCCCCGCAAGAATGCGGGCAACCGTGGTTTTGCCGGTGCCGGGATTGCCCGAGAATACGAGATGGAGCGAAACGGGCACGGACTGCATTCCGATTTCGCGGCGCATTTTCTGCATTTTAACAAAGCCGACAAGACTTTCGACATCCTTTTTGATTTCGTCAAGACCGACAAGGGCATTGAGCTCGTCCATAAGCGCCTGAAGGTTTTCGGGCGAGGGCTCTTTTATTTCGTATTTGTTTTTCTGCGGAGGGGCAGCGACAGCTGCCTGCTCCTTTTTGGCGGGCTTCTGAATACCGAGATAATCGGGCCAGTAGCGGCGCGCTAAACGCTTTGCCGAAACATCGTGCGAAGCGGCTATCTTTTTATCCGTGAGAACAAGGTAGCGTGATATGGCTTTGATAAGCCACACGCCCATACGGTAATAGTCCTCGCGGCTTGAAAGCACAAAACGGAAGCCGCCCCAGTTGCCGTTTAAGCGAAACAGATAAATCTCGTTTGTGCCGGGTTTGCCGTTGAGTATCAGATCATCCGCCGTGCGAAGCGAGCAGAACTCGAAAACCGTTGTGGTGCCGTCCGGCGCCTCGAAACTTACGGCGGGCTGAATTTCGTTGTTTATAAGCTCGGTCTGCGACTCAAGCATTTCGGACATTGTCGCCTGCATGAAATTTGACTTGTAGCCGTGGAAGAAAACATGCATTTTACCGTTTGACGAGCGGTCGGGTATTTCATCGTTGTAATCGCTCATATGTACAAAGGCGGCGTTTTCGAAGGTTATGTAGTTTGTGTCGTCATCGGGATCAATGCCGTATTTCTGACATATTTCATTGTCAACATAGTAGTCGTTGTAGCGCACCGCCTTATCCTTGAGCAGACCGTTGCGCCACATCAGATCCGACCATTTTGAAAGAAGGATAAGAAGATTGAAATCAAAAGCGACATCGATGACCATTGAAAAGGGACCGATATTGACGGTGTGGCTGTCGGGGTTCGCGGTTATATCGAAGGGCTTTGACGCGTAGTCAATGAGGTCGTAATCCTTGAAATTGCCTATGTAGTCGTCGAGATGGCCGTTGAAGAGGAACCTGTTGCGCGCGCTCATATAAAAGAATTTCTTGCTGCTGCCCAAAGGCAGATTGGCAAGGTCGAAAGTTTCGCCCGTATCGGTGTAGGTGCATCTGTTGGGAATGAAAAGATATAACTCCCTGCAATCCTCTCCGTTTACGGACTTGAAACTGTCGGACTTGCCGTTCGATTCAAGTATGAGTTCATTTAAAAGCGTTGACGGAATTTCGTCAACGTTGTAGTAATAGCGGTAAAAGCCGAATGTATCTGCTTTCATCGGTTCCCCCTAAGTATAGGCATAAACAGCCGAAAATATACGATATATAGTATATCATATATAATATATCATTTCAACTAAAATTTAAAATGATTTGATAAATTGCGCGAGTTTTCCGGCGCAGGCGGCGAGGTCCTCCTGTGCGCGCGGAAGAACCTGCTCAAACGGCAGGTGATTTTCGTTGGATTCAAACACGGTTGTAAGACCGTAATCCGACGGGTTTTCGATTTTTGAAATGCCCACAGCCGCCAGCACGGGAGCGGAGTGAGAGCGTGAGATGATGCCGTCTATAACCTTGCCCGAAAAACTCTGTGAATCGAGAGCGCCCTCGCCGGTGATAATGAAATCCGCGCTTTCGGCGAGAGAGTCAAAATTTATAAGGTCGAGGACTGTGTCGATTCCCCTTTTAAGTTCAGCGCCCGTGAAAGCGGAAAAGCCCGCTCCCATACCGCCCGCGGCTCCGGCGCCGCGCATATCGGAAATATTGATTCCGTACCGCCCGAGAACATCGCTCAGATGCTTAAGCCCCGAGTCGAGCATCGCTGTATCCTCATCCGTCGCGCCCTTCTGACGGGCATAGACATAAGCCGCTCCGTTTTTGCCGCAGAGCGGATTTGTTACATCGCAGAGAACGGTGATGTCGTATTTTTTGCCGAATTCAATCTCCGCAATATCGCAGAGAGTAGCGCCGACGGGCACAAATTCTTTTCCGTTTTTGTCGAGGAATCTTGTGCCGAGAGCAGCCGCCATGCCGCAGCCGCCGTCGTTTGTGGCGCTGCCGCCTATGCCGATAATGAACTTCTGAGCGCCGTTATCTGAGGCGTGAGCGATGAGTTCGCCCACGCCGTATGTGGTTGTATCCTTCGCGCTTTTCGGGTTTGCGAGGGGCAGGCCGTTCGCCTGGGCGGATTCGATAACAGCGAGGTCTCCGCATAAAAGGTACTCGGCGGCAACCTTTCTGAAATTGGGACCCGTCACCTCGCAGGCGATTCTTTCGCCGTTCACAATCTCGGCAAAGCAGTCCAGCGTGCCCTCGCCGCCGTCCGCTATCGGTATTTTCACGATTTCGGCTCCGGGGAAAGTTTCACTTAACCGGGCGCCGATTATATCGCAGACCTGCACGGCTGAAAGAGAGCCCTTGAAGCTGTCGGGAGCGATTATAATTTTCATAAAACAACCTTTAATGTTTTGATTTCAAAGGGTCTGAAGGTGAGATTTACGCTTCTGCCGTCAAAGGCGACGGGAACATCGTTTTCCTCCATAAGATTGCACTCGTAAAGCTCTTTGATGTTTTCGCCGAGAGTGAGAGTGCAGGGAGTTGTGCCGTTCCAGGTTTCGAACAGTCTGATAATAAGAGCGTCGCTGTCCTCAGCCTTCTTGACGGTTTCAATAACGATATTCTTTTTGTCAACACTCACGAGTGAATATTTTTCGCCGACGCCCTCCTGCGCGGAGTCAACCTTCACGCAATAGAGCGGAGCGTTGAGGCAGTAGCTTTCATAGACAACATCCGAAGTGCTGACATCGCCGCAGTGCGGATAAACGGCGTAGGTGAAGTTGTGGCGTTCCCTGTCCTGCAGATGGTTCGGGCGCTCCTGGCTCCTGAGCATTGAGGGTTTTATTGAGCCGTCCTTGACGGTCCAGCCGTATTTGCAGTCGTTGAGCACGGACACACCGAAGCTGTTGTCGGAGAGGTCAGCCCATTTGTGACCGCAGACCTCAAACTGGGCATAATCCCAGGTGGTGTTGCGGTGGGTTGTGCGCTTGATGTTGCCGAACTGGATATCGAATGTGGCCCTGTCGGCGTTTACATCAACCGGGAAATCGCCTTTGAGGAGCACCTTCCTCTCCTTCCAGTCAACATCGAAAAAGATGTCGATGCGAGCCGTGTGGGGATAGAAAATGTAATACTGATTTATTGTTGAAAGGTTTAATTTGCGGACGATTTTCACGACCGTGCGTACGGGACCCGATTCTACAACTTCACTGCTTTGAACATTGTCAATGTATTCAAATTTTTCACCGTAGTAGCACTTGATATCCCACGCCTCGTCGCTGTGGGGTCTGTCGTCATAGGCGATAAGTCTGCCCGAGACCTTGCCTTCGGGGAAGGTGTATCTGCCGCTCTTTTTGTGGTAGAGCGAGGAGATGTTCATATTACCGTCAAAGGCAAGTTTGTAGAACTCGTTTTCAGCCCCGTTGGTGTCCGCTGTGTAATCCGCCTGTGCCTTTTCGCCTGCGGAGTCAACGCGGAACGCCTTGAAGCCCTTTGAGGGCACACCGGGGGCGTAGAAAGCGAATTTGCCGTCGTAAGTTCTCTGCGAGGGAAGAACGCTTCCGTCCGAATCACGGACGGTAATATCGCCGTTCACGCAGTCGGTGATAACAACATCGCTTCTCTCAAAGCCGAGAGTGTTTTCAACAACAAGCGACTCTCCCGAGGTTGTCGCCCTTGAGGCGATTGCCTTTGAAGCCGCCGCGACGGTTTCCCTGCCTTCGGCGAGGAGTTTTTCATACTGCTCCTTTGAATCCTCATAAACCGCGGCTATGGAGGAGCCGGGGATGATGTCGTGGAACTGGTTTAAGAGAATAATCTTCCAGCCCCCGAGTATCTGCTCCGAGGGATAATCGTACTCTCCGAAAATGTTCGCAGTTTCGCAGAGGGTTTCCATATCGTGATAGAGGAACTCGCTTTTGCGGTTGTATCTCTTGTTGCGGGACTGGGATGTGAGAGTGCCCCTGTGGAATTCGAGATAGAGTTCACCCGCCCATTCGGGAAGACGCGGGCTTGAGCCGACATCCTCTTTGAGGCGGTCGAAGAACTTGCGCGAAAACTCTATTTGCACCTTCGGGCAGCCGGGCACGCCCTTGGCCATACGCACGCCGCATTCAAGCTGGCCCCTCGTGGGTCCGCCGCCGCCGTCGCCGTGACCGAAACTGCACAGAACATTGCTGTTTAAATCCTTGTTGCTGTACCTTCTCCAGCCGCCGATAACCATCTCGGGTCTCAACGCGGCATTGTAGGTGGTCATCCAGCCCCTGTTTTTGCAGTCGGAGCTCGGGATGAAGTGCGAAAGAATCTTTGTGCCGTCAATGCCCTTCCAGCTGAAGGTGTCAAACGGGAATTTGTCATATTCGCTCCAGGAAATTTTGGTTGTCATAAAGTAATCGATTCCCGCGAGCTTCATAATCTGCGGAAGCGCTCCGCTGTAGCCGAAAACATCGGGCAGCCAGAGTATTTTGTTGTCGGCGCCGAATTCCTGCCTGAAGAATCTTTTGCCGACAAGGAACTGGCGCACAAGGGACTCGCCCGAGACAACATTTGTGTCGGACTCAACCCACATACCGCCTTCGGGCTCCCACTGCCCTCTCTTAACTGCGGCTTTTATTTCCTCATAGAGTTCGGGATAATCCTGCTTTACGAAATCATAGAGCTGCGCCTGCGATGACATAAACCTGTAATCGGGATATTCCTTCATAAGATTTATGACTGTCGCGAACGAGCGCCCCGCCTTCTGCCTTGTCTGCTTTAAGCGCCAGAGCCAGGCGGTGTCGATGTGGGTGTGACCTATGGCGCTAGTTACGGCGTCCATACTCTCGCCGTATATGTTCTTCTCAATATAATCCTTCGCCGCTCGCACGGACTCCTTGAACACCTCGCGGTCGGGGTTTGAGAACTCAAGCAGGTTCGCGGCGTTGTTGAGATGCTTTATAATGTCGATTCTCGGTTTGTCGTCCGCGCCGTAAACATGGGCGCTCTCCCACGGCACGGCAAAATCGAAATAGAGACCTCTTATTTCCTTGTCGGGAACCTTTATTGAACCCCTGAGCTGAACGGGACCTCTGTAGCTCCAGTCGTCACAGTAGGCGCTCAGAAAAATGTCGAAACTCTCGCCGCCCCTGGCGGGGTCGCCGAGGAAGACATAGGTGTGGTTGTGGTCGATCGCCTGAACCATTCTGCCGTTTACATAGATAATGAACTGCTCGGCGCTTGTTTCCCAGGCTCTGTGGGGGTAGGGATTGAGTTCGTAGATAACCGGCATACCGTCAAACTCATCGGGTATGGTAACCGTCTGTTTAAAGCGGCAGTACTGCTCTTTGTAGCCCCAGAAATCGTCTTTTCCGAAGGGAGTCCAGTCGCAGCCGTCGGAATTCTGAGGAGTGCCGTCACCTTCGCAGAAGAGGAAATCGCCTGTGTCTCTCGAGTCGATATAAATACGCTCGGCAAGGGATTCCGCGATTTTCTTTATGCGGAAGGGCAGCATTTCCCTCTCGTTGTTTCTGTCAACAAAATCAATATCAAATCTCGCCATCCTTACCTCCCGTCAGTCAAGAAGAGACGCGGCCGCTTCATCGAGGAAAACGGTCACATCGGGGTGGGTCTGAAGGATTGACGCGGGACATTTCGGGGTGACTTCGCCTTTTATCATATCGCGAACCGCCTGCGCCTTAGCCGCTCCGGTGGCGATGAATATGATTTTGCGGGCTTTCATAATTGAGCCGATGCCCATAGTCATCGCGTAGCGCGGCATGGGAATATCGTCAAAATAGATTGAGTTTGCCTCAATCGTGGATTCGGTGAGTTTGATTTTATACGCTTCACCCGAGAACTCGTCGGCGGGCTCGTTGAAGGCGATGTGACCGTTTCTGCCGATGCCGAGCAGTTGGATGTCGATTCCGCCCTTGTCCTCAATCGATTTTCTGTATCTTTCGCTCTCCGCTTCGGGGTCGGCGTTGCCGTTGAGGAAGTCGATGTTTTCGGGCTTTAAATCGACCTTTGAGAAAAGGTTGTCATACATAAACATATAGAAGCTGTTTTTGTGTTCCTTGGGAAGGTCACAGTATTCATCGAGATTGAAGGTCTTTACATCCTTAAAGCTGACATTGCCCGCCTTGCACTGCTCTGCCATATATGTATAGGTCGGCACGGGGGTCGCGCCCGTGGCGAAGCCGAGCACGCAGGAGGGGTTGGCGTTTATGTAATCGACATAAATCTTACCCGCCGCTTCGCCTATTTCCTGCTCGTTTTTGTAAACTCTGATATCCATTGTCTGTCCTCCTTTTCGATTATTCAATTACAATTTCTTTATGACTCTCGGACGAATCGTAAATCGCCTGCATTATTTTTGAGGTTTCTATAGCGTAATCGATGTACGCCTGATTGTGCTCGCCGGTTTTTACGCAGTTTATAAAGGATTTTATTTCCTCGTCATAGAAGTTGTTGTGCCTTGACTCGGTCTGCATTGAGGTTAGCATGCCGTCCTTGGTGGAGTAATATGTAAAATCGCCGCAGTAGTTGAGTCTTATGCCGCCCTTTGTGCCCATAAAATCAATATAGGTTTCGCTCACGCCTATGTTCTGCGCCCAGGCGCCGTTGAAGCTTATTACGGGACCGTCCGTGCGGATTATGCCGACCACGCTGTCGTCAACATCATAGACTCCGTTTTTGTCGGCTGTGTCCTCAGCCCACATTGAGGTATATACATAATCTTTAATATCCTTGCCGAGTTTGCAGAACGCTTCGCCCGAGGCGGTAAGGGGCTTGGGCTCGCCGCAGCAGTAGAGAATGAGGTCGAGGTAATGAACGCCCCAGTCAATGAGCGCTCCGCCGCCGGACGCCGCCTTGCGGGTGAAATCGCCGCCTATACCGGGAATTGACCTGTGGGCGCGGAAGCTCGCGTAAACGTGATAGACCTCGCCGAGAGCGCCCTCGTCAATGAGTTTTTTGACATTGTTTACCTGAGTGCCGAAACGGTTGCAGACGCCGATGTTGAGGATTTTGCCCGTTTCGTGGGCAACCTTCTGCATTTCGAGCGCTTCGGAGAGTATTCTCGCCGCGGGTTTTTCGCTGAGAACATGCTTGCCCGCTTTCATAAAATCGATTGCGATAATCGAGTGAAAATCGTTGTGTGTGCATACGGAGACCGCTTCGAGTTCGGGGTCGCCGAGAATCTCGTGATAATCGTAAACCGCCTTGCCGCAGCCGTATTTTTCAACCGCCGCGTCAGCCCTTTCGGGAATGATGTCGCAGAAGTATTTGATGTTGACATCCGGCAGTTTGAGATAGGCGGGAATATGCGCGCAATTCGCAATTGACCCGCAGCCGATAACGGCCACATTGACTTTTTCGGACATAGAAATATACCTCCAATCAAAAATTACATATTCATTTTATCACAGCCGTAAAAAATGTAAATAAGTTTAGTAAAAAAGATTGAATATATTTTATTTATTTGTTATTATCTACCTGAGCGATACTCAAAATCTATGAAGAGCAAGGAGATATGATTATGGGCAGATTTCCTATAGGCGTAATTATCGACAGTTTCCGTACCGACACCGTTTCGGCGGTTAAAAAGGCGGCTGAAGTGGGCGCTGACGGTATTCAGGTTTACGCTACCCGCGGCGAAATGGCGCCCGAGAATATGGACGCCTCAAAGCGCAGTGAGTTCAGAAAACTTGTTGCGGACAACGGGCTTGTTATTTCCGCTTTGTGCGGCGACCTCGGCGGCGGTTTCGCGAACAAGGATGAAAACCCCGCAAGAGTGGAAAAGAGCAAGAGAATACTCGACCTCGCGAAGGAACTCGGCACGGATGTTGTCACCACTCATATAGGCGTTGTGCCGACCGACAAATCGGTTGACAGATATAAAATAATGCAGGAGGCGTGCGCGGAACTCGCGGAATACGCAGACAGCGTGCAGGCTCATTTCGCCATTGAAACAGGGCCCGAAACCTCGGCAGTTTTAAAGGAATTCCTCGACTCCCTCAATTCGACGGGCGTTGCGGTAAACCTTGACCCCGCGAACCTTGTTATGGTTACGGGCGATGACCCCGCGGGCGCGGTTTACAACCTGCGCGATTATATAGTCCACACCCACGCTAAAGACGGAAAACAGCTTTTCTACAAGGATCCGGAAATCGTTTACGGCGTAAAGAGCGACCCGATAGTGACCGGACCGTCGTTTGAGGAGGTTCCTCTGGGCGAGGGAAGTGTTCCGTGGGAGAAATATCTCGCGGCGCTTGAGGATATCGGCTTCAGGGGCTTCCTCACAATCGAGCGCGAGGTCGGCGACAACCCGGAAAAGGATATCCGCAGCGCGGTTGAATTCCTCAAAAAGCTCGGCTGAGAGGTGGAAATATGAAAATATCGGTCAGCAGTTACAGTTTTTCGCAGTATCTCAACACCGTCATTCAGTCACAGATTGGTGTCATAAAACTCGCTAAAAATATGGGCTTTGACGCCATAGAGTTTACAGACCTCTGCCCCACCGAGGGAGTCAGCGAGGAAAGCTACGCGAAACTTATCCGTGAGGAGTGCGATGCCGTTTCCCTTCCCGTTTCGAGTTACACGGTCGGCGCGGATTTCATAAACGCCGACAATCTTCAGGATGAAATCGACAGAGTTTGCAGGAAGGTTGACATAGCGAACATTCTCGGCGCAAAGATTATGCGCCACGACGCGACAACGGGTTTCAAGGATGCGCGAAGCAAAACAATGGGCTTTGACAACGCCCTCCCGGTTCTTGCCGAAGGGTGCAGAGCGGTCACGCAGTACGCAAAGCGGTACGGCATTGAAACCTGTGTTGAGAATCACGGTTTTTTCAGCCAGGAGAGCTTAAGGGTTGAAAAGCTCGTGAACGCGGTGGCGGACGACAATTTCGGTCTGCTTATAGACATAGGCAACTTCGCCTGCGCGGACGAGCCCTCCCCTCTCGCCGTGGGCAGACTCGCGCCCTATGCGAAATATGTTCACGCGAAAGATTTTCACATAAAGAGCGGCAACGGTATGAATCCCGGCAGAGGATTCTTCCGGAGCAGAGGCGGAAACTATTTGCGCGGAGCCATAATCGGTCACGGCGACATACCCGTTTACCAGTGCCTCGGAATCCTTGAAAGAAGCGGTTACGACGGTTATGTAAGCGTAGAGTTCGAGGGTATGGAGGACGCGGTGCTCGTCGGCATTCCCACGGGGCTTGAAAACCTGCGCAGGATGATTGAATCATTGTAAAAAGAAAAGCGGCAGAGCGTTTAACTCTGCCGTTATTTTTATTCAGTTATTTCGGGTGAACTTTCTTCCTTGACCGTTGTGAGTATAACCTCGGCTGTCACCGAACTCACGCCCGCGAGCGATTTTATGTCATCGGCAAGGGCTCTCAGCGCTTTCATATCCGCCGCGTACGCTTTGATAAGATAGTCGTAATCGGCGGCTGTGTAGTAGCATTCCGTAACGTGGGGATGCTTCTCCATATATTCTTCAAATTTAGCGTTGAATTTCGAATTTTCCATTGAAACCCTGAAATAAGCCGAAACGGGAAGACCTGATTTTTCACCGTCGAGCACGAGGGTGTACTGCTTTATTATTCCGCTCGCCTCAAGCTTTTTGATACGCTCGATGACCGCCGACACGGACATATTGACCTTAGCGCCGATAACAGAGGCATTTTCGCGGGAATTGACCTTGAGACAGGCGATTATTTTTTTGTCTGTTGAGTCCAATTCCTCACCCCTTTTTTCTTACATCGTACAATAATATGTTAACAAAATTTTTGCATAAGTCAATACAAAACGGAAAAATTTTTTTGAGTTTTCCACAATTGTTGAAAAATTTTTGATTTATGGGTGAATTGCGGGTCATAATATATTGAAATAAGCGTATTTTTTTGTTATTATTAATTGATTGAGCATCAACAGGAGGATTTTGTTTATGCAGACAACAGCGATAAGACTCTACGGAAAGAACGATTTACGCCTTGACAGGTTCGAGTTGCCCGAAATAAAGGACACCGAGATTCTGGCAAAAATCGTGTCGGACAGTATATGCATGTCATCATACAAGGCAGCGATGCAGGGCGAGAATCACAAGCGCGTGCCGGACGATGTTGCGGAAAACCCCGTTATTATCGGCCACGAATTCTGCGGCGAGCTTGTGAAAATAGGCGCGAAATGGGCTGACAAATATAAAGCGGGTGACAAATTCGTCATTCAGCCGTCGCTCAACTACAAGGGCTCGCTTGACGCTCCCGGCTATTCGTTCAGATATATAGGCGGTGATGCGACCTACATTGTTATTCCCGAAGAGGTTATGATAATGAACTGCCTGCTCCCCTACGAGAGCGACAGCTTTTTCTGCGGCTCGCTCACGGAGCCCCTCTCCTGCGTTATCGGCGCTTTCCACGCCTCCTACCACACAACTCGCGGAAGCTATGAGCATTCCATGGGCATAAAGGAAGGCGGAAAGATGGCTATAATCGCCGGTGTGGGTCCGATGGGACTCGCCGCCATAGATTACATCATCCACTGCCCCCGCCGCCCCGCCACGCTTGTTGTAACCGACATTGACGAAGCGCGTATTAAAAGAGCGGGCGAGATTCTGCCCGTTGAGGAAGCGAAGAAAAACGGCATAGAACTGACCTATGTCAACACGGCGGGAATCGAGGACACCGTAACATATCTCAAAGATCTCGCGGGAGGAGCGTATGACGATGTGTTTGTGTTTGCCCCTGTCGCGGCTGTTGTTGAAATGGCGGACAAACTCCTCGCAAACGACGGCTGTCTCAATTTCTTCGCGGGTCCTACGAATCCCGAGTTCTCGGCTATGTTCAATTTTTATAACGTCCACTACGCGGC
Organism: Clostridiaceae bacterium; assembly: GCA_016285645.1. Classification (GTDB taxonomy): domain Bacteria; phylum Bacillota; class Clostridia; order Oscillospirales; family Acutalibacteraceae; genus CAG-177. The sequence continues at coordinate 7,136 of JAEERC010000026.1, read as the reverse complement.
GACCCACATTGTAGGCACGTCCGGCGGCAACACCGACGATATGATTGAAAGTATTGAAATGATAAAAGAGGGCAAACTCAACCCCGCCATTCTCGTAACCCACATAGGCGGACTTGACAGCGTTGTTGAAACAACCCTCAACCTTCCCAAGATTCCCGGCGGCAAAAAACTCATTTACACCGGCGTTTCGCTACCGCTCACCGCTATTTCCGATTTTGAGGAAAAGGGAAAAACCGACCCGTTCTTCAAAGACCTCGCGGATATTGTCAAAAAGACAAACGGACTCTGGAACGCCGAGGCGGAACAGTATCTGCTCAAAAACGCGAAATCAATTTAAACATATTATCATAATTGAAATATATAATTGCGTGTGTTATAATTAAATTTCGGTAAAACCGTAAAATGATATGGGGGAATAAAAATGGTTTATGATGTTGCCGTTATCGGCGCGGGCGTTATCGGCTCAATGATCGCTATGGAACTGAGCCATTACAACATCAGAAGCGTTGTTGTTGAAAAGTTCAACGATGTTGCCATGGGCACAACCAAGGCAAACAGCGCCATAGTTCACGCGGGCTTCGACGCTGTGCCCGGCACGCTCAAGGCGAAACTCAATGTTGAAGGCACGGCTCTTATGCCCGAATACTGCAAAAGACTCCACGTGCCGTTCAAAAACACGGGCTCCGTTGTTGTTGCGTTTTCGGACGAGCAGATGAACACCGTTCAGGCGCTTTATGACAGAGGCGTTCAGAACGGCGTAAAGGATATGGAGATTATCGATGAGGCGAAGCTTCGCGAAATCGAGCCGCACATCAGCAACGAGGCAAAGGGCGCTCTCTACGCGCGCACGGCGGGCATTGTATGCCCCTACCAGCTTGCCATCGCCTCCGCCGAGAACGCGGTGCTAAACGGGACGGAAATCAAACTCAATTACAATGTATGCAAAATCGACTTTGATGAGGTCAAAAAAATATTTACCGTATCCGACGGCAGAGAAGAAGTAAAAGCGAAATATGTAATTAACGCCGCGGGCATTTTCAGCGGCAAGGTTGCCAATATGATAGGTGACGATTCCGTAAACATCACCTACAGAAAAGGCGAATATATGCTCATGGACAAAACCATGAATTACCTCGCGAACACGGTTATTTTCCAGTGCCCGACCGAGATGGGCAAGGGCGTGCTTGTAACCAACACGGTTGACGGCAACCTGCTTGTGGGCCCCAGCTCGCTTGACATAGCGTACAACACGGAGGATTTATCCACAAATTCCGAAGTTCTTGATTCGGTGTTCGCTTCGGCGATTAAATCCGTGCCGGAACTCAATATGCGCAATGTAATAACCTCATTTGCGGGCATCCGCGCACACGACAATTCAAACGATTTCATTATAGGACCCAGCAAGGCAAACGGAGCGTTTATAAACGTTGCGGGCATCGAATCCCCGGGCCTTTCGGCCGCGCCCGCAATCGGCGTTTATGTTAAAGATATGCTTCTCGGTATTATGGGCGGCGCGGAATTGAAGGAAAACTACGAGCCCTCACGCAAGGCGCCCGTTCGCTTCAACGAACTTTCAAACGAGGAGCGCAAAGCCCTCATCGAAAAGGACAGCCGCTACGGCAGAATAATCTGCAGATGCGAAACCGTAACGGAAGGCGAGATTCTCGACGCCATACACTCCCCGATTCCCGCAAGGGATGTTGACGCCGTAAAGCGCAGAACACGCGCGGGTATGGGTCGCTGCCAGGGCGGCTTCTGCGGCTCAAAGGTTGTGGAGCTCATCGCCCGTGAAAACGGTGATAATCTTGATGACATAACGAAGTTCGGCGGCAAATCAAAACTGCTTGTCGGCAAAACGAAGTGAGGTGAATAAGAATGCTCAATTATGATATAGTTGTTGTCGGCGGAGGTCCCGCGGGCATGGCGGCAGCCATAAAGGCAAAGGATTCGGGTGTTGACAGTATTCTTATTCTCGAACGCGCTGAGTCGCTCGGCGGCATTCTCGAGCAGTGCATACACACGGGCTTCGGTCTTCACTATTTCGGCGAGGAGCTTTCGGGTCCCGAATACGCCGACAGGTTCATTCAACTTGTAAAAGAAAAGAATATTGAATACAAAACCGATACAATGGTGCTCGAGGTCACTCCCGACAACACCGTTTACGCCGTAAACTCATCGGACGGCCTGCTTGAAATAAAGGCAAAAGCGATTATTCTCGCAATGGGATGCAGGGAACGCCCCAGAGGAGCGCTCAACACCCCCGGCACCCGCCCCGCTGGCGTTATGACCGCAGGCACGGCGCAGAAATATGTTAACATTGACGGCTATATGCCCGGCAAAAAGGTTGTTATACTCGGCTCGGGCGACATCGGTCTTATTATGGCGAGAAGAATGACGCTTGAGGGCGCGGAGGTCAAGCTTGTGTGCGAGCTTATGCCCTATTCAAGCGGTCTTACAAGGAACATTGTTCAGTGCCTTGACGACTTCTCAATTCCGCTTGAACTGAGCTGCACGGTTATAAGAATTCACGGCGAGGAGCGCCTTGAAGGTGTAACCGTGGCCAAGGTGGACCAGAACCGCAAGCCCATTCCCGGCACAGAAAAGTTCATTGAGTGTGACACTCTGCTTCTCTCGGTCGGTCTTATACCCGAAAACGAACTTACCAGAGGCGCGGGCATTCAGCTTGACCCCGTTACAAGCGGAGCGGTTGTAAACGAATCACGCGAAACGACTCAGGCGGGTGTGTTCGCCTGCGGCAATGTGCTTCATGTGCACGACCTTGTTGACTATGTAACGCTCGAAAGTTACGCGGCGGGCGAAGGCGCGGCAAAATATGTTCTCGGCACCTCACCCGAAAAGAAATATATATCCACAAAGGGTGTCGGCGGAGTGCGCTACATCGTGCCCCAGAAGGTCAATCTCAACATAGGCGAGGATGTAAAGCTCTATTTCCGCGTAGGTCAGGTTTATAAAAACGCGTTTATCAGCGTAAAATATAACGGCAATGAAATCCAGCGCCGCAAAAGGCCCCGTCTCGCCCCCGGCGAAATGGAGAACGTTCTCCTGAAGAAAGCCGATCTTGACGGCTTCGAAGAGGGCGGAGAAATCAGTATATCGGTGGAGGTGTAAACCATGACAAGAAATATTATTTGCGTTGCCTGCCCCATGGGCTGCGGCATTACGGTTGAACTGGACGACAACAACGAAATCATTTCGGTCACGGGCAACACCTGCAAGCGCGGCGACGCCTACGCGAGAACGGAGTGCACAAACCCCGTAAGAAGTCTCACCACCACGGTCAAGGTCAGCGGCGGCAAAGGTCCCGTTGTTCCCTGCAAATCCGCGGGCGCGATTCCCAAGGGCAAAATTATCGACTGCGCCAAGGCGCTCTGCGATGTGGAAATCCCCGCTCCGGTTAAAATCGGCGATGTGGTGTGCAGCGACATCCTCGGCACGGGAATTGACATTGTAGCCACCAACCACTGCGATAAAGCGTAATACAAAAAAACAGAGCAGGAAGTTTCGGCTTCCTGCTTTTTTGTTTTATTCGGTTTTTATTCCCGCTTCGGAAAGGGATGTAAGGAACTCGTTTACATCGCTCAATGCTGTTTCGCGGTCGATATCATAGGCTTCAACTATTCTGTCCGCTATTTCCCCGGCGCTTTCGCAGAGCGGTATGCTTTCAAAAATGAAGGCGCCTATATCGTTTACGGTGATTATTCCGTCAAACACGGACGCCGCCTGCCCTATCGGCACAAGGAATTTTTCGCCCGCTATTTCACGCATAACAAATTCATAATTGAGTTTCATACTTTTCACCCTTCTTCGGTTTTATTAAGAAGTTTTTCGTACTCCCCGCACATACACGCAGCCGTGTCGCAGATATATTGAGGCGGCTCTGCAAAATCGCCTTTTTCGCAAAACTGCGAGGCGGCGCATAAAAAGCAGATGTGCCTGTATTTACATACAGCGCATTTTGAGGGCATTCTGACTGCCGACGCCTTTTTCGAAACCTCATCCCAGCACTCGTTGAAGCCCTTAGTAAGCACATTGCAGTCTTCGTCAGCGGGAATCATTCCGCAGTAGCTCATGTTACCTCGCCAGTCAATCCACGCGCTCGTTCTGCCCGCGCGGCAGCGGATTTTTCCGAAATCGGAATCATCAACCGGGCAGTCGGGGTTTTCCTCAGCCCTTATTCCCGCTTTGATTCTGCGCACACGGTCGGCATAGTCCTCATCGCTCAGCAGTCTTTTGTCAAGATAAGCCCTGACGGCTGCTATCTGAGACGGGGTGAGTTTTTCGCCGCACTCTTTTTGGCATCTGACGGCGGGGAACATATAGCCCGTGGCCTTGAAGACCAGTGATTTTTCAAGGCAGAAATCAATCATCTTATCAAGGTCGTCTATGTTATAGGGCGTGATGCTCGAGTTTATCTTTACGGGAATTGAGCGCTCGCGGAGCTTCATAATATTTCCTGTAACTTTTTCGAACGCGTCCGCGCCGCAGAGTTTTTTATAAGTTTCGCCGTCCGCGCCGTAGAGCGAGACATTCACCCTGTTCGGGCGGTATTTTGTAAAGAGGTCGAGTATTTTTTCATCAATCAGCGAACCGTTCGTGTTTACGGAAATGACAAAACCCATTTTAGCTATCGCCTCATAAATTTCGGCGAAATCATCGCGCACGAGCGGCTCGCCGCCGGTAATCAGCAAAAACAGGGAGCCGGCTTCCTTCGCCTTCTGCGCGATTTCAATCCACTGCCCCGCGCTCAGTTCAAGGGGCTTGTTAATGTTGCAGTCGGTGCTGTGTACATAGCACATTCTGCAACTGAAATTACAACGTGAGGTCAGCTCGAACGTAACGCCCAGAGGTATTCTGTTTTTTTCTGCCTTCATGTGCAGATAGCGCACAATCAGAGGCTCGGAGGATTCCTTCATACCTGCCATAATATCTCCTCAAGCGCCGTCACGGCGGATATATCGGGCAGACATTTCATATTGTAAATATCGGTCTGCCCGCAGATTCGGGACACGAAATCCGAAAGGATTCCGGTTTGGTTTTTTTCGTAACTCAACTGGGCGGATATCTTACCGAATGCTTCGATTCCGCTCAGTTTTTCAATTATGTTTTTATCGCCCTTGTCAAGCATAACAATCGCTCTGACGGGGGCGTATTTATTAAGTGCTATTCTCGAAGAGCCGCAGTACGGCGTGCCGTACGCCGTGAGAACGCCGTTTTCGAATTTGAGAAGCGAGCGGTCGCCGTTTACGATTACATCGCCGAAGCGGCTGTTCCAGAGCGCCGCCTGTGTTGACTTGCCCGCGCCCTTTTCACCCGAGAAAATCAGCGCTTCGCCGTTATGGATGACAAAGGAACTGTGGAGAAGGAAAACACCTTTTTGAGCGAGGATTCCGGGGATGTTGAGGGCGTTGAAAAGCATTGAATCCCAAATCCCCTGCTCGTAGTCAATACAGAGCGTTACGCGCCCGTCAACCGTTTCGCGGCAGGCGTAATCCGTCCAGTAATCGGGTCTGTAATATGAGGAATACAGTTTAATGCAGCCGTTTTCCGAATATGTTTCGCGCCCGAGACTCTTGTAAAGCGGCTCACCGCTTTTTTGCGGAAGTTTTCCGTTTACGACGGTTACGGTTATATCGGCACTGCCCTGAGGAGCGTAAAACTCTTCAAAGCGGTCGCTGTTTTCTATGGGTGTTTCGCTGTCAACACGGAGTATAAGCCCCGCGAGAGAATAATACTTACTCACCATAAGTTATATTCACCACTTCGCCTATGTGTTCGGAATGCCTTTGCGCTATTGAATCCTTTTTAAGGCCTTCAATCGTCATTCTGTATGTGATGCCGCCGAAAAAGCCGTTTTCATCGGCGCCTTTGTAATAGACAACAATACTGCCGTCGAGGTCTTTTCCCGAAATGTTCTGAATATTCAGCGTACCGTCCTGCAGATAGAGTTTGAACAGGTCATCGCGAAGCGAGGGCGCGGCGGCGTATTCGCTCTCAAGTGTCAGTTCGCCGGAGGCGACTTTTCCGTCGCCGTCAAACGCCTTTTTATCTTTGCAGAGCACCGTTGTTACAGTACCCGCAAGCACGGAACTTGCCTTGAAGGAATATTCATTTTTTTCGGTTTTAAGGGTGAATTCAATGTATTCGTAATCCGTTTTGCCCGTGTTTCTGATCATGACCGCGGCAATATTTTCAACCGCCTCGTTGCTGCCGTCCTCAACAAATTCGCCGCTGTACGCAAACAGATCGGAGGCGTTGAGACCGGGCGCGAGAACAAAGCCGGTTTCAACCGCGGCTTTCTCCGCTGCCGTCTGCGCTGAGGTTGTCGGAAAAGTGTCGGTGTTATTCTTTTTTGAATGAATCACAACAGCCGTTACAGCAGCGGCAACAATAAGCAGAGCGGCGACGGCGATTATTATTTTTTTATTCTTCATAGCACCCTCACTGTGGCAAAAACATCCCTGCCCCACGGAGCAGGGATGTTAATTTATGAATTGTAAATGTTGTGGTCCGCCATGGGAACCGTGTAGCAGAAATCCGAGGGGTCGCCCTGTATTTCGCAGGAGATATTTTTATCTGTGAAAATTGTCATTCCAAGGTCGGGATCGGTTACCGTGCAGTTCTCATTGGTCGCTTCCCAGTTATAGGAGCAGCCCGTGCCGCCGCCCGTCACCAGCGGTATCTGATGAAAGGCAAACGCCGGTTTTGTGTAATTCAGTTTTGCCATTTCAGTTCACCGCCTTTTTGAAAATGTTGATTACCTTCGCGAAAAGTTCCGTAAAGAACTTTACGAGTTTTTCGAAGAAGTTCAGTTCCTTTTCGGGTTCGTCATCTGTGCCTGGGTTGTCGGGATTTTCGGGGTTCTCCGGGTTTTCGGGAGTGTCGGGTTCATCAGCTGCGGGAACTTTGACCGTGATGCCCGGTGTTGTTCCGTTCGCGCTCGAATAGCCGAAGGTTTCCGTGAGTATTACCGAATACCTGAACACGCCTGCCGATTCGGGTGTTGTTTCAAATATGAACTGTCTGCCGTTTTCGGTTTCGGTGTATTCCGTTATTTCAGTGTCACCGATTGTGACCTTTACTATGTTCGCGGGAGTTGTGATTGTGAGAACCGCCTT
>JAEERC010000025.1 GCA_016285645.1 Clostridiaceae bacterium | reverse complement strand
GGCGGGCTGTTCTTTTTATGATTGATTCAGACAGGGGCTCGAAGGACGAGCGGCACAGAGCAACAGTCCGGTGGACTGTTGTGACCGCGAGCGACCAAGCCGACCCGGTCGGCGCGACCGAGCCCCAATGTGTCCACCAAATCTCAAAAGCCTTTAATCCCTTGTGTTTTGGGGATTATGGGCTTTTTATTTAATTAGATTTAAAATTTTTGTGCCTAAATAAACAAAAAAACAGCATTAATAATCACCCTGCTTCTTTACGAGGCAGGGTGATTGTGTTTTATGGTTGTTTTACGGTAATCTTAGAACAAATGTGTTAAAAAACAGTAACTAAAAGTTTTTTTCCATACCGCACTTTGAGCATTTTTTCATAAACAAGCCTTTATACTCTCCGCCGCAAAAGGCACAAACATTTCTGATAATTCTGGTATTTATAAATGGCGAATCTTTAAAACAGTCGTAATATTTTTTAAACTGTTCCGCGCTTATCTGAAGTTCTTCAAGTCGGGTACAATCGTTGATTACGCCCTTACCTATGCTCGTGACAGAACCCGGGAAAGTTATGCTTTTAAGTTCACTGCACTTGTAAAATGCGTACTCATCTATGCTTGTTACACTGTCCGGGATAGTTATGCTTTTAAGTTCACTGCACTTGTAAAACGCACACTCACCTATGCTTGTTACACTGTCCGGGATAGTTATACTTGTCAGTCCTGTTACGGCAAAGGCGTATTTACCTATACTCGTGACAGAATCCGGTATAGTAATGCTTTTGAGTCCGGTGCATTGATCGAATACATGCTCGCCTATTTCTGTTACACCGTTGCCGATTGTGACATCTGTAAGTTTGGCACAACAAAGGAAAGCGTACTTACCTATACTTGTTACACTGTCCGGGATAGTTATGCTTGTAAGTTCACTGCACTTGAAAAACGCACCCTCACCTATACTTGTTACACTGTTCGGGATAGTTATGCTTGTAAGTTCACTGCACTCGCTAAACGCATCCTCATCTATGCTTGTTACACTGTCCGGGATAGTCATACTTGTCAGTCCTGTTACGGTAAAGGCGTATTTACCTATACTCGTGACAGAATCCGGTATAGTAATGCTTTTGAGTCCGGTGCATTTATCGAATACATGCTCGCCTATTTCTGTTACACCGTTGCCGATTGTGACATCTGTAAGTTTGGCACAACAAAGGAAAGCGCTCTTACCTATGCTTGTTACACTGTCTGGGATAGTTATGCTTGTAAGTTCACTGCACTTGTAAAACGCACACTCACCTATGCTTGTTACACTGTCCGGAATAGTTATGCTTGTCAGTCCTGTTGTGGTAAAGGCGTATTTACCTATACTCGTGACAGAATCCGGTATAGTAATGCTTTTGAGTCCGGTGCATTGATCGAATACATGCTCGCCTATTTCTGTTACACCGTTGCCGATTGTAACATCTGTAAGTTTGGTGCAACAAAGGAATGCACTCTCACCTATGCTTGTAACACTGTCAGGAATAGTTATGCTTGTAATAGTTTTGTTGCTCTTGAATGCTTCTTTTCCTATTGTTTTAACTGTATCGGGAATAATTAAACTTTCAGAAGAACCAGAATATTTTTTCAGTTCCCCGTCAACAATCTGCAACGAATCACGTTCGTTTGTTTCACGGATAAAATCATTAATCTTTTCTATTTCGCATGCAAGCTCCGGATCAAACTTTCCCGCCTTAACAGCATTACTGTTGCTGTCAAAAGTGGTTTTTTGCTTTTTTAAATCTTCTTTTGTTCCCGCATGCAGTTCTGCCATAAGTTTGGCAAAATACAAGGCACCGTGTTTGGGCTTAAAATTCAGTGCCTGCTCGCAATAATAATCGGCTCTTTCCCATTCGCCTTCTTCAAGAAACATAAAAATCCGTTCCACTATTGCGTCAAAATTCTCAGAAGTAACAGATACATTTCCCCACTTTTGAACCTGAGAAAGCTGAACTTCCTGCGGCTGAACAGGTTTTTCCTGAGCAGGAGGCGCTTGAACAACAACCGTCTGAACAGGTTTATCGGGGATCTTCCATATCACCTTAATTTCCTGCGTTTTAAAGCCAAGAAGTGAGGTCGGCAGGGATTCAACTATATTCACTACTTCTTTGCCTTCCCGAGCCAATTTATTCTTTACGGCATTGAGTTGTTTGTTTTTTTCTGCCATAAATCCCAAATCGGTCATTGCTCCGGTGACAACAAATGTTTCCATACCTGTTTCAGCCATAGTATCTTCCTCCTGTTACAAAAACAACATTAATCATAAAATTTCAAAAAGAGAAAATAAAACTGTCATATCAATAATATCATAACTGTAATATTTATTTCAAGGGTTATTGTGTATGTGTCAACATTTCCGTTTATATATGTAAAAATTTGAGTGTTTTTGATAAGCCTTGATAAAAAGGTTAAATGAAGCATAAAAAACGCATCCTTACCCATATACTTTGCGGGCGCCGGGGGGCAAAAAAAACAACGAAATAATTGCCGGTTATATGACAAAACCCGCATCACTGTGATGCGGGTTTTGTTTTTATGTGTTCTGTTTGAGGCGCGAATAAAATTCAATTATCTTCTCATCCTTGCCGTCACCGTAAATGACGGAGGGACAGTCGTAAATTTTGTAATCCGCTCCCGCCTGACGCGAAACCATATCCAGCATATCGGGACCTTTGCCTTCACCGTTCTTCGCGCTTTCCACAAGACATTTGTGATATTTAAGAATGAAATCCTTATCCTTTGCGCTGCCGGACGGGGCGCATCTGAAGCCTCTCGCCCTGAGATTGGTGTTCCAGCGTCTGTGCTCAAGCCAGGCGAGCTGAGAGTCAATCTTTTCATCCTTTATAAGCTCAAAAAACTTTCTGAGCGCTTTTTCCGAAATTATATCCGTTCTGCCGTTTTCGTAAATGTCGATTCCGGTTATTCCGCCCGCTCTGAAGGCGGAATAAATACTGTAGGGCAAATGCATCGCGCGGGCAACACTTGATTCCGTATTGTAAATCCGTTTGAGATTCGCCTCAACATTGCTGTTTATCATAACGCTTCGCTCTTTTATGTCGGAATAGGATTTGTCGAGGGTTCTGTAAAGAGCGTCAAACTTTTTGTCGTAAAAGCTGTCAACATCATAGATATCCGTCAGGCAGCCGACGGCTCTGAGGGATACACTGCCGTATGACGGCGTCTCGTTGAGCATTGCGTTCAGATCCGGGTCGGTTACAACACAAACAACCGTTACGCATTTTTCCGTTCCTTCAAAATGCCTTAGTTCAATCTCTTTTGACACTGCCTTGGCAACGGAAATGTTTTTATTGTCGTTTCCGAGCGAAACAAAGACATAGTCGGAATCGGCAAGCAAATCACCGCTGTCAAAAGCAAGATCTCTGGCGCAGCATTTCTCAAGATCCGCCTTTAAAAAACCGAAGCGGAAATACGGCTCATTTTTCTCATCTGAATCCGGACGGATTTTCAGCAGTTCCGAGCCCTCACGGCCGCTCTCCGCGATTTCGGGATTGATATAATCAATTCTGCTGATAAAGGATTCCCTGCTTTCATCCGAACAGACATTTATATGGAGTGAGCAGTCCGCAAGCTGACCGCACCAGTAGGTGTTGAGAAACATTTTCACGCACGCGGCGTCATTTCCTATTATCGACACTTTAAGAGTATCAGCCGATATATCATAACTGTTGCCGCCGAACAGGGGATATGTGCAGAGCACATCCTTTATCATTTCGGAATTGCTGTCATTCCTGATAATATAGGGCATATCCTTTTCATCAAAATGCTTTTTCAGCGTCAGATACGCGCCGGTCTGAATCTCCCTGAGAGTGTCGTCACCGTAGTACACCCTGATATCCGGCTTGTGCGACAAAGCCCCGCAGTTTTCACCGCCGGACAGACGGCTCAGCAGATTGACATTCTCGCTTTCGTCATCGTTGATAAAATAGAATGTTTTGTTTTTTGCCTTTGAAAGCATGCGGACAATGTGCAGAATGTCATCCTTTAAACTGATCGCTCCGAGCGCCTTCGCGTTCTGCAGCATTTCGGAATCCGTTTCGTTTTCATTATCTGTATAAACATCGGTGAAAACAATAATCTCGTTTGTTTTCTTTCTGTAAATGCTTCTCGCGACTGCCAGGCTTTTTTCGTTGATGCGGCTGAAAATATGCATCTTTCTTTTTGAGAAACGGCATAAAAACCAAAACCTTGCCTTGGGGAAAAAATTAAAGAACGCCTGCAAAACAATCGAACCGCCGAGAACGGGGGCGATTACGTCAACAGCGAGGAGATAAAAACCTGCCGTCACGGCAAAACGCGCGCTTCCCGTAAAATCAAAAGCCATTGCTCTGCCGGCAATAAGATATGATGTGTAATCCTCATCCAGACTGAAGGTCTGGAGTGAATGGATGATGCTGTCAAGGAATAATTCGCCGTTGCTCAGCCGTGTTTCGCCGTAGATTTCACCGGTTTCAAGAGCGACGGAGTACATCCCGATTGACAGCCTGAGTGAAAAAATGGAGAGCAGCACAAAAATAAAAACAATATGGAATATCCTGATCTCCGGCGCTCTCCGCGGCTTGTTTTTCAACACCTTGCGCACGGCGAGCGAGCCGAAAAGGAACACCCACGGAATCAACAGTATTGTAATATATTTAATCATCGAATCTCCCCAAGCAAAAATAGTGGTTGTATTATATCACCGCTGACATAAAATGTAAACAGCCCTCCCGTTCAGAGAGGGCTGCTGTTTGTTCTGAAACCGTGTTTAACCGTTTTTCTGACCGTTTGCGGATTTGAACTGCTCAACCGCCTTGGCGGCACAGGTCTGACAAAGGTCAAAACTCTGTGTTTTTCCGTTTTTCGTTGCGGCAACGCTGTAAAGCTTTCCGTACTCCGTTTTACACATTGCGCACATTCCGCCGTGTCCCGTGTCGGTACAGGTGTATTTTATCAGGTTTTCCGCAGGCGGAGCAACAGGCGCAGCAGATGCGGGAGCGGAGGGTGTTGCGGGCTGAACGGGCGCCCCGCATTTTGCGCAGAAACGCATTCCGTTCGCAAGCGGGGAACCGCACGCTGTGCAGAAAGCGGACTGAGGCGGCGCGGCGTAATTCTGCCTCGGCGGGGTGTAAGAATTGTTATCCGTATTGACATTCGGGGCTTGCATTGCGGGCGGATTGACCGCCTGCGGTGTTTTCGCCTTTGTTTTTTTCTTTTTCTTAAGCAGAACCACTGCGAGAATAACTATAAGCGCGAGAACCGCCGCGGCCACGGATGCTATTATGATTATGAAGGACTTATCCGTGGCGTTGCCGTTGCCACCGTCACTGTCGGTGCTCACGGCAACCGTATCGGAATCCAGATTCTGAATTTTCAAAGCCGGGCAAACGCCGAAACTAGTGTTATAGGCAAAGCCGTCTTCAGCAGCATAGCCGTCGTCGCAGACGGTGCATGCATGATAAGAATAAGAAAAAGGAGTACGCTGCCACCAGTTAGAATTTCCGTATCTGGGATCATCAGATAAGTTTTCAACCCATAAGCCCTGGCATTTGGCATAGTCGCTGCCCTGCAACATACGGTTTCCATTTGAATCTGTATTCGATGAACTGAAGCCAAATTCGCTGTTTGTTACTTCATCATAGGAGAGCAGAAATACTTTATCCTGTGTATCCGCGCTGTCATATTCTTCATAGCCGCTGTTGCCGGTTAATGTAGCATTACACTTATTGCTGTTTATTGATGTCAGAATATTGGATTTTTGTTCACCGGAAAAAGCCGTATTATAGAAATCATTGTTCAACCATGCTCTGAGTGAAGATTTTGCCCAATTGCTTGCGTAATAGGTCTGAGCAGGATCTCCCCAATCGGCATTTTCTCCATGACCGTCTGTCCCGTTCGATATGACATAATTGTTATACGGCTGACTGTCTATTATTGAATTACACATAATCAGTCCCGTTGACGGGTCAAGCACACGCCATTTAAGCGGTTCATATTTAAACCAGTATGTTGTTCCGGTGTTATACCCGTTTGACGACTGCTCGTTGTCTGAAGATGTCAATCCGGTGTAATACGGCCTGTAACTGTCAAATGTAACGCCCCGGTATTTGCTTCCGTCATATGAAATATCCTTATAACGCATATAATCTGAAGATGTCATTTGTCCGTCAGTCCAGTCTCCCGTGCCGCTGTAATACCCGTACGACACCCAGTCTCCGTCCAGATTGTTCAGTGTTTCAATAAGGCCGGCGTCTTTTACCTCACTTTGCGGATAGGTGCCGAATTCAATTATATCGCCGGTCTTGTAATCTTCCGCGTGTGCGGTGAAAGCGAACGCGCAGCACCCGAAAACAACGGCAAGGCATACAAGAACGGAAATTATCTTTTTCATCGTTAAACCTCCGTGTTCAACATATATTGTTGAAACCATTTTAAAATATAATTGTGAACAAATCAACCGTTATTTGTGTTTTGTTGTTTTCGGTTGGTTTAAGTTCCCTCCGTCACGGCTTGCGCCGTGCCACCTCCCCCTATGGAGGAGATCACGACGGACACAGTTTTGCGATAAAAAATGTAGGGCAGGCATTCTTGCCTGCCGTTGTTCGCCACACCCGACGGCTTCGCCGCCACCCTCTCCGTTCTCGGAGAGGGCTATAACCGGCGGCAGGTTGCCGCCCCTGAGGCTTACTGTCATTTCAAAACTGCGGTTTAAGACCAGTTTCAACTCTATCGTCACGGCTTTGATAATTATATATTCTTAAACCTTGTAAATCACACAACGCGGTGATATAATAGTTATATTATTTTCATCATTTCAGTAAAGGGGAAGTGCGATGAAGCTGAGAAGAATTACCGCTCTCACGCTGTGCTTTGCGCTTGTGTTCAGCTGCTTTTTCACCCGCGCGGCGGCGCAGGGCGCTTCTTACACGGCGGACTGCCCTTATGTTAAGGTGCTGGGACTTATGTCAACCGACATCTACGCGGATAAGGATGACCCGTCGCAGGGCACGGTCTGGCCCCCTCAGGCGGGCGTGGTGGTAAAGGATGTTCTGAAGCTTGTGCCCTCGCTTTTCGAACTCGCGATAACGAAGAACTACGGCAAATTCGGGCCGAAACTCTATGACGCGGTTCACGACATCTTCGGCCCTCTCTATTTTTACAACGAGGCGCGGGTAACAAACAATTCGGGTCCCATTTTCGAATATCCCGCTCCAGACAAAATTAAAAAAGACAGTTATGTTATTTTCGAATATGACTGGCGTCTCGCCCCCGAGGAACTTGCCGCTCAGCTCAACGATTTTATTGATTACGTGCTCGAGTGCTCGGGCAGCGAGCAAATTGTTCTCGAGTGCCACAGCTACGGCGGAGTTGTGGGTTACACCTATCTCAACAACTACGGCACTCAGAAGGTGCGAAGCGTTGCCTTCAACGCGGCGGCTGTTTACGGAACAACCTTTGTGGGCGAACTGTGCGCGGGCAGGGTTTCACTCGACCCCGAGGGGCTCACGGAGTATATGAAATGCCTCTGGGCATACAACGGCGCCGGCGGGTTTTTTAACGCCCTTATGACGGGGCTTTATAAAACAGGATTCACGGGCGGTCTGTGCAGACTGGTTGACAAACTGGCTGCGGGTCTCGGCAAGGACGCCATGGCAAACTGCCTGCTCCCGCTTTTCGGAAGCTGGCCGAGTATATGGGCTATGGTCACGGACGATATGTATGACGAGGCGTATAATCACATTTTCAACGAGGTCTGCCCCGAATACGATCTCGACTATTCGAAACTGCAGGCGAAGGTTGACAATTATACAAATACAATCCGGGTGAACCGCGCGGAGATTCTTAACAGAATAAATGAAGACTGCAACCTCTATGTGCTTTCAAGGCGCGGCTTCTGCACCGTGTTTGTGGTGCCGGACTGGGATATAAGAAGCGATATGGCTGTTGATGTTGCCTGCTCGTCCTTCGGGGCGACTGTCGCGAGATACGGTCAGACGCTCGGGGAGGATTACCTCGCCGCTGCGGATGAAAAATACATCTCGCCCGACAAATCCGTTGACGCCTCAACCTGCCTTTTCCCCGACCAGACCTGGTTTCTGAACAACGCCACGCACATACCCACCTTCGGCTGTATCCACGAGTATTTCGCCACGCTTCTCTATTACGACGGGCAGGCTGATGTTAACACCTTCGCGCAGTACCCGCAATATATGATTTACGACAGCAAGAGTATTGAATTCAAGGCAGAATAACATACGGGAGGAAAAACAATGTATAACTTCAGACCCACATTGATTTACAGGGACGGCGAAAACAGAATCACATCCGTCAACACCGAAAACAAGGACTACTCGCTCGAAATAAGCGTTGACGAGGGCAGTGTCAGGTGCGTGCTTCACCCCAAAAAGCTGCTCACTCTTGTTTCGTTCCGCCTTGACACAACGAGGAAGATGAGCGACGACGAGGCGTTTTTCGCAAACGGCTTCCAGTCCTGGTCCACCTCGCCCGAGCTTTACAGATACAGCAAGCAGTCGGGCATCTCCCCGCTTGCCCACATAAGCGGGTTCACAACTCATTTGGCGAGCATGTCGGGCGATTATCTCTTCTTTGACGATTACGGCAAAAAGGGCGTGTTCCACTCGTTCACCTACACCTATTTCCGCAACAAGAATGATATTGAGCTTTTCGGCTCGATGACCGAGAGAACGGGTTACACGATTTTCGCCAACGACTCGCGCAAAAACACCTTTTCAATCATAAAGGATGTTGAGGGCGTTGAGACGAAGGACGACTATGAACTTCTCAATGTGCGCATAATCAAGGGCGATTACGACGCGGCGTTTGACGACTATTTCTCATCGATGAATCTCAGGAAGCCGCGCATTGACCACCTGAGCGGCTACACATCATGGTACAACTACTTCCAGAAAATCGATGAAAAGATTATCCTTCGCGATCTCGACGGGCTCGACAAAGTAAAAGAGGATGTTTCGATTTTCCAGATTGACGACGGCTATGAGACCTTCGTAGGCGACTGGCTCGATGTTGACCCGATAAAATTCCCCGGCGGCATGAAAGCGATTGCCGACAGAGTTCATGAAAAGGGCTATCTCGCGGGCATCTGGGTTGCCCCCTTCTCGGTTCAGCGCGTTTCCAAAACCGCGAACGAGCATCCCGACTGGCTGATTCTGGACGAAAAGGGCTCTCCCGAATGGGGCTGCTTTGCCTGGAACGGCGCCTACACAATCGATATGTACAACCCCGAGGTTCGTGAGCACATCAAACATTTCTTTGATGTCATCCTCCACGAGTGGGGCTATGATATGGTTAAACTCGACTTCCTCTATTCCGAAGCGATTCATCCCCGCTGCGGGAAATCAAGAGGTCAGATTATGTGCGAGGCGATGGATTTCCTGCGCGAGTGCGTGGGCGAGGATAAACTCTTCCTCGGCTGCGGCGTGCCGCTCGGCCCCGCCTTCGGCGTTGTTGACGCCTGCCGCATAAGCTGCGATGTTGACCTTGTTTACGGCGGCAAATTCTACAACAAACTCGGCGTGAACCGCGAGGTTCCCTCCGCGCAGAACGCAATAACCAACAGCATTTTCCGACGCCATCTGAACAGGCGAGTGTGGTGCAACGACCCCGATGTTTTCTTCCTGCGCAAGGACAATCTCACCTTCACCATTGAGCAGAAACTCCTGCTCGCCAAAATCAACAATATGTTCGGCGATGTGCTGTTCGTTTCCGACAACGCGGGCGATTACGGCGCGAACGAGACCGAACTTGTTAAAAAGTACTTCAGAAAGAACGATATAAAAATCATTTCCGCCATGCAGAAATTCAACGGTATGGGCGACTTTGAGATAAAATATATCGAGAACGGCGAAGAGAAGACTCTGCTGTTTGACCTCAAAACAGGCACGGTATTCTGATGAAAAGCCGTAAACTGCTTTTTGCCGCCGCGGTTCTGCTCGCCGCGCTCACGGTAATTCTTTCCGCCTGCAAAAAGGAACCCGCGCCCGTCACAGCAACGCCTGCTTCCGCGATTCCTACAGAAATGCTCACCGAAACACTGCCGGTGACAACGACCGCTCCGGCAACAACCGAAACAACAGCAGTCACAACAACGGCGGCTCCCGTAAACGCGGTGAAAGTCAACGCCACGCAGTCGATTGTCACGCTTGAAAAAGGGCTTAAAACAGCGAAGTATCAAGGTGACGCGGGCTTTTCGTCCTTCCTTTCGGGGGGCGGAGCAGCGAGTGATTCGGCGCTGACGGATTTTCTTGTGAAATATGTTCTCAAGAACAACCCCGAAGTGATTTTCAAAATTCTTTCCGGCGGGTGCAGCACGGTTTATTCGGACGGTCTTTTCGGGCGCAATTTCGACTGGCACACCTGCGAGGCGATGATTCTCGTCACAAGCGGCTCGGGTTACAAATCCGTTTCCACGGTAAACCTCGATTTTGTCAATTCGAGCACGGATTATGACCTGACCGACGACATCATCCGCCTTTCGAGTGTCTATGCCCCGCTTGACGGTATGAACGAGAAGGGCGTGTGCATCTCGGTCAATATGATTCCGGACGGCGGCGCCACCATAGGGCAGAGCACGGGCAAAACGGATCTCACCACCTCAACCGCCGTGCGCCTTGTGTTAAATAAGGCGTCCTCGGCGAAGCACGCCGTGGAACTGCTCAAAAACTACGATCTCCACTCCTCCTACGGCTACCTCGTGCATTTCGCCATCTGCGACCCGTCGGGTTACAGCGTTGCCGTTGAGTACATAAACAATAAAATGTATGTAACCGAAACGAGGGTTCTTACGAATTTCTATGTCGCGAAAGAGAGATTCGGCGTGGGCTCGAAGGAATCAAAGGCGAGATACGACACACTCAACAAAGCGCTTGACGCGGGCGAAATAAAAGACGCCGCGACTATGCGCGACGCTCTCGCCGGAGTGAAGGCGGACGGCTCGGGAACCTTCTCTTCAACGGAATGGACCGCGGTTTACGACATGAAAAACCTGACCGTCACCTACTACCACAGAGGCAATTACAAAAAAGGATACACAGTTTCACTGTAACACTAAGCCCGCGAAAATCCGCGGGCTGAATTTTTCCTTTTTTAAAAATTACTTTATTTTTCGCACAATCGGTAGTATAATTTAACGGAAATTTTAACAGGACGGAGAGAGAGAATTATGACACTTGAAGAAGCCCGCAAATACTTTGAAGGCGACCGCTTCGCCACCTATAAAACGGGAATAGTGATTGACAGCATAGGCGACGGCTGCTCGGAATGCTCCTTTGAAATAACCCCGGACGATGTCGCGGCCCACGGCAGCGTGATGGGCGGAGCGGTGTTCACCCTGGCGGATTTCGCCTTTGCCGTCGCGGCGAACTCGGGCGGCGTTTTCACCGTCACCTTAAACAGCAGCATAAGCTTTGTAAGCATGCCGAAGGATAAAAAACTGATTGCCAGATGCACCTGCATTAAGGACGGCAAAAAGGCGTGTTTTTATGAAACACGCGTGACCGACGGGCTTGGCAATATTGTCGCGATTGTAACCTCAAACGGTATTCACATCTGATTATTTATCTAAAATTATACAATTCGAATTATTTTTGTATCGCTTTATTCATTAATTATTTATTAAGATATATTCAAATTCCGTGACAAATCCGCGTTCCTTATTATATAATTATATGATTTTAAAATTCACAGATTTTTAATATTTGATATATATATTCGGAGGAACTTTATGGAATGGAACGGAGTGGCGGAATATAAAGCGCCGTCTGTAAGGGAACTGCTCGATAACGCGGCTGCGAAATACGGCGACCGCACATTCATAAAATTTTTATGTGAGGGCAGGGTTGAAGAGAGAAGTTTCAACCGCCTGAGAGAAGACAGTCTCGCCGTTTGCAGATACATAAGAAGCATCGGCACCGAAAAAACGCACATCGCCATAGCGGCGCTCACAAGCTACGAATACATTGTTTTTATTACGGGCATACTCATCAGCGGCAATGTCGCGGTGCCCTTCGCGCCCACGCTCAGCGAAAAAGAAGCGCTCTCGCTTTTTAAGCGCGCGGATATAGAAATGCTCTTTTACGACAACGCATTCAACTGCACGCCCGCCATACGCGATTCGCTCAACTACAAAATCGCTCCCGTCAACATAACCGGCGACGGTCTGCTTGACGGCATAGTTGAAAAGTATTCATCGACCTCGGAATACGCTTCGCTTTCCGATTGTGAAACCGATATAAACGAGTGCGCGGTAATCATTTACACATCCGGCACCTCGGGCACCAAAAAGGGTGTTATGCTCTCAATGAACGCCTTTGTGGGCAACATAATGTATGACGAATATGTTGACTGCTTCGGCGAGAACAGCGTTGCGCTCTCGGTGCTTCCTATGTATCACTGCTACTGTCTTTCGGGCGACTACATCAAAAACCTCAAGGACGGTATGACAGTCTGCCTCAACAGCAGCATGCGCGACCTGCCCGAAAGTTTAAAAACCTTCGAGCCGACAGTTATGCGACTTGTTCCGATGATTGCGCAGACCCTTCTGAAACTTGTAAAAATGAAGGAAAACCGCCACCCCGAACTCACTCCCCGTCAGGCGGCGGAGGCGGTTTTCGGCAAGAATATACAGTGGCTCATTTCGGGCGGCGCCTATCTCGACCCCGAGCTTGTTACCGAATACGGCAAACTCGGCATCTTCCTGCGCCAGGGCTTCGGTATGACAGAGGCGGGCGGCAGGGTTTCGGTGCCCGACACAAAATGCACCACCGAATCCATAGGCAGACTTACAAATATGTTCAAAGCGCGCATTGAGCACGGCGAAATTCAGATATACGGCCCCACGCTTATGCTCGGCTACTATAAAATGCCCGAGGAGACCGCCGAGGCGTTCACGCAGGACGGCTGGCTGAGAACCGGCGACATCGGCGAGGTTACGGAAAGCGGCGAGCTTTTCATAACGGGCAGACGCAAAAACCTCATTATCCTCTCAAGCGGCGAGAATGTTTCGCCCGAGGCGATTGAAAAGAAATTCGCGCAGTATGAAATAGTCAGCGAGGTTCTGGTCTATGCCGAAAACGACAGGATCGTCGCCGATATCTACCCCGACTATTCCTATTGCGAGGAAAACGACATTCCCGACCCGGGAAGCGTCATAACCGCAATAGTCAAACAGATGAATTCGGGCGCAAAGGCGTCGCATTTAATAGCGCAGGTCAATGTGCTCACCTCCCCGCTTCCGAGAACCGAAAGCGGAAAGATTATGAGAAAGAAGGTTGAGATATGAGCAATTCCCCCAAAATGTATGAATTTTCACCCGCGCAGGAAATGATATATTTCATGCTCAAATATTCCATTTTCCACAAACAGGTTATCCAGATTCCGGCATCCATAGTGTTAAAGAGAAAAATCGACTTTGACATTATGCAGAAGGCGCTTGAAAAGGAAGTTGAGCGCAACGACTGCATGCGCCTGCGTTTTGTAAAAAAAGGATTTAAACAGTATTTTGAGGACAGCGTAAAAATCGGCAAGGTTCCCGTAATGAACTTCAAAACCCAGCAGGAACAGGAGGATTTCCTCACAGCCGACGCGCAGAAGCCCATACGCTGCTTCAAGGGCGAGACATACCGCATCTTCTTTTTCAACACTCCCGACGGCAGAAACGGTATTTACATAAATGTAATCCACCTTGCCATGGACGCCCCCGCGGTTTTCATTTTCTTTGCCGACCTCCTCGCGGTCTATGAGGCGCTTGAGAGCGGCGGCGAAATGCCCAGACCGCTCGGCTCATACGAGGAGACGCTCAAGAAAGAGCTTGAATACAAGCACAACGCCGAAAAGCTTCAGGCGGACAAAGACTTCTTCGTCAACTACTTCCTGAAGGACGGCGAACCGATATGGAACGGCGTTATGGGCGCGGGTCCGCTCGACAAGGCGAGGATCAAAAAGAAGAACCCCGAACTGAGAGCCTGCGGAAGCTTCGACCCGATTCACGACAAGGCCGTACTTGTTAAAAAGCCCCTTTCGGTTGAGGACAGCAAAGTTATTCTCGACTATATGGAGAAAAACGGCCTGAGCGGCGAATGCGTTGTTCAGCTCGGTATGAGACTACATGTCAGCAAGATTAACCACCGCCACGACGACACCCACTTCCTCGTGCTTTCGAACAGGCGCAAAACCGTAAACGACAAGCGCTGCGGCGGCACAATGGCATCCGCCCTCCCCTGGAGAATCATTCTTCCCGAGGAGCTCACCTTCAACGAGGCGGTAGCCAAACTCAGGGAACTTCAGGCACAGATTATGCGCCACAACAACTACCCCTTCATCACCTGGCTTGAGAATGAGAGAGAACTTTTCAACTACAGCATGGTTGACGGCACATCCACAATGATGTTCTCCTGGTTCCCGCTTGAGGACGACACGATGAACGGCTGGGAATATGAATTCCACAGTTATTCGCTGGGCAGATATGTTATGCCCCTCTACACATATACAATGAAGGATTCGGTAACCGGCGGTCTGCGCTTCGCGTATCTGCACAGAACGGATACCATCTCCGACGCGGATATTGACGCGCTTCAGGAGAACACCGTAAAAGCGCTTGTGCTGGGCTGCTCAAATCCCGATATCACTCTTAAAGAAATACTCGACAACATAGACTGAAAGGATGAAAAAAATGCTCGAAAATCTTAAGGCGATAATCTGCGAATATGTTGATGTCGATCCGGATACAATCACCGCCGACTCAAACCTCAGAAGCGATTTCGGACTCAACTCACTCGACATAATCAACCTTGCGGTAGCGATTGAGGACGAAACAGGCGTTTCGATTACAGACAAAAAAATGGCGTCCTTCTACACCCTCGGCGAGGTTGCGGAATACCTTGAAAGTGTCAAAGTTGGCTGATCAGCTTCTTAAGGCCCTGCATATTAGCAGGGCTGTTTTTTTACAACGCAAAAAGGAGGCGGATAAATGAAAAGCGAGGCGAAAAAGATTCTTCAGGGCGTTGCCGACGGCAGTGTGACGGTTGAAGAGGCGCTGCTCAAATTAAAAAGCGAGCCCTTCGCCGACCTGGGATTTGCGAAAGTCGACCTGCACCGCAAAATAAGGCAGGGCGCGAGCGAGGTAATCTACGGCGAGGGCAAAACACCCGAACAGATAATCACTATCGCTCAGAAGCTCATTGAAAACGGTCAGAACCGTATTCTCATAACCCGCCTCTCGCCCGAAAAGGCGGAAGAAGTCAAAAAATCGCTCGACACAGCATATTATAAGGAAGCGAAAATCGCGCTTACGGGCGGTATGCCCGCACCCGACGGCATAGGAAAAATAGTTGTTGCCACGGGCGGCACAAGCGACATACCCGTAGCCGAGGAGGCGGCTGTTACTGCCGAGGCGCTCGGCAACGAGGTCACGCGCCTTTACGATGTGGGCGTTTCGGGGCTTCACAGACTGCTCGACAGAAAAGACGACATTATGGGCGCTTCGGTAATAATCGCCATAGCCGGTATGGAGGGCTGCCTTGCCAGCGTAATAGGCGGGCTTGCCGACTGCCCGGTTATAGCCGTGCCCACAAGCGTCGGTTACGGAGCAGCCTTCGAGGGGCTTTCGGCGCTGCTCTCAATGCTCAACTCCTGCGCAAGCGGAGTTTCCGTTGTGAATATTGACAACGGCTTCGGCGCGGGCTACCTTGCGGGTATGATTAACCATATGGAGGCAAAAGGATGAAAACGCTTTATCTCGATTTATCAATGGGCGCCGCGGGCGATATGCTCACCGCCGCCCTTCTTGAACTTCTTCCCGACCCCGGCGCCTTTGTTGAAAAACTGAACGCGGCGGGAATTGAGGGCGTTGAATACATCAGGGAAAAAGCCGAAAAATGCGGCATCACCGGCACTCATGTCACCGTATCCGTTCACGGCGAGGAGGAGAGCGAGGATATGCACTCCCATCACGGTCACGAACATGAGCACGACCACGCTCACGGTCATCACCACCACTCCCACAGCAGTCTGCACGGCATAGGTCACATTGTTGAGCATCTCAATATAGGTGAAAAAACAAAGAACGACATTATGAATGTCTATAAAATCATAGCCGACGCGGAGAGCCGTGTTCACGGCAAGCCCGTTGATGAAATACATTTTCACGAGGTGGGCACAATGGACGCGGTCGCGGACATCACGGCTGTGTGCCTGCTGATTGAAGAACTCTCGCCCGCAAAAATAATCGCCTCCCCTGTCTGCACGGGCTTCGGCCACGTGCACTGCGCCCACGGAATTCTTCCCGTGCCCGCGCCCGCCACGGCGAATATACTTGAGGAGCTGCCCACATATTCGGGCGATATCGAGGGCGAACTCTGCACGCCCACGGGAGCGGCTCTCATAAAATATTTTGTTAATGAATTCGGCTCCCGCCCCGTTTCGGTGATTGAAAAAACCGGTTACGGAATGGGCAGGAAGGATTTTGAAAAAGCGAACTGCGTGCGCGCTTTCCTCTGCGAAACAACAGACGGGCAGAGCGAAGTTTTTGAACTCGCCTGCAATCTGGACGATATGACGGCTGAGGATATCGCCTTCGCCGCGGACCGCCTTCTCGACGGCGGAGCGCTCGATGTATATACAATTCCCGCGGGCATGAAAAAGTCCCGCCCGGGAACAATTCTCTGCGCCCTTTGCAACGAGACGGACAAAGACGGTCTTATCAATATCTTTTTTAAATACACAACCACTCTGGGCGTGCGCGAGACCGCGGTTAAAAGATACACTCTTACTCGCGAAACGGGCGAGGTCAAAACGCCTTACGGTGCCGTGAGATATAAAAAATCGCAGGGTTACGGCACAGAAAAAATCAAGTTTGAGGCGGACGACCTTATGAAAATCGCGATTGAACAGAACCTCACGCTCGACGAGATCAGAGCCATTGCGGAAAAATCGAAGTAAATTATGGAAGATTATCTTAAAATAAAAAAAGACGCTCTTATTGAGTATTTCAGAAATCTCGGAAGCGCCGCCGTCGCTTTTTCGGCGGGCGTTGACTCCACCCTTCTGCTCACCCTCGCCTTCGAGGCGCTCGGCGACAGGGCGGTCGCGATAACCGCGGTGTGCCCCTCCTTCCCCGAAAGGGAGGCGCTCGAGGCGAAGCGCTTCTGCGAAGAGCGCGGAATCAGGCATATTGTTCTCAGCTTTGACCAGTTCGCCGTTGAGGGCTTTCGCTTAAATCCCGTGAACCGCTGCTATCTCTGCAAAAAGGAGCTTTTCACGCTTGTCAAAAAGACCGCGCGGGAAAACAGCTGCGAATATGTTGCCGAGGGCTCCAACACGGACGACCTGAGCGATTACAGACCCGGTATGCGGGCAATAGAGGAACTCGGCGTAAAAAGCCCGTTTCTCGACCTGTCAATGAGCAAGGCGGACATCCGCGCCCTTTCGGCTCAGATGAACCTTCCCACATTCAACAAGCCCTCGTTTGCCTGCCTCGCCACCCGCTTCGTTTACGGTGAGGAGATAACGGAGGAAAAACTTGAAGCCGTGGAAAAGGCGGAACAGGAACTCATTGACCGCGGATTTTCCCACGTGCGCGTGAGGGTACACGGCGATATCGCGAGAATAGAGGTTGAAAAGTCGGATATCCCGGCTCTTGTAAAAATCGCTGATGAAATCAACGAAAAATTCACCTCCCTCGGCTTTGCCTATACCACCCTCGACCTCGGCGGCTACAGGTT
This sequence comes from Clostridiaceae bacterium, assembly GCA_016285645.1. Taxonomy (GTDB): domain Bacteria; phylum Bacillota; class Clostridia; order Oscillospirales; family Acutalibacteraceae; genus CAG-177. The sequence continues at coordinate 4,959 of JAEERC010000025.1, read as the reverse complement.
GGGGAGCATGAACAGGTTTTAGAAAGCATTCAGTTACGCAGGGCACGGATTCTTCCGTGCCGTCTTTGTTAATGAGCAATGAGAAAGGAGAAATGAGCAATTAAGGGGCTTCGCCGATTATAATCGTAGGGAACGCGGTTCCGCGTTCCGCCTGATATATCTTAATAAATCTCTTAACTGTAATCATAATCCGTTTTGTTTTCTCAAATATAACTTGACATAAAACCTCATTTGTCTATAATAATATTGTAATATAATAACGGGGAGCTGCGAAGGCGGCTGAGAGGGAGCGGTTGCGCTCCGACCCGCAACCTGATTTGGGTAATGCCAACGTAGGGATTTTCCGGCTGATACAGGCATACCCTTACGGGTGTGTCTTTTGTTTTTAAGGAGTAAAAAATGGTAGTAATCAACGGCGAAAACGCCGAAAACGCCTCGGGTCTTACGCTGGCGCAGTATATTAAAAACGCCGGCTACAACGCCGAGAGAATTGTTGTTGAAAAGAATCTCGAAATAATCTGCAGGGCGGATTATGACAAAACCGTCATTTCCGACGGCGACTCAATTGAAATACTCAACTTTGTCGGAGGCGGCTGATATGATTGAAAAATCCGTTCTCGACCGCGCTTTTGACGCGCGCTTCGCCCCCGAAATAAAGGAAAAACTCGCTTCGGCGAGTGTCGCGGTGGCGGGGCTCGGAGGGCTCGGCTCGAACATTACGCTTATGCTCGCGCGTTCGGGCGTGGGTCACCTTTTTCTTGTGGATTTTGACACGGTTGACCCCACTAATTTAAACCGCCAGGCGTACGGAATATCCCACCTCGGTATGCCGAAAACCCAGGCGATAAAAACGCTTATTGACGACATAAATCCCTATCTCGATGTGAAAACCGAGTGCGTGAAGGTAACGCCCGCGAATGTCGCGGAACTTTTCGGCGCCTATCCGCTGGTGTGCGAGGCGTTTGACAAGCCCGATCAGAAGGCGATGCTCGTGCGCGAACTGCTCACGCAGACCGCGTCAACGGTTGTTTCCGGCAACGGTATGGCGGGCTTCGGAAACAGCAACGCGGTTATAACAATGCAGATAAACTCACGCCTCTATATGTGCGGCGACGGCAGCACCGATGTAGGCGGCGGCACTGGGCTTATGGCTCCGAGGGTAAATATTTGCGCGGGGCACCAGGCGAACAAAATAATCGAACTCATTTTAAATAAAGATTAAGCGAGGCAGACTATGCAGGACAAACTCATTTTAGGCAATAAGGAATTTACAAGCCGTTTCATTCTCGGAAGCGGAAAATATGATGTCAACCTCATAAAGGCGGCAATCGAACAGGGCGGCGCCGAGATTATCACTCTCGCTCTGCGCAGGGCAAACACCGAGCAGACCGAGAACATTCTCGACCGTATTCCCGAGGGTGTCACCCTCCTGCCCAACACCTCGGGCGCGAGAAACGCCGACGAGGCGGTGCGCATTGCCCGACTGAGCCGCGCCATGGGCTGCGGCGATTTTGTGAAGGTTGAGATTATGCACGACGCCAAATACCTTCTTCCCGACAATTACGAAACGGTGAAGGCGACCGAAATTCTCGCCGCCGAGGGCTTCACTGTTCTGCCCTATATGTATCCCGACCTCAATGTCGCTCGCGATCTTCAGAGCGCGGGCGCGGCGGCGGTTATGCCCCTTGCCGCTCCGATAGGCAGCAACAAGGGACTCGCCACAAGGGATTTCATACAGATTCTCATTGATGAAATCGACCTGCCGATAATTGTTGACGCGGGCATAGGCAGACCTTCGCAGGCGTGTGAAGCGATGGAGATGGGAGCCGCCGCCGTTATGGCGAACACGGCTATAGCCACCGCGGGCGATGTTCCCGCCATGGCAGGCGCGTTCAGGCAGGCGATTGAAGCGGGGCGCACCGCGTACCTTACCGGTATGGGCAGAGTGCTCGCGAGGGGCGGCAGCGCCTCCGACCCGCTCACGGGCTTTCTCAGATAAGAGGTAATAAAATGGACGCTATATACGAGGAAAACAAAGTTTATTTCATAGATTCCGACACTCTTCCGCCCGCGGCGCTTGAACGCAAGCACGCGCTTGAGACGGACCCGTCCTGCCGCACAAATCATATGGAATATATGCCCGATATGCAGGTTATCGACTCGGATGTAAAGGATAAAGTTCTCGCCGCCGTGAAGGAATATGATTACAACTCATACACTGCCGCGGATGTTGAACGGGCGCTTGCGAAGGAGACCTGCTCTGTTGAGGATTTCAAGGCGCTCCTCTCCCCCGCCGCCGCGCCTTATCTTGAACAGATGGCGAGAAAGGCGGAGAAAATAACCGCTGAGCATTTCGGCAACACGGTCTATATCTTCACGCCGATTTACATAGCCAACTACTGCCAGAACTACTGTGTTTACTGCGGCTTCAACTGCTACAACAACATCCGCCGCAAAAAGCTGAGTTTTGAGGAAATAGAAAAGGAAATGCAGGTTATCGCCGAAACGGGTATGGAGGAAATACTTATGCTCACGGGCGAGAGTCGCAAGTATTCCGACATCGAATATATCGGCGGGGCGGTGAAAATCGCCAAAAAGTATTTCCGCAACATAGGAATCGAGATTTACCCCGTAAATGTTGACGAGTATAAATATCTGCACGAGTGCGGCGTTGACTATGTGACCGTTTTTCAGGAGACATACAACACCGACAAATATGAGACGCTCCACCTTATGGGGCGCAAAAGGGTGTGGCCCTACAGATTTGACGCCCAGGAGCGCGCGCTTATGGCTGGTATGCGCGGAGCGGGTTTTTCGGCTCTTTTAGGGCTTGACGACTTCCGCAGGGACGCGCTCGCGACCGCCCTGCATGTATGGCACCTCAACCGCAAATATCCCCACGCGGAGCTTTCATTGAGCTGTCCGCGCCTTCGTCCGATAATAAACAACGAAAAAATAAATCCGCGCGATGTCGGCGAAAAGGAACTGTGCCAGGTGCTGTGCGCCTACAGGATTTTTCTGCCCTTCGCGGGCATAACCGTTTCCAGCCGCGAGAGCGCCGAATTCAGAAACGGCATAGCTAAAATCTGCGCCACCAAGGTTTCCGCCGGCGTGTCAACGGGTATAGGCGACCACGAGGAAAAATACACGGGAAAAGAAGAAGAGGACGCGGGCGACGAGCAGTTTGAAATCAGCGACAGCCGCTCGATAAAGAAAATGTATGACGATATGAAAAAAGGCGGGCTGCAGCCCGTCCTCAACGACTATATCTATGTTTGATTACGGTAAATTCACTGCGGTCACGAACCGCGCGCTGTGCGAAAACGGTTATTCAGAGCAGATTGAGAAAATCTGCGCCCTGCGGCCCGATTCGCTGATTCTGCGCGAAAAGGATTTAAGCGAAGAGGAATACGGTGAACTCGCGGAGAAGATAAATGAAATCTGCAGAAGGCACGGCGTGCCGCTCTATATTCATTCGCATTTTGAAACGGCTGAAAAACTCGGAATAAGCAACATCCATCTGCCGCTTTTTATGCTTGAAAAACACGGTGGACTGCGCGGACGGTTTGAGAATATCTCCGTTTCCTGCCACAGCCGCGAAGACGCGCTGAAAGCGGAAAAACTCGGCGCAACAAGGATTGTGCTCGGCAACATATTCGAAACGGATTGCAAAAAAGGGCTCAGAGGCAAGGGGCTTGATTTTCTCAGAGATGTCTGCCTGTCAACATCGCTTCCCGTGTGGGCAATAGGCGGAATAACACCCGGCAATATAGAATCCGTTATTAACGCGGGCGCGGCGGGCGGATGTATGATGTCCGGCTTTATGAAACTGTGAACACGCGAATAAACAACATAACCCGAGAGGTGATTATATGTTTATAGAATTCGGAAATGAGACAAGAAAAGAGATAAGCGTGGGCGAGGTGAACGCCGAAAAACTCACGGCGGGCTACATAGGCGTTGACGAGTTAAAAACCGTCTATGAAAAATTCGGGCTCACCGCCAACACGGTCGAGTCGTGCTCGGCAAAGGCGGAGTATTTCCGCTCGGGCGTTGAGGTGTATGACAGTTTCACCTTTACGGAACTTCGCATCACCTCCCCCGGTCAGTTGAACGATGACTGCGTGTCGCTCTACATCAAGAAAAATCTCTTTCTGGTAATAGATGTTGCCGACAACGACGGCAGCATAAAACAGCGCTTTGTAACCGCCTGCGGAAGGTATCCCTGCGGCGCGGTCACGCTTGAAAAACTCATTTACGCGTTTTTTGACGCCATACTCTCGGGCGATGTTAAAATCCTTGAGGAGACCGGCACGAAACTTTCGGACATAGAGGAGCAGCTCATCAGCAACAAGGTTGACGACGGCTTTGTGGCGAACCTGCTTGAAATAAAGAAGGAACTCCTCCGCCGCCACAACTATTATGAGCAGATTCTCGACATCACGGACGAGCTTGAGGACAACGAAAACGATATTTTCGACAGCGACAACCTCATGTACATAAACAACCTCTCAAAAAAGGTTGACCGCCTCAGGGAGGACACCGACAGTTTAAAAAACACGGTTGAGCACATACAGAGCGCCTACTCCTCATATCTCGATATGAACCTCAACTCCACAATGAAGACGCTCACCGTTCTCACAAGCATCTTCTTCCCGCTGACAATCATAGTCGGCTGGTACGGAATGAACTTCAAATACACTCCTGAGTTTGAATGGAGATACGGCTATATCTATGTGATACTCCTCTCCGTGCTTACGGTAATCGCCCTCGTTCTGCTGGGCAAAAAGAAAAAGTGGTTTTAAAAAAAGGCATCCCAAAGGGCGCGCAGCTAAGGGATTTAATAGATTTTGAAACGCTCTTTTCCGCCATAACGGCTTCAAAAAAAGGGATAGGCGCAAGCCTTATCCCTTTTTTGTTTATTGTTCTGACGAAAAATTTCTGTTTCAAAATTGCTTC
>JAEERC010000024.1 GCA_016285645.1 Clostridiaceae bacterium | reverse complement strand
TTTTCACGCGAAAAATGAGCCGCAGAACAAGGAAGATTTGTGAAAGCATACTTTGTGTATGGTAAGCAAATCTGACGATGTTATGCGGCTTTGGCTTTCCGTGAAAACCAATACTGTCTTATGAATGACCGCCCAACCCGCGCCGGGGTTGCGTATTTTTAGAGTTTTTACTTTTCCTTTTTCCAAGCGGACCACCATTCGGTATAGGCGTCGGGGAAATTTGTTTTGAAGCCGGTCACGCCGTATTCGTTTATCGCCTGCCACCATTCGGGGTAGTCGCCGAGGTTTGAGAAAACCTTTATGCCCATTGACTCAAACATTTCCACATCCTTCTTTGTGAATGCCTCGTTGTTGAGACCGACTTCCCACAAATCGGAGCGGTTTACGAAATCCATTGTGTCCTCGTTGATGAAGCGGATGTTCGCGCCGAGACGCAGGCCGTCGGGTTTGCCGTTTTTGCGGTAGTGCTCCTGCATCTCCTCAAGCACCTCCCAATTGCCCGAGAAAAGGATGTACTGCGAAACATTTTTTGAGGAAGCGAGAATCTCGTCCATACGCGGGCACATACCCTTGCATTTGAATTCGACCTCGACTGTCAGGTCGTAGCCGACCGTCGCGAGCCAGGCGTCGAATTCTGGGAAAGTGATGAGATGTGTCACCCTGTCCTCAACATAATCGGGCGGGGTAATCATACGCCTGCCGCCGAAGTGTTCCGTCCACGGATAGGGCGGGTATTTGAGCTTGAGCGCGTCGCGGTAGGGGATGTCGAACGCTTTTATCTGCTGAGCTGTCAGATCCCTTAATGAATCGCGGTGCTTTTCGAAGGTCATATACGCGAGGTTGTCGTTGTGGGTGACGATGATTTCGCCGTCGCCGCTGAGCTGGATGTCGAGTTCAATGCCCTCGCAGCCGAGTTCCGCCGCCTTTCTGAACGCCTCAAGCGTGTTTTCGGGCGCGAACTGGGTAACTCCCGTGTGGGCAAAACGCATGGGCATTCCGCTGTATTTTTCCGTAACTATTCCTCCCTTTGAGATGGATTATGTATTTTATATATTATATTATTTTAATCAATAAATATACCGCGGTACAGAAGCTCGTAGCCGACAAAGTACTCGCGCGCGAAACGCTTGAACGCCTCACCCGGAGTTTTGCAGGATACGCGCAGAACATTCTTTATTCCGCACCTTTTCGCGATTATTCCCGCGCGGTGCATATGGTAACTCGATGACAGGAACGCTATGCGCAGGCAGTCGGCGTTTCTGCCTGAATCCTTCTCTATAAGCGGCAGGGCAAACCTGAAGTTTTCAAAGGTGGTGGTGGATTTGTCCTCTTTGATTATGCGGGCGGGGTCAATGCCGCTGTCAACGAGGAAATCCGCGATTATCTGCGCCTCGGATTTTTTCTGAAGCGGGCGGAAACAGCCGCCGCAGGGCACTGCTTTTACCTCGGGATGCTCTCTGAGATAGACAGCCGCCGCCTTCATACGCTCAAGCAGCTGGGGGCTCGGGGTGTCGGCGCCGATTATGTCGCCGCCGAGAATCATAAGATACTCGCAGTCATCGTTATAATCGCGGTTCGCGTCCTTTATGACGAACGGCAGATACGCGCCCGCGGTAACAAGAAAATATCCCGCGATGCCGCCCGTGACGCCGAGCAGGATTTTTACGCCTTTGTTCATAGCGCCTCCAGATATTTTACGACTCCGTCCTCGCTGTTGGGCAGCAGGATTCCGTCGGATTTTTCTTTAAGTTCATCAACGGCGTTTTCCACGCAGTAAAACTCGTCGCACGCTTCGAGCAGGGGCAGGTCGTTATAATTGTCGCCGAAGCCGACGATTTTGTCAAAGCCGTATTCCCTGCGCAGAAAGTCAACAGCCGTGCTCTTTGAAGCGCCCGATGAGCAGACCTCGAGGAAAAAGCAGTTTTCCTCATAGATATCGCGGTAGTATTCGGTTCTTATGCCCTCGATTTTTTTCATCTCCCGCGCGGCTTCGCCGAGTTTTTCGCCTGTGTCGGAAATGGAGTAATAGACTAAGTTTTTATCAAGGATTTCCTCAAAAGAACCGAGTTTTGTGAAAACCTTGCCGTAGAGGCGCTGACGCTCCTCAATAAAGGCGAGAGCGCCGGGGGAGTCGGTGGATTCGTAGAAGGTTTCGAGGGTGTTGTCCGTTATTGTGTAGAAAAAGCCCGCGAGACGGTGGCGGGAGATAACATTCATAACCTCACGCGCCGCGCGCTTTTCCATTGAGTTTATTTTTACATATTCGCCCTTTTTCAGGTCATAGACGCACACGCCGTTCATCAGCACAACGGGGGTGTTTATGCCCGTGCCGTCGATTATTTTAAGCACTGTCGCCGCCGTTCTCGCCGTGGCCGCGCTTATGTTCATTCCGCGGTCGCAAAGGCGCGCAAGAGCCGCCTTCGTGTAGGGCGAGAGCACCGCGCCGGGGCTGAGAAGCGTGCCGTCCAGGTCGGAAATGTAGAGAGTTTTACTGCTCAATGCCCTGTGTCTCCTCAAGATATTCGTCAAAGGTTTGCTTTTTGTCGTAATGGTTGCCCGTGGTGATATCTATAATTCTGTCGGCTATTGTCTGCACGAACTGGTGGTCGTGCGAGGTGAAAAGCAGGGTCTGCGGGAATTTTATAAGCCCGTCGTTAAGCGAGGCGATGGATTCGAGGTCGAGGTGGTTGGTCGGCTCGTCGAGAATGAGCACATTCGCGCCCGAGAGCATCATCTTGCAAAGCATGCAGCGCACTCTCTCGCCGCCCGACAGCACCTTTGCCTTTTTGAGCGCCTCATCACCCGAGAACATCATTCTGCCGAGCCAGGAGCGCACATCGCTTTCAAAGACGAGGTTCGAATATTTTCTCAGCCAGTCAATCAGATTGTCCTCAACGCCGTCGAAAAATTCGGAGTTGTCGGAGGGAAAATACGAGGTTGAGGTTGTGACGCCCCATTTTATTGTGCCCTCGTCGGGTTCAAGCTCGCCCGCGAGAATGCGGAAAAGCGTTGTTTTGGCTACGGCGTCCGTGCCCACAAATGCGACTTTTTCGCGAGGGAGAATAGTGAAACTTACATTGTCGAGCACCTTGCGGTCGCCGACGGTTTTCGAAATGCCCTGCACGGTGAGAACATCGTTGCCGACCTCTCTGTCCGGCTTGAAGCCCACAAACGGGAAGCGGCGGGACGACACGGGAAGGTCGTCGAGATCCAGACTTTCAAGCAGTTTTCTGCGCGAGGTTGCCTGCTTGTGCTTTGAGGCGTTCGCGCTGAAGCGGGCGATGAACTTTTTGAGTTCTTCCGCCTTTTCCTGATCCTTCTTGTTCTGCTCCCTGAGCTGACGCTGGCGCATCTGTGTATATTCAAACCAGAAGTCGTAGTTGCCTACATACATCTGCATTTTGCCGTAGTCGATATCGACAATGTGCGTGCAGACGGTGTTTAAAAAATGACGGTCGTGCGAGACGACTATAACGGTGCTTTCAAGGTCCATAAGGAAATTCTCGAGCCAGATAATCGCGTTTATGTCGAGGTGGTTGGTCGGCTCGTCCATAAGCAGTATGTCCGGGTTGCCGAAAAGCGCCTGGGCGAGAAGAACCTTGACCTTGAGATCGTTGGGCAGGTCGCTCATAGGTTTTTCGTGCCACTCGTTCGTGACTCCGAGACCGTTCAGCAGTATTTCCGCGTCGCTCTCGGCGCTCCAGCCGTCCATCTCGGCGAACTCCTCCTCGAGCTCGGAAATGCGCATTCCGTCCTCCTCGGTGAAATCCTCCTTGGAGTAGAGCGCCTCCTTCTCATCCATAATGTCGCAGAGGTGCTTGTTGCCGAGCAGCACCGTGCGCACCACGGTACAGTCGTCAAAGGCGAAGTGATCCTGACGCAGAACGCTGATTCTCTCGCCCGGGGTCACGCTGATTTTTCCCGCGGTGGGCTCAAGCTCGCCCGCGAGAATTTTCAGAAATGTGGATTTGCCCGCGCCGTTCGCGCCTATAAGACCGTAGCAGTTGCCGCGCGTGAAGGTGACATCCGCGTTTTTGAAAAGGGGTTTTCCGCTGTATGAAAGTTCAACATCAATTGCCGCTATCATTCTTTTTTCTCCGTTCGGGTTGGAATTTTTATAACAGTAACAGTATAAAATAAACGCGCGCGTATGTCAATTTAAAAGAGAGGCGCAAAGATTAATTTGCAATAGCATACCGCGGGTGATATAATATTTTCATAACGCGCAACGGGAGAGATTTTATGTTTCATTTTCTGCTGACACCGATTGTCACCTATAATTTCGTGCTTGTGGCGGCGGCCGTCATACCCGCCGTGGCGCTGATGATTATGGTGTATAAGGCGGACAAACTCGAAAAGGAGAGCGCGGGGCTTCTGTGGCGCCTTGTGAGGGGCGGCATACTTTCGGCTCTGCTCGCCTCGGTTGAGGAATATGTGGCGGTTAAAATTCTCGGGCATTTCGTACCCGAAAACACCGTGCTTTACAACATAATCCTCTATTTCCTGATTGTCGCCGTAGCCGAGGAGAGTTCAAAATATCTGCTTTTAAAGAAAAACTCCTGGACGAGTCGCGAGTTCAACGGTCAGTTTGACGGCGTTGTTTACGCCACCTTCGTATCGCTGGGCTTCGCGCTGTGGGAAAACATAAGTTATGTTATGTCCTACGGCTTTTCCGTGGCTGTGGTGCGCGCGCTTACGGCGATTCCCGGCCACGCCTGCTTCGGCGTGTTTATGGGCGTGTTCTACGGAGCGGCTAAAAAATACTCGAACCGCGGGCACGAAACCGTTTCGAAAATATGCAGATTTTTCGCGCTGCTCTTCCCCGTTTTGCTGCACGGGCTCTACGACTACATCGCCACAACGGACGCCTCGGGCGGAAACATTTCCTTCATGGGCTTTGTGGCGGCTATGTTTATTGTGTCATTTATCGTTGTAAAAAGGGCGTCGAAAAACGACAGATATATTGCTTGAGGAGGCGGGAAAATGAGCGCGTACGATAAAAATGTATTCCTCGCGGGGGCGGCTTCGGCGGATATAACCCCCGAAATCGGCACCTGCCTTTACGGCTATGAACCGGGCTGGGAGAGCGACTCTGTGCACGACCCGCTGAACGCCGCCGCTCTGGCTGTCAGTCAGAACGGGCAGACGGCACTGCTCATAACCGTCACCGTGGGCGATCTGCAGACGGAACTTTCCGATGAGATAAGGGGCGCCGTTTCGGAAAAGACGGGCGTGCCCGTTTCAAATATTATGATTGCCGCCACCCATACCCACTCCGCGCCGAATGTGGCCGGAGCGGAGGGCTGGGGCGAGGTTGACCGCCCCTATGTTGACAGATTCTTCCTGCCCGGCATAGTAAAAGCGTCCGTGGACGCTCTCTCGGCGCTCGCGCCCGCGGAAATCGCGTATTCAACGGTCAGAAGCGAAGTCGGCGTAAACCGCAGGCAGCAGATGCCCGACGGCAGAATAGAGTTCGGTCAAAATCCGTGGGGAAGTTTTGACCCGGAAATGACCTTCATCGCCGTGAGAAACTCCGAGACGAAAAAGGGAATTATCAATATGATTCACTACGGCTGCCACGGCACGGCGGGCGGCAAAAACCGCGAAATCAGCCGCGACTGGTCGGGCGGAATGTGCGACAGGGTGCGGGAACTGACCGGCACGCTCACCGCCTTTTGGAACGGTACGGTCGGCGACACGGGTCCGCGCCTTACAAACGGCTCGACCGTCGGCGACATCACATATATTGAGGAACTCGGCTCGGTTGCCGCCTTTGACGCTGTAAGGGCGCTCAACTCGCTCGGTTCATACAGAAGCGGGGAGCTTGAAATCTTCAGAGGCACCGTGCGGCTGCCCTATAAACCGATGCCCTCGCACGATGAGATAAAAGAAAAACTCGAGGAATTCGGCAACGCAGAAAATCTTACAAACATATTCGCGCTCAAATACAAGCATCTCAAGGACACCGAAAAATTCCTGTCCGACGGCGAAGAAGCGCCGCAGGCGAAGGAGATTCCCACGGCGATGGTCTCGCTGGGCGAAGCGCTGTTCATACCCGTTCCCTTCGAGGTGTTTTCGGGAATATCGCTGCGGCTCAGGCACTATCTAAAAACCCGTTTCGCCCACACACTGGTTCTCTCAAACGCGAACGGCTACAACTTCTATCTGCCCACGCAGGATCAGCTCTGCCTCGGCGGCTATGAGGTGGAATGCTTCCTGAACGGCAGCGTCTTCCTGCTTGAGGACGCGACCGATCAGAATCTCATAAACGAAATTCTCAGAATAATAAACGGTTAACGGAGGCGCGCTATGTACAGAATAGGCAAGGAGGAGGCGCTCGCTGTTGAGCGCACGCTCGAATCGGGACAGTTTTTCAAAATAAACGACGCGGGCAGGGAGGTTCAGCACTTCGAGGAGGAGTGGAGCAAAACAGTCGGCTCCGAATACACCCTGCTGATGACCTCGGGCTACGCCGCTATTGAATCGGCGCTGGTGGCTCTCGGCATAGGTCCTGGCGACGAGGTTATTGTTCCCGCCTACACCTATATCGCCACGGCTCTCGCGGTCACGGGCGCGGGCGCGATTCCCGTAATAGCCGACATTGACGAAACGATGACATTGAGCCCCGAATCGTTCGAAAAGAATATTTCGGAGCATACGAAGGCGGTTATTCCCGTTCACATAATGGGTCTGCCGTCAAATATGGACGCAATCTGCGAAATCGCGAAAAAGCACGGCATAGCCGTTCTCGAGGACGCCTGCCAGTCCGACGGGGGCATGTATCACGGCAAATATCTCGGCTCCATAGGCGACGCGGGGGCGTTCAGCTTCAACATTTTCAAGGTGATAACCTCGGGCGAGGGCGGAGCCCTTGTTACAAACAGCCGCCGCGTTTATGAGCGTGCGCTCATCTATCACGACGCGAGCGCCGTAGCGTTCTTCGGCGACCAGCTCAGCGAGGTGAGCGAGCCGCTTTTCGGCGGGGCGGAATACAGGGTGTCCGACATCACGGGCGCGATTATGCGCGAGCAGCTGAAGCGACTGCCCGGCATTTTAGCCGATTTAAGGCGCAACTGCAGGGCGGTTTATGAAAATGTGAAAACCGTAAAGCCCATACCGTATAACGATTTTGACGGCGCGTGCTGCACTGCCGCCGCCTTCCGTTTTGACAGCGAAAAGGACTGCCGCGCGTTCAAGGAAAAGATGGAAAAACAGGGAATCGGCATAACCGTTCCGTTTGACACGGGCAAGCACGTTTACTGCAACTGGACCCAGATTATGGAGCGCAGAGGGGCGCTCCACCCCGCGATGGATCCCTTCAAAATGAAGGAAAATCAGGGGCTCAATATGAATTACACGCCCGATATGTGCGCGCAATCGCTCGATCTGCTCTCACGCACGGCTTACCTCGACATAAGCCCCGATTGGACCGACACCGACCTGCGCCGCATAACCGCGGCGATTGACGGAGAATAAGAAAAAAGGAACTGCGTCAGCAGTTCCTTTTTTATCTTCCGAGGTAGAGCTGGACTACGGAGGCGTAAACTTCCCTGACGGCGAAGGGCAGATAGCCGTTCCAGGGAGTTTTCGCGGGGTATGAATAAGAGGTGAGTCCGCATTTTTTCGCAAATCCCGAGGCGCGGTATTCGTGGTAATCGTTTGTAACTACGGTTATTTCGTCAATCTTTACGCCTCTGCTTTCGAGAATCTCAAGCGAGTTTCTGAAATTTTCGAGCGTGGAGGACGAGGTGTCCTCGATTATAAGCCGCTCCGGGTCGATGCCCTTATCCGTGAGGGTGTTGAACATACACCTGCCTTCCGAGATATCCTCGCCGCTGCCCCTGCCGCCCGAGAGAACCGCCTTGCTGCCGGGGTTTTCGGTGAGATAATCGTAAGCGGCGTTTATTCTTTTTGTAAGGAAGATGCCGGGCACGGTCGAATATACCCTGCAGCCGAGGACGATGATGTATTCCGTTTTGTGTTCCGATTTACGGCTTTTCGCGACAATGTTCGCGAAGGCGAAACCCGAAACCGCCACGCATACGGCGAGGATAACCGCCGTGACCGAGAGCGCGACCCTGCCCGCCGTGTTTCTCCACACGAGGGCGAAAAAGGAATTTACGCGCTCAAAGAAAACGCCGTAAACGAAAAACAGCGCGGCGGCGAGAAGCCCCGTTACGAGTCCGCTGTTTATTTCGCCCGTTGTGAGGAGCGGGCTTATATTGAAGATGACGCAGAGCGCCGACAAAACAAAAAGAATTATTCTGACCGCTGTCATAGTGCCTCCGGGGTTTAAAAAGGGCTGTCGTGCGACAGCCCTTGATTTATTGACGGGTTTTCCGGATTATTCCGTTATGATTGCCTCGTCGTAGAAATGAGTGAAGTTGAACGCGAGAAGAAGGGCGTATGCCGCGACCATCGGGATATTTTCAATAATGGCGCTCTTGCCTACGAAGATGAGAAGGGCGAGCATAAGCAGGAGCAGGGCTACAAACACAACCGCCGTGACGGCGAATTTGCCCTTTAATCTTTTGGCTGAATTGAAAAGGAACAGCACAACGGGCACGGCGCAGCCGAACGCGAATATGAGGGCGCCCGCCCAGTGGCCGACCATACGGGGGCGGGGAAAGAACGAGAGCGCCTTCTCGCCCATCGAGGGGCAGTTGACCGTTACATAGATGGCAACCGCGCCGATTGAACCCGCGATTATGCCGACCTTGCTGTTATAGTTGAATTTGCGGTAGCAGTAGAGCGTGTTGATGAACAGACTCGCCGCTCCGAGCACGCCCCAGAGGCGGAACATCCACGGGTAGTTCATACCTATCATGCTTGCCGTTATATATCTGACCTTGTCGATGAAGGGCTCCTCGCCGAGGAAACCGTAGCCGACGACGAAGGCGCAGCCGACAACGAGAATAACGCAGGCGGCAACAGCCATACCCTTGGTCTGCTTTTCGCAATAGAGGAATTTTTTGAGATAGAAAATGAAAAGCAGGAGCGAGGCGACGGAAAAGATGACCCACAGGGGATAGAGCCAGTGCGCGCCGACCATACCGCTGAGGTTGCCGTAAACCTTGCCGTCGATGGTCATTTCCGAAAGCATATTCTCATAGTTGTCAAGAACATATTTCGGCATAAAGAAAATCATCCAGATTGCGTAGGCGGCGGCGAAAATTACCCACATCACCGCGTAGCCCTTAGGTACTTTTCTCTCCATAATTTCTCCTTTGAATCAATCAGTCTTCGTTTTCCATTCTTATCTGTTCAAGTTCTTTTTCGCTTATCTCATTGGATTCGCCGTGTTTAACCTGAGTGATTACGGCAAGACCGAGAGCGAACATAATCGCGCAGAACAGGAACATGAAGTTGTAGTCGTCATTGAACAGACCGACAACAAGACCGCAGAGGATGGGGCCGGTGATTGCAGCCGAGAAGGTGGCGGTGTAGTAATAGCCCGTGAAGGTGCCGACATATTCGCGCCCGCCGATGGCAAGAACAAGCGGAAGCGTGTTTATGTTGATGCACCCGACGGCGGCGCCGCCGACAACGAGAGCAATCCACAGAACTATCCAGGTGAATGTCTTATTGTTGATAAACTGTGAAACGGCGAGATAAATCGCGAACATTATGACTATTACGCTGAGACCGATTATAATGGTCTTTTTGCGTCCGAGTTTTCTGCCCATGGCGCCCGCGGGAATGCCGAAGGCGGCGAGGGAGACGGCGAAAATAGCCATCATAAGAGTTGAGTAAATCGGTTTGACATCGAGGGTGTCAAGCGCGAAGTTCGTGAAATTGGGAACAATCGCCTCGGTGGCGTTGTTTATAAGGAAAAGGGAAGCGAGCATAACGAGCAGGCTTCTTTTTTCCGCCTTGGTGATGGGGAGATCGCGGATTTTTATCTTTTTGGGTTTTTCCTCAGCCGATTCAAGTTCAACCTTCGCGGAGAGGTCATACTGCTTGTTTCTCTTGTAGAAAGCCACAAGAACAACGAGGCAGAGCACGGCGATAACCGCGGAGATTACGAAAATGGGCGTGTAGTTTACATAGGTGGGTTCGCCGTTTGTGAGTTTGGCGACCTTTACGGCAACATCCTTGCCGTCGATTGTGAGGGTGTCGCGTCCGCTCTCAATGAAGTTTTCAAGGCGGGTGGCGTCGATTGATGCTTTGTCAACAAGATATCTGACAACAGGCACGCCTTCCGCGTCAACCTCGAGAATCTGACCGAGGGTGTTGGTTTTTGCCTTGAGGGCGTCGTGAAGAGCCGTAAAGCCGAGAAGACCGACAACGGCGGTGGCTATTGTGCCGACAACGAAGCCGATCATCTGACCTACGCCGCCCATAATGTTGATAACGGCGTTTGCGTCGGACTGAAGATGCGAGGGCGTGAAGTCGGGCATAAGCGAAACAACGGGGGAGCGCCATACGGACATTGTGAAGTTGAAGAAGATGATGACGCTCATCATAAGCGCGATGCTCAGCCCTGCCGCCTTGACGGTTGCCGCGACGGGAATGAAGCTGAAGAAGAGCGCGCACAGGGGAAGGCAGATGATGATGTAGGGCATTCTTTTGCCGAGTTTTGAGTGGGTGTGGTCGCTCTTTTTGCCGAAGAACGGCTGGAAGATGACGCCGAAGACATTATCGATTGTCATAATGGCGTTGACGAGAAGCGCGACCGAGAGGAAGGCGGGAAGATTGCCGCCCGTGAGTTCGGTGAGCTTTGCCCTGAATATTACGGGGACATAGGAATTGTACACCGACCACATAAGCATACAGCCCATAAAGCCGAAGCCGATAAGAAAAGTCCGCTTATAATTGAGCTTTTCGCCTGCGGCGGTGTTCGCAGCGCTTTTTTCCATTGCAATATCTCCTTTAAATATATTCGCGAGTGAAATTAATTTGATTTTATCATAAAAACCGCAATTGTCAAATATGAAGGGATTATTCCGTAGTTACGGTTTTGTCCCAGGAGTTCTGGAATCTCGAAAGGCCGAGGTCCGTGAAGGGGTGATACATGCTGTCCTTATAGACCTGAAGACCCGCGGTGACAATGTCGGCTCCGGCGACGGCGCAGTCAACAATCTGCTTGCCCGTGCGAACGGCGGCGCAGATAATCTGAGTGTTGCCGTAGTAGCCGTAGTTTTTATAGATATCGACGATGTCGGCTATATACGCCGCGCAGTCCTCGCCGCTCTGCTCCTTCCAGCCGATGAAGGGGGAGACGAAGAGCGAGCCGTTTTTGGCGGCTATGATCGCCTGCGAAGCGGAGAATACGAGTGTGAGGTTTGTACGGATGCCCTCTTTCTCGAGCGCTCTCGCGGCGGTTATGCCCGAAGCGGTGCAGGGGATTTTGATGACGAAGTTTTCGCACATACCGCTTATTTTGCGCGCCATGGCGATCATTTCGTCCACATCGTCGAGATGGGGATTGATTTCAACGGAAACGGGGAATTTCTCATAGCCCTCAAGACCGTTTTCCTTGACGAAAGCGGCGAGTTCCGCTATTACGGTGTAAAAGGGCTTGCCCGAATTCATAATGTGGTTGGGGTTGGTGGTTACGCCGTCGATGCCGAAGGTGGAATACGCCTCCCTGATTTCATCGATTTTTGCGCTGTCGAGAAAATACTTCATTGTTTTATCCTCCGATATTGATATTTTTGATTATTTCAAGCAGAGCGGGGTCTGCGTTTTTGCGTACAAATACGGGCGGGTTGCCAACGGGCGCGGGCACGGTGACGGTGCCGCCTTTATACTCCTTGCCGCTCCAGAGATGAATCCACTCGTCATCGGGGAGCCACGCCTCGCGGGAGTCCGCTTTCGGACGGAGCACGGGGGCAACGAGGATATCCCTGCCGAGCAGGTATTCATAGCCCTCTTTATACGCCCTGTCCTCGTTGTAGTGGAAGAACAGCGGCCTCACGACTCCGACGCCCTTTTCGGCGTTGTATTTAACCGCCTCTTTGATATACGGCTTCAGGGCGGCGTGAATGCGCGACATTCTTACCGAGTGATTGAGCACCTCGTCGCTCGCGTCAAACTGGGCGTTCAGATCGGGGTTCAAGCCCTCGTGGCCTCTCATAAGCGGCGAGAAAGCGTTCATCTCCGCCCAGCGCATATAGAGTTCCTCGCTGCGCCTGAGCACGGCGAAGGTGGTGTAGCCCGCTATGTCGGAATGGCTTAAACCGAAGCCGCAGCAGGTGAGCGACAGCATTGCGGGAATTACGGACGGCAGACCGTAGTCAACGCTGAAATCCACGTGGTTGTCGCCGTTCCACATCATTGTTGAGTAACGCGGAGTGTCGGAATAGCCGGCGCGGGTGAAGAACATTATTTCGCCGAGCTTGCCGCTCTCCTCGACCGCCTCGCGGTTTAACTGAGCCCAGCGTGCCGGCCAGGTGTTGTGAACGAGCTCGGCGTCCTCGCCGCTGTAAAGTACGCAGTCCGTCGGCAGATATTCGCCGAAGTCCGCCATCCAGCCGGAGAGACCGAATTCAATCATATTCTTCTTGATTATATTTTTCATCCATTCCCACGCTTCGGGGTTTGTAAGGTCGAGCATGGCGGCGGGGAAGGTGGTGATTTTTACAAGGTAGTCGTCGCCGTCCTTGTCCTTTACGCAGTAGCCCTTCTCGGTCGCCTCGTCGTAGAGTGGCTTTTCAATGGCGAGGAAGGGGTTGCAGTAGCCGAGAACCTTTATGCCCTTTGCGTTGAGTTCCTTTATCTTTTCATCGAGGCGGGGGTAGAGTTCTCTGTCCCACTCCCAGTTCCACATAAGCTGTTTGCCCGCGGCTGTTATACGCCTGCCTTCCCAGTCCTGAATCCAGACGCCGTTTACCTTCATACCGTGGCGCAGGGTGTTGTCAACCTTGCTCATCATAAGCTCGGTGCCGCCCTGAATGCCGAGAATTTCGCCGTCATACACCCAGTCGGGCAGTTCGGGCTGCCTGCCGACAACAGCGGTGATATCGCCCATAACATCCTCAAAGGTGTCGCCGAAGCCGAGCACGAAATCGCTGACGGAGTCCATTTTTACACCGTGCCAGCGGGCGTTTGTGAAATCGAACTGCACGCGGGAGGAGGCGAAGGAGTGGAAATAGTATTTATCCGAACTTAAAAAGGTGGGCTGGGCGTAGTAGGTTTCGTATTTCTCGAATTTTTCCTTCTTCTGCGAATCGCGCCTGCCCGTGGCAATCTTGACGAGTTTTTTGGCTATGGAGGCGGCGTTGATGTGCTCGGATACCCAGACATCAACCGTTTTGCCGCGCAGGTCAAACTCGGTGAATATTTCGCCGCAGCCGTAGATGTGCTCCCTCGCGGCGGCGGGAATTTTTATCCAGAGGCGGTTGTAGGAATCAAAGTCGGAGAAGCGGAATTCAACGCGCTCACCGATGAGGTTTATTCTCAGCGAACCCTCGGTGAGCCAGAGGTCAACGCCCTCCGGGGACACCGCCGCCTCAACAAGACGGATGCCCTTGACGGATTTTATTTTTTCCTTTACCGAGAAACTGCCCCTGTTCATGGAATAGACGCAGGAGCCCGTGCCGACGCGGAAAACCTCCGTGCCGACCGTGGCGCTGTAGATTGTTCTTCCGTTGCGGGATATTTCAAATCCCTTGCCGAGTGCGGTGATTTTAATCATAATAATACCTCGTGTTAAATGGTAGTCGGGGTTTGGGGAAGGCTTTTGTCCTCACGGACGGCCTTTGTAACGGCGGGATTGGGGAATCCCGCCCTACGTTTTTTCAGGGGTGAGTCTGAAGCCATTTTTGAGCATTTGAATCAATATATTGCCATACTTGCAGATAATGTTCTTCATTTTTTATGATTTCCTCATAAAATGAATTCTGCCATATAGGTTTTCCGATTTCTTTTGTTACCATTGATTTGAATCCGCGGATCAGCACAGATAATCGGGGACATTTTTCTGTAGGGCGGGATTCCCCAATCCCGCCGCAAGAATTGTCAAACCGGAAAAGAATATGAATATGATTCGGTAAAATGATATATTTCTCAACACTAACCGTATTGTAAACTTCCGAGACGCGGAGTATTTGCCGTTCAACCGCTTTGCCGTATTCCGTAAGAACAACAACGGGTTTCTCGGCTTCGTTTGATGCGGAAACGCAGGATAACACAGCAGAATTATCCGAAACGCAGACAGTTACAAAATAACAGCCGTTCTGCGAATAATCATAGTGCTTAAGCCGAGGGTGCTTTCTTTTCGGAAGACTGTTCATTTTGTGCTGTTTTCCTCCTGTATTTCGGCTTTCGGGAGGTTCCAGCGGTAATGCGCGGAAAGAACACGCAGTATGAAAATAAAGACGGAGCCCGCGAGCATTGAAAGGTAACTGCCCGCCGTGTCCCAGAGGGCAATGCACAGCGCCGCGCCCAGAATGGACGCCGTGGCGTATATGTGCTCAACAAATACGGAGGGGCGCTCGCCCGCGAAAATATCGCGCATAACTCCGCCGCCTACACCGGTCAGCACGCCGACAAACAGGAAAAGATAAACTCCGTGCGCGTCCGATTCGGTGTGAGCCGCCTGAATGCCCACAACCGTGAAAATCGCCAGACCCAGCGAGTCAAACACCGTGAGCACAGCGTAAAACTTGCGCGCGTTTTTCCTGATTGAGCGCGTGACGGGTGGCAGGAATATGATTACCGCCGTGAGCAGGGCGACTATTGAGTAAAGCGGGGTGCGGAAAGCCGCGGGCGGCGTGTAGCCGAGAATAAGATCGCGTATTATCCCGCCGCCTGTCGCGGTGCACAGCCCGAGTATCATCACGCCGAGCACATCCATCTTTTTTTCTATCGCGGTCAGCGCTCCCGAAACGGAAAACGCCACCGTGCCCGCGAGTTCAAAAACAAGAATGAACAGTTCTTCCATAAAAATTATTCTGCTTCGTAAAACGCTTTGAATCCTTTGTATGCCATATAGATATCGAGTTTTGAGGCGATTTCAAACGGCGCGTGCATGCTGAGGAGCGGCACGCCCACATCGATTACCTCAATGCCCGTGTCGGCGAGATATTTCGCGACGGTTCCGCCGCCGCCCATATCCACCTTGCCGAGTTCGCCCGTCTGCCAGACGACCGAGGCGCCGTCAAATATGCGCGCGACCTTGCCGGTAAATTCGGCGTTTGCGTCCGAGGTGTCGCCCTTGCCTCTGTGACCCGTGTATTTTGTGAGCACGATGCCCTTGTTGAGGAAAGCGGCGTTGTTTTTCTCATGAGCGTCGGCGTAAATCGGGTCGAGAGCGGCGTTTACATCGGCGGAGAGGCACTCGCATCTGCGTATTACATCCCTGCCGCAGAAGCCCTGACTTTCGGCGATGTCGTAGATGAAATGTTTGAGATAGGCGGAATTGAGGCCCGTAACGCCGTCGCTGCCCGTCTCCTCTTTATCCGTGAGCACGGCTATTGAGGTGTATTCGGGAGTGCCCGCGTCAATCTGCGAGGTGAAGGCGGGGTAGGCGCAGACCCTGTCATCGTGGCCGTAAGCGCCTATAAGACTTGAGTCAAAGCCGATATCGCAGGCGGGGTAGGCGGGAACCGCCTCAAGTTCCGCGGTTTTGAAATCGTCCTCGACAATGCCGTATTTTTCGTTGAGGATTTTCATTATATTGAGTTTTACGAGGTTGTCGCCCTCGCCGTCCTTAAGCGGACAGGAGCCGATGAGTATGTTCAGTTCCTCGCCAGTAACGCCCTCGTCGAGAGTGCGCTTGCCCTGGTTTTTATCGAGGTGGGGGAGAAGGTCGGTAATGACGAATTTCGGCTCGCCCGGCTTGTCGCCTATGCTTACGGTGACGCTTTCGCCGTTTTTCTTGATGATTACGCCGTGGAGCGAGAGGGGTGTGACAGTCCACTGATATTTCTTGATTCCGCCGTAGTAATGGGTTTTGAAATAGGCGAGTTCGCTGTCTTCATAAAGCGGATTGGGCTTTAAGTCGAGGCGGGGGGAGTCAATATGAGAAGCGACTATTCTCGCGCCCTCCGAAAGGGGCTTTCTGCCGAAGGTGCAGAGAACAACGCTCTTGCCCCTGTTGTTGAAATAGATTTTATCGCCGCAGGAGTATTTCGCGCTCCTGTCAAATTCGGCGTAGCCGTTTTTCTTCGCCGAATCGATGATGAACGACGCGCATTCCCTTTCGGTGCGGCAGGCGTTCATAAACGCAACATAGTTTTCGCAGTAGGCGGACGCCTTTTCCGCCTCTCCGCCGTCAATCTTCAGCAGGCCGTTGCGGCTATCGCTGAGCAGTTCCTTTTTGAGAGCTTCGACTGTTTCGTTTGCCATTGGTTATTTCTCCTTTGCTGAATATATATTAAGGTACTTTTCATACGCTTTTTCAACCTTTGAAACATAGTGCGCGGTGTCCTTCGAGGGGATGCTCACCAACCTTCCGTTTTCCGAGTAAGCGCTGTCCGCGAGCCAGGAGTTTACCCTTCCGCGCCCCGCGTGGTAGGCGGCGAGGGCGGTGGAGGTGTCGGAAAACTCATCGAGAAGCAGACTCAGGAAGTACGCGCCGTATTTAATCGATACGCCGGGGTTGTAGAGATCCTCAAACTCCCCGCTTTCGCCCGATTTGAGGCAGAGCCATTCGAAGGTGGGCTCGGTTATCTGGGTCAGGCCGATTGCGCCCGCCCGCGATTCGGCGTCCGGGTCAAAGCCGCTCTCGGTGCGGATGACGGCGCAGAGAAGATATTTGTCAACGCCGAAAAGTTCGCTGTATTTTTCAACCTCGTGGCTGAATTTAAGCGGGTACAGGTGCCGCGCGGCAATACCCGAGCCGCAGACGGCGAGAACCGCCGCCGTGACAATACAGATTATTGCGATTAAAACCTTTTTCATTATTTGTTCCGTTCTCCCGCGATGACCTTGTCGGCATCGGGTCTGAAATCGTCGTTTATGCCGTTGTGAATGGTGTAATCCGTGCGCGAAATATAGTAATCGTCCGGGTGCTGGGCGGAGATGCGCCTTTTTGCCTGCTCTTCCGTTATGGAATCGCGGACGGTTATCCTTTGCAGGCGTTCCTCAGCGGGCGCGATTACGCAGGCGAGTTTGTCGCACAGGGCGAGAATCGGCGGGCATTCGAGCAGCGCCGCAGCGTCAATTACGGCTCCGCGGGCGTTTTCACTCTGCGCCTTCGCTATTTCCATACTTGTAAGCGCGCAGATTGCGGGGTGGGTGATTTCGTTGAGACGCTTCGTCTTTTCGGGTGAGGCGAAAGCCCTGTCGGCGGTTTTGCGCCTGTCGAGCGAGCCGTCCTCATTTATTATGTCCGCTCCGTATTCCTCCGCAAGCGCGCGGAGTACGGTTCCCGATTTTACCGCCTCTCTCGCGAGAAGGTCGCCGTCGATTATATAGTAGCCGTTATCTTTAAAGTATTTACTTACCGTGCTCTTGCCCGCGCCCGTGGGACCCGTGAGACCGATAACCTCAATGGGATTATCCGCGTCCGCGACGCGGAAGGCGGCTGAGCGCAGGAGACGGTTATAGACGGCGAGACCGACGCCCTCGGGCTCGGGAGTGCGCACATAAGCCCTTGTAAAACCGCTGTCAAGTTTGCGCAGGGCGTCGAAAACCCCGTGCGCGAGGCTCAGCATATCGTTTTCCCTGCCGTATTCAAAGGCGGGCACATTGAATTTCTGCGCTTCGCCCTCATAGCAGAGCACCGCGCAGCCCTCGCCGCCGTGTCTGTTTACATATTTTACGGCGTTTTCGAGCGTGCCTTTCAAAAGCACAACCTCCGCGGAGGGGGAATAATGTTTGTATTTCATACCGGGAGACGCCGCCTTCGCGCCCTTTTCGAGGGCGGAGAAAACGGACTTGTCGGTGACTAAATCCGGAAGTAATTCCTTTAACATTCCCGGGGTTACTCCGCCGGGTCTGAGAAGGCGGGGCGGATTCTCGGCGAGGGTGATGACGGTTGACTCAACGCCGATTTCACAACTGCCGCCGTCCGCTATCATATCTATTCTGCCCTGCATATCGGCGAGCACGTGCTCCGCCTTTGTGGGGCTGGGTTTTCCCGAAATATTCGCGCTCGGAGCGGCGAGGGGAACGCCTGCCGCCTCGATTATCGCGTGGGCGACGGGGTGGGAGGGGCAGCGCACGGCTACGGTGTCAAGCCCTCCGCTTGTTACATCGGGAACGAGGGCGGATTTTTTCATAATCACGGTGAGGGGGCCGGGCCAGAATTTTTCGGCGAGGGCGGGAAAACGCGGGTCAATTCTTTCAACGAGAGCCGCCACATCTTCCGCGCCGGAAACATGAACTATGAGCGGATTGTCGGCAGGTCTGCCCTTTGCCGCGAATATCTTTTTAACCGCGGTTTCATCGAGGGCGTTAGCCGCGAGGCCGTAAACCGTTTCGGTGGGTATGGCGACAACGCCGCCGTTACGCAGCGTCTCGCCCGCCTTTTCTATAAGCGGTCTGTCTTTTGAAATGTCCCCGATTTTAAGATATTCCGTGTTCATTTTATTCTTCTTCCGCCTTGAGTTTTTCGGCTGTGTCGGCGGTTATGAGGGAATCGATAATCTCGTCGAGATCGCCGTTTAAAATAGCGTCTATTTTGTAGAGGGTCAGCCCGATTCTGTGGTCGGTCACTCTGCCCTCGTGGTAGTTGTAGGTTCTTATGCGCTCGCTTCTGTCGCCCGAGCCGACCTGACGCGCGCGTTCGCCCGCTATGGCGTCGCTGCTCTTTCTGCGCTCCTCCTCGAGAATGCGCGAACGCAGTATGCTCATAGCCCTGTCCTTGTTTTTATACTGGCTGCGCTCGTCCTGGCATTCGACGACCGTGCCTGTGGGAATGTGGATAAGGCGTACAGCCGATGAGGTCTTGTTTACCTTCTGGCCGCCCGCTCCGCTCGCGCGGAAATAGTCTATATGAAGGTCGGCGGGGTTTATCTGCACATCAACCTCCTCCGCCTCGGGAAGAACGGCTACGGTCACAGCCGAGGTCTGTATTCTGCCCTGGCTCTCGGTTTCGGGCACCCGCTGAACTCGATGGACCCCGCCCTCAAATTTGAAGCGGGAATAGGCGCCGTCGCCGTCAACGGTGAAGGTTATTTCCTTGTAGCCGCCGAGTTCGGTGTCGTTTGAGTTGACTATTTCGGCGGACCAGCCTTTTGACTCGGCGTACATCGAATACATACGGAACAGATCGCCCGCGAAAAGCGCCGCCTCCTCGCCGCCCGTGCCCGCGCGGATTTCGACTATAACGCTCTTGTCGTCGTTGGGATCGCGGGGGAGAAGCAGGAGTTTCAACTCCTCGCCGGTTTTTTCGAGGCAGGCAGCCGCCTCGTCCCTCTCCTCGCGCACCATTTCGAGAAACTCCCTGTCGGGTCCGCCCTCCTCGAGGAGGGAGTCGCTCTCCTCAACCGTCGCGAGCGCCTTTTTGTATTCGCGGTATTTTTCAACCACGGGCTCAATGCGCTTTTGCTCCTTGAGGAGTTTGCGGTACTGCTCAATGTCCGACACAACGGCGGGGTCAAAGAGTTTTTCGTTTATATCTTCATATTTTTCTTCAATGTTTTTAAGCTTTTCAAGCATTGTGATTATTCGCCTTCACGCAGAATTTTCTTTATGTTTTTCTCGACCTTTACACGGGGGTTCATAACCTCGCGCCCGCAGCCCTCGCAGCGGATTCTGAAATCCGCGCCGATTCTCAGCACCGAAAAGGTGCTGCTTCCGCAGGGGTGGGGTTTTTTCATCAAAAGTCTGTCGCCTACCTGAACATCCACGCCGTAAAACCTCCGCTATTACTTCAAAATATAAATATAACATATAAAAGTAAATAATTCAATTAAAAATGTATTAACAAAATAATTAAAAGAGCGGGGCTGGAACGCTTGCAATCGGGCGGCGGATTCTGTATAATAATTCCCGAAGGAAATAATAAGGAGAGACGGTATGCAGATAATAATTCAGAAAATCGTTTCGCTGTTTACGGCGGTTATAATGTTCCTTGTTCCCGCGGCGAACATACCGAAGGCGGAGATTGACAAATCCGCTTTCAACACGGATTACACCTATGTTTTCGTGCACGGGCTTTCGGGCTGGGGCAGTTACGCTTTCTACTACGACATTTTCCCTTACTGGGGAATACTCGGCGGGAATCTGATGAAATATCTGAGCGCCCGCGGTATAGACTGCGCCGCCGCGTCCGTCGCGCCCTCGGACAGCACCTGGGACAGGGTGTGCGAGCTCTACGCCCAGCTTACGGGCACGAGGGTTGACTACGGAAAAGAGCATTCCGGACGCTGCGGCCACGACAGATACGGCACGGACTACTCGAAAAAGCCGCTCATTGACAAATGGGACAGCGAAAACAAGATAAACCTTTTCGGCCACTCCTTCGGCGGGGCAACAATCCGTATGCTCGCGACCCTTATGGCGTACGGCAGCGAGGAGGAGCAGGCGGTGACGGATGAAAACGAGATTTCGGGTCTGTTCACGGGCGGCAAGGAGGACTGGATTTACAGCATCACAACCCTCGCCTCACCTCACAACGGCACAACCGCCTATCTCGTGGGTCACGGCGTTGAGGACAACGGCGGCACAATACCCGAGGTGCTCGAAACAAAGGTGATGTTCTTCGCCTCGCGCGAAAACCCGGACGGCAGGATTTTCGAGGATTCCGCCTCCTACGATATGGATATTGACGGAGCGGCTCATCTCAACGAAAAGATAAAGACCATACCGGGCATCTACTATTTCTCCTACGCCTGCAGTATGTCATATCAGGATGAGGACGGCACCTGGGTTGCCGACACGAACGGAATGGAGCCGCTTTTTGTAAACAGCGCGAAACTCATTGTGAAATACACGGGAGTCACTCCCGAGGGCACGGTGCTTGACGAAAGCTGGCAGGAAAACGACGGCCTTGTAAACACGATTTCGGCGAAGGCGCCGTTCAACGCGCCGCAGAAGGAATACGAGGCGGGCAGCGTGGAGCCGGGCGAGTGGAATATTATGCCCGTGTATCACGGCGACCATATGTCCCTTCAGGGCGGACTGCTTATGACGAACAATGTGAGACCTTTTTATATCGAGCATATAACAATGATAAATTCACTTTAATTTACGGAGGCGGCTTATGCTCAGACCTTTATTCAAAGCGATTATCTCGTTCTTCCTCGGGGTGAGTATGTTTTTCAACTCTCTCGCGGGGCAGATAAGCGGAAAGCCCTATACAAAGGGCAGCGAAATCGATATGAGCAAGTTCGAACTTGTCTGGAGCGACGAGTTCGACGGTGACGCTCTCGACAGAACGAAATGGGATTTTTCCTGGTGGATTACCGAGCGCAAAGGCGGCTACTGGCACGAGGATATGGTGCGCGTGGAGAACGGGAACCTTGTAATTTCAGCCGAATACAAGGACGAGGCACTGCCCTACCGCTACACGGAATATGACTGGATAAAGCCCTACAAGCCCGGCTGGTACACGGGCAAGGTTGTGAGCAGGGGCAGGTTTGAGCAGGCTTACGGCTATTTCGAGGTGCGGTGCATTCTGCCCGCGGCGACGGGGCTGTGGAGCGCGTTCTGGCTTATGAACGACGACGGCGTTTACAATGTTGACGGCACGGGTACCGACGGCACCGAGGTCGATGTTTTTGAGTCGTTCTACTATAAGGATTACGCCTTCGGCGGCGACTATATCTCCACGGGCATTCACTACGACGGCTACGGCGACGACCACAAGGGCGATTCCATCGGCAAGCAGTATCTCGAAAACGACCCGTACAAGGAGTACAACACCTACGGTGTCGAGTGGACGAAGGACGAATACATTTTCTATATAAACGGCAAGGAAACGGGACGCCTCGTTCCCGACGGAGGAGTGTCGCGGAACCCCGAGTATCTGCTGCTTTCGGTCGAGTTCGCGGGGGAGAACGGAGTGCAGAATTCCGACCGCCACGGCACGGGCGAAATAAGCAAAACCCCGGCGGAGAACTGGCCCGCGGAGTTTAAAGTCGATTATGTAAGATGTTACCAGTATAAGGATATGATGTGAGAAAAAGCCGCCCGCGGGCGGCTTTTTCAGTTTACAACAAACCCTCTGTCCGTCGTGGCCTCCTCCTATGGGGGAGGTGGATTGCGAACAAAGTGAGCAAGACGGAAGGAGTCTGCGCTAAGCGCCGATTATATAATCGCCACACCCGCCCCTTCGGGGCACCCTCTCCGTTCTCGGAGAGGGCACTTGTGCGCACACTGCCGTGGCAATCTGTTGCAGAGATTCCCACGGTCGGAACAGGTTCCTCCCTCGGAATGACATAACACAGCTGCTTTCCGCCATATGAGATATATGAAACATACGGTAAAGGGTATTGTTTTTCCTGTTGCAAAGGATATTTTTATATGATAAAATAAATCAACTATTTTTAAGGGGGTTGGTTATGGCGGAACTCGGCAAAAAGATTTCGGGTTTTTACCACAATGTCAAAGACCACTGGAAGACCCCGCCCGAGGGCAAGTATGTTCCGTACAGGGAATATAAGGACATCTTCCTCGCGGTAGGCTTCAACTATTCGGGCAACAAGACTCTTGAATACATCGTTTTCGCGGCCTCGTGCTACCTTATGATGTATCACTACAAGCTGCCCTACCTGACATTCTCGGTTATCAACATTATCAACATGCCGCTCAACTATATCTGGACTATGATGACCTGGTATATAGCGGACAACCTCGGCTTTATGCCGAAGAAGAACGAGCGCAAATTCTACGCCGTTTATATGCTGCTTACGGTTGTGGGTATAGCGATGATTGCAGGCAATCCCGCGGCGCTTCTGAATCAGAGCGGCAGGTTCGTAACCTTTATGAACTCGCTCGAGGGCATAAACTGCGCCTCCGCGTTCAAGATTCTCGGCACGCACCTTCTGTGGAACGGCTGGGCCGGCGCGAGAAACATCTTCTGGCGCAAAAAGCTCATTCCGAAATACGGCAGATATAAATACGGTCTCTACTGCAACGCCATTCCCAAGTGCATAACCGTAATTCTCATCGGCTGGCTTCCCTTCTACAATATTCCCGATGTTATAACGAGAGTATGGGTTGCAAACCTTATGTTCGCCATATTCAACCTGTTCCCGTTTGACAACTCGCTTGAAATGTGCGCCCAGAACATAAGCCCCGACGTAAGGGAGCGTATATGGGTGCGCACAATTCCTATAAAACTTTCGCACTTCCTCAATTCCATTGTGGCGATTCTCATGCCCGTGTTTATCGGTATGCTGCGCTATGAATGGGCGGATATAAACCTTTTCAAATGGATTATTCCCGGCTTCTTCACCTTCTGCGTGGC
Organism: Clostridiaceae bacterium; assembly: GCA_016285645.1. Classification (GTDB taxonomy): domain Bacteria; phylum Bacillota; class Clostridia; order Oscillospirales; family Acutalibacteraceae; genus CAG-177. Next base: position 9,601 of record JAEERC010000024.1, on the reverse strand, counting down.
GGTTACAATGCTGCTGGCGGGCAGAATCAAGGAGAGGATTCCCCAGCCGCCGCTTGAAAAAAAGGTTTCAATCAGTTTCTGGGACGGCATGTTCGGCGTAATGCGCAACAAATACAAGTGGGTAAACACCATTGTCGGTCTTATTGACTCGCTCGGCAACGGCATGCTCCCCTTTGCCACAATTCTCTACCTCTACACTTTCCGCCTGAGCGGACTTATCTACAGTCTGCTCGTGGCGCTCGTATCCTTCGCGGGCACGCCGCCCGACTTTTTCGCCCCGTATTTCCTCAGGCGTTTTTCATATAAACAGCTTATGATTTTCTACCAGCTTTCAAGGGCAATAGGCAACGGCATAATCGTGCTCGCCCTTCTTCTGCTGGGCGACAAGGTCTATCTCTGCGGCACAATCTGCGTCATCACGCTTATCTTTATGGAGATGACAAAGACCATTCCCGTCACGGCGGGTCACGATATGGATATAAGAATAAACGACTATCAGATGTACCTCTCGGGCGAGCGTCTGGAGAATTTCTCGGGCGTGTTCGGCTGGTTCACCGGCCCCGTTACCTCGTTCGTGGGTCTGATTATTCCGCTTATGCTTCTGAGATACGGCTTCAACAGCAACTGGGATGTTCTGTTTATTGATTCATCGAGAATCAATATAATAGTCGTGCCCATAATAATCGACATAGTCGGCTATGTGCTTATGACCATACCGTACCTGAAATGGGATTATGACGACCGCAAGCAGGCAATGGTTATGGAGGTGCTCAAGGCGCGTGAGGCGGCGACGCACGGCAGTCTGGACGGCACCGAGGCGAAGGATGATCTCCCGCCGGTTGATGAAAACGCGGAAAGCGGGGTGACGGTATGAGCAAAAAAGAAAAGGTCAAAAAGGACACCACCGCGGTCTATAACGAGATAAAACTCGATATCCCCGAGGACGAGGTCTGGAACTATCAGATTGAAGGTCTCAAAGCCCCGTTAATAGGCAAGCCCATTGAAAACGCGCGCAAAAAGAAAATTCTCGTTGTCGCCATTCTTCTTGTGGCAATAAGCGTTTCGGTGTTTTTCTCCGTGCTGGCCGTGCACAGCGACACCTACGATTTCGCTGAAATTGAGGGCGGATGGCAGCTTGATAAATTCAGCAACCCCGGCGAAATAACCGAAATCACGATTGACTTCTGCGAGGGCGACAAATCAAGGCCCATAACAAGCGTGCGCGAATACGCCTTCAACTGCGACGACAAGCTGGTTGAAATAAAAATCGGCAAGGATGTTAAGCAGATTGACGGTAAGTCCTTCTACAGCGTCTGGAACCTGCGCAACATTCACGTTGACCCCGAAAACGAGTTTTACTGCGACCTTGACGGCGTGCTCTACAACAAGGATATGACCGAGGTTATATGCTACCCCATAGACCACGACGCCTATCTCAGGGAGCAGGCGGGCTACAAGGAGGAAATCTGGCCCGACAACCCGGAATACAACGATGCCTATATCGAAAAGGTGCAGACCTATAAAATACCCGAAACTGTCACAAAAATAGGCGAGCTCGCGTTCAATTACGCAAACCTTGTAAAGGTTTATATGCCCGAGGGAGTCAAAACGATTGAAACCCTCGCCTTCTTCAAGTCAACATCGCTTGCCGAGGTTATAACCTATTCGGGCGCGAAGGAATACAAATCCCTTCCCGAAGGGCTCGAATACATCGGCTCGGACGCCTTCAGCTACGACCAGGCGCTCAGCTATGTTTTCATACCGGAGAGCGTAACATATATCGGCCACCACGCGTTCTGGGACACCTGCTATAAGGACAACGGCGAGGTCAAAGGCGTAGCCGTGATGAACGTGGCAAAAAGCGAAGACGCCTTCAAGGCGGGCGTTGAGCAGGGCGACCAGTGGCTTCCGAAATACGACTGGATGCTTCTCAAAAAGACGATTGATGTGAATTACTCGGCTGAAAGGACAGAAACGAAATGATTTGTAATAAATGCGGAGCGGAAATTACGGACGGCGCATCTTTCTGCGCATCCTGCGGCAACCCGGTTTATTCCGTTGCAAACAACATACAGCAGAACACGGTAAACAACTTTGAGCAGACAAATTATCAACAATACGCCGGTCAGCAGTATGCAGGTCAGCAATATCAGCAGTATCCCAATCCGCAATATCCGAATCAGCCGGTTCCGGGTCAACCTTCTAAGAAGAAAAAGGGAGCTGCGGTGGCTATAGGCTGTGGAATTGCAGCTGCGGTGATTCTGCCGGTGTTGATTATTCTCGGCGCGATTCTGGGACCTCAGTTTGTCAAATATGTTGCAAAATCGCGTGATGCGATGGTTTCATCGGCGGCTGAAGATGTTCTCGCTACCGCAAAATCGGAGTTTGCGCTGACACATCTGGATTTCGCCTATGGAGCGACAAAGGGCACAATTGTTATAACCGCTGAAAACGAATATCTTGATGTCAGACTTTACAATCTTGTTTACTGCGATGATTACGGAAACAGCGGTGAGGATGCCTTTGAAGCCCAGTGCGGCATAGACACAACCCAAACGGTTAAATCTGATTTGTCATACACCATTACCATAGAAAGAAGTGATTTCAGCGTCGCACCGACATTTTCAATGGAACAGGGAACCGATTATTATGGCGGAGATGATTACGATTATGGTTATGGTGATTATTCTTACGGATATTGAAATAATTAAATAAAACCCGAAAATCAATCGCCCCGCAGGCAGAATTTGCCTGCGGGGCGATTTTCGTATTATATAATGTTTTCAATTAAAGAACGAAAGCCGTGAACATACTCAGGAAGAAGCGGATTATCGGGCCGAGAACGGCAAGTTCGGTGTTCCAGAAGGCGGAGTTGTGATGATCCATCCGCTTTGCCTCGGTTCTTACAACCATCTCGTTTTCCTTCGCGGTGTTTTTCCTTTCAACAACATCCTTGCGCAGGAAGCCGCCCTTTTCGGTATATTTGAGGAATATGAATCTGTCGGGCAGGAATCTGATAAGCCCGAGGGCGAGCGCCTTTGTGGAGGTGTCATTTTCACTGTTGTTGCAGTAGCCGATATATCCGCAGTTAGTGTAGGTGAAGTTGAGCGTTTCCACGGTGTAGCATTCGGCGCCTCTCTGCGTGGTGATGGGAATGCGGATTGTGTCGCCGGGCGCCATATAGTTTATTGAGCCGCCTATATAGTCGTCGCTTTTGCCCGAGTGGTTGTGGCCGAACAGGAAGATTATATCGAGCGTTTCGGCGGCTTTGTTGATTACATTGAATAAATATGAGGAATACATATTGTCACCGTAGCTGCTGCGGGGGCTGTGGTGAAGAGGAACGTGGGTGAGCACGATTACGGGGCGCATATCGCCCGCTCTGATAAGCAGGTCGAAGGTCTCCTCCATTTTCGCGGCGAGCGCCTTTACCTGCGCTTCCTTTGAAGAGCCGTCATACTGCTCCCACGGGAAGTCGTCCTCGTTTATAAGCCAGAGGTTGTAGGTGCTCATATCGTACATTCCCGAGGGCGGAAAGTTGGCGACATGCAGGTCGTGGTTGCCCTGGCAGCAGATTACATCATCGGGATTTGCGCCCGTGTAAACACTGCAGTATGCCTCGCGCAGTTCGATTATGCCGAGGGTCGCGTAATTGTACATCGCGCGTGAAAAATCGCCGCCCGCGAGCACGGAATCGGGTTCGGGCAGACCGTCGTTTTTCATGTAGTTGAGAATTTTCGCGAACCTGACAAACGCGAGAGAGCCCCAGTCCTGGCAGTCGGAGACCGTTACGATGTTGGCGTAGGCGTTCTCCGCGAACGCGTCGTTGCCGGCAAACGCGGTAAGCAGCGGCATTGCGAGAATAACCGCGCAGAGCAGAATCGCAATAACTTTAAGAACGGTTTTTTTCATTATCCTTCTCCTCACCTGATATTTTTAATCCCTATGGGAAATATTATATATTTATCATCCGCATTTTTCAATAGGAACATTAAATAAATGTTTAATTGTTAATTTTGAATAACAATGCAAGGCGGACGCTATCCGCGCCTGATTATATGCGGTGAGTTTCCCGTTTCCCGTTGCGTTTATATCAAACCTCTTGTCCGTCGCAGCCCTCTCCGGGAACGGAAAGGGTGGCTTGCGAGTGAAACGGGCAAGGCGGGTGTGGCGAACGGCACGGAAGAATCCGTGCCCTACATGCTATATGGGCTTTGCAGTGACCACTGCGCCGACAAACACTCGCGCCGAAAATCGTACCGTTCGCGCCGTGAAAGCGGAAAATGTGCGCGGGTGTGTTATTGTATGGTCAATGAACGGACGGAAAATCCGGAAAAATGATGAAGGAGAAAAAAACAATGAAAAGAACTTACGCTTACAATTCGGTTATTCTCGGGGCAATGCTCGGGCTTGCCGCCTGGGCGGCTACGGAAAATGTCACACTCGGCGTGGTGGCGTTCATAACGGTTTCGATAATCGGTTTTATAATTATCCGTCTTGTTGAGGACGCCATTGACAGGGGCTGTGAAAAAGCGGAGGAAAAAATCAGACAGTCCGTCGCTAACCGCAGCCGCGAAAAGCAGGCAAACGCTCAGCAGAACGCCGTGAACGCGGACGCCCGGCAGAATAATGTTGTCGCGTTTCAGGCATCCGAGCCCCGCACGCAGTTCAACCCTCCCGTTATGAACGGGGCGGCGGTGAACACATCGGGCGCGATTTATTTCGCGGATTTTGACCGCCGCGTTATGAGATAAGGGGGAGAAAAAATGTTAATCGGAATCATTATAAGCGCGGTCGCGATTGCCATAGGCGTTGTTATAGGGCTCAAGCTCAGAGGAGAGCAGAAGGACCTAATTGAAAAGGGATATATTGTAAAACGCGACAGCAAATTCGCCGAGCGCGGCACGGAATTCTGCGCGCGTATCGGCACAAAGAATAAACTCGCCGAGGCATTCGCGGAGAACGCCTTTCCCTGCGAAGTCAGCGGAACAACATCTCAGGCGCAGTTCAACGGTAAAAAATACACCGCCCGCCTTTTTTCAACCTATTTCGATGAGGCGTCCGGCACGGCGGTTTACAGGTTTGAGTTCACAAGCTGGAAGACATACAAAGGAATGTATGAGGATTCTATCGGCATGAACCGTCTTATGACGCTGATTGAAAACATATTCCTGAACCTTGACCCGAATACGGCGGTCAAGAATTATCCGCTCAACCTCAAGGTTAAGCACAAACTGTTTTAAAGGGGTGAAAATATGAATGTACTTTTCGCTGTTCTTATAATCGGTGCGGGCACGGCGCTTATTGCCGCGATCGGCTTTATCGGCAACCTGATTTTTGACGGCTTGTCGAACTCCCTCAGGCATAAATCCGAAGAGGAGATAAGAAGGGAGACCGAAGCAGCTCCTTATACCCGCCTCGCGGACAGAAGATAACTTTTCACGACAGCCACCGGCATTAATCATATATTATGTACGGATGAACCTGCAGGGCGTTATGTCCGGCAGGTTTGTCCGGTTAAGGAACAAAACGAATTATTTATTGATAAATATAATTATAAATGATATTATAAAAAACAGAGATTTTCATTCTGTTTTGCCCGAAAGGATGTTTTTATGAAGACGATGAAAAAAGCCGTATCGCTTCTGCTCTGCCTTATCCTGCTTACCGGCACCGCCGCGGCGGGCGGCGAGGGCTTTGCCGACGCGCTCGGCACACTTTTTGACGCCCTGAGCGTGAGAGCATCGGCGGTTGAGAGCGGCACCTGCGGCGAAAACCTGACCTGGACTCTTTCGGATGACGGAGTGCTGACAATTTCAGGCACGGGGGAGATGGAGGATTATACCATTTATTCCAGCCCAGATCCTACATGGTCTCCATACATATTTAGAATTAAAACCATAGTTATTAAACCCGGAGTAACAAGCATTGGCGGTTTGGCGTTTTCTGACTGCGAAGGACTTGAAAGCATAACAGTACCTGAAGGCATTAAATTAATAGGACGACAAGCGTTTTTTAACTGTACATCACTCACGGCAATAAAAATACCCGATAGTGTTACGGAGATTGAGTACGGAGCATTTCAAGGTTGTGAAGCATTAATAAGCATATCAATTCCTAAAAGCGTTTCGATAATAGAAAGTGCGGTATTCGATGGTTGTTCAGGAATTGAGCAAATTACAGTTTCAAACGAAAACCCATTTTATCATTCTTCAGGGAATTGCCTTATTGAAACCGCAAGCAAAACATTGATTCGCGGCTGTAAAAACAGCAACATTCCTTCCGACGGCAGCGTTACAAGCATAAGAAATTATGCATTTTCCTATTGCACTGGGCTCAAAAACATAGTTATTCCCAAAGATGTTACAAGTATAGGAGAAGGAGTTTTCAGTGCATGCAGTGGGGTTGAAAGCATTACGGTTTCAAAGAACAATTCGGTTTACCATTCCAATGGTAATTGCCTTATTGAAACCGAGAATAAAACATTAATCGCGGGCTGTAAAAACAGCGTTATTCCTTCTGATGGAAGTGTAACAAGCATAGGAGATTCAGCGTTTTATTATTGCACTGGGCTTACCAGCATATCCATTCCTGGCAGTGTTAAAAGCATAGGCATATACACTTTCTGCGATTGCGCCGAACTGACAAGCATAAATATTCCAAATAGCGTTACAAGCATAGGTGACGGAGCATTTGATAGTTGTGTTGGATTGACGAGTTTAAAAATTCCAGGCAGTGTGATAAATATAGGATTTGCCGCTTTTAGTAATTGTAGAGGGCTTACAAGTTTAGAGATATCCGACGGCGTGATAAAAATAGAAGATAGTGCTTTCTCCGGTTGTACCGGGCTGACAAGCATAGAAATTCCTGACAGCGTAACAAGCATAGGCTGCTTGGCTTTCTTCGGTTGTACCGGGCTGACAAGTATAATCATTCCTGACAATATAATAAGCATAAGTACCGATGCGTTTGTAGGAACCGCCTTTTATAATGACAAAAGCAACTGGGAAAACGGTGTTTTATATATCGGCAAGCATCTCGTTAAAGCAGAAGACGGTATTTCAGGTGAATATACAATCAAAGACGGCACTATCAGTGTTGCAGTCCGTGCTTTTTGGGGCTGTCGACAGCTTGTGGGTATTGCTGTTCCGAACAGCGTTAGAAGCATAGACGGAGATGCCTTTGCCGGTTGTGACAGGTTGACAAGCATAAACATTCCAAACAGCGTGACAAGCATAGGAGATTATGCTTTCGGTAATTGCACCGGGCTTACAAGTATAGAGATTCCAGACAGTGTGAAAAATATAGGAGATTGGGCTTTTTCCGATTGCACCGGTCTGACAAGCATAGATATCCCCGACAGCGTGACAGAAATAGGATATTATGCTTTTTGTGGATGCAAGGGGCTCACTAGCGTTACCATACCCGGAAATGTGACAAGCATAGGGGGTGGTGCTTTTTATAACTGCACCGAACTTAAGGATGTCTATTATTACGGAACGGAAGAAGAGTGGGAAAACATAGAAATAGATTCCGGAAACGAAGATCTTACGGAAGCGGATATACATTTTATTTATTACGGGCTCGGCAAGGATTCCTACAACTTTTCCAATTTTTACCATTTGCATGAATGGTGGAAAAAGTGGCTCAGTTCAGAAAAACCGAACTGCTGTTTCGGTATGGCTGTTACGGGCTCCGGCTATTATCTGAATATACTTGACAGAGCGGATTTCGGAGCGGACGCGGACACGCCGCTCAGTTCCGTAAGCCGTGAAAGCGCGGAGCCGGTAATCTGTAAATATCACACTATTCAGGGGGTTGTCGGTCCAAAGGGCTCCAAGGGCGCCGAAATTGACGCGATAGTCGCGGGCGGCAGCCTGGACAAGGATGAAAGACCGGACGGCGAAAACAATAAAAAATACACCCGTTCCGACTGGAACTCCTGCATTGACTGGATAAAAGCCCACCCTGAATACAACAACAAGGGAAAGCTGAATGTCGGCATCTGGTATTATCCCGCCGGAGGTCACGCGGTAAATTTCCTTTACTACAAACAGGTTGACGGTCAGGACAGACTGTATGTTTACGACAACGAACATCCCGGTAAATTGATGTATTTCTATATGGGTGCGGACGGATACATCCGCGAGGCGGAAGACAGCGCCGCCGGCAGCAGAATTGTTGTTGACAGTAAAATAAGAGGCATAGACCTTATGGATGTTGAAACATATTTTTCAATCGCCAACAGATTCGATGAACATGAATACAGAAGATATCTGTTCGCCGAATTTGACAAAGCAATTAAGGTTCTTGGCGAAAACATCCGAAAATCGTTCGTCAAAGGCGGAGAAGCCGCCGACACGGGCGTGATTTATGAAATTCCTGACGAAGCGGAAGAGATTATAATCAAGCCGCTCGCCGACAACGCGGAGTTTGAGTATATGGGCGTTACCTACTCCTTCGGCGCGGTGGATGAGGACACCTACGGCGTGCTGGAGATTCTGCCCGAAACCGCGGAAGAGGGCGATAAAACGGAGTTCGTTATTGAAAACGCGCCGCCGAGAGTGCAGATAGGCAATTTTGTTGCTGAGCGCACCGAGGACTACCGCACGACGATGACCTTCAAAGCCGAAATCACCGACCCGAACGACGATGTTGCCGTTCACTGGTTCATAAACGGCAGCGATGAGGGCACGGGCGAGACCTTCACGGTAGAAAACGCTAAGGCGGACTACACCGTGCAGGCGAAATTCATAAACAAAGCGGGCGAGGTTGTTCACGAAAGCGAAACGGAGACCGTGAAAATCAAACACGGCTTTTTCGATATGCTGATATGGTTCTTCAAACACCTTTTCAACCCCGGCGCGTATATTAAAGAGCAGTAAATAAAAAGACGGAAAAATGCGTAAGCGGCGGGCAACAAACAAGAGCGCGCCAGGTGGGCGATGAAGCGAGCGTTTGTTGGCGCAGCGGTCGGAAGGCGAGCGCGGCAGCGGCGAGATTCCGGGAATCGCAAGGGGGCATTTTGCGAAGCGACGCGGCAATCTGTTGCAGAGATTCCCACGGTCAGAACAAGTTCCTCCCTCGGAATGACATAACTCGGTTACGCCGTAGGGCACGGATTCTTCCGTGCCGCGTTCACGCCCGTCCGTGAGGACATATAGTCGGCGAAGCTCCTTGATTTAGCATTCGGCATTCGGCATTAAACACCCCCGCTCGCCCTTTACAATATATTACATTATATAATATATAGCCCGTCACGAAGGGCGGGGGCACTATATATAGAACACGCGAAAACGGCGCCGATTTACGAAACACGCGGAGGCGTTGTAAAAACACAAAAAAATTAGAAAAATTTTTGTTGACATTTGCGGTTGACTTGTGGTATATTAATCGAGCCGCCGAAAAAGAGGGCGGCAGCGCACCTTGAAAATTAAACAACGATTCAAAGAAACCCTTAAGATTAATTTGAGTTTTTGGACTCAACAAACAGTAATTTTTGGAAACAAAGATTAGATAAGAGCAGAGACGCTCTGAAAAGAGATAATAAGCGAAAGCATATTATACAATTTTTAGAGAGTTTGATCCTGGCTCAGGATGA
>JAEERC010000023.1 GCA_016285645.1 Clostridiaceae bacterium | reverse complement strand
TGTTTCAAAATTGCTTCGCACCTCAAAAATTCAGATTTCGGTGTTAAAACAAGGCAAAAAGCGCAGGAATACTTTGTGTATTCCGAGCATTTTTAACGCAGTTTTACGCCGAAGGATGTTTTTTGAGGCTGTTAAATCCCTAAGTTGCGCGCCCTAAGACTGCCGTTTTTAAAAACATGTTTTTATACTATCAGGTCGCAGACGAGGTCGCTGAACTCGCCGGGGTTTTCAATGTCTATGCCGCTGATGAGGCAGGCGGAGTTGTAGAGGAGTTTCGCGTATTTCGCGACGGAATCCTTGTCGCTGCCGTAAAGAGCGGTGAGTTTTTCGGCGATTTTATGGTCGGAGTTTATTTCGAGAGTAAGCTGCGCCTTTATTTTTTCGCCGAAATGCTGAGAGTTTATGACCTTTTCCATCTCGGTTGAAATGTCGCTGCCGCTTGTAAGGGTAACGGGATGGTTGCCGAGGCGGTTGGAGAATCTGACGGCGGTGACTTTATCGCCGAGGGATTCCTTGATGAAGTCGAGGAGTTCCTTTGAATTCTCGTTTTTTTCCTCAACGGCTTTTTTGTCCTCCTCCGTGCCGATATCCAGCCCGTCGGTGCAGATATTTATGAATTCTTTGCCGTCAAAGTCGCGCATCATCTTGAAGGTGAACTCATCTATGTCGTTTGTGAGCATAAGCACTTCCATACCCGCGGCTTTTACCGCCTCGGTCTGAGGAAGCATTTCAATTTTGGAAACAGTCTCGCCGCAGGCGTAGTAGATACCCTTCTGGCTTTCGGGCATACGGTCCTTATACTCGCTCAAAGTGACATATTCGCCGTCGTTTGTGGATTTGAATATAAGCAGGTTCTGCAGGGTTTCCTTCGCCATTCCGTAGCTCGTGTAGATTCCCGCTTTGAGTTGAACGCCGAACGCCTCAAAGAATTTGATGTAATTCTCACGGTCGTCCTTTAGCATTTTCTCAAGCTCGGTCTTTATTTTTCTTTCAATGTTTTTCGCTATTACTTTCAGCTGGCGGTCGTGCTGAAGAAGCTCGCGGGAAATGTTGAGCGAAAGGTCGGGGCTGTCAACAAGACCTCTGGCGAAATTGAAATAATCGGGCAGAAGCTCGGCGCATTTTTCGGTTATCATAACGCCGTTTGAATAGAGCGCGAGCCCCTTTTCGTAATCCTTTGAATAGTAGTTGAAGGGCGCGCGGGAGGGAATGTAGATGAGCGAATCGTAGGTGGGAACGCCCTCGTTTTTGGAGTGAATAACCTTGAGCGGCGCCTCAAAATCGTAAAACTTTTCGGAGTAGAAATTGTTGTACTCCTCCTCGGTTACCTCGTTTTTGTTCTTGCGCCAGATGGGAACCATACTGTTGAGCTGACGGTCCTCATAGACGGTCTCATACTCGGTGGGCTTGTCCTCCTCGCCCTCCGCCTTCTCCTTGGGAACGCGGTTTTCGCAGTTCATAACAATAGGATAGCGGATGTAGTCGGAATACTTTTTGACAAGATTCGTTATTTCATATTCCTCGAGGAATTCGGAATATTTCTCATCCTCGGTGTCGTCTTTAAGATATAATGTAATGACTGTTCCGTGGTCGGCGGGGGAATCGCATTTTTCAATCGAATAGCCCTCAACACCGTCGGATATCCAGCGGTTCGCCTGATCCGCACCGGACGCGCGGCTTTCCACGACAACCCTTTTGCTGACCATAAACGCCGAATAGAAGCCGACGCCGAACTGACCGATTATTTCTATATCGGTCTTCTTTTCCTCGTTCTCATTCTCGTTTTTGAAATCGAGCGAGCCGCTTTTCGCTATTGTGCCGAGATTGGTTTCAAGTTCCTCGGCGGTCATACCGCAGCCGTTGTCTATAATGGCGAGAGTGCGGTCCGCCTTGTTGGGCTCAATGCGGATTGTGTAGTCCTCACGCACCATGCCCGTATCCTTGCCGAACGAGTTGTAATACTGCTTGTCGAGCGCGTCGCTTGCGTTGGAGATAAGCTCGCGAAGGAAAATTTCCTTGTGTGTATAGATGGAGTTTATCATCATATCGAGCAGTTTTTTCGACTCTGCCTTAAACTGTTTTTTTCTCATATAAAACACTCCTTATCAAATAATTTCGTCCGTAAAAAAGAAAATGTTAGCACTCGCAACGGTCGAGTGCTAACATGTATTTTAATACTTTTTTTGTGAAAATCAAGTGTTTTTTCAAAAATTAACACATTTGTAATAAATCAGCGCTTGAGCGCGTTTCTGATTTTTTCCCTGAGCTTTTCGAAATTGCTCATCTCCTCGCTGACTCTGCTTTCAACCATCGGGAATTCACGGAACATACGGCTTTTTTTGGCACCCCTGGTGATAAGACCCGTTGAAAGATTGGCGAAGGATGTTTTGAGTTCCTCAACGCGGTTGTTGAACTCAGCCCTGCCGCCTTCGATCTTGTCGCCCAGTTCCGCTATTTCGCCCTCGCCCATGGCAAGAATGGCGTCAACCGTGGTGCCGAGGCGGTCGGAGACCTCTTCGCGCAGTTTTCTGACCTTGTCGACAAATTCGCGCACATCGAGCGCCTTGCGGACAGCGTCGATTACATCGATTGCGAATATGACGAGAATAACGGCAACGGAGATATAGACGAGTTTAGCGGGAATGCGGCTGAAATAGCCGTCCACAAACGGGAAAATGAGATAGTTGAAAATAACGGAACTCAAGCCCCAGTAGATTGAATGCTTGAAGCAGATTCTTCCGTTTATGTTGAGGAAGCAGGTTGAGTAATCCCACCAGCGGGAATGAAAGAGTTTTTCCATAATGAGACTTACGGAATACTCAACGATATCCGCCAGCACAAGCCCCGCGAGGAACACGGCGACAAAGTCGAAATCGATTGTATGACCCGCGATTGTCACGGGATAGGAAAAGTGGTTTTTAATCGGCTGAGTGAATATTATGAACACGAGCGCTCCCGAGCCGTATATCGGGCAGAGAGGACCTGTGAGGAAGCCCCTGTTGACCCATCTGCCCGGTCTTATCGAGCAGTAGATTGACTCAAACAGCCAGCCCGCCGCGCTGAAAAAGAAGAAATACAGCACATAGCGCGCCACAGTTTCAAAATGCATAATTACTTACCTGCTTTTTTGTTTTTCTGACAGATGAGAAGCTCCATACCCGCGCAGTATTTGTCCGCCACGCAGAGGATAAATCCCTCCTTGTATTTCGGAGGTGTGGGAGTGAGGGGCCACATATGGCGCCTTATGAGGTTCTCGGTTTTTTCGTCGAGGCCTCCGCAAAGCTCCCTCGCGTTTTTAACGGCAAAGCCCGGATGGCGGTAGCCGTGAAGGCGGTGGCCGCCGTGCTTTTCGTGCCAGTCGTAATAAAATAAATCGTGCATAACGCCGGCGCGCGCGGTGGTGCGGTAGTCAAGCCCATAGTGCTTCGTAAGGGCGTAAGCCATATAGGACACGCTTTTTATGTGGCGCAGACGGTTAATGGTGTCGTGCTGAACGAACTGCGCAAGGGATTTAACCTCGTCGGTCGCAAGAAGATCGCCCGCGCAGTCGTAAAAATCGGAATCCTTTTCGGGATTCAGATGAAGCGAATGCTCATAGATATCCCTGAAATACTCAAAAATCATACCTTGATTATTCTTCCTTCTTTTCGAGGTTTTGCTTCGGGCGCATCGCCTTTACGGTGACCGAGGGCGCAGTTGCCGATGCCGACATATTCGTCGCCCAGGCCCCATTTCGCTTTGAGCGCCCTGCCCTCCTCGCTGTCGAACACCTCTTTCGCGCGGTGAATCCAGATTGAGTCAACACCCAGCGAGCAGGCGGCGTTTAAAAGATTGCCCATAACGAGGCTTCCGTCCTCGAGATAGGTGAACCTGTTTCTGTCGGCGAAAACAACAACAACGGTTTTAGCGCCGTAGAACGGGTCGCTGTCTGTGCCGAGAACGGCGGCGTTGAGTTTTGAAATGAGGTTGACGGTTTCAATGTCGTTTACCGCTGCCATCACGGTTGCCTGGCAGTTCATGCCCGACGGGGCGTAAAGCCCTGCTTTAAGTATTTCATCAAGCGTGTCGCCGGTAATCTGACTGCCGTCAAAATCGCGCACGCTTCTTCTTGAAATGAGAGTGTTAATTGTTTCGTTCATATTATCGCCCTTTATTTTTTCAGAATATCGACAAAGCCCTTGTAGCCGAACACTCTTACATTGAAGTCGTTCAGACCCTTGAGAGCGTTTGTGAGGCCGTCGTTTCCGCCGTCCTCCGACTCGGTGTATACGCCGAGGGTTACAAGCATTTTGCGGTAGTTCTCAATAATTTGGTCGTCCGCTTCGCGGTTGTTTATTGTGCGCGCGGCCATTTCGTTGACAGCGGCGGTGTTCTCATCGATAAGCGTCTGCTGTTCGGCTGTGGGGGTGTTGGTTTCAAGCCAGGTGTTGAGATCGGGAATATAGCTTCTCTTGAGCCTCTTGAGGTCTCGGGAATCGTTGAATCTCGGGAAGGTGTCCTCGCAGTCCGCCGAGCTTGTTATGTGGCCGAGGGCGAGTTCGAAAGCGAGTTTGAGGGCTGTGTTGTTGTTTTCAAGTTCGTGCTTCTGACCGTAGAAGAGCCAGACATTGTCGGGGAAATAGCAGGTTGAAAGGTCAACCGATTTGTCGGGAGTGATGTAGGCGCTGTCGTGCGAGGCGAGGTAGTCCTCATCAAGCTGTTCGCCCGCCTTCGCGAAGGTGGCGCCCGTTGCGGTTGAGGAAATCTGGATTATCTCATCCGAGTTTGTGGTGGTTGTGCTTTCCATAAATTTAAAGAACTCATAGTCGCTGCTGTAGCCGCCGAATTCGAGACCGTAGCCCGCGATGTAATAAAATTCAACACCGTGCTCGCTGTTCAACTCTTTGAGGGTCTCCTCAAGGTGCTGCTGGTTCTCATAGTATTTATCGGTCATCTCGGTAATATAAGCGAGTTCCTCGTTGCCCTCAAGGCGCATTTTTCTGAAGGATTCATATCTTTCGCAGGGAACCATAACGAGCAGTGAGGGAGTTTTCATAACGAGGTTTTCAATAACGGAATTGAGTATTTCGTCAATCACGCTTCTGAGGGTCGCTTTGGGGAAAATGCGCAGAACGCCGTTTACGAGATAGCCCCAGGGCTCGCCGATGAGGTCGGCGACAATGCCGTCGTAGAGTTTCTGCGGAGCGTCCTCGGCGTATTTCTGCTCAACGAGGTCGGCAATGACATCGCTGCCGTCCCATGCGCCGACTATGCTGACAACTCTCGCCACCTTCTCCTCGGTGCCGTGCTCCTGAAGATAAGCCCTCACGACGGAGGCACCCATGCTCATCGGAACAAGCACTACCTTGTCCTTACCCGTCTGGGCAAGAACCACATCGTTTATGAAGGTGTTCAGTTCCTCGGCGTTTCTGTAGGGGAACGAAAAAGCCGAATAGTTGAAGCAGTAAAGCATATCCTCACCGATGTCGCCTATAACCTCTTCGCAGGGAATTGTGCGGTAGAAGTTTTCATACTGCTCCTCGGTCATCTGTGACACGGGATAGTTGCAGCGCGGGGTTACGACATTTTCGGGAAGATTGCCGTTTTCGTCAATTATATTGTAGGTGAACAGCTCGTTTACAAGATCGTCGCAGGCGTCCTTGCTGATGAAATTGTGACCCGTGACCACGGTCGCGAGAAGTCCGCCCAGAATACGGAGAATCGAAACATAGGTAACAATATCCTTGAAGGCGAAGCTGAAATCGTTGCAGAAAAGGTTCCAGCGTGCCACAGCCCTGTCGGTTGAGTTTTCAGCAACATCCGCCTTCGCGTCCTCAACGGTGTTGTAGAGATAACTGTAGGACTGACCTATTCCCGTTACAAAAATAATGGGATAAATATCCTCTGCTGCGTCGCCCGCCGACGGATTTTCCGTGACCGGGGCTTCTTCGGCGTTCACAACGCCCGCCACGGCAAGCATTGAAACAAGCATTGCTACGCAGAGCAATACGGCTGTAAGTTTTTTCATTCGGAATTCCCCTTTCTGAATGTAAAAAAAGATTATCTTAAATATTATATCTTTACTTAAAGTAAAAGTCAACAGCCCGAGGGCGCGAGGGTGACGGCAAAATCGAACTCCTTTTCGGAAAATTCCGTGTCGGGGCTCAGTTGCGGAAGTTTGCAGTCTATATTCACAAATGTTCTGCCCGTGTCGGTAAGTTCGTCATCGTGCGCGGTGTTTATTATTGTCGCGTCATCATAGGGGATCGCCTTGAAGCAGAAGCTCTCATCCGTGAAAAACTCGATTTTCGCCTTTTCGCCGCTCACGCAGGCATAGCGCGTGCCGAAATGGGAGGAACACTCCTGAGGTCTTATATAGTGCTCGTAATCCTTTTCGGGAGAGGTACGGTAAAGCGACAGCCGGGCTGCCCTATGCCTTTCGGAATAACTTTCAATCGGACCGTAACCGAGGTAAGTCGTTTTGTCAAAGCTCTTATCCATAACAAGCGAGAGCCCGAAACGCGGGAGCGCGGGAGCGTTGTGGCAGACGGACGCCTTTATGCCGATTCCGACAGCGCCGCCGGGTGTGAAAATGTAATTTACCTTCGCCTTCACCGCGGGCGGCATCGCCGCCGACCCGAGCGATATATCGGCTGTGATTATGACATTTCCGCCGTCTTTTGATACCGACACACCGTAGGTCTTCTGCCTTATTCTGTCGTATCTCGCGCGTTTCCACACATCGACAAGGTGGGGTGTGCTGTAAACGGGTGCGCGGTAAATGCTCAGCGAGAGCGGCTCTTCGAGCAGCTGACAGCCACCCGCCTTTATGCCCGAGATTTTCCCGGTTACACGGTCAAAGGAATATTCCGTATCGCCGCACTGCACAATAATATCCGTGCGGGTTTCGGTGAAAGTGACCTCGTTCTCTTTTTCAGGGCGGAAAACGGGATTTTCATCTGAGAGGACAAACTGCGCAAAACCTGTTTCATAGCCCTTTTCAGCCCATAAGGTGCCGTTTTTCTGCCTTACATAAACATTGAGAGTCGTAAAACCGCCGGGGATTATTTCATCGAAAAGATTGTATTTTTCACTCTCTCCCGCTTCGATATTCGGTTGTTCGATTTTACCGTTCATAAACGGACAGCCGTTTTTCTCAACGGTCCATTCGATTGAAAGGTCGGAAAAGTCCGTGAAATACCGCTTGTTCTTAACGGTGATCGCGCCGCTTTCATAAGATATTTCAAAGGGCTCGTACGCCTTTTTCATATCGTAATAACCCGGTCTCGGAGAGCGGTCCGGATAGACAAGCCCGTCCAGGCAGTAAACGCCGTCGTTGGGCCAGTCGGCGAAATCGCCGCCGTAACGGTATTTCGGGTTTTCCTCTGTGCCGATATTCACGGCGTGGTCGCCGTATTCCCAGACGCAGCCGCCGAAATATTTGTCATATTTTTCGAAGCCGTCCCAGTGTTTGTAAATGCTGCCCGTGCTCATACTGTCAACATATTCGCAGTAGAAAAACGGCTTTCTGAGTGAATCGTTTTCAAGGTATTCTTTGAGATACTCCGTTGAAGCGTACATACGGCTTTCGACATCGGAGATATCCGAAAAATCCTTGCCGAGCCGCGCGGCGTATTCGAGATGAGCGTTTTCGTAGTGGATAACGGCGTTTTCGCGCCTTGACCGGATATAATCAGCCATAGCCCTGTGGTTTTCGCCGCAGCCCGATTCGTTGCCGAGCGACCACATTATTACGCAGGGATGGTTTTTATCCCTTTCAAAAAGGAGCTTCGCCCTGTCAACGCACGCCTCTTTATACTCGGGGCTGTCGGTAAGATGCGCCCAGTAATCCCAGTACCAGTCGCCGAAATTGTAGCCCATACCGTGAGTCTCAAGGTCCGCCTCATCGCAGACCATAAAGCCCAGGCGGTCGCACATTTCAATGAAGCGCGGGTCGTTGGGATAGTGCGAGGTGCGGATTGTATTGACATTCGCTCGTTTTAAACTGTATAGTTCCCTGAGCATCTGCTCCTCACTCACATAATAGCCTGTTTCGGGGTTGAAATCGTGGCGGTTTACGCCCTTCGCTTTGACCTTCGCTCCGTTTAAAAGCACAACGGAATCCTTTATTTCAAAGCGTCTGAAACCGACGGGAATCGAAATATACTCGCTGCCCGAATGAAGGGTGAGAGTGTATAAAACCGGTGTTTCGAAGTTCCAGAGAACGGGGTTGTCAATTCTGATTTCCCTGTTTTCGCCCTCATATACGGTTTCACCCTGCGGGGATATGAGTTTTAAATCACAGCCGTTTACGCCGCTTACATTCACTTCAAGGCGGGCCGGGTCAAGGGTTTCGGAGACATCCGCGATTATATCGATATCCTCTATATGCTCCGCATCGCGCTCGAGGATATAAACCTCGCGGAAGATGCCCGAGAGGCGGAAGAAATCCTGATCCTCAAAATATGTGCCGTCGCAGTGCTTTACGACGAGCGCCTCAAAGGTGTTTTTGCCGTTTTTAAGATATGCCGTTATGTCAATTTCAGCCGTAGCGTGGCTCACCTGACTGTAGGCGGCGAAGGAGCTGTTTACCCAGAGATAAAAGCAGGATGAAACGCCCTCGAAAACGATGTAGTATTTTTTGCCGTCCGCGGGGGTGAAAGCGACGCTTTTTCTGTAAAGCCCGCAGGGAACAACATCCGGAATATGGGGCGGGTCAACGGGGAAGGGATAATCCTGATTTATGTAATTCGGCTTGTCGTAATTTCTGTCAACATACATCTGCCAGGAGCGCGGAACATCGATTTTATCGGGGCAGACCGCGCACGCCGGAAAAGAGGGCGATTCGATATCCACCCTCGCGGCGTTCTCAAAAAAAGCAAAATCCCACTCGCCGCAAAGCGAAGTGAAGCGCCCCGAATTCTCACGCGGCAAAAGGGATTTTTCTTCGTTTTCAAACGGTATAAAATACGCGCGCGGCTCCTCACATCCGATGTGAAGAGCGCCCGCGATTTCGTGATAACGCTTTAACTGAGGCATAACTATCCTCCCGTTTTTCAGTCTTTTATGAAATCGATTATTTTTACGGCGTCATTGTAGCCCTTGTTATAGAGCGCCTCGAGTTTTTCCCTGTCTCTTGTAAGGGTTTTCATTCCGCAGAGACTGTCCGGCGCGATAACAAGCGCCCTGCCCTCGCGCTCATAGGCGAGCAGTTTCTGAACGGCGCCGTTATAGTCCTCACACCTCGTTTCGAGGCATTCGGCGATTTTAGGATATTTCCTTCTTATAACAGAGCCGACATGTTTGTATTTGCTCGAGGTTTTCGGCTCGCTTACGGGAGTTGTGAGAATAACAACGACCTTGTCGCAGCCGTCCTCAAACGCCTTTTCAACGGGTATGGGATTGGTGACCCCGCCGTCAAAGCAGAACCTGCCGTTTACGGTATAGCCGCCGCAGATGAGCGGCAGCGCGCAGGACGCCTTGAAAGCTGTAAGATTGTTCCTTGTGATTACGCTTTTGTCAAAATAAATCTGCCTGCCTGTTTCGGCGCCCGTGCAGGCTATGACGCCCTTGCCGTCATACCTGAAAAAGGTGTCAAAATCAAAGGGGTCCTCGCCGTTTTCGTTCGAGAGCACGTCATAGACATAGTCGAGATTCAGAAAGTGGCCGTGTTTTATGATGTTTCCGACGCTCATATATTCCTTGCGGAAGGCGTAGTCGAGGTAGAACCTGCGGGTGCGGCCTCTCTGCCCCGCGGCGTAGGTGAAAAGATTCGCCGTGCCCGCGGAGATTCCGAGCAGATAGTCAAATTCAATTTTTTCATCAAGGCATCTGTCGAGCACGCCGCTGCCGTAAACATCGCGCTGGCCGCCGCCGACATCAATTATTCCCGTCATTTTATTCTCCTTTGTTGTGCGGGCACACACTCATACATATTCCGCACACCGCGCCTCTGCCGATGTGGTGAAAGGCGCGTTTCATATATTCGCTGCATTTCTGCGGGTCAAAGATATCCTCTCTGACCGTACCCGGCTCCCATTTGCCGCCCTTTATCGCCCCGGCGGGGCAGGCATCGACACAAAGGTTGCACTCGCCGCACATATCGACATAAGTGACTTCGCTCAGGTCAAACGGGCAGTCGGTGAACACCGTGCCGAGACGCACGGACGAGCCGAAATCCTTGTGGATGAAAAGCGAATTCCTGCCCACGCTTCCGAGCCCCGCGGCAACAGCCGCCTGCTTATGGGAAAACCTTCCGCGGTAGTTCCAGCCGTCCGTATTTATACTCTGCGAGGCGGCGACGGTTATATATTTGTAACCGTTTTTCTGCAGGAACAGACCGCACTGAAGCAGAGCCCTGTCAATAAAGGCGTTGACGGTGCGGTAGTGGTTGAAATATGTTTCGGTCGGGGCGGAGTCGATTTCATCAATAATCGCCTGCGAGAGGCGCACAACGAGAGTTACTGCGTACGGCAGCCCCTCGGGGCACTCCTCCTGCTCTGAAAAGCCGACATCCGACACGCCCTGCGAAAGCAGGTATTCCTTTAATTCGTTCTGAAAACTCATAAGTCAAAAACATTGAGACCCGTTACGGGGTGTACGGTTCTTTCTATTTCGCCGTCGATCACTCTCAGGAAAATCTCAGCCGTTACGCCTATAACCGCGCTGTTGAGGTGGCCGCCGACACAGTTGCACGATTCGCCCGAGAATGAGGCGTGAAGGTGAAGATACGGCTCGCCGTCCTTGCGCGAGGCGTTCCCGAGCAGTGAGACAATCTCAAGAGGACCGTCAATCTCTGTTTTATAATACTGTTTTTCATCGACATTGTAAATGCCGACAACCGCTTTCGCGGCGGCTCCGATGCCCGTAATCTCGGCTGCCCGGATATTCTCTTCTTTACAGAGTTCCGTTATTGATTCGAGAATCTCCTCACCGATTTCAAGGCGCACAACATAGGTGTCGCCGCATTTTTTGTAAAACATATTTATTCCTCCGTTATCGGTGTATAATCAAATTTTATGCCCGCTTCGCTTCTGATTTTTTCCATCGCTTTGCTCGTTGCCAGAGCCGTTTTTCTCAGAAGCGAATAGAATTCTTTTGTTTCGCCGGGCGATGAAACGAGTTTTGAAAAACCGTCCGCCTCAAAGCCCATAAGCTGCTCCTTGGGCACATCGCCGATGAGCGCCTTCTCGCTGCCGTCATTGAAAACTATTTTCATATCCGTAAGTTTCGAAACGGATTCGAGCAGAATTGTGCCCTCATCGCCGAAAATCTGCGAGTATGACCTGCTCTGCCCGAGTTTTGAGTAAGTGAGAGTCACGGTTTTATCCCCGTATTCAAACGAGGCGTTTCCGCTGCCGTCCGCTCCGCTTTCGAGGAACGCCGCGGACGCTTTTATATTCTCCGGCTCGCCGAAAAGGTCGAGCGCGGGATAGACGCAGTAAATGCCGAGATCCTCAAGGCAGCCCGCCGCCATGGAGGGGTTGAAAATATTGGGCAGTTCTCCCCTTTTATAAGCGGGATATTTTGACGACAGCTGGGAAAAATCGAGGTTGGCGCTTGTGATTTTTCCTATTTCGCCGAGAGCGTTTCTGAGAATATCCCTCGCGGGGTTGAACATATACATTATCGCTTCCGCGTAGATAACCCCGTTTCTGTCGGCGAGGTCCATGAGATATTCAAGTTCGGCGGGCGTGACCGTTACAGGTTTTTCGCACAGCACGTGCTTGCCGGCTTTCAGCATTTTCTCAGTCTGGCGGGCGTGAAAAGCGTTCGGGCTCGCTATATACACCGCGTCAACGGATGAGGAGGCGAGCGCGTCAAGGTCGGTAAACACCCGGGAGGCGCCGTTTTTAAGGGCGAACTCCCCGCCCCTCTTTTCGTCACGGGAATAAACAGCGTCCAAAATCATTTTGCCGTGAATCTTCGCGCCGTCAATGAAGGACTGCGTAATCCAGCTTGTGCCTATGACTGCGTATTTCATTTAATCACCTCAGTTTTTTGCCCATCACAATAGCGGGGCCGAAAAGAATAAGGGTTTTGAAGCCGTGTTTTTTATAGAAATTGATTGCCTGCGTGTTGCCGGAGCCCGTTGTGAGCATAACGCCTTTTACCTTTTTGATTTCAAGCTGCTCAAAAAGGGCGGTTATGAGTTTTGAGCCCACGCCCATACTCTGAAAGCCCTCGTTTATATCAATGTGAAAATGAGCGGGGTAGTTTTTGCTGAAAAGACGCAGAACAGACCTTTCGGCAATGCCCTCGCAGTAGTGGTCAAAGCCCGATTTTTTCCCCTGAATGACATAGGGCTTCACAAGTTTTTTGTATCTTTCGAAATCCGGCGCGCAGATAACATAGCCCTGCGCCGTGTCGTTTTCATCAACGGCTACAAAGCAGGTGTCCGGCTCATTGTTTATGTAATAATCGCAGTAGGAGTTGAGAAGATAATTGCGCTCAACCGGCTCGTAGGCGGTGTCATAGGCGGTGTTGAGGCACACCTTGCGGACATCCTCTTTGTATTTCGGATTATAGCGTTTTATTTCAAGCATTTTCGTCCTCCGTCAGTTGCGACAGGCGCTCGTTGCACGCCTCCCACTCAGCCATCTGCTCCTCCTCCCGCGAGGAAAGAGCGTTGATTTTGCCCGTGTATTCCTCAATCTTTTCGTAGTCTGAGGATATTTCGGGAGTTGAAAGGGCGCCGGTCAGTTCCCCGATTTCCTTTTCAAGTCTGTCAATTTCCGCCTCGGCGCGTCTTATTCTGCCTTTAAGTCGGTTTATTTCGCTCTCGCGCTCCTTGCGCAGTTTATAATCGTTGACCTTCGGCGCCGCCTGAGTTTTGGCGGGCTTCTGCTTTTCCGCCTCCACAAGGGCGATATAGTCGTCGTAGGTGCCGTCCGTTTTCTCTATTCCGTCCGCTTTCAGGCGGAAAATCTCAGTCGCAAGTTTGTTGATGAAATAGCGGTCGTGCGATACGGCTATGACCGTGCCCTCGAAGTTAGCAAGCGCCTCCTCAAGCGCCTCTCGCGAGGGGATATCGAGGTGGTTTGTCGGCTCGTCGAGAATAAGGACATTAGCGCCCGAGAGCATAAGTTTGAGCAGGCAGAGTTTCGCCTTTTCGCCGCCCGAGAGGGTGTCAACGCTTTTGAAAACATCGTCGCCGCGGAAAAGAAATAACGCGAGATAACTGCGCACCGCGGTTTCGGTAAAACTTCTGTGTTCATCCCAGATTTCGTCAATCACTGTTTTGCCGCCCGTGATATTCTCAAGACTCTGGTCAAAATATCCGGTTTTGACATTCGCGCCGAAAGTGAAGGAGCCCGCGTCCGCCTGCATCTGCTTTACAAGCACGCGCAGAAGGGTTGTTTTGCCGCAGCCGTTGGGTCCGATTATAAATGCCCTGTCGCCTTTTCTTATCTGAAAAGAGGCGTTTTCGAACACGGTTTTTGAGCCGAAGTATTTTGATAGGGCGCTTACATTGAGCACCTCATTGCCCGTTTCGCACACGGGAGTGAATTTTATTCTGACATTCGCGAGGTTGCCCTCGGGAACAACAAGATTCTCCTTTATTCTGTCAATCACTTTCTGCTTGCTGGCGATTGTTATGTAGTTGCGTTCCCTGCCGAACTCGACCTGCTTGGCAATCATCGCCTCAAGGCGCTTTATCTCCTCAATGTCGCTTTCGTATTTGCGTCTTTCGGATTCGAGCCGCTGCTCGCGCAGTTCCATATAGCGGGTATAGCCGCCCTTTGACGAATGCAGGGTGTGATGGGTCAGTTCAAGGGTTTTATCGGTGATTTTATCGAGAAAATAGCGGTCATGCGATATAACGATTATCGCGCCCTTAAAGCCCGAAAGGAAGTTTTCGAGCCACTCGGAGGCGGAGATGTCGAGGTGGTTTGTCGGCTCGTCGAGAAGCAGAAGATCCGATTGTGAGAGAAGGAGCTTAGCCATACTCAGTTTTGAGCGCTGGCCGCCGCTCAGCTTGTCGCAGCCGAGGGAGAGGTCGCTTTCGGCAAAGCCGAGGCCGAGCAGGGTTGAGCGGGTGCGGCTTTTGTAAGTAAGCCCTCCGCCGTTTTCAAACTCCTCATAAAGTTCCTGCTGGCGCACAATCAGACTATCATCCGCCTGACCGCCGTCAATCCGCCGCGATATTTCCTCAAGCTCGAACTCAATTTCAATAAGTCTTTCAAAAACCGTCAGCGCCTCGTCAATGACAGCGCGGCGCGAGCCCGAACAGGCGTGCTGTTCAAGATAGCCGACTTTTACATTTTTTGAAATGAAGATTCCGCCTTCGGTGGGCTCGTATTCACCGGTAATCAACTTGAAAAGCGTTGTTTTACCCGTGCCGTTCGCGCCGATGAGCCCCACATGCTCGCCCGCGTTCACATCAAAAGAGATGTTGCGGAAAAGCACATCGCCGGCGAAATCCATTGTAAGATTCTGAGCGCTGAGCAGTGACATTTTATTGATCCTTTATACGGTTGTTTCGAGAATGTTGATTTTGCCCTCAACGGTATATAAGCCCGAGGAGGCGGGGATGAAGACGCTGTCGCCCTTTGTGAGATTGAGAACGCCGTTTTTTGTTGTGAGCGTGCCGTCGCCCTCGAGAACAAGCAGCGAAACGAAGGAGTTTTCATCCGCCTCACCGTCAAAAGAGCCGTCGATTTGCAGGGTTGACACCTTGAAAAGCGGACATTCGGCGAGCACTTTTTTCGCGCCGTTGTAAAGTATATCGTCTTTACAATATTGCGACGGGGTATAGGGTTCGCATTTTGTGACCGCCACGGCGTCGTCAATGTGCAGTTCGCGGGGTTTTCCGTCCTTTCCGAGGCGGTTGTAATCAAAAATGCGGTAGGTTGTATTTGAACTTTCCTGCACTTCCGCAAGTAAAACGCCTTTACAGATAGCGTGGAGCGTGCCGGATTCAATGAAGAAGAAATCGCCCTTTTTGACATTGAATTTCCGGACGCAGTCGGTGACTCTGCCCTCCTCAATGCTCTTGCGGAATTCTTCGGATGATATTTTCTCCTTAAAACCCATAATCAGGCAGGCGCCGGGGGCTGTATCAAGCACATACCAGCACTCGGTTTTGCTCTGTCCCCTGCCCGTGAGCTCGCAGTATTCTGCGGTGGGATGCACCTGAATCGAGAGGTCGTCGCATGCGTCTATGAATTTTATGAGAATCGGAAAACCGTCGAATCTTTCGGAATCCTTTCCGCAGATTTCGGGAAATTCCTCACAGATTTCCCTGAGGGTTCTGCCCGCGAACTCCCCGTTCGCGATTGTGCACAGCCCGCTCTCGTGGCAGGAGAGCATCCAGCCCTCGGCGGCGTTTTCCTTTTCGGTTTCAATGCCGTATTCGTTTATGAGCCGTCTGCCGCCCCAGATTGTTTCGGAGACATAGGGCTTGAGTTTGAAGGGATAAAAGTTCATATTATAACCTGCGCTTTCCTTTAAAATCACATAATAATACATTTTACAGTTTACCACACAATTGCGGTGTTTGCCACATAAATATTAAATGTTAACAAAAAATTTCTATTGACAGCATAGGCATAATCATATATAATACATTTCGCACCCCAACCGAATACGGTCGTTTAGCGCAGCTGGTAGCGCATCCGCTTGACGTGCGGGAGGTCACAGGTTCAAGTCCTGTAACGACCACCAAGAAAATACACCTGTCGTCTGACAGGTGTGTTTTGTTTTATGATTGAAGCAGAACCTGTGGCCTCCGTTAAAGGGGTCCCCGACAAGTTGAATAACTTGGCGGGGAAAAGGAGGAGCGGCGGAGTGAATGAGAGCCGAAGGCGCGAACGATACGCAGCCCGCGACGACGCGGTTCAAGTCCTGTAACGACCACCAAGAAAATACACCTGTCGTCTGACAGGTGTGTTTTGTTTTATGATTGAAGCGGAACCTGTGATCTCCGTTAAAGGGGTCCCCGAAAAAAGACTTGCTTCGGCAAGTCTTTTTTCAACTGAATCCACCCTTACGGGTGGGTGAAATATTGCTTCGCAATGTGAAATTGCCCTTCGGGCAGTGAAATGCCTGCGGGCGTGGGTGGATTTAATTTCACCGGATGCGTCAGCATTCGATTTCATCTGAGGCGCAGCCGAAGATTTCACCGTGAGCAAAGCGAACGATTTCATTTCTCAATTAAAGAGTATATTCCGTTTCAAAGAGCGTAAAAAAATACCCGGAGAAATGGGTGAAAATCCCACACTCCGGGTGTTGTGTTTTTATTGATTATTCAGTTTGATAAACTGGAATCGAGCATTACAAATTCACAACATACTCTGCGAGTGCAAGCGGTGTCCTATTTAGGGCCGCAACAGCCTCTTACAGGGGCAGAACAAACCACCGGCTTAGATAAACCGGTGGTATTGAAAGCTTTTCAGTTCAAGCTTTTTTCTTTTTCACAAAAACAATCACACCGTACACAGACACCGAAAGGACGCTTAGTAGCGAAATAATCATACCTGCTTTTAACCCTGGAGGATAAAAGTTGAACTGAATATCGCTTGCGCCTTTCGGCACAACGATTGCCATCATGCCGCCGTTGACAGTGTATATTTTTGTTGTTTTTCCGTTAATAGTGGCACTCCAACCATTATCATGAGGCACACTGAAATAAATCAATCTTGTGTGCTCACCTGTACTGGTTGCGCTAAAGCCTGCCGAATTCATTTTAAAATCGGTACATGCTGTTTGTCGGTCGGTGCTACTTGCTTTCTTCCAAGAAATATTTGCCTTTTCCGGCAATGGTTCAAGGACATCGGCAAGATCTGCCGCCGTTTCTTCATCAACATAGCATGCATAGCACATGGTTTCTATTCTTTGGTTATTGGTTTGCTCATCCTGTGTAAAAGCAAGTGTATCCAGTACATAGTATTTGTACTCATAGCCGAAGCCGCTGTAATAGGGTGCTTTCTTTGTTGTTCCGTCAGCTTTTGTCAGATTTTCAACACTCAATACTGTTTGAATGGCGGGCGTAGTGTAGCACACATGCGTTGTCGGAGCGGTGGTGATGTGATATCCCGCTATTCTGCAAAAGCTGCTGGTAGCTGTTGACTTAAAAGAATGAAAAGTGTAAATAGACGGTTGATTTACCAGCATAGACACATTCGCATAGGCGGGTTTTTTATACAATGCCGTGCGGGAAGAATATTCTACGCGCTCATCTGCAGCATAGGATGATGTGAGGATCTGGTCATTTTCAGAATGAAAGAGATGAACTTCATTGGTTAAATAGATTCCATAATTGAGCAGGCAAATTACGCCGACAACTGGAATAATGATTTTTGCGCTATAAATCCAACCTTTCTTAATAGAAAAATAGAGCGGGAAATAGGTGATTGTGGTCAGAACCAACAACACCGCCATATAACGAAAAGTGTCTGTAGACAGACCATCATATACACCGAAACCGTCTAATGTTTGATTCAAGCTTTCCGAGAGAGTACGGATTAGAAAATCTTTGAGAACATACGCAAGCAATATTTTAATAACCAATAGCGGTAAGGTTACCCACAGTGATACTTTGAGAATGGTCTTTGCACTTTTTTTGTATTGCTCTCGCGCATGAAGAGGGTCATCCTTGAACTGTTCCAAGACATGAATGGATGCCAACACACTCATTAACACAAAAGCGTACCACCATCTTGAATAATTCAAGTTGGTAAATAAAGAAAACAATCCGTTGCCGAAGGGTACAAGAGAGAGAATAAATAAAAACTTTACAAAACGGTAGTCCCATATATTGTTCTTATTTCTGAATGCAGTAAAAAGAAAGAGTGCGCCGAAAAACGGCAGGAAGGCACAGTTTGAGCTATATGGAGCAATGGTTAATCCGGTTGCGCTGTGTAAAATCCCTTCACTTGGTAAAACAATGCCTTTTAAAATCTTAATAACTTGCGGTATACAACCGAGCGCTGCAAGAAATAATTTTGAAAAGGAATCGGATGTTTTGCTGGTTTCAAGTAAGGCAAATGCTGAGGGCAGGAGCACGATGGCACTCATCAACCCACCTGCCGCATAGAACACCAGGCAGCGCAAGGTGTCTTTCCAATTATAATTTTCATTAAATTTGATGCGAAAAAACAAATACAGTAGTAAAAAAATGCTTGAACTGACAAAGAAATAATAATTTGTCACTGCATTGAGTGCTGCCGCAAAAGCCAGTCCGACAGAGCCTTTCCTTTTGTCTATAAGAACCTTCTCGGTGAACAGCAGAATCAGGGGAAAGAAAGAAATAACGTCAATAAAATGATAATAGTAAGTAGAATCAATGGTAAACGAAGAAAAAGTATAGCAAAGTGCACCGACAATGGCAAGGTGATTTGTGCGCACCATATATTTTAAATATTTATAAGAAGTCAGTGCAGCGACCACATGCTTCAAAATGAACATGGTGGATATGCCGATTGTCAAATACTTTTCCGGTACCAACAGCAGCGGCCAAAAAAACGGACTGCCGTAAACATAAAAAGAGTAGGTGCCGAGTGTGTTGGCTCCTAAAAAAGTATTGCTGCTCCAAAAGGGGGTGCCGGTGAGAAATTGACGACGGCATTCTGTAATGAACGGAATTTGTTGTGTCATATAATCGCCGACCAAAAACAAAGAGCCTTTGTTTTTGATTAAAATCGGCAGTATCGCCAGCGTGATAATGCCAAAAGACAGTAACCCGAGCTGTGTGGCACTGTTTGGAAAGCGTTTGCTCTTAATCATCCTTTAATTCCTCATCGATAATATATTTCGGTCTTTTTTTGACCTCGCTGTAAATTTTACCGATATATTCGCCGAGCACACCGATGCTCAACATGACAACACCGCCCATAAGCCAAATAGAGCAAACAATTGCAGTCCAACCTTTGACAGTGACACCGCAAAAGTAGGAAATGAGTGCATACAAAAGTCCAGACAGACTCACAATTGAGAATATTGCACCTAACCAGGTAATCATTTTGAGCGGTTTCACACTGAAAGAGGTAATCCCCTGAATGGCAAAAGCTATCATTTTTTTAAGCGGATACTTGCTTTTCCCCGCCACTCTTTCGTTGCGTTCATATAGCACAAAATCACTTTTCATGCCAATGAGCGGAATGATGCCGCGTAAGAACAGGTTGACTTCCTCAAACTGTTCCAAAGCGTTCAGGGCTTTTCGGCTCATAAGTCTATAATCGGCATGATTATAAATCACTTCGCCTCCGGCAACATGCATCAGCTTATAAAAAAGCTGCGCCGTGTTCCTTTTAAACCAAGAGTCTTTTTTTCTGGATTTTCTGATTCCGTAAACCACCTGACAGCCGTCTTGATATTTATCAATAAACTCCCCTAAAACGCCGATATCATCTTGCAAATCGGCATCAAGAGAAATGATACAATCACATTTATTTTTGGCATATAACATGCCTGCCAACAAGGCGTTTTGGTGGCCTTGATTATGTGCCAATTTAATGCCTGTAACAGTTGAGTCTTTTTGGTGCGCGCGACAAATGATATCCCATGTGGAATCACTGCTACCGTCATCAACAAATAGTATTTTGCTGTGTGAGGAAACCTTGCTGCATTGTGTCAATTCCCTTATTTTTTCCAGTAAAGCTTGAATGGTAAAGTTCAAAGCATCTTCTTCATTGTAACAAGGCACTATAAGCCAAACGATCGTTTCCATGAATACATACTCCTAACATGTGAATGTTCTTTTAATGGGTTGTTGATGGTTACGCTTTTTGCATATCATCATACTAAAAAATATATATTGATATTATACACCATAAGCCAGTCGGTTTCAATCTTAAGTCGCTCGTTTTTTT
>JAEERC010000022.1 GCA_016285645.1 Clostridiaceae bacterium | reverse complement strand
TGTTTCAAAATTGCTTCGCACCTCAAAAATTCAGATTTCGGTGTTAAAACAAGGCAAAAAGCGCAGGAATACTTTGTGTATTCCGAGCATTTTTAACGCAGTTTTACGCCGAAGGATGTTTTTTGAGGCTGTTAAATCCCTGAGTTGCGCGCCCTAAATCGTGCTGTTTTTTGTTTGGCGCAAAACAATTGAGCAAAAGCAGGTTGCTTTATTCGCGCGGGTTTGATATAATCATTAAGTAATATACCGCGCGAAAAAATGATTGGGGATGTGATTGAATGCACACACACGCCGCTGCGGGAATACCGCTGATGATACTGCTGACACTGCTGGTGTTCATTGTTATCTGCCTGCTGGTTTTCGTTTTATGGCCGATAATCGCGGGGCTCTTCGTGCCGAAGAGTTTAAAAAATGATTACGAAAACGATCCGCCGCTTTTCGCGAAGGGCAGGGCGATAATCGGAGCGCACAGGGCGGGAGCGGGCATAGCGCCCGAAAATACGCCGATGGCGTTTGACATCTGCCTGAACTCAAAGGATTTTGAGGTGGGCGAGCTGGAATTCGACCTGCATCTGACGAAGGACGGAAAGCTGATTCTTCTGCACGACGACACGCTCGACCGCACAACGGACGCCTGCGAAAAATACGGCAGGAGCAAAATTCTGCCCGGCGAACTGACTTATGAGGAAATCAGGCAACTCAATCCCGGCGAGAATTTTACCGACGACAGCGGAAAAACGCCGTTCAAGGGTCTGCGCGGAAAGGATATTCCCGACAGTCTGCGCATCCCTCTGCTTGAGGACATAATCGATATGATTGAGGCGCACTCAAACGAATATCTTTACAGCATCGACATTAAGGACAGCGGCGAAAGAGGACGCCGCGCGGCGAACGCCCTGATAAGACTGATAAACGAAAAGGGCATAGCGGACAGAGTGATAATCGCAACATTCAACAACGATATCACGAAATTCCTCACGAAAAAGCACCCGGGCATTCAGCGCTCCTGCGGTGTTATGGAAGGGCTGCTGTTCTATTTCTGCTATGCCTTCAATTTCAAACTGGAGCCGGGCGAAATCGGGTTTAAGGCGGTGCAGATTCCGTCAAACCAGTATAAGGTTATAAGACCGGGCACAGAGAGGTTCATAAGATACTGCCACAAAAACGGAATAGCCGTGCAGTACTGGACCATAGACGACCCCGCCGAAATAAGGCGGCTAAACGACATCGGCGCGGACTGCATAATAACAAACGTGCCGGATAAAATGTACGACATGCTTTATAAATAA
Source organism: Clostridiaceae bacterium (assembly GCA_016285645.1). GTDB lineage: Bacteria > Bacillota > Clostridia > Oscillospirales > Acutalibacteraceae > CAG-177. Next base: position 31,403 of record JAEERC010000022.1, on the reverse strand, counting down.
GAAAGACTCCGCGGGGAAGTCCCGCGGAGTTTTTGTTACAGAATTATTTTAATATGCTTTTGGGTTTTACGGTGATTACCGGGGTGGTTTTTGTGCCAAGGCCAAGGTCTTTGAGGAATTTGAGCATATATTTGGCGATCGCTGTATTGCCGTCGGCGTTGGGGTGAATGGTGTCAATGGCTATATACTCGGAGTGGCCTGAGATGACCTTGCCCACATCGGCGATGACGAACCCGCCCGTGGATTTTTTAACCGCCTTGATCGCACTGTTTATGCGGTCAACACCCTGCTGGAACGCCTCTTCAAATTTGTCGGTATGCGGGTTATAGACGGTCTGGACTATGACCGTCGCCTTTGAATTGTATTTTTTGATTGTTTTGATTATTGAGGTGAGGTTGCTTTTGTAGGTCTTCGCTATCGGGTCAAGGGATTTCCAGTTGCCCGTAGCCATACCCCTGAGCCCCATCGCGACCCAGTTTTTGGTGAGGAAGTCGTTGCCGCCCGTGGAAATCGTGATTATGTCGGCGCTTTTTACATCCTTGATGATGAGGTCGTCCTTGAGCGAGGAGAGGAGCAGGGCGCTCGTTGTGCCGCTGACGGCATCGTTTATGTAGTTGTAATTGTTGGTGTTCGCGACGATTCTGCCGTAACACGCCTGCCTGGGATTCGTAAGCCCCGCGCCGTAGGCGATGGAGTCGCCGAGCAGGAGATAGGTGGGTCTTTTCGCGGCCGCCGCGCACAGGGCGAAGGAGCCGGAGAGCAGAACAGCGGCAAGGAAAACGCAGAGCAGTTTACGCATTGTTTTCATAATGTTACCTCCTTTTCATTTTTCGCTTATATTATACACCGCGGGCGCGAGATTATCAACAATATTTCGCGCGGGAGGAAAAATCGGGGTAAAAAGGTTGATATAAAGGGGAAAGGAGTATAGAATAGAATGAGGAGTGAGAAGTGAGAAATGAGAAGTTAAGGACGCGCTTCGGCGCTTCGCCCCCGTTCTCGGAGAGGGCTGTTACGGACGGAATATTTGATGTAAGCGTAGGGCGGTGTTCCCCAACGCCGCCGAAACAAGGACGTCCGTGAGGACATACAATCGGCGCTTTGTTGTCTCGCCTGCCGGCTCGGTCGGTGCTTTCGGCTTCGCCGAAGGTCTCCACCGGAGACCCGCACCCCTTAATTGCTCATTACTCATCACTCATTACTCATTAAACAAAAGGAGGTTGTTGCCATGGAGGAATCGCGGGAGCGTATGCGCTTTGCCGCGGCTGTTTGCGCGGTTTTCGTCATGGTGATAATCACCGTGTTTGTTATTGCGGGCTTTGTGCTTCTCGGGGAGAAGGAGCAGAGGCAGCAGAGGGAAGCGGAGGCGTCCGCGCAGAGTGAAAATTACAAGTGGTTCACGCGGGAGAATCTTCCCGACGGCGCCGAGGTGCTTGAAACCGCAAGTCAGTACCGCTTCAGGAGATATGAATACGCGACGGGGCTTTCCTCGCCCGAACTCAACGGCTGGGAACTTTACAACACAAACACCGTCTGGAGCGAGGAAATAGAGACGACCTCCGACTCCTTTATAAAGGAATCCGACCCGGAAATGATCAGATACCGCGAGGTGACCAAAACCGAGATAATCGACAAGGTTCAGTACAATTACAAGCATTACCGCTACTATAACGAAAACTCGGAAAAGGTTTACACATATACGGAGGCGCACGGCGGCGGGGAATGGGAATACCTTGTGCTCTCCTATGAACTGCCGCAGGGCAAAATGATTGACGACCGCCGCACCCGCGTTGACGAGGACGGGGTAATCTGGTTCAAGGCGGGGGTCAACAAGGAGGGCGAAATAACCGAGAACGAGACGGTAACTCAGGTGGAGTCGCCCTACACAGTCTATTATTTTCAGGTGGCGAGCAAAACCTACGATTTCCGCAGGTGGGGCGACTGGTCAACCTGGAGTTTCAAAGAGGTTAAAGCGGACGAGAGAACAGAGACGGAGAGCCGCAAGGTCTATAAGGTGAAGATATGAAAAAACGAGTGTTTCTTATTGTGCTTGACAGTTTCGGAGTGGGCGAGGCACCCGATGCCGCCGCTTTCGGCGATGAGGGGGCAAATACTCTCGCTTCCGTGGCGGCAAACGATAAATTCAACTGCCCGAACCTTAAAAAACTCGGGCTTTTCAATGTGGACGGCGTGACCTGCCTTGAGGGCGAAAAGGAGCCGATTGGCGTTTACGCGAGATTGCGCGAACTCTCCGCGGGCAAGGATACAACCGTCGGCCACTGGGAGATAGCGGGCAAAATCTCCGAAAGGAAGTTCCCGACATATCCCGGCGGCTTCCCCGAAGATGTAATTGAGGAGTTTTCGAAGCGGACGGGCAGAGGCGTGCTGTGCAACAAGCCGTATTCGGGCACACAGGTTATAGCCGACTACGGAAAAGAGCACCTTGAAACGGGCAAACTGATTGTATATACCTCCGCGGACAGCGTTTTTCAGATTGCCGCGCACGAGAGTATTGTGCCGCCCGAAGAACTCTATGAATACTGCAAAACGGCGAGAAAGATACTCACGGGTGACAATGCCGTGGGCAGGGTTATAGCGAGACCCTTTGAAGGCGACGCGGAAAACGGCTTTACGCGCACGCCGCGACGCCACGATTTTTCGCTCGAGCCGCCCGAGGGCACTCTGCCCGACAAAGTTAAAGCCGCGGGTATGGACAGTATATCGGTCGGCAAAATATATGACATTTTCGCGGGCAGGGGCTTTACCGAAAGTGTTCCGACCACGGGAAACGCGGACGGCGAAAACCGAGTTCTCGAATATATTGAGAAGGATTTTCACGGGCTGTGCTTTGTAAATCTTGTGGATTTCGATATGCTTTACGGCCACAGAAACGACGTTGACGGCTATGCCGCCGCGCTCACTCGTTTTGACATAACTCTCGGCAGAATCCTGCCACTTATCAGCGAGGACGACCTGCTGATAATCACGGCGGATCACGGCTGCGACCCGGGATTCACCGCCTCCACCGACCACACGAGGGAGTATGTGAGTATGCTTATGTACTCGAAGGGGATAAAGCCCCGCAATCTCGGCACGCTGGACGGCTTCAACCATATAAACGACATAATTCTTGAAGAACTCGGAATAAAAGGGTGATAAAATGGATGACAGAGCTCTTATAAAAGCGGCTTTTGAGGCGATGCAAAGGGCGTACGCTCCGTATTCGCGCCACAAGGTCGGCGCGGCGCTGCTGCTCGGAAACGGCGAGGTTGTTACGGGCTGCAACATAGAAAACGCCGCGTACGGGCCTACGGTCTGCGCCGAGAGAACGGCAATATTCAAGGCGGTCAGTGAGGGGCGCCGCGATTTTGTTAAAATCGCGGTTGTCGGCGGAAAGGACGGAAAAGTCGAAAACTACTCCTTCCCGTGCGGCGTGTGCAGGCAGGTAATGGCTGAATTCTGCGCGCCGGATTTTGAGATAATCACGGCGAAAAGCGAGGACGATTATGTTGTATACGCACTGTCCGAACTTCTGCCGCACTCGTTCGGAGCGGCGAATCTTGACGGCGGAGGGGAAGAAAAATGAGCAGATTTCTTGAGGATATAACCGAATTTGTAAAAAAGCAGCCCTTCAATGTTATAAGAATATCCGAGGTGCAGGGCGACGGGGAGATTGAAACGGCGGAATTCACGCCCGCGAACCCCTGCCAGAACTGCTACTCGATTTCAAAACTCTTCACGGTCACGGCAATCGGAATACTTTGGGACAGAGGGCTTCTGCGCCTTGACGAGACCCTCGGCGATATTTTTGAGGGCAGATTCCCCGAAAACGCCGATGAACGGCTCAAAGGGGCAACCGTTGAAATGGCGCTGACGCACCGCCTCGGCTTTCCGCCGCAGTTTCTCGACATAGATGTAACCCACGCGAGTGAGTTCGGCAAGGATTTTCTCTCCTACGCCCTTTCGGCGAAACTTGAATACGCGCCGGGCGAGGGCAGCATCTACACCGACGGCGCTTACTATGTGCTCTCGCGCATTGTCTCCGAAAAAACGGGAACGCGCCTTGACGACTTCCTCTGGGAGGAGTTCTTTTTCAAGGCGGGCTTCGCGCAGGCGGCCTGGGCGCACTGCCCCGAGGGCTACCCCATAGGCGCCACGGGGCTGTACATCGGCAGCGAGGACATTGTGAAACTCGGCATGCTCTACCGCGACGGCGGACTTTACCGCGGCGAAAGGATTCTGTCGGAGAAGTGGGTGAACAGGGCGATTGAAAAGGACTACTCAATCGATTTCGACCCGACTCACAGGGTTTATTTCAAGGGCGGAATGTGCGGGCAGAAGGTGATTGTCGCCCCCGAACAGAACAGGGTTGTCGCACTGCAGAGCTACGGAGCGGACAGCGATGTGATAGCGGCGTTCGTAAGGGATTATGAGTAAACACATACACCCGCCCCGCTTTTTGATTATTTACAAGAAAGAATTTATCTGTTATTATTAACAGTTGTAAACATACTTTTCCGAAAGGATGTAACTCAAATGAAAAAAGCTGTTTCGGTTTTACTTGTTTTCACTATGGTTTTCGGGCTTGCCTTCGGAGGCGTGCAGGCGACTCAGTCAACGGGTCAGAGAATCGGCTCGGGGCTCCTCGGCGGCATAGTCAAGGGACTTATCGGCGGCATAAACGCCCTTGTTCCCGACGGCAGGGACTTCACGCCCAAGGATGAATTTGTGAATGAGGATTTCTACCCGGGCACGGGCGAGTTCCTCGACGAGCCCGCGGAAGGCGCTCAGTGGAAACTCGGCTACGCCAACACAAGTCTTGTGCCCCTCGACTGGCAGGAGCATACCTACTATCTCGGCGGCTATATTGTTATTGAAAACCTTTTCACCAACAATATTGAGGATGTTCTCGACGATATGAAGGCGAGAGTCATCGCCATTGAGGACGGCAGCGGCAGAGGCATTTCGCTCTTTGCCACAATCGACTGTATCGGTATGGCGAACGGCGACATAAAGGAAATCCGCAAGGCGCTTGTGGAAAAGGCGGGCGGCAAATACGAGTTCGCCGCGATAAATGTCGAATCGACCCACGCCCACTCCTGCGTTGACACCGAAGGTCTGTGGACGAACCTCATGGGCAAGATTATGAAGAACCTTCCCCTCGCCGTGACGCACCTCGGCACACCCGAGCAGGGCACGGACGCCGCTTATATGGAGTTCCTCTATGACCGCGTTTCGGACGCGATGCTCGCGGCGTGCGATTCCATGGTGACGGGCACTATGACCTATTCGCGCAAGGATATAGGCGACGGCTATTTCAACAACAAAAACCGTCCCTCCGCCTCGGCGCTTATGACGGATATGGTAAAACTCGAGTTCACACCCGATGACGAAACTCAGGACCCGACTTTGATTCTCAACATTGCCGCGCACCCGGATGTTGCGGGACTCGCCACGGATTTTGTTTTACAGGATGACGCGGTGAACACCGGCAGACAGCTCAGCGGCGAATACATATACTATATGGGTGAAACACTCGCCGAAGCGGGCTACAACTGCATGTTCCTGCAGGGCGCCATAGCCGGAATCTATATGGCGCGCGGTCTTACCGGCGACAATCAGCCCACCTACTGGAGAGCGGAGCAGTCCGCCCGTTACGGCAGGGAGATGGGCAAAATCGCTCTCGCTATGAATATGACGCTCGGCGAAATCAAAACAGGCGAGCTTAAAGATATCCTCTACAACGAAGAGGAACTTGAAGCGGAAATGGCATACGCCGAGGAGCACGGCGGCGGATACACGCTCTGGTGCGAAAACTGGGAGCCCGTTGAGGCGGTTGATGTTGACCCGATATTCAACCTCGTAATCAAAGAGGCGTATGTGCCCGTAACAAATCCGCTCATCATCCTCTGCGGCAAACTGAACCTCGCTAATTACAAAGTGCTCACCACGGGCTTCAAAAAATATGAGGTCTGCGTTGAGGTCGGCTATGTTGAAATAGGAAAGGATCTCAAGGCGGTTATGCTTCCCGGCGAAGTCTGCCAGGATCTCATAGTCGGCGGCACTTCACTTACAGCCGAGGATTCCTACTCCGGCAAGGCGTTCGAATACCCTTGCGTTGCGGAAATGTTCGGCGATGATCAGATAATCTGCTTCGGCCTCTGCAACGACGCCATCGGCTATGTTATTCCCGGCAACGACTATGTTATGTCCATAGCGTGGGGCCACTACCACGAGCTTATCTCGATGGGCGAGAAATCTGCCGGCGCGATTATGGAAGTTGTTCAGGAAATAGCAGAGGAATACGCATAAGACAGACAGCCGCCCGAGGGCGGCTGTTTTAAGTGAGGAGTTAAGGGAGGGCTCCGCCCTCACCTGTATTAATTCCGAATGCCGAATTCCCAATTCCGAATTACCGGTTAAGGAGTTTCGCCGGATTATATGTCCTCGCGGACATCCTTGTGGCGGGCGAATGATATTCGGTCTCGCCTCCCGGCTCGGTCGGTGCTTCTGCCTGCGGCAGAGGTGTCCACCGGACACCCGCACCCCTACGGCGTAAACAGGATTTTGCGTTAAAACAGCGGCGGGATTGGGGAATCCCGCCCTACGTTTACCTCAAAATTCCCGTCCGTCGTGGGCTCCTCCTTTGGGTTGTTCCCCTGTCAGGGGAAATGTCGCGTAAGCGACAAAAGGGTTCCCGTTTTCGGAGAAAAAGCTGGCGCCGAAGGCGACTGAAGGAGTCTGCGCAAAGTTTAATATAAAACCAATCCTCGTTTATAACAAAGTATAAACGGCACGGAAGAATCCGTGCCCTACAAAAACTCGCCCAAAGGACGAGGCAGCCAAACGAGCACAGCGCAAAAATCAGGACAAAGGAGTGAGCGGATGAACAAAAACAAAACAAAAGCGGTGCTGCTGATAATCTGCTCCGCCTTTTTCTTTACGCTTATGAATATATTCGTGCGGCTGTCGGGCGATCTGCCGAGCGTGCAGAAAAGTCTTTTCCGCAACCTTGTCGCCGCTCTCGTCGCCCTCGCCGTTGTTATCAAAGACAGAAAAAATATTCATATCGACAAAAAGAACATTCCCGTTTTCCTCCTGCGCTCCGCCTTCGGCACGGCGGGCATTCTCTGCAATTTTTACGCGGTTGACAACCTGCTTTTGCCAAACGCGACAATGCTCAACAAGATGTCGCCGTTTTTTGTGCTGATTTTTTCGTTTTTCATTCTCAAAGAAAAACTCAGACCCGTACAGATAATCGCTGTTGCCGTCGCTTTCGCGGGCAGTATGCTCGTTGTAAAACCGACCTTCGCGAACGCCGCGCTTTTCCCGTCGCTTATCGGGCTTTTCGGCGGGCTGTCGGCCGGCCTTGCCTATACAATGGTGCGCATCCTCGGCACAAGGGGAGAGCGGGGCAGCGTGATTGTGCTGTTCTTTTCGGCGTTTTCGTGCGTAGCCGTACTGCCGTTCGTGATTTTGAAAGGCGAACCGATGGCGGCGAAGCAGGTTCTGCTCCTCGTTCTCGCGGGAGTGTGCGCGGCGGTGGCTCAGTTCGCCATTACCGCCGCCTATTCGAACGCGCCCGGCAGAGAGGTGTCGGTCTATGATTACTCGCAGGTGATTTTCGCCGCCGTTTTCGGCTTTTTCATCTTCGGCGATATGCCCGACATTTTAAGTTTCGCCGGCTATTTCCTCATCATCTCGGCAGCCCTCGCGCTGTTCATCTATACAAATCATTTCGCGGAAAATCCGAAAAGCCGACCTCGCGAACGGCGCTGAATGTTATTTATAATCGCCGCGGAGGATTTTGTCCGCTTCGAGGGCGGCGGAGGTGAAGGAGTTGTTTTTCCAGTAAGCGGCGAGGGCGCTCACCGCCGCGAAAACGATGCTCACGGTGTCGCTTACCTGCTCGTCCGAAAAGCGCAGGGTGCTGACTCCGAGGCACCTGAGCGCGAGGTTTACAATGCTTATCACAAGGCACACAAGGCGTACCCAGGTGCCGGGCTCCACTCTGCTTATATTTGAAACGATATCCTTTATTTTGCTTATTTTATATTTGTACATTTTTCCCCTTTCATTTTACAAGCGCGTCTATTCTTCTGTGCGCCGATTTAATATCCTGTTCCGCCGCAGCCATCCTTTCAACAAGGCAGTTGTGGCGGTCCACTTTTTTCTCGAGTTCCTGCAGGCGGTATGCCGTAAGCCGCTGAGAGGCGACAATGCCCGCAACGCAGCCCGCAGCTGAGCCGAGAAACGAAAAAAGCAGTTCGTAGTTCATGCCGCCTTCTCCGTTTCGACGAGGGAAGGGCTTAAATTTATCCAGCCCGCTCCGCTCCTCAGGCGACCCCAGCCGTCCGAGACCTCGGTGACGGTGTAAACGCCGCCCTTCGGGATGACGGTGTTTATTTTGTGCAGGGTTGACGGCCCGCTGCGCACATTGAGCGAATCGCACAGTACTTTTACGCGCATTTCAGCGGGAGTGCCCGAGCAGAAATATTTTTCTATTCCCTTCGCGATTGCGCGGGCGCAGAGATCCCTGCCCGAGGCGGTGCACACCTTTTTTATGTCGTCCGTGTCGATAAACAGTGTTTCGACAAGCACGGTGAGGGGATAAGTCTGACGGATTATTCCGAAATAGTCGCTCCTCGCCGAATTGAGTTTTATTTTCGCCCCTCTGTCGCGTATGCCGAGGGTGTTCGCTATGCTTCCCGAAATCAGAGCGGCGGCTGTTCTGCCTGCCTCGCTCCCGCGCGGAAAATAGACCTCGCTGCCCGTGCCCCCGCCGGCGTTGAGATGAATTTCGGCGGCAAAATCGTAATTGCCCGCGTTTATTTTTTTGATTCTGTCGGTGAGGTAAAGGTCGCCCTTATAGTTTATAAGCTGTGTTTCGAAGCCCGCGCTTTTTAAATACTGCGCCGTATATTTCGCTATTTCCTTCGCTATTTCAAACTCCCGGTAACCGCCCGAGCAGGCGCCCGGGTCGTAGCCGCCCTTCGCGGATTTGCCGTGACCGACGGCGATGCATATTCTTTTCAAGCCGCTTTTCCCCCTTTGTCGTAGTAAGTCATAAGCCGGTTGCCCGTTTCGAGCACATCCCTGCGCTGGGTGTAGAGCGTCGCGAGATTGCTCTCGACGGCAAGCCGCTGTTTTCTTGTAAGTTTTTTCGTTCTGAGCTTTTCGCGGGTGCGGTCAATCTGATTTTTGAGCACCTGCGCCTGGGCGAGATATTCCTCGCCGAGCTCATACAGCGATTTTGTCCTGTCCATTGTTTTTATCCCCCGTTTCGTCAAAAAGGCGGGGCGTTATGGCGAAGAAGGCGCCGAGTTTCGCCTTTTCTATGTCGAGCGGCTCTTCCCCGTTTTCAATTAGTCTGAGCCGCCCGGGTTCAAGCCCCGCGTATTCCTCGGTCTTCTCCTCCGAAAGCCCCTGAGCCAGTCGTTCTTTTTTTACCGCGGAGGCAAAGTCCTCCGCTTGTGTGAGTCCCGCCGCCAGCACGGCGCGCGCCCTCATAAGCATCGCGGGTACGGTTCTTTCATCCAATGTGTCGCAGCGGTAGAAAACCGCGTAGCGAAGCAGTTCATAAAGCCGCTTTTCACCTCTCGACAGCGTGTGCGAGACAGCCGAGGGCGTAACTCCGAGCCGCTTTGCAATTTCGGTGGTGCCCATATCCGCAAACCAGCGCATGGTCACAACCGCGCGCTCGAGATCGCTCAAATCGTTCTCAACAGCCATACGCAGAAGGCGGGCGAGTTCCACATCGCGGGCCCTCCACGCGTATTCAACGGGCGTTTCACAGGCGCGGCAGCACCTTCCGCAGCACGCCTTTACAGCCGCCTCGATTTCCTCCCTCGCGGGATAGCCGAAAACCGCGTTCATACTTCCTCCTTTCCGCCTTTCAAGGCAGACGCAAATCATAGTTACACTATTAATCTTATCACTCGAACAAATGTTTGTCAAGAGGCGGAAAAGCTTTTATTTGCAAGGGTTTTGAGATATGGTATTATTAATAAAAATAATTAAAAAGCGGCGTTTGACTTGAATAATCCGGGAAAATATATTATATTAATTCTTGTATCGCGAACCGTGTGATTATTTTTGAATTCCGGGGTGAAATTATGGAAAACAAAACCATGAAAATCGGGGTTAACACCCACTTTGACAGGGTGAGGGACGACGACGCGCAGTATGAGTGCGTGAAGGACTATGTCGATTTTCTCGTCTGCCACACGGACCCGCAGGGCACATCGCTTGCCGAGGCGGTTGAGAACACCCGCAAGGCGGTTGACACGCTCGAAAAGGCGGGAATCGGCTATGTGGCGAATTTCGAGTTCCAGAACTTCGTGCACGATGTGACCGCTCCCGACGGCACCGAATGGGCGCTCAACACGGACACCCTTCACCGCCTTGTCATACCCGATGAATATATAAAAATGCTCACCTCGGGCGAGCACTCGGAAGGCATAATGTATGACGAGTTCGAGCACGCGATTATAAATCAGAACCTGTCGATTATCCTCGCCTCGAAGGGCAAGGTCAAAAAATCGGTTTTCCCGCTTTCGGAGAGCGAGGACCCCGTTGAGCAGGGCGAACTTCTCTCAAAACAGCTTGCGGATTACGCCGCGGAGATGAAAAACAGAGGGGCGAAGCGCCTTATGGGCGAGCATGTTTTCCCCGTTCTTTTCCACACCTTCGCGCGAAACGGCATAACGCCCAACTTCAAATCGCAGAAGGAGAGCGTGTCCGATATTCAGTTCGCCATCGCCTCGGGCGCGGCGCTCGAATACGGAATTGAGCTTTGGAACTGCGTTGACTGCTGGTACCGCCTTACAAATCCGGGTCACTCCGCGGACGAGATGTATAACAATCTGATGTTCGCCTATTACGCGGGCGTAAACAATGTTTATGTTGAGAGCACGGGCGTGTTCACGCAGAACGGCGAGCCGAACGAATACGGCAGAAAATTCCGTGAATTCTCCGTCAAATTCAGGGGAGCGCGGAGGAAATACGACATTCATGATTTCCGCCCCGAAACGGGAATCATACGCTATGATGACACCTACTGGGGTCAGGGCGACCCGATGCTCTGGAGATATATGCTTTTCGGCAACAAAAAGATAAAGCCGACGAAGAAATCGAAGGAATATGTAAAAGTGTTCAGTCTGATAACCCACGGCGAGACCTCGAAGGGCAGTTACTCCTGGAACAAGATTTCGCCCTACGCGCTGAGAAAGCACCGCTCGTTTATGACTATGAACAGCACCGCCGTTTTTGACGACAGAGTGAAAAAGGAGACGCTCAAATCACTCAAACTCTGCTTCCTTACGGGCATTTCGATAAGCGATGAAACGCTCGGCGCGGTGGCGGAACTTGTCAGGGAGAACGGGCTGACGGTTGTTACTCCCAAGCGCTTTGCCCCGCAGGAGATTCTTAAAAACGCGAGGGGCTCATACTCGGAAATCCGCGACGGCAAGGGCGTGTGGATAGTTACCGACAATATCGCGGGCGCAAGGGTGAAAAAGCGTATAGCCCCCTTCCTCGGCAACAAGGGCGAAATCCGCCTGACATTTGAAAACAACACTGTAACGATGAAAATATCGCCCGACGGCAACGCTCTGAGCGTTGAGGAAAAGGAGATATAAAAATGAATTTTAAAATGAAACGGGTTTTAAGTTTAATTCTCGCTCTCTGCCTGCTCGCGGGGGTGTTCACATTCGCCGCCTGCAAAAAGAAGGGGGAGGAGAAGCCCGACGAAAAAACGGAATCCGCCGTTCTCATTGAAAACTGCGGAATTATACACGAGCCCGAGTTCGGCGGTGTATATATCAAAAAGACCATTGAGGAGTTCGACTCGCTCGGCGTGAAATACGGCGACAGCGTGAATGTTGAGTTTTCAAACGGATACAAACTTGAGGGGATACCCTATTACAACGGCTATTACACCAAAAACGGCGAGCCGCTGCTTATCGCCTATCCCGGCTACGACTATATAAAGGCGGCAATAAACAACGGCGACGACCTTTTCACCGTCGCGGGTCTCACCGAAAACGACACCGCGACAGTAACCCTCGCCGAAGCGGGAAAATTCGCGGACATCCAGAAGGCGCGCGATATCCACTATGAGGATGACAGGGAAAAATATGAAAGCGACGAGCAGTTCGCGAATTTCAGGAGCATAGCCGTTTCAACAATGAAAGAGGGCGCCGTTTACCGCTCGGCATCCCCCTGCGACAATCAGCACTGCCGCGCTCCCTATGTGGACAAACTGATGATGAAGGCGGAAACAGAATTTATCTTAAACCTCTCCGACAATGAGGAGAAAATTGAGAAATATATGGCGGCGGAGGATTTTGACAGCCCGTATTTTGAGGAACTTTATCTCTCGGGCAGCGTAAAGCCGATAGCCCTCAATATGAACTATTCCTCGCAGGAGTTTAAGGAGAAAATCGCTTCCGGGCTTACCGCTATGGCGGAACACGAGGGACCTTATCTTGTTCACTGTACCGAGGGCAAGGACCGCACGGGCTTTGTGTGCATGCTCCTTGAGGCGCTCACGGGCGCTTCCTATGAGGAGATTGAGAACGATTATATGCTCACATACGACAATTATTACGGCATAAAAGCGGGCGACGAAAGATATGATGTGATTGTCGGGAATGTGCTTGTGCCGATGATTGAGAGTATGGCGGGCGAAGGCGTTGATATAAAGACCGCCGACCTGAGCGCCTGCGCGGAGAGGTTCCTGCTTGACGCGGGAATGAGCGCGGAGACAATCGCGAAACTCAAGGCGAATATAGCCGCGCAGTAAACAAAAGCGGCACGGAATAATCCGTGCCCTTCGGAGACAGTATGATAAGATTTATAAAATCAAAAACATTAATATTGCCGCTGTGCGCGCTGCTGCTTGTCTGCTCGGTTCTTCCCGCCTGCGCGGTGAGCATTAACAGCGGGCTTCCCGCCCTGCGCGGTCAGTGGTCGCGCTCGGAGGGTCCCGTCGCGGACGGCATCAGTCTGGAATACAGTTATTTCGTGCCCGCGGCGAAGGAAAAATGCCCCCTCGTCGTTTTCCTCGGCGGAGCGGGCGAGGGCACAACATCCGGCAAGGAACTTACTCAGAACAAATTCGCCAACTGGTCGAGCGACGAGTTCCAGGCGCGTGTTTCGGGCGCGAACGGAATGTATATTCTGATTCTCAAGGCGCCGGAGCCTGTGTATTTCGACACCTGCCCCCTCGCGCCGATGTTCGCGGCGATTGAGGATTTTGCCGCGAACCACAATGTTGACAAAAGCAGAATCTTTGTGGGCGGCTGGTGCATCGGAGCGACCGGAGCGGCGCGGCTTTGCACGAACCATCCCGGATTTTTCTCGGGGCTTATGCTGTTTTCGCCCCGCACGGTTTTAACCGATTACGAGGCGAGAAAAATAAAGAATATGAAAGTGTGGATTTTTGCCTGCTACGGCGATTCGTATTCACCCTACCTCACCTACGGCTACCCCTCCTGGCAGAATGTAATTGACAACACGGCGAACAAAAACAATGTGCGCTGCACAACCTGCAACACGGCTCCCCGCGCGGCATTGCTCATAAATCACGAGACCTGGCGGCTCGCGGAATTCGATTTTTCCTCATCGGTGCTCGGCGATTTTACGGGGCTCAAAACCGTGGACGGCAGTTCCTCGGCAGTGGGCAGCCCGCAGGTGATAAGTTTTATGACCGACAACGGCACGCCCAAACCGACCGAAACCGAGACGGTGACCGAGACAGAAACCGAGACGCAGACTCAGACCGCGACGGCGGCAGAAAGCGTGACGGCGAAGGAAAAAACGGAAGAGAGCGGTGTTGTGACAGGCACTCAGGCAGCTACGGCTAAAGCCGCGCAGCCCGAAGAAGCGAAGAAAGACACGCGCAGGGGGATAATCATTTTCGCTTGCGCGGCGGGAGTTACGGCGGCGGCCGCGGCTTTCGCGGTGATAAAGAAAAAACGGGTATAATGAAATGAGGGTTTAAAGAATTCGCCGATTGAGTAAATGCAGGGAAGACCGTCCGGCGTTCCGGGCAGGACTGAGTTTTGCTCCGTAGGGGCGGATATCATCCGCCCGCCAAGCCATAATAAAATTCATTCCGAAATGTAGGGCACGGATTCTTCCGTGCCGCAACAAGAATATCCGTAAGAAATAATCTTGTACAGACTCCTTCCGTCACATCGTCACTGCGTTCCTCTGTGCCACCTCCCCCAAAGGAGGAGGCTACGACGACAATTCGTTTTCATATATAATCATTGTTTTACGCCCCGATGTTTCTTACGCATAGAAAAACCCGCAGAAGCAAACGCTTCTGCGGGTTTATGTTTTTATTCTCAGTCGAGGATTTCGCCCATCGCGCCGGGAGCGGGAACAGCGGCGTTGGATTCGTCGGTGTCAATGTGCATGGCGAGAGCGAATTTTTCGCTTACTCTTACAACAACATCGTCGAATATGAGCGAGCGTCCGCCTGCGGAATCAATCTTAACCTTGACAATCTGCTTGTCCTTGAGACCGTATTTTTCCGCGTCGGCGGGGGTGGCGTGGATGTGCCTTTTCGCGGCAATAACGCCGCATTCAAGTTCGACTTCACCCTTGGGGCCCACAAGTTTGCAGGCGCCCGAGCCCTCGATGTCGCCGCTTTCGCGAACGGGAGCGGTAACGCCGATTGAACGCGCGTCGGTGAGCGAGAGTTCAACCTGGCTGGCGGGGCGGATGGGACCTAAAATCGAAACGGCGGGGAACTGACCCTTGGGGCCGATTACCGCGACTCTCTCCTCGCAGGCGAACTGGCCGGGCTGGGAGAGATCTTTCTTTTTTGTAAGCTCGTAGCCCTCGCCGAAGAGGGTGTCGAGCGCTTCTCTTGTTACATGTACATGACGCGCCGAGGTTTCAATAAGTACTTCTTTTTTCATTTATATTCTACCTCGGAACTCAGTATTTGATGGTCCAGGAATCCTGGGTGCGGAAGGGAAGAGTGGTGTCGGAGCCGAAGTGGATGGTCCAGTAGAGATCCGAAGTTGCGGATTCAACGTTGCCTGTCTTCGCGTCAACAACAATCTTGAATGTGCTTGAGGGATATTCCATAGCGGCTGTTCCGCCGATCATATTCTTTGCAAAGCCGGGAACGTTTTCGTTGATAACGTCGGGAAGGGGAGTGTTGAACGCCTTGGGAGCGTGGCCTGCGCCGTGCTTCGCGTTCTGTGATGTTGCGTCTCTTACGGTGACGATTGTGATTGTGTATTTGCCGTTTTCCTCTGTGCAGGTGGCGCTCTGAACGTCAGCCGGAGTGAGTTTTGAGGCGTAGGATTCGCCCTCAACGGGGTAGGTGCTCTTTATCTGTGAGCCGGTAAAGGTCTCGGAGCCCTTGCTGTTCTTGGAGAGCTGGTCATCGATGAATTTATCGGCGCCGCCGACAACTCTCGCAACGGTGTTTACCCAGCCGGGAAGCTGAGTGCTGCCCGCGAGGCTGATTTTTGAATAGTTGCGGGTAACGCTCTTGGCGCTTGTTTTGATATTGTTTGATGCCTTGTTGAAGTATTCAACAATTTCTTCTTTTGTTTCGGGCTTCTTTGCCGCCGCTTCTGTTGTGGTTTCGCTTGCCGCCTCTGTTGTGGCATCGGGAGCGGCTGTGGTGGATTCACCGGGGGCAGCCGAGGTGGATTCCGCGGGAGCGGCCGATGTGGATTCGTCTGTTCCTGCCGCCTCTGTGGCGGTTTCGGTTGCTGACTGTTCAACTATTTCCGTTGTGGTCGGCTCTTCTGTTTTGTTTCCGCAGGCGCAGAGTGTGAACAGCAGACCCGCGACAAGAAGTAACGCTAAAATCTTTTTCATATTTCTTCCTCCTGATTTTGCGGGCTTTTTTTTGAGCGGAAAAAATTTTTTTGAAATTTTCCGTTTTATGCCCGATTACTTAAAAGTATATTATATATTTTTATATTTTTCAAGCATTTGGGAAATTTTTTGTGCGGCGGCGGAGTATTTGAAGTAAAAACGTCACAAAACACCCCTGTTTTGACTATGGTTGAAAGTACTTTCACATACGGTCGGGAAGAAAGGAGAAAAGATGAAGAAGGAACTGAACAAAAAAGAGCGGCTTTTCTGCGCGCAGTACGCGCGCACGGGAGATCCGCGGTTTTCCGCCGCGGCCGCGGGTTACGCCGCCCCGGGAATCACCGGGTTTCGCCTTCTCGCGAGGGAGGACATACGCGAGGGGATAAAGAATTGCTCGGCGCAGAGACCCGCCCTCCCGGATGAGGTTGCCGCGGGCTACCGCCGCCTCGCCTTCGGCGGCATATCGGACTGCGTAAAACTCCTGCGCTCGTTCGAGCAGACGGGCGCGGATGAAATTGAGGCACTTGACCTTTTCAACATTTCCGAAATCAAACTGCCGAAAAGCGGAGGGATGGAGATTAAATTTTTTGACCGCCTGAAGGCGCTTGAAAAGCTGGAGAATTCCGTTCAGAACGGCGGCGCCTGCGGTTCGGCGCTGCTCAGGGCACTCGGCGAGGGAGCGGAAAACCTGATGTACGCGCACGGGGAGAGCGCGGAAATATGAAAGAGGATTCCTGTAAGCGCGTGCTCCCTTTTTCAAAAAAACAGATGACGGTGTTCTGCTGGTTTATGGACAAAAGCCCCTACCGCGATTGTGACGCAATAATCTGCGACGGCGCGGTGCGAAGCGGAAAAACCTTCTGTATGAGCATATCCTTCGCCGTCTGGGCTACCCTTAATTTCAACGGCGCCGCCTTCGCGATGTGCGGCAAAACAATTCAGTCCCTGCGGCGCAACATAGTTACACCCATACTTCCGGCGCTGCGCGGGCTCGGTCTGAAGGTGAGCGAAAAGAGGTCGGGAAATCTTGTTGAAATCAGCGCTTTCGGCAATAAGAACACCTTTTATCTTTTCGGCGGCAGAGACGAGAGTTCGGCGTCGCTCATACAGGGCATAACCCTGACCGGAGTTATGCTCGACGAGGTCGCTCTTATGCCGCGCTCCTTTGTTGAGCAGGCGATAGCGAGGTGCTCCGTTGACGGCAGCCGTCTCTGGTTTTCCTGCAATCCCGACCACCCCGGGCACTGGTTCCACGAGGAGTGGATAAAGAAGGCGAAGGAGAAAAACTGCCTGTATCTTCATTTCACAATGGATGACAACCCGTCCTTAAGCCCCGAGATAATCAGCCGCTACAAAAAGCTTTACAGCGGCGCGTTTTACGAGCGTTTCGTGGAGGGGAAATGGACGGCGGCGCACGGCTGCGTCTATCCGATGTTCGACCTTGAAAAGCATATAAAAGAGCCGGACGGCGAAATAACAAGGCGCATAATCTCCTGCGATTACGGCACGGTCAATCCCTCCTCGTTCGGGCTGTGGGGCGAATGCGGCGGAAAATGGTACCGCCTGCGCGAATACTATTACGACTCAAAGCAAACCGGTGTTCAGCGCACGGATGAGGAGCACTACGCCGCCCTTGAGGAGCTTGCCGCGGGCGAGACAACAGAGGCGGTGATTGTTGACCCGAGCGCCGCGAGTTTCATTGAGTGCGTAAGGCGGCACGGCAGGTTCAGGGTTCTGCCCGCCGTGAACGATGTGCTTGACGGCATAAGAAAGACGGGCGATATGCTCAGGGAGGGAAAACTCTTCTTTTCGCCCCGCTGCAAGGATATCATAAGGGAGTTTTCCCTCTACCGCTGGGACGATTCGCCGGGGAGGGACTCCGTTAAAAAGCAGAACGACCACGCCATGGACGATATGCGCTATTTTGTTATGACCGTTGAGGGGCTGGGCGGCGGATTCTTTGCCCTCGCGGAAAAAAGGAGGACCGGTAATTGGGATTGAGAAAAAGAAAAAGTGAAAGCGAAACAAAGCCGCGGGGCGCGGCTCAGTTTTCGCCCGAAAGAGGAACGGATTATTCATTTAGCGCCCCTGCGTACCCTCCCGGCGGGGCGCGGTGCGAACTTTACCGCAGACTGCGTGAGAGCGTGCCGCTCATTGACGCGGCGGTTTACAAGCTTGTGCGCCTTACGGGCGGATTTCATGTGGAATGCGAAAGCCCGCAATCGCAGAAAACCGTTGACCGCTTTTCGCGCGGGGTGCCGGCGGGCGGAAATCAGACGGGGCTCTTCGCCTTCGTTTCGGGCTTTTTCGAGGAGCTTCTGACCTGCGGCACGGTTGTGGGCGAAATACTCACGGACGGTGACGGCGTGCCCTGCGCGCTTATGCTCGCCGAGCCGGGAAGTTTTGAACTTAAAAGGGCGCGGGACGGCTTTTCGGTTGATGTTTACTCTGTGAACGGCGCCCTGCCCGAAAAGGTGAGACACCCCGAACTCTGCCTGCCCTGTGTGCTGAACCCGGAGCCGGGCGCGGTGTACGGCAGTCCGCTTCTGAAGGGAATGCCTTTTGTAAGCTCGGTTCTTATGAAAATCTATGAGAGTATAGGTATGAACTGGGAGCGCGCGGGCAATATAAGATTCGCCGTCACCTATAACCCCGGCAGCGACCCCGCCGACCGCGCCTACGCCGCCGAGAGGGCGAAGCAGATGGCGGAAGAGTGGAGCAAGGCGATGCGTCCCGGCGAAGTGCGCGATTTTGTGTGCGCGGGGGATGTGACCGTGAAGGTCATAGGAGCGGACAGCGCCATACCCGACAGCGCCGTGCCCGTAAGGCAGATGCTCGAGCAGATCGTGGCCAAAACCGGGCTGCCGCCGTTTATGCTGGGGCTCAGCTGGTCGTCAACCGAGAGAATGTCGCAGCAGCAGGCGGATGTGCTGACCAGCGAACTTGAGGCGTACCGCCGCGTGCTCACGCCCGTTATTGAAAAAATCTGCCGTCTGCTTCTGCGAAGAAGCGGGCTTGACGACAGGCTGACCGTCGTCTGGGACGATATAACAATGCAGGACGAAGTCGCGCTCTCGCAGGCGGATCTGAACCGCGCCAAGGCGGAAAAAATAAGGAGGGATATGTCAATTGACTGATTACTTATCAAAGGGCGCCCCGCGTGAGGGCGAACTTGAGAAAATCAACAGATACGCCCTGTCGCCGCTCAACGAAGAGGAGGTCTATACCTTCGGAGTTGTGCTGTGCGACAACGAAATCGACCGCGATTTTGAGCGGTTTTCGGCTGAGGCGCTCAAGGCGCTCGCCCCTATGTTTGAGGGCAGAACGGGCATTTTCGACCACTCGGGCAGCGCAAAGGATCAGAGCGCGAGGATATTTGAATGCTCATACTGCGAGGACGCTTTCAGGCGCACCTCCGCGGGCGAAAACTACGCCTGCATAAAGGCGAGGGCTTATATGCCGAAAACGGAAAAGAACAGAAATCTCATTGAGGAGATTGAGAGCGGAATACGCAAGGAGACGAGCGTGGGCTGCAGCGTGAACGAGAAAATATGCTCCGTGTGCGGCGAGGATATAAGGCGCTGTTCCCACATCAAAGGCAGGTTCTATGACGGAAAACTCTGCCACGCGGTTCTGGCATCCCCCGCGGACGCCTACGAGTGGTCTTTTGTTGCCGTGCCCGCGCAGAAGGCATCGGGCGTTACGAAAAGCTTTGATTTTTCGGAAAAAGGGGAGGGCGGCAGTTTCGGTGAACTTTTGTCGCTCGCCTCGCAGGGTGAGAAATACCGCGCTTCGCTTATGAGGGATTGCGTTGTGAAATGCTGTGAACTTTTCCCGGATATTGAAAGCGCGTTTTTCAGGGAACTTCTCGCCCGCGCGGACGCGGACGCAATACAGCGACTCAATAAATCGCTCCGCGCGAGAGGCGAGGGCGGAATTTCACGCCCCCAGTTTGAGAGAAAAAGCGGCGCTCAAAGCGACGCGAACAATCAGTTCAGGATATAAGGAGGAAAAAATGTCTGTATCATTTGAAGGATTCAACGAGAAGGTTCTGACCTTCACAACGGAAGAGGAGCTTACTCCCGGCACACCCGTAAAAATCGTTGCACAGGGCGAGGTTGCCGCCTGCGAGGGCGGTGACCTTGCGGCGGGCTTCACAGTAAGCTGCAGGAACGGGCTTGCCGCGGTTCAGGTGTGCGGCACGGTCACGGCGGATTATTCGGGCAGCGCTCCCGAATCGTATTTTGACCGCTTTCTCGCCAACGGCGACGGCGGAATCGCCGCGGACCCCGACGGCAGGGAATATCTTGTGCTCGCCTATGACGGCGAAAACGGAAAAATCACGGTTCTGATTTAAGGAGGATTTAATATGACGGCTTATGACAGCATACATCTTGAAAAAGGGCTTTATTCCACGGGCAGCCTCACCGGCGAACTGGAAAAAATCGACCCGTCGGAGCAGTACAGGGGCACGGCGCTTGAGGGACTTGACGCCTATGAGCGCCAGCTCAAGCGATTTGACATCAGGGTAAGCGGACCCTCGAGCGACACGGTTGAAAAATTCTTCAAAACAAGCGATTCTTCCGTGCTCTTCCCCGAATACATCTCGAGAGCCGTGAGAAGCGGCCTTGAGCAGGCGGATATTCTGCCGAAAATCACGGCGGCGGTCACGGTGATTGATTCGGCGGATTACCGCACAATCACATCCTCGCCCTCGGAGGATGAAAAGGAACTCAGGGATGTAGCCGAGGGCGCGTATATTCCCGAGACGGGAATAAGTCTCAAAAGCAATCTCGTAACCCTTCACAAGAGGGGCAGGATGCTTGTCGCCTCCTACGAGGCGCTGCGCCGCCAGCGCCTTGACCTTTTCACGGTCACTTTAAAGCAGATAGGCGCTTACATAGCCCGCTCGCAGTTAAAGGACGCGGTAAATGTGCTTGTAAACGGCGACGGCAACGGAAACCCCGCCGAAACCGAAAGCACCGCGACGCCCGGCACCGTGGTTTACGGCGATCTTACGCAGTTCTGGTCGGGCTTTGACCCCTACGAACTCAACACCCTGCTCGCCGCCCCCGATGTTATGCAGAAAATCCTCGAAATGACGGAGATGCGCGACGCGGCGGCGGGTCTCAACTTCCACGCCACGGGCAAAATGATCACTCCCCTCGGAGCGGATCTCATAAAGTGCTCCTGCCTCGATTCGGGCAAGCTTATAGGTCTTGATCGCGGATGCGCCCTCGAAATGGTGCGCTGCGGCGGCATTGTTACGGAGTACGACAAACTCATTGACCGCCAGCTTGAGAGGGCGGCGGTGACCTGCACGGCGGGCTTTGCCAAAATCTTCGACCCCGCCTCGAAAATTCTTGAAATGTGAGATGGTTTTATGATTGATTCATCGGCGGTTGAGAGCGCTTTCACGGCCGTTTACGGCGATTCTTCGCTCACGGGCGCGGACTTTTCGGCGCTGTGCGAAGCCGTTTGCTCGGAAATATCGCCCTGTGTCAGAGAAAACGCCGACCCCGACGACGCGCGGCTTATAAGTCTTGCCGCCGCCTGTGTGTTAAGAGCCCTCGCCGTGAGGCGGGGGCAGGGGGAGGCGGGCTTGTCCGAATTCAAAGCGGGCGATGTCTCCGTAAAACGCGATTTTCAGAAAGCGCTCTCCTTTGCGGAAGAGGAACACCGCCTTAAACTCGTTGCCGCCCTTCCGCTTTTAAAGGACACAAGTTTTTATTTCGGGCAGGTGAAAATATGAACATTGAAGCGAGCCTTTCGGCTGTCGGCAGGGATATAACCCTGCGTGACGCGGAGGGTGAGGTTGTTTCCTCGCACCGTGCGGTAATAAGCCCCCTGCGCTACAAAAACAAGATGTATCTCGACGGCGTATATACGGATGTGGGCTTCAACAGCGAGGGGCATTATCTGTGTATCTGCCCGCCCGCCTGCGATTTAACCGCTCTCGGAGACGGGGAGTATCTGCGTTGCTCGGGCACGGACTACAGAATCGACCGCGCCGAAAAGGTTTATTTCGGGGATGAGCCGCTCTATATCTGGGCGGTAATCCGCGTAATAGTGAAGGAGGATGAGCAATGAGCGAAATAAGCGCCCTGCCGGGCGCGGTGGTTGAGTGCCTGTCGGAGATTCAGGCGCTTGAGGGCATAAAATTCACAACGGAATATCCCGCCTGCCCCAAAACCGTGCCGCTCTCGCGCACAACGGTCAGCGTGGGCATTGAAAGCGTGCGGATATCGGACTCCTTCACCGCGAACAACGAGGGGGTGCTCGAGCGCGACGAATACTGCCGCAACGCCCTTGTTAAATTGCGCTTCGGCGTGCACGCGCCCTTCGCCCTCGGGGGCGGGGAGTGTTACGACGCGTTTACTCTCGTAATCGACGCTCTGAGTTTCGGCACCGACCTCGAGATTGTCTCATCGGGCTGTGAGGGAATCACGGCGGACCGCGACACGGAGGCGTTTGTGCTGAAGGCATACGCCGAAATAAAGGCGAACCTCTGCCCCGCCGACACCTGCGACATACCCTTCCCCTCGTTTATGGACAAGGAACTGCTCTGCGGCTCGCACATCCGCGATGAGGATATACACTTAAGCGCCGCGCAGAGGGCTTATCTCACCGCGCCGACCGCAACGGGCTCGTATTTCGGCACGGACGCCGCCTACAGGAGCTTTCACCTCGGCTTCAAGCCGAGAGCGGTTTTTGTGGGCACACAGTCCATGCCCGCCGTGCACGGCGGATATGTGTATTCGGGCTTTGCCTGCGACGGCTTCGGCACCGCGGGCGTGACGCTCACGGATGACGGCTTTTCGGTTACGAACACAACCTCCGGCGGTATCACAACCCGCCTCAACGACTCCGAAAACGATTATTTTTATGTCGCTTTGAAGTAACAGAACCACGCAAAAGAACCCGGCGACTTCCCGTAAAAGGAGAAGCCGCCGGGTTTTGATTTTTTGTCACGGATTTCGGATTAAATATATTTGATTTTATTCCGACTCTATGATATATTTATAATGTTAATAAATTACAAAGGGGTGTCCGGTTTGGCAAAAAAAGATGCCGAAATCGAGACGGGCGTTGAGCAGGCGGCTCCTCACCCGAACAAAATCGGCCTGAAAGACGGCATAAGCTACATGATAGGCGACGCGGGCAACATGTTCGTGCTCACCTATGTCAGCTCATATCTCAAGGTTTTCCTGACCGACGTGCTCAAGCTCAGGGCGAAGCCGACGGTCGCGAACCTTTTCCTTTTCACCCGTCTGTGGGACGCGATAAACGACCCTCTCTGGGGCGCGATTGTCGCAAAGAGAAAGCCCGGCAAAAACGGCAAATACCGCCGCTATCTGCTCACGGTGTCCGTTCCGCTGGCGATATCCGAAGTGCTGTGCTTTGTGGCGTTTGACAGGTTCACCAACAGCCAGGCGATACTCCTCGCCATAGCGTACGCCACCTATATCGCCTTCGGTATGCTCTACACGGGTATGAATGTGCCCTTCGGCTCGCTCGCCTCGGTAATCACCGACGACCCGGACGGCAGAACGCTGCTCTCAACCTTCCGCGCCATAGGCAGCGGCGTGGGCGGAGCGGCTCCCCTGCTTCTCGCGCCGATAGTGGTCTATACCAAAATGGACGACGGCAACGGCGGCACATACGATGTGGCAAGCGGCAGCGGTATGCTCAAATTCGCGATTATTATGGCGGTTTTCTCGGCTGTGGCTTACCTTATATGCTACACCACGACTAGGGAGCGCGTGCCCTCCGAGGCAAACCCGCACGTTGACCTGAAAAAGACCTACGGCTCCATGATAAAGAGCAGACCGTTTGTTGTGCTCGCCCTCACGGGTATTCTCATCAGCGGTCAGCTTCAGTTCTCATCGCTCAATCAGTATCTCTACAAAAACTATTTCTGCGACACGCGCCTTTCGATTCTCGGCACGGTCGCCCAGTATCTGCCCGTGGCGATTATGATTTTCCTTGTGCCGAAACTCAGCAAGAAATACGGCAAAAAGGAGCTCTGCCAGGTCGGCGCCTTCTTCTCAGCGGCGGCGGCGATTTTAACATATTTAATCAAGCCCGGCAGAGACCAGGCGTGGCTGTTTATGATTCTTTTGTTCATTATCGGCTTCGGCTACTCCTTCGTTTCAATCACGAACTGGGCTGTTGTGGCGGATGTAATCGACTACCAGCAGTACAGGACCCACGAAAAGAGCGAGAGCGCGATTTACGCGGTTTACACCTTCTGCCGCAAGTTAGGTCAGACTGCCGCGGACTACGGCGGACTCACCCTGCTCGGTATGGTCGGCTACACCGAGGAGATGGCGAAAATCGGCTACAAGCCCGGCGTCAGCGAGGGAATATTAAAGGTATGCACACTCATTCCCGCCGTTGTATATACGCTCATCTTCCTGCTCTATAAATTCGGCTATCCGCTCACCAAGGAGCGCCTTGAACCCGTTTACGCCTATGTAAGGCAGGCGAACAGCGAGGCGGCGCAGGAGGCGGATATGGAAAAAATGAAAGAGGAAATCAAAGAGGAACTCACCCTTTCCGCTCCGGAGGAATAAGATGAAACTCGTAACTCAGACCGCGAACGCCGGCGGAAGATTCGGCGATCTGACGGCGGTCAGGATGATATGCGAGGCGGGCTTTGACGGCATCGACTACTCGCTTTTTCACCTGACAAAAGAAAACTGTACGCTTATGGCGCCCTGCTATGAACAGCGCGCGAAAAAACTGCTTGAAATCGCCTCGTTCTACGGCAAGACCTTTGAGCAGACGCACGCCCCGTTCCCGACGGTCAGACCCGGCGACTCAAAATACAACACCCGCTGCACCGACGCCGTAAGACGATGCTTCGAAATATGCGCGATACTCGGCATAAAAGTTTGCGTTATGCACCCGGACGTGCTCTCGCGCACAAACCGCTTTGACCGCAATGTTGAGCTTTTCACCTCGCTTCTGCCCTACGCGAAGGAATACGGCGTGAACATAGCGCTTGAGAATCTCTACGGCGGCTACAACCCGTTTTCGAGAAAAAGGGTGTGCCGCAACACGGTCTGCTCAACTCCGCAGGCGCTCTGCCGCCTTGTGGACGCGCTGGACGCCGATTATTTCTCCGCTTGTGTGGATGTGGGGCACTGCAGACTTGTGGGCGTAAATCCCGCGCGTATGATACGCACGGTGGGCGGCAAAAGGCTGACCGCCCTGCATATTCACGACAACGATTTTAAATTCGACCGCCATGTTGCCCCCTATCAGGGCAAAATCAACTGGAGCGAGGTGCTTGAGGCACTCGCCGAAATTGATTACAAGGGCAATTTCACCTTTGAGGCGGACAATTTCTTAAAGCCCCTGCCCAATGACGCCATTGCCCCCGCGCTTAAATACCTGAACGGGCTGGGCAGGTGTATGATTGACGAATTTACAAAATACAAAACAGAAAAAGAGGAAATAAAATGACGGGAACCGAACTTTTCAAAGGCGCGCGTTTCATTGACTGCCCCGGCAGTTTAGCGCCCGTTTTTAAAAAGACCTTCACCGCCGTCAAGGGCGAGGCTGCATCCATTGTGATTTGCGGCCTCGGTTTTTTCCGCCTGTATATAAACGGCAGAAAGGTCAGCGGCGATCTGCTTGTGCCCAACGCCTCGAACTATTCCGAAAGGGATCTCTCGCGCTTCGAGTATCCGCTGGTTGACAAACTCTCGTTCCGCACCTACTGTATGAAATATGACATTTCGGATTACCTTGAGGACGGCGAAAATGTTATGACCGTTCTGCTCGGCACGGGCTATTACTGTCAGGTCTTCCGCGACGCGGAGGGCTATGTCACATTCGGAAAGCCGAAACTCTGCTACGCGATAACAAAGGGCAGCGGCGATGTGCTCAGCGACTCGTCAACGCTCGTAAACAGCGGCTTTGTTACGCAGGTGTCACTGTATTACGGCGAAAAACAGGATTACAATCTTCTGCCCGCCGACTGGATGACGAACCCCGATTCCGGCAATTTTACGCCGAGCCGCGAAATACCTGCGCCCGACAGCAACTATATGATTCAGACCGCTCCCGCGGATAAAGTTATTGAGAGTATAACCGGCGTAGTTCTGCTTGAGGGCAACGAAAACGGAAAACTGTACGACGCGGGCATAAATACGGTGGGTTACGCCGTTCTGAAATGCAGAAAGCCCCATGAAAAAATCACGGTGAGCTACGCCGAGGATATATATGACAAGCCCGGTTTCGGCATCCACTTTAAAGAGGGCTACCAGACCGAGGAGTTCATCACCGACGGCGAGGACCGCGAATATATTCCGCTTTTCACCTGGCACGGTTTCCGCTATTTCAGGGTAAAGGGCGACGCCGAGGTTGTCAGAGTGGATGTGGTTCACTCCGATGTGCCCGTAACATCCTCGTTTGAGAGCGACAGCAGGGAGTTAAACTGGCTCTACAGCACCTATGTACACACCCAGCTTTGCAATATGCACTCGGGCGTGCCGTCGGACTGCCCGCACCGCGAGCGTCTCGGCTACACGGGCGACGGTCAGCTCTGCTGCGAGGCGGCTATGCTCACGCTCGGCTGCAGGGAGTTCTACCGCAAATGGCTCTATGATATCGCTGACAGCCAGTGCACCGAAACGGGTCACGTTGCCCACACGGCGCCCGTTATGGGCGGCGGAGGCGGACCCTGCGGCTGGGGCGGCGCGATTGTGGAGGTTCCCTACAGATTCTATAAAATCTACGGAGACCGCGACCTGCTCAATGAGTTCTTCCCGAAAATGCTTAAATACTTTGAATATATCGAATCCCGCACTCAGTTCGGGCTTGTTTGCCGCGAGGAAAAGGACGGCTGGTGCCTTGGCGACTGGCTCCCGCCCGAGGAGATAAAAATACCCGAATCCTTCGTAAACACCTGCCTCTATATCGGCTTTATGAAAACCGTTATTGAAATCGGCGAAATCCTCGGCAGGCAGAGTGAAACGGCTCATCTTCCCGCTCTTATAGAACGCTCGTCTCAGGCGGTTGACGCCGCGTATTACAGTTCTCAGCAGCACGCCTATATCGGCGGCATTCAGGGCGCTTCCGCCCTCGCTCTGTCGGCGGGGCTCGGGGATGAAAAGGTGTTCGCAAAAATGGCCGGAAAATATAAGGCGCTCGGTATGTACGACACAGGCATAATCGCCACGCCCGCTCTGACTCAGTATCTTTTTGAGCACGGCGAGGGGCAGACGGCTTTCAACCTGCTCGCGGGCAGGGGCGAGGTCTCCTTCGACTTTATGGCGCGCAACGGGGCTACCACCCTGTGGGAAAACTGGAACGGTCAGAGCTCGAAGAACCACCCGATGTTCGGCGCCGTTACAAAGTGCCTGTTCACTTATCTTTTAGGCATCCGTCAGGATGAAAACTCGGCGGGTTTTGAGAGCGTTACAATCTCGCCCGTAACGGTTGAGGGTTTAAACAGGGTTAAAGGTCACATCACCACCGTAAGGGGCGTAATATCCGTTGAGATTATAAAAGACAAAAACAGTGTCACAATAAAAGCCGGAGCGGACCCGTCGATAAAGGCGAAAATCGTTTACGGCGGAAAGACCGCCGGGTTTACGGGCAGCGGCGAGCTTTCGGTGAACACGCACGGAGAATAATATGAAAACATTTATAACAATTCTTATGTGCCTCGCGGCGTCCTTCGGCGGCTTTGCCTCGCAGATTGATTTTGTGATGAATCCGCAGAAATACAACGCGATTGACACGCCCTCCGTGTCGGATCTGCCCGCCCCCGTTGAGATGAGGGAGGACACCTTCATTGAACTGAGCGATGTAAGAATACATTATCAGGTTTACGGCGAGGGCGAAAAGCCGCTCATACTTGTTCACGGCAACGGCGGCAGCGTAAACTCGCTTAAGGAGGCGGCGTCATATCTCGGCAGCAGGTTCACCGTCTATCTGCCCGAAAGCCGCTGCCACGGTCAGTCGGGCGACCCGGGCGTGATAACCTATGAACTTATGGCGAAGGATATTGCCGAATTCATTGAGGCGCTCGGTCTTGAAAAATCGACAGTTATCGGTCACAGCGACGGCGCGATAAACGCCCTGACTCTCGCGGCGAAATATCCCGATCTGCCCGGGGCGGTAATCGCCTGCGGAGCGAACTCTCGGCCCGAAACCTTCAAGCCGTATTTTCCGTTCGGCGTGGCGGTTGCGAACATATTTAAACCCGACAAGTTAAACGACCTTATGCTCACCCTGCCGCAGTTTGACGGGGAATATCTTTCCTCAATAACCTGCCCCGCCTACATTGTCTGCGGCGAGCACGACATAATGTGGCTGACGGACACGGTCTATATTCACGAATGCGTCAAGGGCAGCGATATGGCGGTCATAAAAGGCGCCGACCACTCCTCATATATGTCGCACGACGGCAGGCAGACCTACTCCCTCGCGAAGGACTGGCTTGAAAAGAAAGACCTCTGGTAATAATAAAAAGAACAATTCCCTTATGATTTTGCGGGCATAACAGAATCATAAGGGAATCTTTATGCTTTCTTAATGAGCCGGTCAATTGAATCTTAATCGCCCTGTCTGTATAATTCAGACAAAGCACGGGAAACGTGCAATCAGGGAGGTAAAATTCAATGAAAAAAACATTTAAAACAGTTCTTGCGGCAATCCTGCTCATCGCTCTTATGCTGTCCTGCGTATCGGTCGCCTCGGCGTATCAGCCGGATTATGACGAAATCACCTGGAGCTATGTCGGCTCGCGCGCGGACTCCTGGAAAAGCGAATACAAGGGCGCTCTCAAAAGCGGCGAAAACGAGGTTACATTCGACGGCTCAACCTACGGCTTTACCCCTTCCGAAACGGGCTACTACATTGTTTCCGGTGAGTTCTGGGGCTTCGGTGTTTCCGATATCAGCATAGGCGGCAGCGTGCTGAAGTTCCATCAGGAAGGCGGCACAATCGGTGTCGACGGCTCGGTTTACTCCTCCGAGGACGGCAGCCGCGGCTTCCCCGTTTATCTGAAAAAGGGCGAAAGAACATTTATGTATTTCTTTGACTGGGGAACGGATGACGATTACGCCGAAAAGGAATTTGCGCCTTCTCCGGTAACAATTGAATATGTCGGCGAAATCGCATCGGTCACACCCGACAGCTTCACCGCGAACACTTCATATAACAGTCTGTATTACAGCAATTACGACCACTGGGCGGAAATATATCCCGACGGCGGAATTGAAATCACTTTCTCGGCGGGTAAAAAATATATAATCAAAGGCGTTTGCTTCAAACTTCCCGAAAATGAAGGCGGAACCTACAAAGTTCACTACGACATCAACGACGGCCGCGGCTTTGACTTCAATATTACAATAAAAACGCTTTCGGAACAGATTGAAAGCGTTGAACTGCCCGAGGACTTCACCCCTTCGGCGACGGTGGATTATGACGAGTATTGCTATGATGTCCTCGCCTGGGGCACTCCGGAGTATGTCATTCTCCGTTTAAAAGACGGCACCGAGGTCAGAGCCGAAAAAGATGACGATATCGATGTATTCGCCTCGCACATAACCGTAGGAGGAGAGGAATACACTGTTTCCGCACAGTATGAACTCAACAGCGACGGCACAGTTTTCTGGACCCTCAGGGAGGGCGACTGGTATGAAGCGCACGCTTACAGAACCGGTTTTCTGGCTTCCTTTGAGCCCGAAATCACGGTTTGCAACCGCAGGGCGGATATCATTGACTACGCACAGGCGGTTTCATACACCCTGTCAAACGCTGTACAATACCTGTCGTTCCAACCCCTTACGCAGGTTATAACGGAAACTGTCAAATCGCTGATTTACACAACAAACCAATTTGTAAGCTACATTCTCTTCACCCTTCGCAACGCGAATATGATGTAATCATATACAATCAAAAACGGCGCGGAATGTTCCGCGCCGTTTTTCCTGTGTAACGGGCACTCCGCGGAGGGCGTTTGGTTTTCTTTCTCAATTCCAAATAAAATATCTATTTTCCTTGAAATACATTTTATAAAATGCTATAATAAATCGGTTAATAAAATATTTGGGAGTTCTCTCCCGGAAAAATGAGGAAAACAAATGTCAAACTGTGCTATTGTAGGAATAAACTGGGGCGATGAAGGCAAGGGCAGAATGGTCGACCTGCTCACAAAGGATTTCGACGTGGTCGTGCGCTATCAGGGCGGCGGCAACGCGGGTCACACGGTTATAAATGAATTCGGCAAGTTTGCTCTTCACCTGCTCCCCTCGGGCATTTTCACGAAGGGCGTTGTCAACATTCTCGGCAACGGCGTTGCGCTTGACTGCGAAAATCTCTGGACGGAGATTGAAGGCGTGGTCGCGCAGGGCGTTTCCATCACTCCCGAAAACCTGAAAATAAGCGACAGGGCGTCCCTCCTCCTTCCGTGGCACCGTGACCTTGACGGCCTTGAGGAGGCCCGTCTCAAGGATAAAAAATTCGGCTCCACCCGTCAGGGCATAGCGCCGTTCTATTCGGATAAATTCCAGAAAAAGACCGTGCTCGCGGGCGAACTTCTCTACCCCGAGCATTTAAAGGCGCACCTGACCGACCTGCTCGAATGGAAAAATCTCACCCTCACAAAGGTTTACGGCGCTCCCGCGGTTACGATTGACGAGCTTATGGCGTGGGTTGAGAATTACGGCGAAAAGATAAAGCCGTTCATCTGCGACACAGGCAAATTCCTGCGCGATGCGCAGAAAGAGGGCAAGAGCGTGCTGTTCGAGGCGCAGCTCGGTTCCCTTCGCGACCTCGACTACGGCATTCACCCCTACACCACCTCATCAAATCCGATAGCCGCTTACGCGCCCGTCGGCTCGGGACTTCCCTCGGTTAAAATCGACGAGGTTGTGGGCGTTGTAAAGGCGTATTCCACCTGCGTGGGCGAGGGCCCCTTCACCTGCGAATGGTTCGGCGAGGAGGCGGAAAAGCTCCGTGAGGCGGGCGGCGAATACGGTGCCAAAACGGGCAGACCGCGCAGAGTAGGCCCCATTGACATAGTCGCCACGCGCTACGGTGTTGAGTGCCAGGGCGCCACGAACATCGCCCTTACAAAGATGGACGTGCTCAGTTATATGGATAAAATCCCCGTCTGCACGAAATACATCGTAAACGGCGAGGAGACCGACGATTTCCCGTTCCCCTGCCTGCTGGACAGCGCGAAGCCCGTAATCGAGTATATGGACGGCTGGGGCTGCGACATCTCGGGCGCCCGCAAGTGGGAAGATCTCCCCGAGGCGGCGAGGAACTATGTAACCTACATTGAAAAGCAGATCGGCTGCCGCATCGGCTATGTCTCCGTCGGCCCCGAAAGAGACAGCATAGTTATAAGATAAAGACAAAAAAACGAGATTAACCCCGGCGCGTAAGGGCGGTCCTTCATAAGCCAGTAATGCCTCAAAGAGCGACCTTCGCACATCTTATGCAGGTATTCCTCCTCGGAATACGGCAAGTATTACTCGTCGTCATAACCTGCAAATATGCACAAATTTCATCTCTTTGAGGTG
>JAEERC010000021.1 GCA_016285645.1 Clostridiaceae bacterium | reverse complement strand
CTGAAGGTTACGCCCCTGTATTTATCCTCACCGTAAGTCACATCGCAGTAGAGCATAAAATCGCCGGCGGTCATACTGCCGCCGTCTGATTTGCCGGTGCCGCTGTAATACCCGTATGATTTCCAGGCTGTTGCTTCGGAATCAAGAATTGAGCCCATACTTTCCGTAACATCCGTCTGAGGAAAAGAACCGAGTTTGTAATGCGTTCTGTCAATCCAGCCGTCATCGCTGCCCGTGCCGTCGGAATCGTTATCTCCGGGCTCGGAGCCGCCGTCTTTCATCAGATTTATACTGAATGATTTTGCGTTTTCCGAAACGGTGAAAGTTGCCGTTGTCTGAAAATAACCCTCAGCCGAAGCGGTGACCGCATGTTCGCCCGGTTCAAAGTAAAATACTGCTTCGCCGTTCCCGTCGGTGACCGCAGTGCGGTCATCATATCTTCCGTCGCCTTCGCTGTCGCAGAATCCGTCCTTTGCCGTAACTTCGGCACCGGGAATCAAAACGGTGCTTTCACCCTGCACAGTGCAGACGGATAAAGAAACTTTGAGGTAATTCTCAAACGCTTTTGTATAAAGGCGGGTTTCGTATTTCGGGCATAAAGCGCCCATATTGCCGTCAAGCAAAAAAGCGCGCGCAAGGAAATACTGCGGCATTGCGGGAATATCAATCGCCGCCTGCGCCGTTCCGGCGTTTTCTTCCAATGCGGTAATAGCGGAGCCGAGCATTTTATCGGTATCGGGGTCATATACCGCAACAACAAGTTTGCAGGCACCCGGGTTGACAATATCCGCCGTGGCTGTTTTGCCGTCAAAACTTAAAGATGAAATTGAATACCCTTCGCTCTTTTCAGCGGATGCGGGGTTAAGCGCAAGCGCACGCGCCGGCAGTATTCCGGCAAGCAAAACTATCGAAAGTATAAGTGAAATTATTTTTTTCATTATTGTTCTCCTCGTCAAATCCTGATTTGTATAATCTTTTTAATTCATTTGAGCCGGCGGGTAATTCCGCCGGTTTTTATTCGGTTACATGCACGACGAAATCGCCCGTAAAGCCGTGCCAGTGAACCCAAACGCGGGTATCGCCGGGAGCTACCGGAATTATGGTTGTTCCGACTGTTTTTATAACCGATGTATCATAGCCGTCGAACTGCAGGTCGGTCAGTAGCGGGAAACAAACAAGATCCGAGTCATAGGCAATAATCCAGATTTTCTCGCTTTTATTTACAGTATAAGACTGATGTTCCGCCTTAACGGTCAGAACCTCGGGAACAAGGTGCCCTTTTCTGTGGGTGACAATAACATCATTATTTGTTTCGGTTGAATCATCAAGTTTCGGCTCATCCGAAAGCGAAATGGTAACCCTGTGCAGTCTCGTTGCCCAGTTTCCCCAGCTTCCCTCGCTGTCCGCTCCGGCATAGGCATAGGCGAGATAAACCGGATCGCCCGCGGCAATGTGACCGTCCGCGCGCCCGGATATTCCGCAGTTGTGCAGTTTTTTGCAGGTGTTCGCTTTGACGAACCCGCTCGGACGGAATGTAAGACCGTCAAAGGATTCCCAGACGGCGACATAACTCTCGTCGGAAAAACGTTTCTCGGTAAAAACGGCGACAAAACGGCCGTATTCATCAAGATATTTGACATCAGCCGAGTCTCCGCCGTTTTTCGGCGGAATGCACTCGCCGTGTAACCGAAGCGTCGCAGGCCAGTTTTCATCCGTTGCGTCGGCGGTAGCGACACGGGTTGTTGCCCCGTGTTCGTCACTCCACGAGTAGTATATGTAAAGAGTATCACCCATAACGACGAAGCAGGGCTCTCCGACGCCCCAGCACTCCGGGTTGCCGGTGTATTCGATAAGCGGGGCGGGCTCGGTTCCCCAGCCGTTTCCCGTCCATTTTTCAATGAAGGGACCCTGCGGGTTTTTGCTTCTGGCAACGCAGGCAACGTTCCCTACCCCGCGGATATCTTCGGTTGTTGTGTAGCCGATATAGTAATAATCGCCGAATTTGACGGTTCCCGGGTCGCAGGTCCACGCCCGGTCATAGGTTTCAGCCGTCGGCTTCAGGGCGGTTACTTCCTTGGAGCTTGTTTTGAAATCCTTTGACCAGCGCTTGTAGTTGACAATATCGATAAGATCGCCCGGACCCGTCGAGGCGCTCCAGGTGTCCAGACTGCCGTCGGAATTGAGAATCATCGACAGCCCGTAGCAATAGCCGCCGCGTTCTTCAAAAGGTCTCCAGATGTCGAAGCCCTCATCGTCCGCACTGATTTGTACATATTTCATTTCATCGCCTCTTTCAACGGGTTCGCTCGGCGGAAAATCGCCGCCCGGTATCTTCGGTAAGACCATCTGCCCGATGCCGAACAGAAGAACAAGTATCATTTTTATTGCCTGATAAAATGTTTCCATAGCGCTTCCCCCTGATTGTGCTTTTATATTTTCGGAAAAAGGATTGTATTTATCTTTTCTTATCAATCAGTTCATAACTGAAATGAATCAGATCTTTTATCTCGTTTTCGGGCACGGTGCCGTCAAGTAAAACGGAAATCCATTTATCCTTGCTCATATGATAGGCGGGCAGATATCCATTATTCAGCCGCAGAGAGCCGATAAACATAGGGTCGCATTTGAGATTGATTACATCAACCCTGTCCGTTCCGTCCAGCCCGAGTTTCTGCTTTTCAACATCCATAACTACGGCAAACCACTTTTTGTTTCTGCCGTTGCGAAAGACAATATAGTCGGGATAACTCATCCATAAATGCTCTTCCGACACACCGAATTCGGCTTTTATATATTCAATAACATTCTGTCTGTTCATATTTTCCGGTTGCTCAGTTTTGATTCTATCGCTTCACTTATAAACTCCGCAGTGCCTTCGCCGTGTTTATCGATATTGTTTTTGAATCGTTCATCGGCAACATACATACGACCGAGATCCGCCAGGATTTCATCGGTGCAATTATAAAAGTTTGCGGAAATATACGCCTGAAGTTTTGCAACAAGTTCCAAAGCCGCGGCGGAATCCGGGGCGTTTTTGTTCTGAATACATACGGCAAATTCACCGAGAATCTTTTCAAGCCCTTCGGTTATTTCCGCGAGTTCTTCTTTTGAAACGCCCGCAGTCTTTGCCGAAAACTCCCTGTAAGCGTCTGTGTTTCCAAAGCGTTCAGCCGCTTCGGTTTTGTATTTTTCACAGCTCATAAAAACCACTCTTTCATAAACACGAAATATAAATAAATTATAACACACGCGCGTAGTTTTTTCAATAAAAGTACAGTAAAAACAAACGAAAATGCCGCCCACAAAAAAGTGAGCGGCAAATCTTTTTGCGTTAAAAATATGTTTATGAATCGTAGAAATGCTGACCGTCTTCCGTTACAAGGCGCTCTGTTCTGGGATATTCAAAAATATCGCTGTTGCCGGCGTTTGCCTCGAGATAGGCGGCGAACTCGCCCGCGTACCATTTTGCCATTTCAAGGTCGTGCATAAGGTAGT
The DNA here is from genome assembly GCA_016285645.1 of Clostridiaceae bacterium. Lineage (GTDB taxonomy): Bacteria > Bacillota > Clostridia > Oscillospirales > Acutalibacteraceae > CAG-177. The sequence goes on along the minus strand of JAEERC010000021.1, from coordinate 18,541 downwards.
GGCCGCAGTTTTCGGGAGCGGTTCCGGGAACCTCGGTGGCTTCGAGCACGGATTTGAACGCCCCGAGCATCAGCCCGTAGAGTTCCTGCGGAGCGCGGCTGCCCTTGAGAATAAGATAAAAGCCCGTAAGGCAGCCCATGGGTCCCCAGTAGATGACCTCGTCCTGCCAGTCCGGATTGTTGCGCAGGTAGGTCGCTACAAGGTGCTCGAGCGAGTGCATTGCCGCGACATCGATTACCGGCTCCCTGTTGGGCTTCTTAAGTCTTATATCATAAGTTGTAACCGAATAATCGCCCAGATTATCCACCCTGCTTGTGAAAATGCCGGGAACAATGCGGTTGTGATCCACCGAAAAACTCTGTATCAGTTTCATTTTCAATCCTCCGAATTGTGTGAATTTCAAAGATTATAATAAACTTCCGTTGAAATTATAACACAAGCGAAAAAAATTTCAACAAAAACCGATAAATATCCCCTGCTCCGGTTTATCTGCCGAGACGCAGATATGTTTTTGCGAAATAATTATGAAAACTCGTCTTGCCCAAGTCATAACCGGGAAACCCGGAACCTCGGAGAGCTTGTCCGGCCGTGCAGCATAACAAAAATCGTTCTTAAAAACTATTGTTGATTTTTGTTCTTATTTGTCGCAACAAAAAACCGCATCGTTCCCGATGCGGTAAGCGATTGCTTTCGGACAATCATTTGCGCTCCCAGTCGCAGATTGCGCCGTAATAATCTATTTTGCCGCCGTCGCCCACAACCGCGAGCACGCCGTTTTCAATGCCCGTTACATAGATTCTGTCGTGGCGGCAGATTTTTATTATATTTGTAACAACATTGAAGTCACCTGTGGTGTTGTTGGTGATAACACAGGTATCGGGCAGAAGAGTTGAAATAAAATCCTCCGTGCTGGAACCCGAATAACTGTGATGACCGACCTTTAAAAGATTCACCTTTCCGATTTCGGGAGCGAGGCGGGATTCATCGCCAGTATAGTTGTCCATATCGCCCGCAAGAAAGATTTTTGTGCCGTTTTTCTCAAGCAGAACACCGAGCGAATTGTCGTTTTCGCCGACCTTTTCCGGGTTTTCGGGGTCATCCGTATTGAACAGTGTAACCGTGAAATTGCCGAGCGCGAAAGGCGTCGGATCGGGAATGATTACAGGAACATTTCTTTCGTTCAGGGCGTTTATCATCTGGTCATAGACCTCCTGATTATCCCAGTCCTCAATCTCATGCTCGTTTATTTTCGCGCTGTTGTATTCTTTAAGATACGCGCGGTCAACGGTAACATCGGGGTCTAGAATTATTGTGTCAAAACCGCCGATGTGGTCGGAGTGGGCGTGAGTGCCGAGCACAAAATCGAGATGAACCTTTCCGTTTTCATCGGAGCAGTTCTTTTTGAGATAGCCGAGAACCTCCTGCTCATATCCGGGAAGTTCAAGACCCGGGAAGTTGCGCGGATTGTCGGTATCCTCACCGCCGTCAACCATAGCGAAATGTCCGTCGCTCTCAATAATAATGGCGTCCGACGAGCCGGTTTTGAGAAAATGAACGCGGTCGCCGCTCTCGATGCTTTGCTTGTAAGCGGGCAGACTGCGAACGGTCTTCACCTTGAGCGCGGCAAGATGCGGAAAAGCGAAACATAAAAAAGCGGTAAGCACGGCGATTATTCCTTTCAGTGAGAGTTTCTCCAACATAATCATTCCTCCGTTATAACAATCATTTGTTGAAATGAAGCATTATTTCTCTCCCGTAATAACTTCCTTTACGGCGTAGTAGGCGGGTTTGGGGGTGCCGTCGATTGTGAATATGCCCCATTTTGTTTCAATCGGGCACCAGCTCTGGCCGCAGGTCCAGCAGATTGCCATATCCTGACAGCAGTAAATTATCATACCCGCGAGGCAGTTGAGCCCCTGCATTTCGGTAATGACGCGCCTGAAAAACTCCGCCTGACCCTCGGGAGTGAAGCCGACATTCTCAAGCGTATTGTCGGAGGTCTGCCCGTAGAAGTGGGCTGAAAACGCCGAGAACACAAGCTCCGCCCAGTGCTCCTCCTGCCCCGGAAATTCATAAAAAAGCGTGTTTCTGAACTGCTGAGGAAGTTTTGAAATGAAGTTTTCACCGTCGGCAACGGCTTCTGCCTCCGATGAATAGCCGTAGTGGGCGAGTATCTCCTTCTTTTCCTCTTCCGTCTTTGAGCCGGCGTTGCTCCAGAAGCCGAATTCGGTAACGATTATCGGCTTGCAGACTTCTCTGTAAAGCTTTTTGATTCTTTTCGAGTAATCGGACGCCTTGTCGTTCGTCTGAACGCCTATATAGAGATCGATTCCCACATAATCGCAGTATTTGAGATACGGCTTGAGCAGACTGTTGAGTTCCTTACTTACGCTTACATTCGCCTGATTGTAGCCGATGGGGAAAGAGTCATTGTTTTCCTTTTTCGCCTCATCAATCGCTTCAAGCTGAACGCCGATGAACACAGCCGCCTCCTCGAGAGAAAGCGGATGTGTGAAAGTGGCGAGTCCCATCTCGTTGGTTATCTGGAAAGCGCCCGTTATATCTTTTAAATCATTATAGAGGAAGACGGCGATTTCCTTTGTGCGCTCAACATCCTGCGCGGGATTGAACCCTCCGATATTTACATAATCCCTGGGATAAGGAGTAACAGCCATAACGCGCATGCCGTTGTCGGCGTAGCCCTGACAGCGCGATTTGAAATCGAGATATGAACGGCTGATTTCGCCCGAGGCGTTATAGGGGTACGGGATGTCAAAACGCACCCAGTTCAGCCCCGCGTCCTTCAGGGCGTCATACTGCTCGTTCGGGTGGCACACGCCGTAAATCATACCGCCGTTATCCTCAATAAGCGTCCTGACATTTTTATCGGGCAAATTGAAAACACTGCCGAAAAAGCAGGAAAGGGTGATTATAAGAGATTCAAGAAACGCTATGATTTTCATATCAATCACTCCCGGATTTTATTTGGTGAAAGTAATGTAAAGCATTGAGCCGCTTTCGATTTTATCGGGCAGAGGAATCTCAACCCATTCGCAGTTTTCGTTTACCGTCATACATTTATCTACGGTGTATTCCCCCGCGTCGATTTTAAGATTTCTGTCCTTTTTTTCGGAGACATTCGAGATAAGAAGCGCCTGACCGTCCTCGCCCGTCGCGGCGACGGCGTATAAATCATCGGGCAGCCAAAGGTTGTTTATTTTTGCCTGACTGCCGAGTTTATACATCTGACCGAACGCCCAAAAGCCGTAATAGGCGGATGAGGGCCGGCGGCCGTTTACAAACAGACCCGCCCACAACTGCGCGTCATCGTCGCCGTTGTAATAATGCGCCATATCGAGGCCCTCATTCTGGAACATAATAAGCATCGATGTCTGATTGGCGCCGTAACGGCGGTCAATCTTATCGTTTTCCATCGGATTGTAGTTCCACTCGTCGCAGATTATTTCCGTTTCGCCGTAGCCGGCTTCAGTGAGATTTTCCCTTACATATTCAATGTAGCGGGCGTTCTTGCCCGTTGTGGTGTAGCTGTGCCAGGTGAAGAAATCCATAGGGGAATTGTGCTCTTTGATATAACTGAGAAAATTCTGAAAATAAGTTACGAAATACTGATTCCTCGGAGTCGCGCCCGTGTTTACGGCGTTGGTTTTTGTAAGCGCGTAGAATCCGCAGGAACCGTAACCGCCGATTTTGAGATTCGGGAATTTTTCCTTGAGATATTTTGCGGCTGTGTCGTAAAGGCGGAAAAAGTCCTCATCGGAGCCGATCCAGAAGTGGTTATCCGAAATATCGTCGCTGTTTTCGGGCTCGTTCCATATTTCCCAGTATTTTATGTTGTAATTGAATCCGTCCGCCCAGCCCTCGTTATAGTGCAGAATAATGTGCTCGCATATCTGCGACCATTTTGTGTAATCGGCGGGAGGCACAAGGTAATCGTGATCCGCAACGGGGTTGCTGTAACTTATTCCGAGGCGGAAGAACGGCTCCATTCCCGTGTCAACTATTGCCGCTATAACCTCGTCGCATTCGGCGAAATTATAGGAGTTTTCGTCGTTTACATCCTTTGAAAAATCGGGGAAAATACGGTGAATATCGGTGCAGTTTATGTCGTGGGTTCTGCACGAGGTCATATTCGCGGCGGTAAAAAGGGCGTTTGTTTCGCTGTCAGCAACATATTCGGGCATTCTGCCTATGTTGTGAACCGGCCGCATTTCGCCAACAATATTATTGAAATCAACTCTTATGACACCGGGTGTGAACAGAGTCTGTGAAAAAGAGGTCAGAAAAGCGAAAACGGAGGTAAAAAAGGCGATTATTTTCTGCAGCATGACGCTCCTCCTAAAACGGGATTATCGGAATCAATCATATTTTTAAGTTGTGTTCTGACCTTTTCAAGATCGCCGCAGGTCAGAAGCGGGATGAGGGCGTCTATTTCGTCAACGCTTTTGTTCCACCACCCGAACCTGAGCAATAAATCCGTAAGTTCATCGTCAAAACGTTTTCTCAGCACTTTTGCGGGGTTGCCGACAACAATCGTATAGGGTTCAACATCGCAGCCCACCACGCATTCAGCGCCGATAATCGCACCGTCGCCGATATGAACTCCCGGCAGTATTACTGCGTTCTGTCCTATCCATACATCGTTGCCTATGACCGTGTCGCCTTTGAGCGGCAGGTCGGAAGCGGCGGGCGGTTCCATATTCCAGCCTTCAAGCGTATAAAAAGGAAAGGTAGTTACGCAGTTCATCTGATGGTTCGCGCCGTTCATAACAAATTCAACACCCGCGGCTATCTGACAGAATTTACCGATAATCAGTTTATCACCGTTCCAGTCGTAAAGATGTGTAACATGGCTTTCGAAATCGGAATCGGCAATATAAGTAAAATCTCCGACAATGATATTCGGGTTTGTGACGGTCGGCTTTACATATATTTCTTTTTTATATCCCTCTACGGGAAAAACCGTGTCGGGGTTTGGTGTTTTTCCGTTTTTCATTATATCACCTCATAAATATTACAGCCAGGCGGTTAAGGTCTGCTTTGAGTTCTTCGCCTGTGAGCCCCTGACCGCGAGGCCTTTGGAATCGACATCCGCGCCCTTACAGATTCTCTTAACATCGGAGATCATACTGCCCAGCCCGCTCCCCTCGTGAGTGCTGATAACGCGCACCTTTTTGCCGCCGAAATCCAGGCCTTCAAGAGCCGTTTCCATTTCGGGCGCGTAAGTGCCCCAGTAAACAGGACTCATAATAAACAAGGTATCATAGGCGGAAATATCCGGCTTTGCCATTACGGGCGCGTTGCCAACGCGCTCCTTCGCCTCTTTTATGCAGGTGTTGTAATCCGCCGCGTAGGGAACAATCGGTTCAACCTTGAACATATCGGCTCCGGTCAGTTCCTGCAGATATTCCGCGGCAATTTCGGTGTTACCTTTATCAATGTAGCCGACTGCGTAGTTTTCATCGGCTCTGCTGAAATAAATTATCAATGCTTTAATATTCTTTTCTCCTTGGTGAATTGACGCTTACGCCGTCACACTTCAAAATTCTCTGTTTTAAGGTCACAGTAGTATCTTCCGCCGAGCGCCGTGAATTTAAGAACGCAGTAGTCGGGGTCGGTGACTCCGCCCTTATAAAACATTGTGTCTCCCCTGCGCCAGATCATATCTTTTGTTTTCCGATCGGTCAGCACTTGCATACTGCCTTTGAGCATAACGCCCGTATATCTGATTATTCCCTTCCGGCAGAAATAGACGCAGGCGTTCGGGTTTTCAAGATACTGCTTAACTCTCATTGAAGATGTGTTGGTTGAAAAATAATAATGCTTCAAGCCCTCAATCCTTCTCGGTTTGAGCATCGCTTTCACATTCGGAAAGCCGTCTTCATCCACAGAACAGATGAAGGCGATTTTCTGCTTTTTTATAAATTTTTCAATCTTGTTTTTATTCATAATTTTTATCACTGATTCTCAATCTGTTGTTTCAAAGCGAAGTAATAATGATTTGCGCTTCGCGCATGATTTGGCTACGCCGTGATTTCTCGCTTCGCTCCGTGAATTGAATTTTAACAGATGCCCGCAGGGCAATTCATGTTACGCAGCAACAATTCATGCCGTCAGGCAATTCATGCGCCGCACGGCGCAATTCATTGTATATATTCAATCCGCTGTTTCAAAGCGAAGGTCTGTTTCGGATGCGCAATCAACAGAAAATACTGCGAAACCGTCCGATATTTCAACAAACGAAGCGCCGCTTCCGCCCGTAAATCCGCCCTCGCCGTAAACAGTGCTTCCGTTTAATTTCACGGTCTGACCCGCGGAATAAGGAACATATACAACAGCCGTTGTGTCCGCGGGCACGCAGGCGTCGAGAACAAACGAGTTTCCGCTTTTTGTTTCGGTAACGGTAATATAACCCTTAACGGACGGAACAACGCATTTTACGGTGTCATCCCCGCTGATCTGCGGCTTTATGACAAATTCCTTATACCCGGCTTTTAAGGGTCTCACGCCCGCGAAATATTTGCTCATTATAACAAGCGGGCCGCCCGACCAGGCGTGATTCATTGTGCCGTTTATTTTGGTCCAGCCCTCCCAGAGTGTGGAATAATCCTCCGCTATCATATCGCCGTAGCGGCTGAGCATACGCTCACGCGCAAGGTCATATTCATCCATACGGCAGAGCGCCTCGAGCACATAATATTCCATATAAGGGCTCGCGTTGGCGGTTTTTGCAAGAACGTCTTTTATTACACCGTATTTTTCTTTCCCCGCGAGTCCCGAAACAACGGCAAGAGCGTTTGCCCTGTCATCCGGGCTCAGAACATCGCCGCTCTTATAGCCCTTCGGTGTCCAGAGCGATTCATAGCCCTTTCTGATTTTATCCATTCTTGCGGTGATATCATCGCAGTTTTTGCCGAGAACCTTCGCCATTTCGCTTATGCTCGAGAGCGCGCAGTAATACCAGGCGTTCTCAACGGCGGTAACGTCGGCGAAGCTGCCCCAGTCAATCCAGTCCCAGGAGCCGGAGCGGTGGTTTACGAGATTTTTTTCGCCTATCGACCAGAGATTAATATAATTGACTGCAGCGTCATAGACGAAATTCAGATATTCCCTGTCGCCCGTGTACATATAGTAATTCAGGAAACCGCAGATGCCCGCCAGCTGCTGAACGGGAAGTTCAAAAAAACTATCCGTTGAGGGCACAACGGTCTGCAGTATGTTGTTTTCGGGGTCAACGTGACCGAGCATGGACGCTGTACCCTTCTGATAGAGAAGATATGCGTCCGGGTCGAGCGAGTACATCATCATTGCCATCTCGTTCGTAACATCGCCCCACCACTGCGCCCGCTCCCTGTCAGGGCAATCCATGAAGTTGTCGCGCATTGTAACATAAAGTGTGCGAAGGGATTTCTGCCAGAGGGAATTTAAGTTTTCATCCCCGCATTCGAACAGGCCCGAAAACTGAGTGTTGTACCCCGTTTCTCTGTATTTGAGTTCAAGAATCTTAACGCCCGCGGGAATTTCATATGTTATATGTTCGCCGTTGAACCAGCCGGGCGCCTCAAACTCCTGCACGCCGTCCCCGGTGATATAGGTGTCGCTGACGGCTCCGAGCCAGGTGTTTTCCGTAAATATTCTTATTTTTTTGCCCGCCTTCGATTTTATTTTCAGATAAGGCGTGCACTGCGCGTTATAAGGTATATCGAGGGTAATCGCTTTTTTTAACAAAACGGTAACGCCTTTGTAATCGGCGGAGTTTTCGTAATCCTTAAGCCCGTAATCCTTGAGCAGAGGAATTCCGCGCGGATAGAGTTTGCCCCACGGCTCACAGCCGCCCGTGCCGTATTCCTTCGCGTTCTCCCAGCCGCTCACGTCAAAGGAGGGCGAGAACCAGTCGCCGATATCATTGCGGGCGTCATAGCAGATGTTAAATTCGGGCAGCCTGTAGTTGGGCTGAAACTCGCCGTAATCCCGGATAAAAGCGGGGTTGCGCAGCACCTTCCAGCCGCTGTCGGAGATAATATCCCCCGCCTCAAAAATGAAGCCCGCGCTGCCGCTGTCCGTGCTGGAAAAGCTTGTATCCCTGCCCCAGTACCAAACGAGGGCGCAGATTATGTTTTTGCCTGAAATAAGATATGGGGCTATGTCAACGGAATCGAAATAACTGCCGTCGGCGGTCGGTCCCCTCTTTGTGCCGCCTTCAAAAACAACGGTTTCGCCGTTTATGTAAAGCCGGTATTTTGAATCGGCGGAAATGTACGCGGTGAGTGATTGAGGCACATCGTCAATATCGGCGCTCTTTCTCATACACATCCACACATTTTCCTCACCCGCGTCCGACGAATCCCATATATATTTTGCCTTCCAGTCGGTTTTGGGCGAAGTGTCAATACGGCTGTAGGGAACAGTGCTTTCGGGAATTGTGTATTCATTTTTGAACAAAGGTTTCATGTTGGTTCCTCCCCCGAATAAATCCGAAAAGAAAGCGATAACCGCCAGAAAGAAGGATATTATTCTGTTCATAAGACATCACCTCGAACGCAGAGAATAAGGTCAGTTCATCTCAACAAGCAACGCTTCATCCGGCTTGAAATAGTCGGCGGAATTGCTGCTCAACCCACCTGCCATATATGCTTTTTCAAACGGAATTTCCTCAATGTTGCTCAGATACACAAAGGTCGTGTCGGCAGCCGCGTTCGGCATTCTGCCGCTTATTTCAAGGCGGTATTTGTATGTGTAACCGTCGCATTGCCAGGTCCCGTCTTCCATCTCGTAATATGTTTTCATATTGCCGTTCACGGTATTTCTGACCGGACTGTCCTTTTTGCACCCGGCAAAAACCACCGCCGCAGCGATTAAAAGTAAAATTGAAATGACTTTTTTCATTGTGATTACCTCAAAACGAATAATTACAAATGGCAATTCATTTTTTCAGAACAGCGCCGAGCACGGGCTCGAGCGCCTTTGCCATACAGTAAAAGCCGAGGTCGTTCGGATGGCAGTTGTCCACCGTTCCCGAGTCGCCGCCGAAAATGTTCAGTATCTCCGTGCCGTCAATGAAATACACATTGCTGTCACCGTTCGCCTTTGCCGTTTCGAAAGTTTTTTTCACAATATCACGGCGCACGAGTTCCTCAGCGTTCGGATTCGGCTGAGGGCGTGAGAGCATAATCACGGGCAGGTCGGGCTGTCTGCCGCGTATAATTGAAAAAAACGACTTGTGTGTTGCCTCAAGATGAGCGGTCGAGGGCGCGTTGTGGTCATAATCCAGCACAAAGGCGGACATATCGAGTTCCGCGATATATTGAGCCATACAGCTTTCACCCTTCGCGCTGCCCGAAAACCCGAGATTTATGTGGTCGCACGATAAAACGCGGGAAAGTATATTCTGGTAAGCGTTGCCCGGCCGAGAGGCGCATCCGCCCTGCGTTATGGAGGAGCCGTAATAAACTACGGGCTTTTGTACGGCGTAATCTTCCGCCTTTTCAACCGTGCTTCCCGGAGGAAAACCGAGTTCCGGTTTTATAACTCCGCTGTAAAGCGGAAAATGAATTGTGATTTCTTTCATTTCGCCGCCGACTGTGAGTTCGGAGGTGTAGCCATCCTTTATATCCAGGGGCGGTACAAAGGTTCCCTTGTAAATTCCGTCGGAGTAGAGGTCAAAGCCCGCCGAGCCCGTAAAAGGAAAATGCGGCATTTTCGAAACAGCCCGCATTTTTGCGCGCAGAACGATTTTTTCCGCGTCGGTGCGAAAGCGTACACGCCCTCCCGCCGTGTGCAGATTCAGCCCCTTTACTCCGTCATTTGTCTTCGCGGCAACATCATAGGGCATACGGTAATAGCCCTTTTCATCGCGCATAAGCCCGTAAACCGCGAAGGGCGGCTCCGCGACGTCAAAAAAGACTGTCTGTGAGCCGCCGGGTACCTTCACTTTAAAGTTTTTATCAATTGATTCAATATTCATTAAATTCAGTCCGATCTGTAAGCCGGTATTATTATTTGACAGCATTTTCACCGCAGATTGTTTTCTCCCGGTGTGCTGTTTTTTATTATTCCATATTTTCCTTGTGTCTTTCGGCGCGGATCTGTTCGAGATCTTTATACATCTGTTCCTTGGTTTCGCCCTCGACATTGTAGAGGGTTTTGAGGATAATCGCTTTAATCATATTGCTCAGGGCGTAGCCGAAAAGCAGGAAGCCGAGCAGCCACATGCAGGTATTCAGGTAATCGGGCTTTGCCTGCATTGTCTTTACAAGGTCGCCCTCGGCGGAGGATTCATAGCCGACCCAGGCGATGAGGAAGGGAATGGCGAGCTCCTTGAGATAGTTTATGCCCGTATTGATCCAGCCGGGAATAACACCCTGAATCGCCTCCATACGGTCGCCGGTCTGCCATTCAAGATAGTCGTAATATTCAACATTGAAGTGAGAATTTGAAAGCTCCTGCACGCCGATTCCGAGACCGAAAATGAAATAGAACACATAGAAGAAAATGCTGTTCCAGCCCTTGAAGAACATTATGCCCATCTTCGCCTCGGCAAAGCAGATAAGGAAAAGCACAAGTGCGGAAATCATAGAATACGGACCGCAGAATTTGAGAAGCTTTGTCGGCTCGTATTTCTTTGACAGTTTCGCGGTTATGATATTGCCTACCACAGTGCCGGCGGCTGTAGGAATAGTGAGCAGCAGGTTCTTTGATGAGCCTACGGTAATCGCGGCAAGGTAAGTTGAAAACTTTCCGAGAGCCGCGAAGTTGTTTGCCCATGATATATACTGATAAGCGCGGTAATTCCTGTATTTGAACAACTGAAAGAGCTGTTTTGATATCTTTACCTTTTCCTTTTTCGGCAGTTCGATTCTCTCCTTGCAGAAAAGGCCGCACATAAGATTGCCGAAGGCGGTTACGATGGCGGCGACTATGGCGAGAGTCATATACATCTTGTTCTTGTCGCTGCTGAAAAGGCCGTAAACGAAGGTGCCGAGATACGCTCCGCCGTAACCGAGATAATAGGAGAGCTGCCACACGGTTGCGACCGTCTTTTTCTCCTTCGGGTTGGGCGAAATAACCTGAGCCACATTCTGGCCGACATTGTTGAACGCGTTGAAAACCGTCTGACACAGAGCAATACCGTAACGGAAAAGAGTGAGTTTTCTGAGCGCTTCAGCCGCAACCGCCTTATCGGCGCTGTTGGCTGCCGCCGTCCAGCTGCCGGGAACATAGAAATAAAGAACGGTCAGAACGAAAATCGGAACAAGGCAGATGATATACCACTGGCGGTATCTGCCCCAGCGGCTCTTCCATTTCTGAACGACTATGCCTACAATAATGCCCATGATAATACCCGTAACAGTTGTAAGCGTGGTCTGCACGGCGAGAATCTTCGCGATTCTGTCCGAATCAACACCCGCGGGTCCGAAATACAGTTCGTGAAGGAACGCCGCGGCAAGGGTGCCGGTGAGAGTGGTTCCGAACATACCGCCGACTCTCGCGAGCATAAGGCAGATGTACTCGAACATTGTGACATTCCTGCTCTGCTCGGGCGGCAGGGCGTTGTCGGGGCGGACATAGGCAGTGTTTTCAAGTTTGCTCATTTTCCTTACTCCTTCACCGGGCAGTTTGTTTGCGCCCGTATATTTCTTATTTATAATATCACACGCGCATAATACATTCAACTGTAAATTCATATTGAGTTATATATCGCTTTTGCGGAAATGATTTAACAGACAGAAAAAAACCACAAATTTCGATGTGAGTATTCTTAAATTTTCTTTAAGAAAAAGTGAAGGAATAAGCGCGATTTTTAAGATATTTCACATTCCGTTCTGTCAAATTACATAAAAAAACTCCCCGAGGCGCAAAACTTTGATTTAAACCACATAATATAGTGGTATTCATTAACAGTTACGCAACATTATGTTAAGATTTTTTTAAGGTTATAAAATTTCACAAATCGTTTTTTATGGTGTATTATGCTTGAGGCAAACAAAAAAATACACGGGAGAATGATATGAATATAGGACTTGATGTGGGCTCCACCACTCTGAAATGCGTGGCTGTTGACGACTGCGGCGAAATCGTTTACAAAAACTATCAGCGCCATTTTTCGCAGATAGCGTCGAAGTCGGCGCAGATGCTCGGCGACATTATTGAGAATCACCCCGAATTCGCTTCCTCGGGCATAGCGGTTTCCGGCTCGGCGGGAATGGGCTTTGCCCAGGAACTCGGGCTGCCGTTTGTTCAGGAGGTTTACGCCTCGAGAATCGCGGTAAAAAAACTGCTCCCCGACACGGACGCGGTAATTGAACTCGGCGGAGAGGACGCGAAAATACTTTTCTTCACGGGCGGTACGGAGGTGCGTATGAACGGCTCCTGCGCGGGAGGCACGGGCGCTTTCATCGACCAGATGGCTTCGCTGCTCGGCGTGGGTGTTGAGGACATGAACGCGCTTGCCGAACAGAGCGGGAAAACCTACACAATCGCCTCGCGCTGCGGCGTTTTCGCGAAAAGCGACATCCAGCCCCTGCTCAACCAGGGCGCGAGAAAAAGCGACGTGGCGGCGAGCATATTCAAGGCGGTTGTGAACCAGACGGTGGCGGGCCTGTCACAGGGCAGAGAAATTAAGGGAAATGTTGTTTATCTCGGCGGTCCCCTCTCCTTCCTTCCCGAGCTCAGAAAGAGTTTTGATGAAACACTCGGTCTCACGGGCATCTGCCCCGAAAACTCGCTCTACTATGTCGCGATAGGCGCGGCGTTCTCACCCGATTCTGAGAAAATGAGCATAAAGGAAATAATTGACAAAATCGGCTCGTATGAGTCCTCCGCGGGCTACATAAGCTGCGCTCCGCTTTTTGAGAACGAAGCGCAGTACAGAGAATTCACCGGGCGCCACGCAAAGGACACGGTAAAGACCGTCGACACGATTAAACCCGGTGAAAAACTGTTTCTCGGAATTGACGCCGGCTCAACCACAATCAAATGCGCGGTAATAAACGAAAACCGTGAAATCGTTTTTCAGAAATACATGTCCAACAGCGGCAACCCCGTTACCGCCGTAAGGGATTTTCTTACGGAATTCTATGAGAAAAACGGCGATGTGAAAATAACCTCGTCCGCGGTTACGGGCTACGGCGAGGAGATAATCCGCAACGCCTTCGGAATCGACACGGGAATTGTTGAGACAATAGCCCACTACACAGCCGCCAAGCATTTCAGGAGCGATGTCGATTTCATTATCGACATAGGCGGTCAGGATATAAAATGCTTCAAAATACGCAACGGCGCGATTGACAACATTTTCCTCAATGAGGCGTGCTCCTCGGGCTGCGGCTCATTTTTGCAGACCTTTGCCGCCGCCTGGGATTACAATATAGCCGACTTCGCGAAACTCGGACTGTTCGCCGACAGACCCGTTGACCTCGGCTCGAGATGCACGGTGTTTATGAACTCCTCCGTAAAGCAGGCGCAGAAGGACGGAGCGAGCATTGAGAACATATCCGCGGGTCTTTCAATAAGCGTTGTGAAAAACGCGCTCTACAAGGTAATACGCGCGTCGGGCGCGGACGATCTCGGGCAGAACATAGTTGTTCAGGGCGGCACATTTTTAAACGACGCGGTGCTCAGGGCGTTCGAGAAGGAAATCGGCAGAGATGTGATACGCCCCGACATTTCGGGACTTATGGGCGCGTACGGCGCGGCTATTTACAGTATGGAGCACATCAAGGGAGAGAGCACCTGCATAACCCGTGAGGAACTGAAAAACTTTACCCACGAGGTAAAGGCGATTACCTGCAACGGCTGCCCGAACCACTGCCGCCTGACCGTGAACACCTTCGGCAACGGCAAAAGGTTCATCGGCGGCAACAGATGCAGCAAACCCGTATCGGGCGCGAACGGCAAAGAGACATATAATCTGTATGATTACAAGAAAGAACTGCTTTCGAAATATAAACCCGTGCCCGGAAAAAGAGGAAAAATCGGAATACCGATGGGGCTCAATATGTATGAGCTGCTGCCTTTCTGGCACACATTTTTCACCTCGCTGGGCTTTGAGGTTGTGACCTCGCCCGAATCCACAAGGGATCTGTACCTGCTCGGTCAGCACACGATACCGTCGGACACGGTCTGCTACCCCGCGAAACTTATGCACGGGCACATCGAGTATCTTATAAACGAGGGTATCGGAAACATTTTCTATCCCTGCATGACCTACAACATTGACGAGGGGCTCGGCGACAACAACTACAACTGCCCCGTTGTAGCGTACTACCCCGAGGTTATACGCTCCAATGTGAGAAGCGACGAACTCAATCTTATATGGGACTATGTGGGCATTCACCGCAGAAAGGATTTTACGCCGAGAATACGCGCCATTATAAGCAGACGGCTCGGGGTTGTATCCGCAAGAGAGATTAAATCGGCGGTGAAGGCGGCATATAAAGAGTATGATGAATATATGTCGCTCATACGCGCAAAGGGCGATGAATACCTGGCACTCGCCAAGGAAAAGAACCTGCCCGTGATAGTACTGTGCGGAAGACCCTACCACCTCGACAGCGAGGTAAACCACGGCATTGACAAGCTTATTTGCGAGTGCGGAGCCGTGCTTGTGACAGAGGATTCCATAAGCAACAAGATGAGCAAGTTCGCTACGAATGTGCTTGACCAGTGGACCTATCAGTCACGCCTCTACGCGGCGGCGAAATATATAGCCGACTCGGGCGACAATATGATAAACCTCGTTCAGCTCGTGTCCTTCGGCTGCGGCACGGACGCCATCACCACGGACGAGGTAAGGAGCATACTGGAGAGCAAAAACAGAATTTACACGCAGATAAAGATTGATGAAATAACAAATCTCGGCGCGGTAAAAATCAGACTTAGAAGTCTGTTCGCGGCGCTTGAACAGGAGTAAGATATGAATACCGAAAACAGAGTTATATTCACAAAAGAGATGAAGAAGGATTACAAAATCCTTATTCCGAATATGTGCGAAATCCATTTTGAACTGCTTCTCAGGGTTCTGCGCCAGCACGGCTACAACGCCGAACTGCTGCACACGAACGGCAGGGAAATAGTTGACGAAGGTCTCAAATATGTTCACAACGACACCTGCTACCCCGCCCTGCTCGTTATAGGTCAGCTTATAAACGCCCTCAACAGCGGAAAATACGACCCGCACAAGACAGCCCTTCTCATAACCCAGACGGGCGGCGGCTGCAGGGCTTCAAACTACATTCATCTGCTTCGCAAGGCGCTCGCCAAGGCGGGTTATGAGTATGTGCCCGTAATCTCGCTCAACCTTTCGGGGCTTGAAAAGAATCCCGGCTTTAAACTCAAGCCGTCAATGCTCATAAAATTCCTCTCCTGTTTAATCTACGGCGACCTGATTATGCTCCTCAAAAATCAGGTGAAGCCCTATGAGATAAACGAGGGTGAGACGGACGCCCTTGTTGAGAGGTGGATAACAAAACTTATTAGATTTTTCAGAACGAACCGCGGGTGCGACTATTTCTCCATGAAGGCGATACTGCCGAGAATCACAAGGGATTTCGCGGCTGTTCCCGTAAACAAAACCGACAAAATCAAGGTCGGCATAGTCGGCGAGATATATGTTAAATACTCCCCTCTCGCGAACAATCACCTTGAGGATTTTCTCATCTCCCAGGGCTGTGAACCGAATGTTCCCGGGCTTATGGGCTTTATGTTCTTCAAAACCGACAACCGCCTTGAGGATATAAAACTCTACGGCGGCAAAAAGCTCAAAAAGGCGGTTATGAAAGGGCTTATGTGGTATATGGAAAAAATCGAGAACTGCATAGTCTCGGCGACAAAGGCATACGGCGATTTCACAACGCCCGCCACATACAAGCACCTGCGCGAGTTAATAGAACCCGTTATGGGCTACGGCTGCAAGATGGGCGAGGGCTGGCTGCTCACCGCCGAGATGATGGAACTTATTGAAAACGGCTACGGCAACATTGTATGCGCCCAGCCGTTCGGCTGCCTGCCCAACCACATCGTGGGCAAGGGAATGGTCCGCAAACTGCGTGAGATTTATCCCGATTCAAATATTGTTCCGATAGACTACGACCCCGGAGCGACGAGAGTTAATCAGGAAAACCGCATAAAGCTTATGCTCGCTGTAGCGAAGGAAAACGCCTGCGCTCAGGATATAAAGAAATTTGTTTCATAAGTCAAATAGCACTCCTCGCGGAGTGCTTTTTTGTTTTCTGCCGTGCGCTCAAGCCGCTCTTGAAAATACGGCGGCGGCATAATATAATGAATACAGTAAATATGAAACGGAGGAACAGTATGCGGAATCTGTTTTCGATGATATCTCACAGGCAGCTGAGCAGTTTTTACGACCTGCTCGCTCTCCCCGGCAGATTTTTTCCCCTGCTCGCTCAGGGCGATTTCAAAAGGGTGCTCTCGCTTTTTGTCGCTTTTTTTCAGTTGCTCGGCGCTTTTCTTTTCGACACGCCCGTGACTCCGTATAAAGATAAAATCGATATGAGCCGCTTCGACCTTGTATGGTCGGATGAATTTGACAACGGCTTTGACACCTCAATATGGCAGGGTCACTATGTTTACGGCGACAACGACACCCAACTGCGCGATACGGCGTGGTGGAACAGGGATCAGGTCTCCTTCACCGACGACGGCTGCCTGCAGATTACCGTTGAATACAAGGACGGTCCGAAGGGCGAGGGTTACTATTCCTACGGAATGGAGACAAACCCGAACAAGAATTATTCGGGCAGCCACACAGGTTACGAACAGCTCTACGGCTATTTTGAAATAAGCTGTATTCTGCCCAGGGGCGCCGGAATAAATCCCGCCTTCTGGCTTCTGACGGACGGTATGTGGGCGGACGACACAGACGGCGGCGTTTCCGGCGCGGAGGTCGATATTCTTGAGACGAACACGGGATATACGGACGGCGGCAGCGAGTTCGGCTCCGTGATACAGACAATCCACATCGACTCCTATGAGGAAGCCCACCGCATGGAACTTCAGGGCAGATTCTATGCCGACGACCCCTACAACAAATTCAACACCTACGGTGTGGAGTGGAACGAGGACGAGTATATATTCTATGTGAACGGCGTTGAGACCGCCCGCACCTCCTTCGGCGGAGTGTGTCAGGTTCCTCTCTATCTGATAATATCGGTGGGCGTGGACGAAAACATTGAAAGAAACGAATTTCTGCCCGCCTCGATGACGGTTGACTATGTGCGCTGCTATCAATACAAACAGTAAATCGGAGGAATTATGAGAATAATAAAACAGGGTATTGTTTCGGGCAAGACGGACAGTTTTTTTTCCTACTGCGCCTGGCCGTCCGCCTGCGTTGACGAAAACGGAGTAATATATGTTGTCTGCTCGGGCAACCGTATGGGGCACTTGTGCCCGTTCGGGAAAATACTGATGTTCAGAAGCTTTGACGGCGGCTTAACATTCACTCCGCCTTCAATCACAGCCGACCGTTTTCTTGACAACCGCGACCCGGGAATACTTTACCTCGGAGGCGGCAGAATGCTTGTGACCGACTGCTCGCACCCGGCGGTAAACTATGAGACGGAATATAACGACTGGATTTACAGTGACAGCGGCACGGCGGGCACGGGGCTTGTAAAGCACTATTCCGGGCTGGGCGAAGCCGACCGCGCGGGAGGATGCTTTTACAGAATTCTCGAAAATTACGGGAACACCGTAGGTGAGGACAGGCGCATTCCCGTTCACTGCCCCCACGGTCCTATAATGCTCTCGGACGGCACGGTTTTCTATCTCGGCAAGGAGGCGTTTTCGCCCTGTCCCGAAAGAAAAGACAGATTCTCTGTTTACATAAGTGAGAACAGCGGCGAAACATTTGAAAAGGCGGCTGAATGCCCTGTTCCCGACGGCTATAACACCGACACTTTCCACGAGGCGCACTGCGCCGAACTCGCGGACGGGCGGATTATGGCGCTTTTCCGCTCCCATCTGACCGAGGACGACAGTTATTTTACGGTTATGAAAACCTTTACCTCCGACAGAGGAAAGACCTGGAGTGAATGGGAGAAAACCGGAATCTGCGGCTCACCTCCGCATATTTGCAAAACGGCTTCGGGCGCCTTCGCGCTGACCTACGGACGCAGGATTGAACCCTACGGCATTTACGCACGGATTGTTGACAGCGACGGGAACATCGGGGATGAGGAAATAAAACTCGCCTCGTGCCGTGACAGCGACATCGGCTACCCCTGCACTGTTCTGCTGCCCGACAAAACGCTTTTCACCGTGTATTACGCGAGATACAAAAGCGACACTTACGCCTCACTGCTTTACACAATCTGGAGCGAAGAATAATAATATGAAAAATATGCAAAAAAACACCCCGCTGAAGGGCGCGCAGCTAAGGGATTTAATAGATTTTGAAACGCTCTTTTCCGCCATAACGGCTTCAAAAAAAGGGATAGGCGCAAGCCTTATCCCTTTTTTGTTTATTGTTCTGACGAAAAATTTCTGTTTCAAAATTGCTTCG
>JAEERC010000020.1 GCA_016285645.1 Clostridiaceae bacterium | reverse complement strand
TAGACAAGCGTATGATCGGCGGTTTCACCGGCGGCAGCGAGCCGAACTCGATTTCGCTCAACCGTTTCCGTTCCATAGCCGGGTGCTGCGTAGGCACCGCCCCGACCGCGCTCAAAACCGTATGGGACAGCGCGATCACCGAAGAAAACGGCGTTTATACCGTAAACGTTCCCTGCGATAAAGAAACGGACGCAATCAGCCTCGCTTCCGAACTGCCGAACCGCGGAAAAATTACCGTTACAGCAAAAAAGGACTGCACAGCCGCGTTCCGCCTGTATGATTGGATGGGAAAAGCGCCTGCGTTCAGCGTGAACGGCATCGAAGTTAAGGCGGATTTGTGCGGCGGCACAGCAAAAGCGGAACTTAAAGCGGGCGTCGTGTTTGAGCTCTCGTTCCCGATGCGCACGCGCAGGGTTAAAGAGAATGTCCGCGGTACGGATTTCCGCGTCGTATGGCGCGGGTGCGACGTGGTTGACCTGCTTCCGAGGGGCGAACACGTGCGGCTTTTCCAGCGCGATTTATCAAAGCCGAAGTATTATCCGCTTCCCGAAGACGTGACCTACACCGGCGCGGCGAACTACGGACCGACACAGCAGAGCACAGCTAAGAAAAATTAAAAAAGATAAAACACCTGCAATCCGTTTAAGTTAGGCTTGCAGGTGTTGCTTTTATTATATGTTTTATTTTGGTTCTTCACGTTCTTTTGTGGGATGAAGCCTTTGTCCGTCGTGTATGCAACGATTGTAAATCAGGAAGCACATAATATCGCAAAACCGAGAATGTCATTATTACTTTATATTTATCCCATTGAGCTTGTAGCGGGCGACGACCTCGGCGCCCTTTGCTGATTGCATCTGACTTTTTTATTAGGGCGCCGAGGTCGTCGCCCGCTACGGTCTTTGATAGAATTTTAAAAATTCATCACAATAAATACTTATTTTCAAAACTAAACTCAATATAATTCCGTGAAGAGTTAAAAGTTAAGAGACCCAATAGTTACTATTGATTGCAAGATGATAAGCATTTGATTTTTATTCAATACCACATATCAAGCCGACAATACAATTGGTATGGCCGCCGGAAATATTTTCATAGGCGGAAGTATCTATTGGTGTGAAATAATAATCAAGAATAGAACCCTCATTAATATGAGATTTTATTTTACTTATGTCTCCTAAAGCGTACAAATACACTACATTATCATAATTGCTGTTATCTGCGATAATACACATATACTTTTGATTGGTCTCATAAAAATCAAGAACATCTACTTGAACTGTTTCGTAGTTTTTTAATCGTATTATTTTTCCCTGATACTTTGACGGCTCTTTTGAAAAATCTTTATAAGTAATATTTTGATCAGTTAGTTTTTTTACAGACGCCAAATCAGAATTAGGTTTATTGAATAATTTCTCATTTTTATTAATAAAAGAAAGTTCTTTATCTGTTAGTGAAAATCTTAATTCTTTAAATGAACTAAAGGACTTTATGCCTTCGATTAAATTTGGGGTAAATGCTCCATTTGTATAAGTTCCTTCTTGAATTTGTTCCCCAAAATTACATTTTGCTTGACCATGTGGAACACCATTTTCAAAGGAACCGGTAAGGGTGTATGATATCCCTTGGTCGTTTGTTGCAGTAAAATCACCTTGACCGCTTGCCATGCCGTCATAGATTTCACCTTTGTAATGGCCGTATCTGTCAACGTGAGGGAATTTGACAAGATAATTATCATAATCCAGTGTTCCTTTGCCGGATATCTTACCATTTGTCCAAGTGCCGGAATACTTGAAGATTCCGTCACCGTCATTTTCAAAGATTCCTTCTCCATCAGGTATAAGATTCTTGACATCACCGGAATACTTTCCCTCAAAGTTTTTGCCCTGAAACTCTGCGGTGATTGGGTAATCCTTCACTTTGCCAAATTCGGGAATTTCTTTTCCTTTAAATTCGCCTTCAAAGCTCCAACCATCTGTAGATTTGAAGATACCGTTCCCTTTCGGATTTCCAAAAGACATCGACCCACTATACTCGCCGTTAATAGGTTTTTCATTATGGCTAATTGTCAAAAGTTCGTTTCCAACAATTTTGCTACAGCCACAAAAAAGAAAGCAGACAAGAAGGAGAAGCGATGCTAATTTCATTAACGATTTCATAATATTTCCTCCCAATCAGTAATAAAGATTATTAGTGATTATAGACTAAAAAGAATGATTTGTCAACAAAAATCGACAGTTGATAATTATCATACATTTTCATGTAGTGTGGCATTGATGCTGCTGAATATATATGAAGACGGCATTTTCTAAAATAATGAATAACAGGATGCGGATTTTCATCTTCTGCACCCTGTTGTGTTTATTGTTCTGCGTTATATCTTATTTATTAAACAATCCGACTATTTTTTCGCCGAGCATTTTAAGCAGTTTGAATATAAGGCGAACGGTCTTTACAACTGTTCCCGCGGCGTCGTTGTTGCCGTAGATTCTGCTTGCCGTGTATCCTGAATCGGCGCTGTATTTCAGCGCGTAGGTCTGAATGGCGACTTTTCCGTCTTCGTCTGTTATTGCGGCTGTAAGATTGAGCGCGTATGCGTTGTCATACGGAACTGTCAGAACAAAACCGTCCATGCTGAAATCGTCAACTTTCATACCGTTAACAAGAACGTAGTCAACTTTCCGGAATCTGCCGAGGTCAACTTTAATATCGTTGTTCAGCTCTTTTTCGGTAATGGAATCAAGGATCTGACGCGCCATGTAGTCGTGACCTTTCTGCGACGGATGAGTGCCCGCAAAAGCGTTGTCAAGGAATCCGCCGAGCAGCGACCATTCTTCTTCCATTTCCATAGGCTCGGTGTTGCGAACGTCGGCAAAGATTACGCCGTACTGCTTCGCCCATTTTTCATAGAGCATATTCATGCGCTCGGTAACGAGGCTGAAAATATCGCCGAGCGGCACAGCGTCGTCGTTCGTAATGCGGAGCTGATTTACCACGTTGAAGGAGCCGACCATTACGATAGTTGCGTCGGGATTCCATTCCTTGATCGTTTCGATCAGCAGGGGATAATACTTTTTCCAGTGCTGGAAGCCTGTGTACATCTGTTTGAGAGCAACTTCGATCAGCGCCTTGGGGTCGCTGAAATCAAGCTGTGCGCCCTCTGCAAGCAGTCCGCCTTTTGTTACGATACGGTAAGTGCGGTAAAATACGTCGCACATGCCGAGCTCAACGGTTATAAGGCTTGCGTTTTCGATAAGCTCTTTGACGTTTCCGCATTTGCCGATGTCGCCGCCGTAGCCGTAACCCTGATTTGCCGCGTCAAGGTCGTGCTTCTGCTGGTCGGAAACGTATTCGCGGCCCTTGACGTATTCGATAGTGTCGTCGTCGCGTACGCCCTTGAACGAGCCTTCATAGCCGAAGTATTCCAGCATATCCTTGTAGTACGGGTAGTTGAGGTCTTTGTCGGAAAATCCGTCGTCATCAACGCCCATAAGGTCAAGCATCATCGCGGTTGTCATTCCGGGGTAGCAAAGCGGCCAGAACGTAGCGCCGGAAGCTTCTCCGCCTTTTTCGTTCATGAAGTACGGCATTTCACAGCCTACGCCTTCCGCAACCAGAGTGGTGTACGCGCCTTTGCAGTTGCGCTGGTAGTAGTTGTCATACTGACCCGCCGGGTCCTTGTCGCCGGTAGGGTTGCCGTCCTGGTCAAGGTAAGAGCCTTCGGATCCGCAGCCGCGGCCGATGCTGTCACCGATTGCAAGGTAGCCGATTTTGCCGTTGATCTTCTCTGCGCCGAACTGCGGTGCGGCTTTGACGGCGCCGACAGGCAAAATCATGCAGGAACACGCCATGACAAGCGTCAGTACCAATGCGACTGTGCATTTTAACAGCTTTTTCATAATGATTCTCCTTTATAAATTAATCTGATTGTTTATTATTCTATCCTTTGCAGGAAGAAATCTCGTTTTTCATCATTGTCAAGTGAATGAACGGGCTTGACCTGCGCGGCGGAGGCGCCTTTTTCGACGCAGTGCGCCGCCCAAGCGTCGTGAGTTCCCGGCTTCTGATGCTGAATGATCATTCTGCCTATAAAAGCCTTGTCGCGCTGGGAGGAATAACGTTTGTTGTAAAATCCCATATATC
>JAEERC010000019.1 GCA_016285645.1 Clostridiaceae bacterium | reverse complement strand
TTGGTTTCTGAAGGATGTATTCCGTCTCGTTGAACTGGAAAGATATATGAAACCAGTGCCTTCCCTCGGAACATTCAAGAGGCTCAAAAGAACAGCAGCAAAGTATTCCTGCGAATACGGCGGCTTCAACAAAGAAAACGAACTCGCGATTCTCGACATTCAGCTTGAATTCAACTGTTCCTATGAAACAGCCGAAAGGTATCTGCAGACATCTCTTGAGTTTTTCGGCAGAGAAGACTTTTACGGCAGAAATAAAGAGGAAGAAAATTACGAAGAAAACGATTATGCCGCTTACAATTATTACGATGAGGACAACACGGCAGACTATGAGTTTTCAAATGTAATTGACAAATCCATTGATTTCAATTCCGATTCTGCGCCCGCTTTGCAGACAAGACCGGTATGGAAAGCGTTCAGAAAGCTGAACCGTATGGAAAAAGATTTCGTTGTATCAAGGCTCGGAATCTGTGTCAACTGTTGGGGTTCGGTAACTACATCGCCGTATAAAACGAAGTTTTCTTCTCTGGCAGCAGATTACAAAATGAGAGAAAATTCGGCGGCGCGATCCTACCATAATGCTCTTGATAAGATGGGTGATACGCTTACCGATATGGGCGAATGTCTGCAGGTTCAGATTCGCCGTATGAAAGAAAATTCCGGCTCCGATGCCGTAACCTATTACTACAGGCCGACAGAATCGGAACCGAATGACAACTGGGGAATAATTACTTATTTCCCTGATAACAATATTCATTTTATCTGCCGTCTTGCCGATAAGGATTTTTCATCGACAAGGCCTTATGCGAAAGCGGTAGTTGAATACTTGAAGAATACCCCAACCTGTTCATTACCTAATGAAAAAATCGTAACTTTTGATAAACCCTTTGACTGGAATGATAAGCATTATGATTTCGGTCGACGAAAACCAAATCTAATACCAAAGGAGGAATCTGCATAAGAGAAGAAAGGAATTAACAGAAATGCCTAAGAAAAAGCTAAGCAAGATTGGCGGAATAAAGTATTATACCCGCACAGCTTGTGGCAAAAAGTTCTACTCAAACATCTCTCAGGAAGATGCAGATGCTAAGGCCGAAGAGTACAAGAAGCTCAAAGACAGATATATTGTTGACCCTGATATATCAGTCGCTGATTATGTTATTAAGTGGTATGACAATTACAAAGATCAAGTCGGTGAGCATACGGCAGACCAATACTATTACTGCTGCCAGGTAATTATTGAATATCTCGGTAATTACAGACTTGCAGATACCAATCCGCTTATCCTTGAGAATGAAATGAGAGCATTTGCCTCCACCAAGCTGAAAACGACGAAGGATTACCCGTCACAAAAGTATATCTCTCAAATAATCAGCGTTTTGAAACTGATTTATAAACAGGCCAAAAAGGAACGCTTCTTTGATTTTAATTATGCTGAAGATATATCGGTAAAATCTAAGAAAGACAGAGATTCAGGAAAAAAGCGAAGAGCGCTGACACCCGAAGAACTCGACAGAGTTCTAAATTTCCAGCATAGGTATACTCCTATGGTATGGTTCTTTTTGCTTTGTGGCTTGATGCCTGAAGAACTGGTTCCTCTTTGTTGGGGAGATATAACCTACAAAGAAAATGAAGATCAATACACTGTAAGTATTAATAAAACAGCTCTTCTCAAAAATGACAAAAGGCCAGTCATTCGTGACGGAAAAGCCAAAACAGAATTCCGCTTGAGACCCATTCCTATTCCGTTCCCATTATCTGAATGGGTAAAAGAGAATATTGGCAAGAACAAGAAAAAGGATTTGATTTTCCCGGACAGAAATGGTGAAGTGCTTTCAAGATCTGCTCTGACTGGAAGATTCAATACATATCTTATTGATCTTGATTGTTGGATTTACGGCAAGCAAAAGTTTAACCCTAAAGAAAAGTTTCATTTTGATATGGACAAATTCTGCATGTATGATCTAAGACATACATATATAACCTTGCTTGTTTCTCTCGATACACCTGTCAGAAAAACAACTGCGCTTGCCGGTCATTCAGGAACGGAAACAGCAGATAAGTATTACATCGATTACAAACAAGTCAACACTGGCGATGATGTTAAAAAGCTCGGCGATTATCTCAAAAACAAGGTTTCGGATTCCGCTTGAGTCAATTTGTCAAAACAATCCATCCAAGCTTATCTTATTTCAAAAAAAACAGTTTGGTGGATAATTTGGCGGATAATTATCATTTGTTCAGTGCTCAAAACCGTTGAAATATAAGGAAAATTCGAACCTTCGGCCGCAACCGTTCGGGACCAAGAGGCCGTGGGTTCAAGTCCCGCCACTCCGACCATAAAAGAGTCCGACGCATTTGCGCCGGGCTCTTTTGTTATTGCAGTTGTGAGTTGAAACCGCGGTTTCCTGAAAGTCACGGACCAATGTGAGGGACCAGGCGACGGAGCCGAGCGCCGCCGGTGGCGGATAAAGCGAGGCGGAGGAAGAGAAAAACAGGGAGTATCACGAAGCGGGCAGCGAGTGAGACGACCATGGCTTTTCTCGGTCAGCCGTGGGTTCAAGTCCCGCCACTCCGACCAGAAAAGAAGTATCGCCGTCAGGCGGTGCTTCTTTTTTTGATTTAAGTGAGGACCCACGGCCTCTCTCTGCCGGGGTCCCCGAAAAACAAAGTTTTTTGGGGAAAGGAGGAACGGCGAAGTGAATGAGGGCAAAGCCCGAACGATACGAAGCCCGTGACGATGCGGGTTCAAGTCCCGCCACTCCGACCACATAAGGCCGGTTATTCTGACAGAATAGCCGGTTTTATTTTTATGTCTCAAAGCCCTTGAAAAATAAGGCTTTTATAAAATTTCACTCTGACAAGCAATTTCCATCTGTATTCTCTGCCGGATTTAATCAGTTCTTCGCCCTGTGCCGACAGAAAAGCAACAAGGTCGGTTTCATTTGATTGGTTGATTTGTGCTTGAGTAAATGACATTTAATACCTCCTAATTAGTTAAATTAATTGACAGCACTCATAAATAATTGTTATAATAAATTAATCTTATAGGAGGGAATATTTTTATGGCAATGATAAACTGTCCGGAATGCGGAAAAGAAATATCGGATAAAGCAAAAGCTTGTATTCACTGTGGGTGTCCGATAAATGAAGAGCCAGAAGCATCATCAAAAGATATTGAAAAAGCTTTAAACAAAGTTGATTACAAAAAGAGAACATTAGTAGCTGCAATACTTTCAATCATTGCTTTGGTATTCTCTGTTACCACCGTGGGTGTTTCTTCCTTTATATACAAAACAGAAACTGGGCTCAACAATTTTTTTGATAACAAAATCATATACTTAATACTTGCAATTTCTGTTTTGCAAACAGTCTTCTCACTTTTAGTTCATCTCAAGAGCAAAAAACTGTTTAGGATACTTTCGATTGTCAGTTCAGTTTTGGTGATTGGAATTTTTGTATCATTTGCTGTTTATTTGTTTGGCATCTCTGAAGAACTTGTTTGTGCTTCCGTATTTACACTTATTCCGATAATTCTCTTCATTATTTCCGGTGCAATTAACCTTTTGGGAATAAAAGATTCCAAATAAATATGTCAAACTGGGAATTATTTAAATCTGCATTTAGAACATCAAGGCTGATTACTTATTCCGTGTTTTTATTCACATACATTTACACCAGGTTCTTTTATCATAGTGATAATCTGTGTAATCACGGATTCACTTGCCCGTTTTGCGGATTAAGAACTGCAATGTACTACATTGAACACGGAAGATTTGCGGATGCTTTTAACAGCAATAAATTGTGCGTTCTCGTTGTCCTGTTCTTTGCAGCAGCAGTTATAGATTTATTGTATATTGTCATCTCGTATTTGAAAAAGAAAAAAGCATAATGATTCACCTCTCCTGTCCGTTTCGGGCAGGAGATTTCTTTTGGCTTTCGTTTTCCTTGACCTTTGCCTTGTTCTTCTCAAGCTCCGCAAGTATTGATTTCTTTTTCGCAGGCTCTTCGCGTTCAAATTCTTTTACATTTTCTTCACCGCCGGGATTGACAGCGCCTGTCGCGACATCAACGCACCATTTTATTTTACGGAGAGCATCGAGGTCGGTTTTAATCGGTTCAATCTGAGAATTATATGATTCTACCTCTGCGGTCAGTGCCGCAATCTGCTTAAAAATGTTTTGCTTATTTAAAAAATTTTGACTGTAATTCCATCAAAAAAAGGACTTGCCGCGGCAGGTCCTTTTGCTTTACGAAGCCCGTGACAACGCGGGTTCAAGTCCCGCCACTCCGACCACTCGGGAAGTTGTGTTATGAACGACTTCCCGTTTTCTGTTTCAAAGCAACCATTATTTCAATACAGAATACTTCACTTGCAAAATCACCGTAGAAGAGTTATAATTAAATCAGCAGATAAAATGTTGCGAATTTCTGCTATGTAAGATGAATATTAATTTAATTTTAAGGAGAAAAACAATGTTAAACAAAATCTACGCATTCTTTTTGGCGATTATCGCTTTCTTTTCATCTCTTTTCGGGCTGGGAAATTACGGTAAAGTCAAAACATATTATGATGTCAATTACGGAAGCGGTGCTCGCGAAATCTACGACCTTGCCGTTCCCAAAGGAGCCGAAGGTGAAACTAACTTGATTCTCCTGATTCATGGCGGAGCATGGGTAGGAGGCGACAAAAAAGGTTCAAGAGATACACTTGTTAACTGGGCATCTGAAAACGGGTGTTGCGTCGCAGCTATTAATTACACTTTTATTTCAGATAATACAGATATAAACTTTATTCTTGACGAAATCACAATGGCTCTGAAAGCTATAAAAGATAAAGGAAAAGAATTGGGCATCTCAATTAATAAAGTGATGTTTTACGGTCACTCAGCCGGGGGAAATCTTTCGCTTCTTTATGCATATTCGAGAGTGGAAGAGGCACCCGTTAAACCTGTTGCGGTTTTCGGAATGAGCGCGCCAACCGATCTTGCCGATATTCAATCATATATTGATGGAGATTTTGATGAGGCGGGCGCATTCGACCTCTTTTCCAAAGCCTGCGGTTTCAGGTTTACAAGAGAAAACCTTGATGAGGCAATTCCTTATCTTGAAAAGGTTTCGCCCGTCAGTTATGTTACCGCATCGACTGTCCCCACAGTCCTGGCACACGGCAAAAGAGACTCAACCGTGAGTTTTTCGCAATCTGAAAAGCTGGATGCTCTTCTTACTCAATGCGGCGTAAAGCATGAATTTATCGTATTCCCGAATTCCGGACACGACCTGGCGGGCGATCAGGAACAAGCCAATCAGATTTACAGATTGATCGCCGAATACGCAAATACTTATCTTAAATAATTACTGCAGAATATAATTCCGGCTATAATAAAGAACGATCCCCTGTATCCGTTATGGATACGGGGGATTTAAATTTCGATTTGATTATTCGCTCTTTATTCTATAATGCTATTTACATTTTCTGAAAGTAAATCAGCACGGGAAAAGAAAGTATACAGCGAAGAAAAGAAACTGATTACGCATACTGCTTCTTTTGCTGCTATTCTGTTAATTATTTACGGATTACGGGCGGATGATATCCGCCCCTACGATGCTCCGCATGTCCTTGTTGCGGGCGGATGATATCCGCCCCTACGATGCTCCGCATGTCCCTGTTGCGGGCGGATGATATCCGCCCCTACGCCTGATGTTTGATAAAAATCGCGGTTTGCATTCACTGTATGCGTTGAATCATTCCTGCGAATATTCGTCCTTTTTTAACAGCCATTGAGCGGGATTACCCTCAATATAATTCCATTTAATCTGCAAATCATCCATATCACGCACAACATGGTCATAAAAACCTTTTTGCCATACCGAAACACCGGCTTCCCTTGAAACAGAGCGTTTAAGGCTTCCGACAACCGTAGGGGCGGATATTATCCGCCCGCTTTGGTTCTCAATTTTAATCAGCAGGTGTATGTGGTTCGGCATAATAACATATTTTATAACCGATACATTTTCATAATGATTCTCAATACTTTTTATTGCATCGTCTGTGATTTTGCCGATTTGCGTAAGTTGGATTCCCGATGCCGAAAACTCATTCGCGCCGGGATAAACTGTTGAAAAAATGCACTTTTTGCCACTTGAACATATTGTTATAAAATATATCCCGTTTTCTGTGTATGTGATGTTTTCAAGACGGTTTTTCTTTCTTAAAGGTAATTTATTCATGGCAGTTTATTGTTTATGCTCCGCATATCCTTGTTGCGGGCGGATGATATCCGCCCCTGCGGAGTTTTGGTTGATAAACGCATCGCAACAATTATTATTGTATTTCGGCGATTATGCGGCATCGCCGCTTTTCTTTTTCTTTAAAACGGCTTTTGCGGCAAGGGCGATAATAATTCTGAAAAAGGGCAAGAATAAAAATCAGAATTTCAGCACGGCGTTGTAGTCGTCAATGCCGTAGTTGCCCACGGTGTGCTTCATAGTCTCATAAAAATCGAGCGTTTCGCCCTGGGAGCCCTTCACGGTTTTTACAAAACGGCTCAGCCGTTTGAAAATGCGCAGCAGAGTGTCGCCGCCGGGAGTGCCCTCGGTAAACGGCTGGTTGCCCTCAAATATCGAGCGCACCATTTGGGCAGCGAGGTCAACAAACGCTTCGTCCTTAACCTCTTTGTCGGCGTGCGTTAACAGAAGACGGGCGAGAGTGCCGACCTTCATTTTATTGAGTCGTTTGCCGAGAACGGGAATTATCTTTTCGAGCGCGGGAGTGGGCTTTATGTTCAACTTGCCCATAAAACGCTTCGGGTCGTCCTTCATAGCCGACGCGCAGGAGCGTATGAGACGGTCAAACTGGTTGTTAAGATATTCCACGCCCGTGAGCCCTTTTTTATCCCAGTCAAACTCGGGAATCGGAATACTCTCTATTTTCACCGTATCTTTATCCTCAATCGTGACAAGGCGCATAAAGGCGGGAGTCGCGACAATTGAGCCGGTGCAGACATCATAGAATTTGTTGCCCTTCGCCGTTTCGGCAACATTTATGCTCTGGTTGTGCATATGCCCCGTGAATATGAGGTGAACGCCGTTGTCGGCAAGGGTTTCAATAAGCCGGTGCGACTGCCCCTCGCGGGCGTCGGCTATAAGCGCGAACACCGGCTGACCGGGCAGAACGGGATAATGCTCCATGGCAATCATAACCTGACCGTCCGCCTGCGCCTTCTTTGCCTGCGCTTCAATCCAGGCGAAAAACTCATCGTCATAGGGGGCGTTGCGTTTGCCGTCAATGTCATTGCATATTACAAGCAGCCGCACATCCCCGGAAAGCTGAGCGACATAGGAGAGATGCTTTTCGTTGAACTCAATCGCCTCGCTGTAGCCGAAATCCTTGTAGAAATCATAGAGTTCGGAGAATTTTGTGCCCTCAATAATGTGCTGCCCCTCGTCGTCGTAAGAGTGCGCCTCGCGGTCAAAATCATGACCCGCCGTAACAAGGCACACGCGCTTGCCGCTCTTTTCTTTGAAAGAACGCAGAAGCTCCGACACGGCTTTATTACATTCCTTTTCGCCCCAGTAGGTGAGATCGCCCGCTATGAGGACGATGTCCGCGTCATCCGCTTTTTCGAGCCAAGCGAAAACCGCCTCGTTGATTGCCTGCGTTTCGGCAAAGCATTTCTGCTCAAAATCCATTTTGTTTTCATAGGCCTCGCCGTACGCTCCGAGCGAGTTCTTGAAATAGTGCAGGTCCGTAATCACATAAAATTTAAGCGGCTTCATATCATTTCTCCGATCTGTGTATTTTCAATTAATAAAAGCTGTAAGTGCGGATAACCGTTTTTGAGGCGAAATGAACATCGTTATAAACGAAATAAACGGTTGAGTCTTTTTTGTAAATTGAAAGCCCCTCCGCCTCGGCGGTGTCGTCGCCCGTATCACGCGAGAACGCCTCGAGTGTTTTACCCGTGCCGAGGTCAACGCTGTATGTAATCTTTTCCCTGCCGTCGGAGTTGCTCGAAAGATAAAGCGTGTTCCCGAGAATATCACCGCCGGTTATTTTGGTAATCACCCTGTCAATCTTAATGCTGCCTTTATACGAAAAATCGGAGAGACGAAGCATTCTTATTTCGTCTACTTCCCTCGCCTGGGTGTAGTAAATAATTCCGTTTTTTATACAAAGCCACGGGAAGTGCCCGTTGCCCTGCCCCTCGGCGGGAAGCACGTGGTATTCGAGGAATTCAAGAGTATCGGCGTCAAACACCATAACCGCGGGATTTTTGAACATAAACGCCTCGCACGCGCAATAGATTTTGCCGTCATAATAAGCGCAGTCGCCGAGATGGGAATAGCCCTTTGAAACAATATCGGCGGGCAGGCACATATCGTTGCACTTTACGATTTTGCCGCTTTTCGCGTCAATTTTCACTATGGCGTTATAGTTTAAGAATTTTATGCAGCCCGTGCCGTAGTAATATGCGCCGTCTGTCGTGATTCCCTGGCAGAAGGCCGCGCCCTCGGAATAGAGATATTCAAACTCCTTTTCGGGCGTCAGAGCGCCCGATGTTACGCAGGGAGCCGAGGAAAATGCGCCGTTCAAAGCAAACAGAGCGGCAAAAAGAAGGTAAACCGATTTTCTCAGAACCGAAAACAAAAAGCTCATATCCGTACTCCGTTTCTGTTATCCGCCGTTTTTTTCATTCGGCGTGTTTTCTTCAACGAGGGAAATTATTTTCATCACCGCTCTCATGCATCTTACCGGTTTATGCTGATATATGCGGTGGTCGCCGGGCAAGAGTATAACCTCGCAGTTTCCTGTTTTTTCGGCGTAGGGATAGACCAGGTCGTTACGCCTTTTTTCAAATTCGGCAAGGAGCTTGTCAAAGTACTCCTCATTGCCCTCATAAACGGTTTTTCTCACGGACATTTTAAGTTTGTTTTTCAGTATTCTGCCGTTAAACCAGTCGTTGTATTCAATCAGGTCCTCAACCTCCTCAAAGCCGTAAGCCGAGCAGATATAGACCTTCGGAATATCATCGGTAACTATACTTTTAATCGCCTTAGCCGCGTTTTCCGCTTCCATAACGGATTCCGAAACGGGAGCGACAGAATCCATTGTCATAAGATTGAGAGCGTCCGCCATAAGCTGCTCTTCTTTTGTGTATTTGCCGCCGAGATACTCATTCTCCCTTCTGAGAAAGAATCTGCCGTAGCCGAGCGAATAAGCGAACGCCTCCGCTTTATCCCAAAAGGTCACTTCCCCGTCGGGCTCGCCGTAAAAGGCGTTTTCCGAAAGTACCGTGCCGTCAATAAAGGCAATGCCCTCAATCTCATCGGGATAAAGAGAGGACCAGTAATCGGCGTAAATTCCGCCGATGGAGTGCGGCATAAGAATATAAGGCGGCTCTATACCCGCGTTTTTAAGCGCCCTGCGGTAGTCCTCAACTATATATTCAATCGTCATATTGCTCTGTGTGTCGCCGCTTAAGCCGTAGCCCGCGCGGTCAACGAAAACAACAAGGTTTTCCTCCTCAATGCCTTCGGTCATCTTCCTCGCCGATACGGGAAATTCACCCATACCGAGCCCCGCCATGGCAACAAATGTATGCCCGTTTTCGTTGCCGAACTCAGCCACATTTATCGAGTAGCCGCCGACTGAAACGGGGTTATAATAGCCGTTCTCTTTGAGAAGCTCGATTTCCTTATTCGTCTGCGAGCGGTTCACCGCGTAAACTATGAGCGTGAACAGAACAAGGCAGGCGCAGAGCGACGCGATTATTCCGAAAAAGGTTTTAAAAAATTTTTTCATCTTTTCCTCCGTTACTCAAAATCCTCCGCGGCGAAATCGCCCCGCTTTGAGGCAAAACCTATATATTCCGTTCCTCCGCTTCGCCCGTTATACCAGATTCTCCACTCGTCCTTTTCTTCGTCAAAGAGAGCAGAGGGCTTGTAGCAGGCGTCGCCGTCCCACTCACCGGGCGTCGGAAAAACAAGAGGATTGAGTTTACACCTGTGAAAATCCGTAACGCCGTCCTTTGAATAAGCGCAGCAGATGCAGGCGGTGTTTATGTCGCGGTAGCCGATATAGAAAACGAGGCAGCCGAAACGGGGATGCCTTATAACCTGACAGCCGCCGATGCGGTTTTGTTCGTATTCGTTTTCGGGGGCGTTTTTCAGTATGGGATTGAGCGGTGATTTCACGAAATGAACGCCGTCATCGCTTTCGGCGTAACAGAGCACATTCGGCTCGTAGGTTTCGCCCGCGCTGTACCACATTCTGTATTTTCCGTTTTCGTACAGCACACAGGGATTCATAACCGACTCCCCCTCAAAATCATATTCGGGAGAGAGCGCCGGCTCTTTTGTTATTCTGTGAAAATCTATTCCGTCATCGCTTTCGGCAACGCCTATGTAACTGTTGCCGTGCGCCTGACCCGTGTACCACATTTTATATTTATCCCCGATTTTAAGAACACAGTTTCTGTTCACCGCGTCCTCCCAGCCGGAGGCGGGCTCCGGCGAAAGTGTAGAGCGCGGAAAACTCCAGTTTATTCCGTCAGATGAAAAAGCGACCGCGAGGGTATTGTTCTTTCTCCACGAAAAATCCATACGAAGAGAGCCGTTTTGCGTTTTTGTAACATATACATCAAAAAGGGTTCCCGTTTCGCTGTCGCCGTATATGGGATTTACATCGCTTTTAATAAAGTTACTGCTCATAATCTTGCTCCTTTTTGCGCCGTCCTTTTACCGTTCAGAATAATATGTGTTCCTCACGGCGGGGGCAGCTCAATAATCATTATCGGTTTTATGCTGCGGTTACCGGACGGTTTTCCAGACGGTGCCGTCGGGCATTTCGGTTATATGCCCGCGCTCGCGGCTTATTATTTTGCCGTCGGATAAATCCCTTGTGATTATCTCCTCGCGGTAAACCGGGTCCTCAATCCATTTTGAGGTTATGAACCTGCCGCCGTCAAGGCAGAAGAGCGTTTCGTTTTTCTCAAGCTCAAAGGTTTTTTCAAACGGATAAATAAATCTTACAAGGCAGGCGTGTATCTCTGTTTTAGCAAGGGTGAAGGGCTCTTTCTCAATCCTCAGGTTAATGAGGTCTCCGCCCTTTTCAAGCGGAAGGGAAGTGAGAATAACGGCCTCCTTTTCCCCCGGTTTATATTCATACATTTCTATAAGCCCGCGGCCGTAATCGAAGCTCAGAAGCCCGATTGTGCCGCTGAGCGCGCTGTAAACCGGTTTATCGATAAACACGTTTTTCTTTTTGGAAAGCGGCTCAAAAAAATTGCCGTCGCCGTCAATTATAAGAAGCCGCGTGCCCTCAAATTCCGCGCCGGGGTTCAGGTAATCCTCGGCATCGCCCCAGGCGGGGTATCTTGAAAAGAAAAGGCGGGGCGTATTGTCAAACCGCTCAATATAAAAGTCCCCGTAACCGCTGAAGCAACGAAACTCCATAAACGCTCCTTTGTTTATTTTTCCCAACAAACCGTGAAAGTTTTTGTTCAAATCATTAGTTAAAAATGTTGTCAAATGTGATATAATAAATTGATTAATACCGAAAGGATGATAAAAAATGTCAGTGCGCAAAGAATACAGTTACCCCTCAAAAACAGGTCTCGCGAACATCTACGCTGTCAGCTGGGCTCCCGACGACGCCTCGCAGGTGAAGGCGGTTTTCCAGATTATGCACGGTATGGCGGAGCACCTCGAAAGATATGAGGATTTCGCGAATTATATGACCGGACGCGGCTTTGCTGTTTATATCAACGACCACATCGGTCACGGCAAAAGCGTTAAATCCGACGACGACCTCGGCTATTTCGGCGAAAAGGACGGCTGGCAGGCGTTTATTGCCGACGCCCGCGCCCTCACTGAAATCGCTAAGGAAGAATATCCCGGCAAGCCCCTCATAGTTTTCGGCCACAGCATGGGCTCGTTCGTCTGCCGCGAATACGCCAAAAGATTCGGCAGGGACGACGCCATAAAGGGCTTCATCTTCTGCGGCACAAGCGGACCGAACCCCGCCACGGGAGCGGGTATCGCCATCTGCAAAACAATAAGCAAATTAAAGGGCAGCCGCCACCGCAGCAAGCTCATTGACAAAATCGCTTTCGGCTCATACAACAAGAAGTACGACAGCGTGAGAACCCCGTTTGACTGGCTCACAAGGGACGAGGCGATTGTTGACAAATACATCGCCGACAAATACTGCGGATTCCTGTTCACAGCCGCCGGCTATATAGATATGTTCAATGTTCTCGCCACCGTATCATCGGCCGAATGGGCAACCTCGCTCATCAAGTCAAAGCCCTATCTCATCATCTCGGGCGCGATGGACCCGGTAGGCGCTTACGGCGCGGGTGTGAGAACCGTGTGCAACGCCCTCAAGGGCGCGGGCTGCGGCGATGTTACAATGAAGATTTACGACGACTGCCGCCACGAGATTCTCAACGAAACAAACCGCGCGGACATCTACGCGGATGTCGCCGACTGGGCGGAGAGCAAGATTCAGTAATAAAAAAGCATAACATCAATCGGCTTGCGGAAAACCGCAAGCCGTCTTTTTATTTGACAAACTTATCGATAAATTCCTTTACCTTCGCTTCATAGGTTTGGGAATCGGTGGGGTAGCTTCTCGCGTGGTCGGCGCCCTTTATGAGCACCATATCTTTATAGGGCGCGTTGCAGGCGTCATAGAGCTCGCCGCACATTCTTGTAGGCACAAAGCCGTCGGCGTCGCCGTGGATGAAGAGCATCGGAACTTTGGCGCGCTTTACGCACTCGATGGGGTCGGCTTCCTTGAAATGATAGCCCGAAACAATTTTATTGAAGAAATCCGAGCCGTAGAGCACGAGATACTCCGCCTTGCCGAGGAAGGAGATGTTGTGTTCAAACTCGTGCCACGCGCTGGTGTAGCCGCAGTCGGCAACGGTGAATTTCACGTTTTCGGGAAGTTCGTCACTGCCGGACATCATCATAACGGTAGCGCTGCCCATTGACACGCCGTGAAGGATAATCTGTATATCCTCACCGAACTCGCCCGTGAGGAATTTAAGCCATTTGAGGCAGTCCTTATGCTCATAGTAGCCGAAGCCGATGAATTTGCCTTCGCTCTGACCCGCCGCCTGATGGTCAACGAGGAAAACGTTGTAACCGAGGTCGTGGTAGAACTTTGTCATAAGGCGGAATTCCGTTTTGCCGTTGCAGCGGTAGCCGTGGCTGCCGAACACATAAACATCGGAGGGCTTGTCGGCTTTGAGAAGGTAGCCCCTGAGGGTCTGACCCCTGTCGTTTACAAGCGAATACTCCTCAAACTCCTGCTTGTCCATCCATATTCTTCTCTCGTCCTCACTCTCGGGAGGCAGTTTAGCCGCGGTTTCGGATTTCGCGTCAACCTTGCCGGCAATTTTTCCGAAGAGCTTCGCGTCGCGGTTCATAACCTCGTTGAATACGATATAGCAGGCCGCGCCGTAGATTCCCGCCGCCGCTGCGGCTGTTTTTGCGACTGTACTTAATTTCATTATATTTACCCCTTCCTGTTGTTTCTGATATTTTCAAATGCCTCTTTTACGGCATAATATGACGGTTTCGGGTTTAAGTCCCTGTCAACAAGCCCCCAGCTCGTTTCAGTGGGGCATTCCTCCTGCCCGCAGACATAGCAGGCGTCCGTGTCGGCGTAGCAGTAAACAATGGCGCCCGCCATAAACGGCTTTTTGTAAAGCCGCGGCAGCAGTTTTTTGTAAAACAGCGCCTGCCCTTCGGGGGTGTGGGGCATACCGGGAATCTTTGTGAAACGCGGCAGCTCGCAGAACAGGTGGTTTCTTAAATCCCCCTTGAACAAAAGCCCGTAATACATACTCTCGTCGCCCTGGGCGAGGTGCTTTATGTGCTCCTTGAAATGGTCGGGCAGCGCCTCAACGAAGCTGACAATATTCTTCTTCGCCTCTTTCTCGGTTGAAGCCCCGTATTTTTTGAGAATGGCGGTCCGCTGAGCCCTGCTTTTGGGAGCGCCCGTGCCGATATAGCCGAACTCCTCAAGGATAACGGGCTTGCGGTTGAGTGCCCACAGATAGTTTACAACAGCGTCGAACATCCACAGAAAACCGGGAAAATTCATAAAACAGCCCGCGTATATATCAACGCCAATGTAGTCGCAGTATTTTACATAGGGAGCCGTCTTTTCGTTTAAATCCGCCGCGGGTCCCGCGCAGTTGTAGCCGATTATTACATCGCCCCTCACGGGGTACATCGCCTCAAGCTGAATGCCTATGAACCTCGCCGCCTCGTCAAGAGTCAGCGGTATTGTAAAACGCGGAATGCCCATCTCGTTTGTAACCTGAAGCGCGCCCGCGAGATCTTTAAGTTCATTGAGAATGAAAACGGCAATATCCCTTACCGCCTGCTCGCCCTCTTCGGTTTTGAGGTCGATTCCGTATCTGAGGTATTCCTGCGGATAGGGCGTTATTGCCATAACCTTGAGACCCTTTTCCCTGTATTCCTCACAGCGTTTCTTAAAATCGATGAAAGCGGCGGAAATGCTTCCGTTCTTCTCATAAGGGAAGGGAATGTCCGCCCTTATCCATTCGATATTCGCGCCGCAGACCTTCTCAAGGTCGCCTCTCGGGTGACATACTCCGCAGATAAAGCCCCTGTCTCTCAGTTTTTCGGTTTCGGGGCTGCTTTTGGGAATAAATATGTATTTGAGGAGATTGACGGGAACATATTTAAGACCCGTTTTAATCTGATTTATAACAAATTCATCCATTGTTTATCCCTTTTACGTTTTTTAATCCCTTGCGGCAGATTATCTTATACGGTTTGCCGCTGTTGTTGAGCATAAGCACGCTGTCAATGCCGTATTCCTCGAGCACGGCGCGCCACCTCGGAATCATTCCCCTGTCATATTTAACGGGGAGGAAGCCCGCCGAAAGATAGCTTTTGACGGCGCTCTTGCGCCATTCGTCGGTTGTGAGCAGGGCGTATTTCACTTTTCTTTTCTCAAATTCCTTCAGAGCGATATATGAGAGGATTTTCGCGAGCCCCCTGCCCCTGAACTCTGTTTTTATGCCGACCATATGCATATCGCCTATGTTTTTATCATTTACAAAGGCGGTTACCGTGCCGATGTGCTCGCCCTCATAATCGAGGAAAAACACATCGTTGAAAACATCAATAGCCGGGTTCGAGCTTATGTCGTTATAGAAGGTCTTTTCATCGGCGTCGTCCGCCACAAGGCCGTTTTTGCAGCATTCCACCCAGGCAAGCTTGTCGCTCTCCCTGCTGAATTTTGTTATTGAATATCCCTCGGGCAGCCGGACATCCTTAATCGGCGTGCCGGGGAGCCAGTACATTTTTAACTGTGCCATTTTTTCCTCCGGAAAACATTATATTTTATATTATCAAATCTACACATTTTTTTCAAGAATATTCGGTTGATTTCTATAAAATTTTTATTTAATAATTTATTTTATTTAGGCTCTGTCATACTTTTTGTATGATATGAGCCTATTTTTTGTCATCTTACATACTGAAATATAAAAAACAGCCTATTAGGGCTGTTTGCATCGGCTATCATATTGTTTATATAGCACTTTACTTTTTCATTTGAATTTATTATAATTTACATATTACTCGGCAAAGGAGTTGTGTTATGGCTAACGATAATTTAACAAAAGCAAAAAAAACAAAAAACGACGAGTTTTATACTATATATAAGTATATTCAAGAAGAAATGAATGCTTATCTGGAATATAACAAAGATGTCTTCCGTGACAAAACCGTGTTATTACCCTGTGACGATCCAGAGTGGAGTAACTTTACCCGCTATTTTGCCGAGCATTTTGAAACATTTGGTCTTAAAAAACTTATCAGCACAAGTTACGCTATTGACAGCAAAAACAAGGGGCGCTCCGAAAAAGAGCAAATACCTCATCAAATTACATTATTTGAGTTGAACGATCCTAACTATGACGAAGAAATAACGGCTTCCCATGGCAAAATATTTGTTCTTGATCGGGATGTCAATAATTCCGGCAGAATTGATATTGACGACCTTCAATGGAATTATCTCGAAGGTGACGGAGACTTCCGCTCGGACGAGGTTAAAAAACTCCGTGATGAAGCGGATATTATTGTTACAAACCCACCGTTTTCACTGTTCAGAGAGTTTGTCGCTTGGTTGGTCGAAGCAAATAAACAATTTATTATCATAGGCAGTCAAAATTCCGTTACATACAAGGAAATATTTCCGCTAATAAAAGAAAATAGGTTGTGGCTTGGTGCAACTGCTAACGGCTCTGATATGGTATTTGCTGTTCCTGATGGAGCAACCGTCAGCGAAAGTGACAAGAAAAAAGCTGAAAAATTAGGATATAAAGGCAATTATACCCGCTTGGGCAATTCGTGCTGGTTTACAAATATCGACCACGGCAGAAGACATCAGCCGCTCTCTTTAATGACAATGGAAGATAACATCAAGTTTTCAAGACATAAAGAAATAAAAGGGACTGGTTATAAGAAATATGATAATTATGACGCTATCGATGTGTCTTTTGTTGACGCTATCCCTTCTGACTATAACGGGGTTATGGGTGTTCCAATAACATTTCTTGATAAATATTGTCCAGAACAATATAGGCTTATCGGTCATGAACATGACATTAACGGAACTGGTGGAGAAGGAATACCTGAGGGTGAATTCAGAATTAAAGGTATTGGAAAGTATAAAAGAATTTTAATTCAAAAGGTTTAGAAAGGAATTAAGAATGATAACAACCTTACATACAGAATGGACAATAGGCGATATCTGCAAGGGCTTTCAGTACAACGAGCTCGAGGGTAAAGGACTGTTCGGTATGAATGGCAAACTCACCATACAGCCCGAATATCAGCGCAACTACCTTTACGCAATAGAAAAAAAGGAGGCTGCCGTTGTTGAGTCCGTTATGAACGGCTATCCTCTCGGTCTCATCTATTTCAATAAGATCGGCGAAGACAAATACGAGGTTCTGGACGGTCAGCAGCGCATTACTTCGCTCGGCAGATATATTGAAGGCAAATTTGACATTCAGGACGGGGACGGCAACATTAAAAGCTTTGACGGTTTAAGCCCCGAAGAAAAAAAGGCGTTCAATGAATACCCGCTTACAATTTATGTTTGTGAAGGCACCGAAGCGGAAATTAAAAAGTGGTTCAAAATTATCAATATTGTAGGTATTCCGCTCAACGACCAGGAGTTACGCAATGCGGTTTATTCGGGTCCGTTTGTCACAGCTGCAAAAGAAGTATTCAGCAACAGCGGTAACGCGAATGTTCAGAAGTGGTCGCATTATGTTTCGGGAAATGTTATGCGGCAGGAATATCTCGAGCGGGCTCTTGAATGGGTAAGCGGAAGCGAGAAAGAAAGTATTGACGCCTATATGAGCAAACACCGTTTTGATACGGAAATAAAACTGTTAAAAACATATTTTGATACGGTTATTGACTGGGTATCCAAGGTGTTTATTGATACTGACTCTTCAATGAGAGGCAGAGAGTGGGGACGGCTTTACGAAGAATACCAC
The DNA here is from genome assembly GCA_016285645.1 of Clostridiaceae bacterium. GTDB lineage: Bacteria > Bacillota > Clostridia > Oscillospirales > Acutalibacteraceae > CAG-177. The sequence continues at coordinate 1,537 of JAEERC010000019.1, read as the reverse complement.
AAAAACGCTTATGACCCTGATGAGGTCTCGGCAAAAGTCAAGGAATTACTTGCGGATGAAAATGTAGATAATAAAGGGATATATGAATATATTCTCGGCGGATGTGAAGACACTAAACTCTTGAATATCCGCATATTTGATGAGAAAACAAAAAAGGCCGCCTACACAAAGCAGACGACAGACGCAAAAGCCAAGGGTATATCGAATTGTCCTTTATGCGCTTTGAGTGATATTGACTCTCAAAAAACAAAGATGTGGCAGATCAATGAAATGGATGCTGATCATGTTACAGCATGGAGCAAAGGCGGCGCTACCGACATAAGCAACTGCCAGATGCTCTGTAAAACTCACAACCGTGCAAAAGGAAATAAATAACGCTTAACCCTGTCCTTTTGGGACGGGGTTTTATGTTACCAGCGGCATGGGATCCCTGTTATTAATATTATCACGCAATACAGTATTGGGATATGAAAACGCATAATTCATTAAGATCTTCTTTTTCTCTGTATATGTTTCGCCGGCATAATTAACGAAATTGTGCCAGATAAGATAATTATTTAAGTATTTTGTTGAAACACCCTTAAACGGATACATAAACCCCTTCAGAGTGCTGTGGTAATTATTGATATGTTGTATATGAAAACTGTTTTTATCTGACTTATCGCACTTACCCACTTTGAATTGATGTATATTGAGTCCGTTTTCGGCAGCAAATGTTTTATATGATGACATTTTATCGGTGCATAATTCCGCCGTATCAGCAATTTTAGTGTCAAATACAGCGTGTAATTCTTTAATTGTTATGTGACCGAGGTTTGAGACCTGTGCTACGGACAAACCGGAACGGTTAACTGCACAGGGAACACAAACTTTTTCTTTTGATATACCGCGTTTAGTTGCTATGCCGCCATGGTGATGAGCCTTGCGCGGCATTTTAAATGTTTTGGAGTTTTTGTGGTTGCCCTTATAAGATACCGCAAAAAATGTTTCATCCATTTCTACGATACCATCCAATATAACATCATTCGCCATATTTTGAAGCGTATCCAACACTTTATGCCGCCACGCAAAGGCGGTATTTCTGTTTATGCTGCAAATTTCCGCCGTTTTTCGTAAAGACAAACCCTGCAGCATACATTCAATAAACTTTTGCCAAACATCCATATTTTTGTGCGTATGAGCTACAATGCTGTTTGACTTAATATTGAACTGACTATGACAGTCTTTACAACGATAATTCTGCGTTCCGTCGGCTCGGTTACCGTTTTTTACAACAGCAACGGAACCACAATGTGGGCAACACTTGCCGTTTGCAAAGCGAACTTCGGTAATGTAGTCTTCCATCGACGAGTCAGAGCGCGTCATACGGCTGTTAAACTCGATCTTTTCTTTTCTGTCTAATTTTTCATACAGAGATAAAACATTATCAACCGCTATGGACATAAAAAAGCACTCCTCCTGTTCGATATATTATTGATATCATAACAGAAAAAGTGCTAAAAGTCAAGCAATATCATACATTATGTAGGACAGAGCC
>JAEERC010000018.1 GCA_016285645.1 Clostridiaceae bacterium | reverse complement strand
TTGATGAAAAAGGCGAAACGGTTGAAGAAGTAACATTCACCGTTGAAACCGAAAGCATAACCGAACCTGCCGTTCCCGAAAAAGCGGGATATGTGGGCGAGTGGGAGGAATACACCCTCGGCACAAGCAACATAACAATCGAACCCGTTTACGCGAACATAACCTCAATTCAGATTGAGAATTATGAAGAGAACAGCGAAACCGGCTACAAGGAAGATAAGACCTTCACCGTCAAAGCGGAAGACCTGCCCGAAGGAGCCGAGATTCACTGGTTCGTAAACGGCGAGGATGTCGGCACGGGCGAAAGCTACACAGTCGAAGACCCGACCGACGATTACAACATTTATGCCGAAGTTATTGACAAAGACGGCAACACTCTCGACACAACCAAAATCCAGAGCGTCAAGGTCAGAAACGGTTTCTTTGACAGACTCAAAGCCTTCTTCGCGGAGTTAATCGAAGAAATCCTCGGCAAGGCGATTATAGACATCCTCACATCAATCTGCTGAAAATGTTAAACAAAACAGGGAACGCCGAGGCGTTCCCTGTTTGATTTTTACTGTTAACGGCGGGATTAGGGAATCCCGCCCTACGGTAAAACGAATCTTCAATTGTTCTTAGCCCTCTCCGAGAACGGAGAGGGTGGCGGCGAAGCCGACGGGCGTGGCGAAACGGCGGGATTGGGGAATCCCGCCCTACGGTTACAACAAGACTTCCGTTTGTCGTGGGCTCCTCCTTTGGGGGAGCTGGCTTGTGAGCGTAGCGAATAAGACTGAAGGAGTCTGTGCAAAATTTTGTTCTCACAGATATCCTTGTTGCGGGCGGATGATATCCGCCCCTACGGTTTAAACTGAATATGCGGTCAACGGCGGGATTTCTGCGGAGAGTTATTTTATATTTTTATTGAAAGTAAATATTTGATTATGATATAATTATTTTAAATCTGTCAGTAAATTCAAGTTAAGGAGATTTGTTTATGAAAAAACTTTTATGTTTAGCGGTAAGTATTGCAATGGTGCTCGGCGTGTGCGGCGGGTTTTCGGCTTCGGCGGCGTCCGATTACACAATAGTATCGCCGTATGAGGATGTTGTGTGGAGCGGAGATAACGCCTGGGGCGCTTACAGGGGCGTTCTTCATTCGCACACCACCTGGAGCGATGCCGATGTGGATTTGCCGGAAATGGTAAAGGAATACTACTCTCTCGGCTATGATTTTCTTGCCAACAGCGACCACGCCGTAACGGGCGTTGAATGGAACAAAGAGCCCGAGCTTGTGACCCCTTACTGGTATCAGTATCTCCTGGGCAATAAAATGAGCGTTCTCACCGATGAGGAATACGAGGCAATCACTTCCGGCACCTACGAAAACAGGGGCTACGGTATGACCTGCATCACCGGCGCTAACGAGCTTAATCACCTCACGCTCTCAAAGAACCATGTCAACGGATATTTCCTCCCCTCCGATGTGGGCAACGGAATGGCGGGTTATTATCCCGGCGGCAACATAGCGGACCCCGCGGGCTATGTCGGCGAAAATGAGGCGGGCATTGAAAACGCCCTGAGATTTGTTGAGGACAACGGCGCGCTTTCACATATCAACCACCCCGGAGATGTGCTTGATTCCAACGCGCATCCCGAGGTTGTGACAGACCCCGAAACCGTCAGCTTTTACGGCAATCTTCTGCTCAAATACAAAAGTTGTCTCGGCATAGAAGCGCTCAACGAGGTCAATTCCGTTACGCGCTATGACAGAGTGCTGTGGGATCAGCTTCTTATGTACTGCCTGCCCTACGGCAGAACGGTCATCGGTTTCAGCAACACGGACGCTCACTCCCTTCTGAACTGCGACAGTTCCTTCAGCGTGTTCATGATGAAGGAGAACACTCAGGAAGAAGTCAAAAAGACCATGCAGTCCGGCGCTTTCTTCTGCGTGTCCAAGTGCCTCCCCGGCAACGATGTTTATGAAATCGGACCCAAAGAGGATATTGATGTAAGAGGCAAGAACATACCTTATCCTATGTTCAACAGCGTAGAAGTGGACGGGCACAAGGTATCCGTCACCGTTGAAAACGCCAAAGAAATACAGTGGATTGCCGACGGAAAAATCATTATGAAGTGCGAAGCCGGCAACGACCCCATAGTTCTGGATCTTGACACAATCGAAGGCAGTGAGGATTTCAAATATATCAGAGCCGAAATCCTCGGCGAAGGCGGAATCTGCCTTACACAGGCGCTTATTATTGACAACGGAACAGAGCCCCTTACATTCAATGCCGAAGAGCACAAACCGAGTTTTGCCGAAAAGCTTATGATTTTCCTGCGCGGAACAAAAATTTACAACATAATTGTCGAAATAATCCGCGCTTTCAGATAATATCTTTAATTCAATATTTGAGTGAAAATATCCTGCCGGGCTTTGCCCGGCAGGAAATTGCGCCGGACGGCTTATAAACACTGACAAAGGAACGGTGAAAATGACTAAGGAAAAACTCAGCAAAAAGAACTGGTTTTTAATCATACTGTTTTGCTTTGTGGGAGGAATTGCCTGGAATACGGAGAACATGTATTTCAACACCTTCCTTTTCAACTCGGTTTATTCCGACGCCTCAAAAGCGGCAATAGACGGAACGATGGCTCCAACAACCGCCATAAGCCGTATGGTCGCGCTCTCGGCAATCGCCGCCGTAATAACCACATTTATTATGGGCACGCTGAGCGACAAACTCAAAAACCGCAAATATTTCATATCGGTCGGCTACATTCTGTGGGGTATAAGCACCGGGCTTTTCGGCTTTATCACCAAGGAGAATGTGGCTAACCTTTTTCATCTCAGCGATGAAGCCGTGATTCTCACTGGCACGGTATGGTTTGTTATTTTTATGGATATTGTAATGACCTTTATGGGCTCAACGAGTAACGACGCCGCGTTTCAGGCGTGGGTGACCGATGTTTCCTCAACCGGTCAGAGGGCGCTCGTTGAAACGGCTCTTTCCGTTGTCGGCACAATTTCATCCTTCGCCGTCACGGGAGTGGGCAGTTTCGCTCAGGCGGGCAAGATTACATACAAGATTTTCTTCATCGGGCTCGGGGCGATTGTGTCCGTCTGCGGTGTCGCAGGTCTTTTCCTCATCAAAGACCCTCCGCGCATTGCGAGGAAGGAGGAAAAATCATCAAGGTATCTCGACGACCTTCTCTACGGCTTCAGACCCTCCGTTATTAAAGCGAACCCGAGACTGTATCTGGCGCTTTCCGCCTTCGGTCTCTCCGTTGTCGCTTTTCAGGTGTTTTACCCCTACCTTCTCGTATATATTCAGTATGTCGTAATACCCGACAACGGCGGAGCGAAAAACATACTGAAACCGAGCGTGATAATCACAGCCGTGCTTATAGCGGCCTTCATAATTACGGGCGTTGTGCTTATGCTCAAACACGCCGAAAAACACAAGAGCATTTTCCTCGGCTCAAGCTCGATTCTCATGACTCTCGGATTGTTCCTTGTTTCCACAACAACGGAAATACATGTTATCCTTATAGGCGTGCTGCCCGTGGTTATAGGCAACGCGATTATCAATATTCTTCTGGGAGCCGCCGTCAAGGATTTTATTCCCGAGGGCAAGGCGGGGCTTTTCCAGGGTATAAGGATGATATTCATAGTCGCCGTGCCTATGGTTGTGGGTCCCGTGCTCGGCGATATGGCGTGCCGCAACGCCGCCGCAACATACCCCAACGAGTTCGGGGTTGAAACAATCGTTCCCTCAAAGAATATGTTTTTCGTAGCGGGCATCGTCTGCCTGCTGGTGCTGATTCCGATGTATTTCCTTATCAAAAAGGGCTTTGATGTCGAAAATAAAGAACCCGCGGATTCCGATGAAACCGCGGCAGCCGTATCGGGTGAAGAAATATGAGCAAATGGAGTTTTTACACATCAAAAGAGATAAAACCTCAGGGCTGGCTTCGCCGCCAGCTTGAGATTCAGGCGGAGGGACTGAGCGGAAACCTGCATAAAATCTGGCCCGATGTGCGCGACAGCGCCTGGATAGGCGGAAACCGCGAGGGCTGGGAGAGAGTTCCCTACTGGCTGGACGGCTTTATTCCCCTCGCTTATCTGCTTGAGGATGAGGAACTTATTGCCGACGCGAAAAAATACATAGACGCCATTGTAAACTCTCAAGAGGAGGACGGCTGGATCTGCCCCTGCAAAAAAGAAAAGCGGGCAAGGTATGACACCTGGGCGGTGCAGCTCATCGCCAAAACGCTTACGGTTTATTACGAGTGCTCGGGCGACGAAAGCATTCCGCGGGTGATATACAGGGTGCTGCGCAATTTTTACGAACTGCTCGAAAGCGGCGAAATAAAGCTTTTTGGCTGGGCGAAATACAGATGGTTTGAAACCTTTGTTTCCCTCAACTTCCTTTGGAAAAAATACGGCGAAGACTGGATAAAGGACCTCGCGAAAATATTGAAAAATCAGGGCTTTGACTACTCAACCGCGGTTGAGTCGTGGAAAAAGCCGAAACATGTCTGGCTGAGAAAAACACATATAGTGAATATAGCCATGATGCTCAAAAGCGAAGCGGTCTCACACACCCTGCTCGGTGAGAAATACACGGATTTTGCCGAAAGAATGCGTGAGATTTTAGACCGTTACAACGGCACGGCTTTCGAGGGCTTCACCGGCGACGAGGTGCTCTCGGGCATTGACCCGTCAAGGGGCACGGAACTGTGCGCGGTGGTTGAGCAGATGTATTCATACGAGCATCTTTTCGCTTATACGGGCGAAAACAAATGGGCCGAACGCCTTGAATCAATAGGATTCAACGCCCTTCCCGCTACCCTGACGGAGGATATGCGGGCGCACCAGTATGTGCAGATGGTAAACCAGATTGCCTGCGAGAGAACCATGATAATGGCGCCCTTCAGCACAAACGGACCCGAGGCGCATATTTTCGGGCTGCAGCCGAATTACGGCTGCTGCACCGCGAATTTCAACCAGGGCTGGCCGAAGTTCGCTCTCTCCGCCTTTATGCGCGGAGAAAACGCGGTAATCAACGCGCTTATGCTTCCCTGCGTACTGAGGGACAACGGAATAACCGTAACTCTTGAAACCGATTATCCGTTTAAAAACAAAGCGCGCTATATAATCGACTCGCAGAAAGAAGTCCGCTTTATAATACGCATACCCTCATTCGCCCGCAATCTGAAAGTAAACGGCGAGAGCGCCGCAACAAAGGATATTGAAACGGCAATTACGCCCGGGCACAGCGAAATAACTGTTGAGTTTGACGCTCCTGCGCGCCTCAAAGAGAGACCCAACGGTCTTTACGCCCTGCAGGCGGGCTCCCTGCTTTTCTCGCTGCCGATAAAATATGAAAAGAAAACGGTCGAATATACAAGAAGAGGGGTCGAGCGCAGGTTCCCCTACTGCGATTACCGCTTCATACCGAAAACGCCGTGGAATTACGGCTTCTCAGACGTTGATTTTGAAATAAATTACAATGAAATCGGCAATTACCCGTTCTCGGAGGAGAATCCGCCCGTAACGGTAAAGGCGAAAATGCGAAAAATTGACTGGGGGCTTAAATTCCCCTACAAAACGGTGTGCAGAAAAACGCCGAAATCAAGAAAACCGCTCTCCCCGCCCGAGGAAATCGGTCTTTGCCCCTACGGCTGCGCGAAACTGCGTATGACCGAAATGCCGATTGTCGGCGAAAACGGCTGATAAGAGGTGTATTTATGGAATTAAGGGATATTGAATTGTTCGCTTTCGGTTTTAAAGAGGCGGATGTAAGCGGTATAGACGAAAAATATGAGAGGGAGTACAGAATCGCCTGCGGTTTCAGGGAGCTTGTTTCAAAAACGGAAATAACCATAAATCCCGATGACTGGTTTGTCGGCCCCTGCTGCGCGTATCCCGACACGGGCATCCGTTATTCGAGGTCGGGCGGACTTGAGGCGGATGAACGCCGTCTCAACGAGGAAAAAGAGAAATATCCCGAACTTGCCGCCGGACTCGACGCCCTGTACGCCGAATTCAGGCCCGTTACAAATCAATACAACGCGGATCTCACAAGAAGCCCGCTTCAGTTTGAACTTGCGAAAAACAACTGCTGCTGGGGCACGGGAGGCGGCCACGCGAACCCGGATTATGAAATGCTCCTGCGCACAGGCACAGAGGGAATCCGCGAAAAGATTGAGCGTTTTAAAAAAATACACTCCGACCGCGTTGATTTTTACAAATGCCTTGAAATTGCGCTTTCAACAATAGAAATTCTCGCGCAAAGATATAAAGAACTCGCTCTGAAAATGCTGCCGGCCGCGTGCGAAAAGGACGCCGCGGTTTTAAAGCGCCTTATAAGGGCTTTTGAGGTTGTGCCATACAGACAGCCCCGCGATTTCTTTGAGGCGTGCCAGTTCTTCTGGCTTGCCTACAGTTTTATTGACAACGATTCCCCCGGGCTTTTCGATTTCGCCCTTGGGAAATACTATGATATAAGCGACCGCGATGACAGATACGAGTGCCTCAAAAAACTGTGGGAACTCTTTCACCGTGTGCGCGCGTGGAATCTCTGTATAGGCAGAAGCGATGAATTCGGAAACGATTACTCCTGCGACCTCACTTATGATGTTCTGCGCGTAGCGAGAGAACTGCATTATAACACGCCGAATATCACTATGCGGCTTCATAAAAACAGCCCCGAAAGGAACTGGCGGGAGGCGGCAGAGACCATTGCGACGGGAATCGGCATGCCCGCGATTTACAACGACGATGTTGTCTGCCCGGCTCTGGAATCACTGGGCATACCCGCATCCGACTCACACCTCTACTGTATGAACGGGTGCAATCAGATAGACATTTTCGGGAAATCGCATATGGGTCTTGAGGACGGGGAAATCAGCATAATCAAAGCCCTTGAGTTCGCCCTTTTTGACGGCGTGTGTCAGAAATCGGGGCAGAAACTCGGGCTTTCAACGGGGAACGCGGAAAACTTCACGAGTTTTGATGAACTCATGAGCGCGTATTACCGTCAGGTGGAGTATCTCGCGGACAATGTTATTGAGATTTCAAACAACTGTCAGAGAGTGTTTGCCGAAAACAGCCCCAATCCCTGGCATTCCCTTGTGATTCAGGGCTGTATAGAAAAGGGGCTTGACTATAAAAACAGCGGACCCTGTTACGGGCACGGTCAGATTCTCACGGAGGGTCTGCCCGACACGGCGGATTCTCTCGCCGCGGTCAGGCACTGGATTTTTGACACGAAAAAATACACAATGGGTCAGCTCCTCGACGCTCTCAAAAACGATTTTGAGGGTTATGACGGGCTTTATCACGACTTTTCAACTTGGCATAAATTCGGCAACGACGAAGATGATGTTGACGAAATCTACGCCGACATAACGGACCACATTTACCGCTATGTACGCAATTTCAAAACCTTCAGGGGCGGCATATACGGAATGGGCTGCAGCACATTTGAAAGAGCCGCGCGGTACGGAAGGAGCGTGGGCGCGCTTCCCAACGGCAAGCGCAGAGAGGAATCCCTGCTGGCGGACAGCATAGGCCCCGTGCCCGGCTGTGATAAAAACGGCCCCACCGCGGTTCTCAATTCCGTGCTTAAAGCGAACCAGTATCTCGCCGTGAGCGGCAATGTTCTGCAGTTAAAATTCGGCAAAGCGCAGTTCAACACGGAAGCGGGAATAAACGCGTTCATCGCCCTTTCAAAAACATACTTCCGCCTCGGCGGGCAGACGCTTCAGGTGAATGTTTTGAGCGCCGATGAACTTGCCGACGCTCAGAAACACCCCGAAAAACACGGTAATCTGATAGTCAGGGTAGGGGGCTTCAGCGCCTATTTCACTCAGCTTGAAAAAGGGCTTCAGGACAATATCATAGCCAGAACGGAAAACGGATTCTGATATGGAAGGAATAATTTTTGACATACAGCGCTTCTGCATTCACGACGGCCCGGGCATAAGAACAACAATATTTTTAAAGGGCTGTCCTCTGCGCTGTCTCTGGTGCCACAACCCGGAATCGCAGAAAAAAGCCCCGCAGCTTATGTTCTTTAAGGACAAATGCACGGGCTGCGGAAAATGCAGGGAAGTTTGCGACAAAGCGATCACGGGCGACTGCTCCGACTGCTCCGCCGTTGACTGCGCCGAAGTTTGCAGAAGCGGGGCGAGAGTAAAATCGGGCAGAACCGTCTCATCCCGCGAGGTGGTGGAAACGGTGCTCAGGGACAAAGAATACTACAAAACATCCGGCGGCGGAGTGACCGTTTCGGGCGGCGAGCCCCTGCTCGCGGGGGAGTTTCTCAAGGAAATTCTTTCGGGCTGTAAGCAGGCGGGTATTCACACCGCCGTTGAAACATCGGGCGCGGTCGGCTGGAACTGCTTTTCCGATGTTCTGGAACTCGTCGATTTGTTTTTATACGACATAAAGGGCGCAGACCCCGAAAAACACAGACACAACACGGGAATATCCAACGAGCTGATTCTGGAAAACGCCGCGCGTCTTACGGAATCCGGCAAAAATGTTCTTTTCCGTATGCCTGTTGTTCCGGGATATAACGACGATGAGGTGAAAACCGTTTCACGGTTCGCGGGCGATACGCCGCTTGAAATACTCGCCTTTCACACAGCGGGCAACGGTAAATACAAAGCCCTGTCAAGAGAAAACGAAATCATAAAAGCGGAACCGTTTTCATCCGAAAAAATGAAGCGGATTGCCGAAGAAACCGGCGTGGTTTACAACCCCGCGGGGATATAGCGGAAGGGCGGATGTGCCCCGCAGGCAAGGTTATTATTGTGAAAATTTACCGATATGGTGCTGTATATCAGCAAAAAATAAACCCACTGCTCCCGGAGGATGAAAAATGACGATGACGCAGAAAGCGCGCGCACGGGCGAAAGAACTCGTAAATCGGATGACGCTTGAGGAGGAACTCGGGCTTATTGTGGAAACAGCCGATGCCGTTGAACGCCTCGGCATACCGAAATACTACCACGGCAACGAGGCGCTTCACGGAGTTGTGCGCCCCGGAAAATTCACCGTGTTCCCTCAGGCGATTGCCTTGGGCGCGATGTTTGACGACACATTCCTTGAAACAATAGCGGACGCCATATCCACGGAAGCGCGCGCAAAATATTTTTACGGCGAAAAAGAGGAAAACGGCGGCAAGCCCTATGAAGGGCTCTACAACGGTCTGCTCACCTTCTGGAGCCCCGATCTGAACCTCGCCCGCGATCCCCGTTGGGGAAGAACAGCCGAAACCTACGGCGAGGACCCGTACCTTGCCGGCAAGTGCGGAGCCGCCTTTGTGCGGGGCATTCAGGGTAAGGATGAGAATTATTTAAAGGCGGTCGCAACTCCCAAGCATTTCACCGCAAACAACGAGGAACACAACCGCTTCACCTGCAACGCGGTTATGAGCGAAAAGACCTTCAGGGAATATCACCTGGAGCCGTTCCGTATCGCCGTTCGGGAAGGGCATCCCGAGGCGGTGATGGCGGCTTATAACGCGGTAAACGGCGTGCCGTGTCACGAAAACCGCCGTATGCTTACGGATATCCTGCGCGGGGAGTGGGGCTTTGACGGCTATGTTGTCTCCGACTGCGGAGGAGTGTGCAATCTGTGGGAATCCCACCATACGCAGCCGGATGAGGTCTCCGCCGCCGCGGCGGCTCTCAACGCGGGAATAGATCTTGAATGCAGCGACCATCTTTTCAAAAGATATCTCAAAGAGGCGCTCGAAAAAGGAATGGTTACGAAGGAGCGCATTGACGAAGCGGCAACCCGTGTGCTGACCGCGCGCATAAAAGCGGGTCAGCTGGACAGTCCGGAGAACCTTCCGTGGCACTCAACGCCGTTCTCGGTAATCGCCTGCGAAAAGCATGGAAAGCTCGCCTATGAGGCGGCGGTCAAGTCGGCGGTGCTGCTCAAAAACAACGGCATTCTGCCGCTCAAAGATAACAATATAACCGTCGCCGTGTGCGGAAACAACGCCGATACGGCGCAGTTCGGCGATTACAGCGGTGTGCCCGTCCACCCGCCCGTCACTCCTCTTGAGGGCATACGCGCTTACGAATCCGTAACCGTGCGCTATGTGCCGTGGCGGTTTACCGAAACGGGAGAGGATTATAAAACCGTGCCCGCGGCTTATCTTTTCAGCGGCAGCGAGCCGGGTGCGGAGGGTTCCTATTACGACAACCCCTCCTTCGCGGGCATACCGAAAAAGCGCAGGGATAAATCGCTCGATTTCAGATGGGACGATCAGATGCCCGACCCGCTTATAGACTCCCCGTCGTTTTCCGTTATCTGGCGCGGCGAAATAGAAGCCCCTTATACAGGCGTGTACCGTTTCGCCGTACGCTCGCAGGGAAGCGCGAAATGCACCCCGCCCGAGCTTATACTCAATCAAAACGATTATGAAAGCGGCGAGGAAGTGCGCCTGTGCCGCGGCGAACGCGTGGAGTTTATGCTGCGCTATGCAAACAACACCGAAAAACCCGCCTGCACGCTTACCTGGCAGATTACCCCGGACGAAGCGGCGGACGATGCTTTCGCACGCGAAACCGAAGCGGCTTCGGGCGCGGACGCGGTTATAGCCGTGGTGGGTCTCGGCATAGAGTATGAACGCGAGGGTCGCGACAAAACGGATTTGTCACTGCCCCGTGAGCAGATAACGATGCTCAGAAAGATTAAAGAGGTCAACCCGAACCTTATTGTTGTGCTGGAAAACGGCAGCGCTGTGGCAATACCGTGGATTGCCGAAAACGCCGCGGCTGTTCTCGAAATGTGGTACCCCGGCGAGCGCGGCGGAACCGCGGCAGCCGACCTGCTGTTCGGAAAGGTGTCGCCCTCAGGGCGTTTACCGCTGGCGTTTCCCGAAAAAACGGAGGATCTGCCGCCCTTCGACGACTATGAAATGGAAAACGGCAGAACCTATATGTACCGCAAAACAAAGCCGCTCTTTGAGTTCGGTTTCGGTCTGTCATACACCGCGTTCGCCTATGAGGATATACGGCGTACGGCGGACGGTGTCTCGGTGAAGATTACGAACACGGGCAAAATGGAAGCGGACGAGGTCGCGGAGCTTTATATCGATTCCGCGGGGCTCCCCGGTCAGCCGCGTCTTCGCTTAAAGGGCTTTAAAAGGATTCATCTGAAGCCCGGCGAATCGGAAACGGTTGAATTCACCTTGAACGACGAAAGTTTTTCGCTGTTCGGTGAGGACGGCGCGCGCAGGGTTTACCCGGGAACATACAGCGTGTATGTTGAAGGCCATCTGCCCGACGAAAACTCCCGCCGCCTCGAGATAACCATAGCGGAATAACAATAATTGAAAAACAACCCGGACCGACAGAAAATCGGTCCGGGTTTTCCTGTGTCTCAGGCGGAAGAATAAAAAAACAACGGGAACAATTTTGCGAATATGAAAAATAATAACCGCTTTTTATTGTAAACCCCTTGTAATTTATCTTATTAATATGATAAAATAATCAGGTAAGTTTTATTTTTATAAGGAGGTTCCTTTATGAAAACTGCAAAGAAATGTCTGGCAATTCTCCTTTCGCTGATGCTTGTGCTCGGCACGGCGGCTGTCGGCGGTATTAACGCGGCGGCGGATTCGGTCTGTGAGATTTCAACTTACAGCGAACTCAAGGCGTTCGCAAGCCGTGTAAACGGCGGTGAAGAAGAACTCAATGCCGTGCTTACGGCGGATATTACCGCGGATGATGAAAACTGGACTCCGGTAAGATATTATTCCGGCATATTTGACGGTCAGGGTCACAAGATAACCGGGCTTTCAACACCTGAAAATTATGATAACAGTGCCGGATTGTTCGGCTATGTTTTGGAGGAAGGCACAGTCACAAATGTCGGCGTTGAAGGCGGTTCCATATACGGCGATATGTATGTCGGCGGCATCGCGGGAAATAACAAAGGAACCATAATGAACTGCTACAACACCGGCAGTGTTTCGGGCAGCGGTTTGTTTGTCGGCGGCATCGCGGGATTTAACGAGGGAACCATAAATAACTGCTACAACACCGGCAGTGTATACGGCACCGACAGATATGTCGGCGGCATCGCGGGCGTAGCACAAGGTAATTTAATCAACTGTTACAACACCGGCAGTGTTTCGGGTGGCGATTCGATTGTCGGCGGCATCGCGGGCGTAGCACAAGGTAATTTAATCAACTGTTACAACACCGGCAGTGTTTCGGGTGGCGGTTCGATTGTCGGCGGCGTCGTAGGTGCTTATTCTGAATATGATTCAAACAATCCGAATGATAAGCCTCACGAAATGAAAAACTGCTATTTTGACACGGACAAGGTAACCGGAGTTAACGCCGTAGGTGGTATCGATGTAAACGCGGAAAATGTCCGCGGGCTTGCCACGGCGCAGATGACGGGCACAGCCGCCTGCGAAAATATGATCGGCTTTTTCACCCTTTCGGGCGGTGGATACACGAGCGATGCCTGGTATGTTACCGACTCTTATCCGCTTCTCAAGGCGTTCGCTTCAGGCTCCGGTGATGATGAAATTCCCGCCGAAGCTGTGCAGATAGGGACTTATGAAGAACTCAAGGCGTTCGCAAGCCGCGTAAACGACGAAGAGTATGAACTCAACGCCGTGCTCACGGCGGATATTACCGCAGATGATGAAAACTGGACTCCGGTTAGATATTATTCCGGCACATTTGACGGTCAGGGGCACAAGATAACCGGGCTTTCAACTCCGGAAACTTATGGTAACAACGCCGGACTGTTCGGCTATGTTTTGGAGGAAGGCACAGTCAGAAATGTCGGCGTTGAAGGCGGTTCCATATACGGCGGTATGTATGTCGGCGGCATCGCGGGATATAACAAAGGAACCATAAATAACTGCTATAACACCGGCAGTGTTTCGGGCAGCGGTATGTATGTCGGCGGCATTGCGGGATTTTGCAGAGGAACCATAAAGAACTGCTACAACACCGGCAGTGTATCCGGCGGTGTCGATTATGTCGGCGGCATTGCGGGCTATTCAAGAGGTGATTTAATCAACTGTTATAACACCGGCAGC
>JAEERC010000017.1 GCA_016285645.1 Clostridiaceae bacterium | reverse complement strand
TTCGGGGTAACGATTTCGTCGCCGATCTTGAACATAACGTTCATTGAGCCGACCTCTTCGATATACTTTCTCTCAACGCCGTCAAGCCAGAGAACCTGGGTGAAGCCCTTCTCCTCTGCCTTCTGACCTGCGCGAAGGGAAGCCGCGTAGTTGCCGCCGCATTTCGCGTAGCCGGTGCCGCCTCTGACAGCTCTGACATCCTCTGCCTCAATGGCGATTTTAACGGGGTTGATACCCTCTGCGTAGTAGGCGCCCGAGGGGGAGAGAATTACGACAAACTTTGCGTTGTGAACGGCGTGAACACCGAGATTCTCGTCGTTGCCGATCATAAAGGGTCTGATATAGAGCGAGGTGCCTTCGGAATGGGGAACCCAGTCCTTATCAAGCTCAACGAGAGTGTCGAATATCTTGAGAGCGAAATCCTCATCAATCTGGGGCAGGCAGAGACGCTCTGCGGAATTATTCATTCTTCTGATGTTTTCAATCGGACGGAAGAGGGCGATATCGCCGTTTACCGTTCTGTAAGCCTTGAGACCTTCAAAAATCTCGGTGCCGTAGTGGAGAACGCTTGCTGCGGGGTGAATCGGAAGATAGTCGAAAGGAACTATTCTTGCATCGTGCCAGCCCCGGTCTGCGGAGTAGTCCATTACGAACATGTGATCGGTAAATACCTTGCCGAAACCGAGTTTCGATTCATCTTCGGGCTTTGCCTTCGGAGCGGTTGTTTTTGTTACTGTGATGTTCAGCATAATAAAAACTCCTTTTATAAAAATAAAATTTTATGCATTAAAATTATCTTATATGATAAACCTATTATATTTAAAGGTCAAGATATTTTTTAACCAATATATTTCAAAATGCCGGTTTTTCCGTTATTAAAAATCACCGAGAACCGAGGGCAGAGCGTCCGCAAGATCCTCCGGCAGAGTCATCCTCGCCGAATGCGTTTTTGTATATCTGTCGGCGGCGAGCCCGTGAAGGTAAGCCGCGGCGCAGGAGGCGGCGAAGGTGCTCATTCCCTGAGCGAGGAGCGATACCGTCATACCCGCGAGCAGGTCGCCGCTGCCGCCCTTTGCCAGAGCGGAATTGCCCGTGGAGTTTATATAAACCGGGCAGCCGGGGGCGCAAACAACGGTATTCGCCGATTTGAGCATAACCGTAACATTGTGCTCCTTCGCGAACAGCAGAGCCGTTTTAACCGGGTTTTCGAGTATCTCCTCAACGCTTTTGCTGCAGAGGCGGCTCATTTCGCCGGGGTGAGGAGTTATTACGATATTGCATTTCGCGCTGTCGAGAACGGATGGGTTTTCGCTTATTATGTTGAGAGCGTCCGCGTCAAGTACAAGCGGCGTTTCGCACCCGTTTATCAGTTTTTCAATCACTTCTTTTGTGCCGGGAGTTCTGCCAGTTCCGCAGCCCGCGAGCACGGCTGTCGCTTTATTGAGTGCGTCCTTGATAAGTCCAGACGCTTCGCCCGCCATAAACCCTTCACTGTCGCAGGGCAGGGGGAGAAGAAGAGGCCCCGTGAGCTTTGATGACACCGCGGGGTACGCCTTTTCGGGGAAGGCGGCTGTAACAAGCCCCGCGCCGAGGCGGCAGGCTCCCTTTGCCGAGAGCACTGCGGCTCCCTGCATTCTCACGTTTCCGCAGATATTCAGAGCGTGACCGAAGGTGCCTTTATTCGAAACGGACGGTCTTTCGGGCAGTATGCCTTTGACTTCGCTTTCATCGCAGAACGAGATTATATCCGAGCCGGAGCCGATATGCTCGTCGGCTGTAATGCCTATGTCCGCCACCCTGATTCTTCCGCACATTTCCTTTACGGGCTTCATGATGTGGGCGTATTTGAGAGCGGATATCGCTATTGTTACATCCGCCTTCACGCAGGCGCCCTCCGTTACGGACGAATCGCAGTCGATTCCCGCGGGAATATCAATTGAATAAACCGTTTTGCCCGATGTGTTTATCCTGTCAAACAGCGCCGAAAGCCGCGCGTCGGCGGCTCCCTTGAAGCCCGTGCCGAACACGCATTCAACGATTATATCCGCCTCGTCGAAATATTCCTCAACATCACCGACGCTGTCGATGTAATAGGCGATATCCGTCTTTACCGGGTCGAGAAGCGAGAACATTTTAACGGCGTCCTCCGCTTTGGGTTTGCCCGAGGCGAGCAGTATGTTCACATTGTAACCCGCTTCCTCGAGATGCCTCGCGATTACAAAGCCGTCCCCGCCGTTTTTGCCCTTGCCGCAGATGACGAGAACGCCGCAGGTATCGGTTTCGCTTTTTATTATTTCCGAGCAGGCGCGGCCCGCCCGCTCCATTAAATCAAGAAAGGTTATGCCCTCCCTCTCAACGCAGAGGGTCTCCGCCATTCTCATCTGTGATGATGTCAGAACATTCATATTACCCCTCCTGTTTAAACGCGATTACAACAGCCGTGGCGGCTGTATCCGTGTGCGTAATGCTTATGTCAAACCCGTAACCGAGTTCATTTACGATTTTTTTCGCGTCGCCGCCGAAAACGAGATACGGCTTGCCCATATCGTTGTGAAGAACCTGAACCTCTTTTAACTCAAAGCCCCTGACTCCCGTGCCTATTGCCTTTGAAAACGCCTCCTTCGCGCAGAAGCAGGCGGCGGCGCTTTCGGGGGGCATATTCCTTGCTTCAAGTTCGGCGAGTTCCTCTCCGCCGAAAACCCGTTTTACAAACGATTCACTCTGAATTGATTTTTCAATTCTCGATATTTCAACGCTGTCAATTCCTATTTTTATATCCATATTATCTCTCCGTCATTTTTCAATATTCTAACACACAACCGCGGCAATTTAAAGATATTAAAAATAATTCTTGAAAAAAATATATTTGTGTGCTATTATTCTAACAATATTGTAAACGCTGTGAACGGGAGAGTAATCTGTTTCCGGCACTCAGAGAGAACGCGTCACGGGCTGAAAGCGCGTTTGTGCAAGGGGCGGGTGAAGTTCACCCGGGAGCGGTGCGGCTGAAACGGAGTAGGCCGCGACGCCTGCCTGCGTTAAAGGCGAAGAGTGCCCGCTTTTCGCGGGAATACGGGTGGTACCGCGGAGTGTAACTTCGTCCCTTTGGGCGGTCATTCATAAGACAGTATTGGTTTTCACGGAAAGCCAAAGCCGCATAACATCGTCAGATTTGCTTTCCATACACAAAGTATGCTTTCACAAATCTTCCTTGTTCTGCGGCTCATTTTTCGCGTGAAAACTGTTTCACACCTCAAAGAGATGAAATTTGTGCATATTTGCAGGTTATGACGACGAGTAATACTTGCCGTATTCCGAGG
>JAEERC010000016.1 GCA_016285645.1 Clostridiaceae bacterium | reverse complement strand
GGCAACCTTACGGTTGAGGGCGGCTCTCTGAGTGTTATAAATACCGCTAATGTCGCCATCTCACTCAGCGGCGCAATGACGGTCAACGGCGGCTCGGTTTACGCAAAGACAGAAAGCAGTTCGCGTAAAGCAATCAGCGGAATAATCATCCCCAATAACGGCGAGGCGTTTGCGCTCGGGGACAGTTATGCCCAAGAGGTGCTTATAAGCGCGCTCGGCGGCAAAGGCACAGCGTCAGAACCCTATGAGATTACTTCCTACGCCGGACTTAAGGAATTTTCCTCGATTGTCAACGGCACAAATGTTGCGATAGCTCAGAACACAGCCGCCTGCGCGAAGCTGATGAAGAATATAGACGCCTCCGCTTCGGCCGGGGCGAATGACTGGACTCCCATTGGTAAGGACGTAGACCATGCATACACCGGCACATTTGACGGCGACGGTTATGTCATTAACGGGCTTACTTATGATAATCCTGAAATGACTTGCGTCGGCCTTTTCGGCATAGTTCATGGCGTGAAAGAAGGCGACGAAACCGTAGGCGGCATTGTTAAAAATGTCGGACTCGAAGGAGGCTCGATAGCAGGGCAAAACATAGTCGGCGGTCTTGTAGGCTGGATTAATTTTGGCGGATTGATATCGGGGTGCTATAACAACGGCGTTGTTTCGGGCATTACCTATGTTGGCGGCGTGGTCGGAGTCAACCAAGGCAATGTTACAAGCTGTTATAACACGGGCAGTGTGTCAGGCGAAAGCTGGGTCGGCGGCGTGGTCGGAGATAATGACGGCCCGGTCACAAACTGCTACAATTCCGGCTCCGGTAATATATCAGCTCAAGAGCATCATGCCGGCGGTATAGCCGGATATAATACAGACGAGATTACAAACTGTTATAATATTGGCTCAGGCACCATATCCAGCTATACCACCGGCGGAATAGTCGGAGAAAATGACGGCACAGTTACAAACTGTTACAATTCCGGCGCGGGCAATTTATCAGGAACTACTGCCGGCGGCGTGGTTGGATATAATTGCGGTTTAGTTACAAGTTGTTATAATACATGCTCGGGTTCCCTTACTGGATCTCATTTAGGCGGCGTGGCAGGCCATAACTCAGGAACACTTTCAAATTGTTATAATTCAAGCAATCTGGAAGGTGAAACATTTGTAGGCGGGGTGGTAGGTTCAACCCAAAGGCAGAGTGAAAACTCTATTGTTGACAGCTGTTACAATACAGGCAATGTTACTGTAACGGCAACAAGCGGAGAAGCTTGTGTCGGAGGAGTAGTTGGAAATAACCAGAATGGCTGTATTGTTTCAAACTGCTACAGCACTGGCGCTGTAACGGCAACAAGTGCAGAAGCTTCTGCCGGCGGAGTAGCAGGTAATAATCATTACAATCAAATGGATCCTTGGAGCTATGGTATAGTCAAAAACTGTTATTATGACAGAAGCAGGGTAACAATACCTGATGCAAGTGAAGAAAACAACTGGAAGGCGGTCGGAAACAAAACAGACGACACCGTCACCGGCCTCACCACCGCACAGATGACGGGCGACGACGCGCTTGACAATATGACTTTTGCCTATGAAGCGGGCGAAGAAAGCCCCTGGCTTACAAAAGCCGACGGGGCAGATGAGAATGGTGGATACTATTGGTTCTATCCGCATCTCAAGGGCTTTGCTTATGACAGAACTTCGGCTGCTGAAGATTGGCCCGCGAAAGTTGAAATCACAGTTGCCTTGAGCGACGGTAATTCATGCACATACGACGGCGAGAAGCACGGAGTGTATGTCACAGTCGGCGACACATCCATTCCCGAAGGCGCAATTGTTACATATTCCAAATATGGTAGTACGTGGGGTACAGAATCAGAACTTGCGCCGACCGATCCGGGAAATTACAGGATGACAATCCGTAATTCCGCCGATGAAGTTGTTGAAACAAAGTATTTCACAATTCTTCAGCCGGATACAGATTACACGGCATTTTATTATAAAAAGACCGGAGAAGATTGGTCCATGGATTCTGTTGACCCGATCGACGCCGGCGATTACAAGGCGGTAGTGACTTTTACAGATACAGGTCACAATAATATAGAAAAAGTGTTCACTATCGACCGCGTGGATGTGACTGTAACCGCCGCAAGTGAGGAGTTCACCTATGACGGCACGGCACACAGCAATAACAATTACGAAGTTGACGGCCTTGTGGGAAGCGATGCAATCACAGCTGTTGTTACCGGCAGCATTACATACCCCTCCGATAGTCCGGTTGACAATGTAGTAGAAAGCTATGAATTTACAACTGGCAATCCGGGAAATTACAATGTAACAACAGTAAACGGCGAACTGACAATGTCAAACGCTTTGGTTGCAATTACCATTACCTCAGCAAGCGGTGATTGGATCTATGACGGCAATGCTCATTCAGACAATACCGTTAAGGTAACAAGCGGCGAGCTTTTAACCGGCGACACACTCGTGGCAACAGCGACCGGCAGTGTAACGGATGTTACCGACACAGCAACGGGCAACAACCAGATTGCCGAGGGCTACAAGATTATGCACGGAGATGTGGATGTTACCGCTAACTATACGATTACAGCGGTAAACGGCACACTGACAATCAAACCCGCCAGCGCAACAGTTGCAATCACGGGCCATAATAACACTACGCCCTATGACGGTGAGGAACACACTGTTTCGGGTTATGATGTTGCAATATCCAATCCGCTTTATACGGAGTCCGATTTCAGATTCAGCAGCACGGCGCAGGCAGAACGCACCGACGCGGGAAAAACAAATATGGGTCTTGCCTCAAATCAGTTTGAAAACACCAATCCGAACTTCAATGTGACATTTAATGTTACTGACGGCCATCAGGAAATAATTGCGATTAATGTGTATGTCTCAGTCAAAGGCAACAGCGCAACCGAGGACTATGACGGTAGCGAAAAGAGTGCAACGGGTTATACTGCAACAGCGAGCAATAACCTCTATGACGTTGAAAACGATATTGAGTTCAGCGGCACTGCCGAGGCAAAGCGCACCGAGCCCGGTAATGAGAGCATGGGCCTTGACGCGAGTCAGTTCTCAAATAAAAACGCGAACTTCAATGCAACATTTACGGTTGAAGAGGACGGCAAACTGACTGTCAATCCCGTAATCAAATTCGTAAATGAAGACGGCACAGAGCTTCAAAGCGGCGCAGTTGCCTACGGCGAAACACCCGAATACAAGGGCGAAACACCCGCAAAAGCGGCATCGGACGGCAACACTTATGAATTCGCCGGCTGGAGCCCTGAAATAACAGAGGCCACCGCTAACGCGACATACACCGCGACCTATAAATCAAACGCCATCGGTCTTGCACTCGGCGAAATCGAAGACTCCACCGGTTACAAAGAAGATCAGACCTTCACAGTTGACACAAGCAGCCTGCCCGAGGGAGCGGAAGTTCACTGGTTCGTAAACGGCGAGGATGTCGGCACGGGCGAAAGCTACACGGTCGAAGACCCGACCGACGACTACACCATTCAGGCAAAGGCCGTTGACAAAGACGGCAACACACTCGATGAAACGCAGGTTCAGGCCGTCAAGGTCAGAAACGGTTTCATGGATAAACTGAAATGGTTCTTCAGCGACTTCTGGAACAACATCTTCAAGGCAGTCATCGACGCCATAATCAAAGCCTGCTGATTTTATACACAGAATTACAAAACGCCGCCCGTTCATCGGGTGGCGTTTCAATGTTCCGATAATAATATGTGATTTTGAAAATTGACCTGCGTAAAGCGGGCGGATAATATCCGCCCCTACGGTCTCAGTATATTCAAAGCACTGCTTTCTGAGTAAACCGGGCAAACACAACACAACTGTATGTGCCTTTATAAAAAATCAATGCCTGTCATCCTGAGCAAGGCGAAGGACCGCAATAAAAGGCGCATATACAATAAAACATTCCATTCGATGCCCTCTCCCCGGACGGAGGGGGCTTTGATTTTTTCTTTCTGTTTTATTCATAATTTTTCTCTTTACACCCGCAGTTTTTTCTTATATAATATATTCTGTATAAATATTTTTATAATCGCAGCAAAGGAGAAACATTTTGGATAATACCGATTTCAATGCGGCGCTTGCGCAGCTGCTTTTCCCGCATATTGACAAAGCTCCCGGATACTATGAGGAATTATATCCCGAACGCGGTCTCGCCGAGGGCGCGAGGGTGACAAGGTTTGCGCCTTCGCCGACCGGCTATCTGCATATCGGCGGCCTTTTCGGCGCGCTCGTGGATGTGCTGACAGCGAAGGTTTCGGGCGGGCTCGCATATCTGAGAATCGAAGATACCGATAAAAAGCGCGAGATTGACGACGGCGTTTCCGCGATAACAAACGGAATGAAGGCCTTCGGAGTGGAGTTTGACGAGGGCGTAACCGGTTTCGGCACCGAGAAGGGAAGCTACGGCCCCTATACGCAGAGTCAAAGGGTTGAGATTTATCAGACAATCGCGAAATCCCTTGTGGAAAAAGGGCTCGCCTATCCCTGCTTCTGCACCGCCGACGAGCTTTCCTCCCTGCGTGAAAAGCAGGAGGCGGACGGCGCGGCGATTACCGGCTACTTCGGAAAATACGCGAAATGCCGCGACCTTACTCTTGATGAAATCAAGGCGAATCTCGATGCCGGTAAGCCCTGGGTGCTCCGCTTCCGCTCCGACGGCAGCGAGGATAAGAGAATCACATTTGAGGATATGATTAGGGGCAAAATCGAGATGCCCGAGAATATCATTGACGAAGTGCTTCTCAAATCGGACGGCGTTCCGACCTAT
>JAEERC010000015.1 GCA_016285645.1 Clostridiaceae bacterium | reverse complement strand
TTCCTGCGCTTTTTGCCTTGTTTTAACACCGAAATCTGAATTTTTGAGGTGCGAAGCAATTTTGAAACAGAAATTTTTCGTCAGAACAATAAACAAAAAAGGGATAAGGCTGTCGCCTATCCCTTTTTTTGAAGCCGTTATGGCGGAAAAGAGCGTTTCAAAATCTATTAAATCCCTTAGCTGTGCGCCCTTTCGGACTGCTGTTTTTTGTTCTGTAAAAGCAGGATATGCTGTTTTAAGAAAATAAATAAAAATTTTGTGTAAAAAGTATATATTTAATCTTTTCAAATCCGTAATTATAATGTATAATTACTATAATTGCCGTATTGTGCGGCTGAAAGGGGAGAAACTATGCTTAAAAACATATCTCCGGTATTATCGCCGGAACTTCTGAAAATACTTATGGAAATGGGTCACGGTGACGAGATAGTCATCGGCGACGGCAACTTTCCCGCGGCTTCAATAGCGCAGCGCCTTGTGCGCCTTGACGGCCACGGAGTGCCCGAGATTCTTTCGGCAGTGCTCGATTTAATGCCGCTTGACACCTATGTTGACTCGCCCGTGGCGCTTATGGATAACGGCTCCGACGGCGAGCGCCCCCCGATTTGGGCGGAATACGAGAACATCGTAAAGGAAAAAGAGGGCGACAAAAGCTTTGAACTCGTTGAGCGCTTCGCTTTTTATGAAAGGGCTAAAAAGGCGTACTGCGTTGTCGCGACGGGCGAAACGGCAATTTACGCCAATATCATTCTCAAAAAGGGCGTTGTTATATGAGTATGAAAAAAAGAGTTCTTGCCTTTGATTTCGGCGCTTCGAGCGGCAGGGCTATTCTCGGCATTTTCGACGGTGAGAAGATAACCCTCAGGGAAGTTCACCGCTTCGCCAACGAGCCCGTCAGCGTGCACAGCACAGTTTACTGGGATGTTCTGCGCCTGTTCCACGACATAAAGCAGGGCATTATCAAAGCGAAAGCGGAGGGCGGATTTGACACAATCGGCATCGACACCTGGGGCGTTGACTTCGGCCTTATCGACAGCGAGGGCAGACTTGTTGAAAATCCCATTCACTACCGTGATTTAAGAACAAAGGGTCTTGTTGAGGAAGCGTTTGAGTTTATTCCTAAAGAGCGTTTTTACAACCTCACGGGCATTCAGTTTATGGAACTCAACACCGTGTTCCAGCTTTACGCTCTCAAAAAATACCGTCCGCACATTCTGGACAGGTCCGACAAGCTTCTGTTTATGCCCGACCTGTTCGCCTATATGCTCACGGGCGAGCCGATTACGGAGTATTCAATAGCCACAACCTCTCAGCTTGTTGACATAAACACCAAGGACTGGTGCGGCGAAATATTCGAAAAACTCGGCATTCCGCGCCGTCTTATGGGCGAAATCACAATGCCCGGCACGGTGTCGAGGAACCTCACCCCCGAAATCTGCGAGGAGTGCGGAATTGATGTTGCGAAAGTTATAAACGTCTGCGGGCACGACACCCAGTCCGCCATCACAGCCGTTCCGAGCGACAAGGAGGATTTCGTCTTCCTTTCAAGCGGAACCTGGTCGCTTTTCGGCACGGAGACGGACAAGCCCATCGTCAACGAAAAATCGCTCTCAATGAACATTACAAACGAGGGCGGCTGCGAGGGCAAAACGGGCTTCCTTAAAAACATTATCGGCTTGTGGCTCATTCAGGAAAGCCGCAGGCAGTTCGCGAGAGAGGGCGCGCAGTACAGTTACGCAGACCTCGAGAACCTCGCCCTTCAGGAGGAGCCGTTCAGGTGCTTCATAGACCCCGACGCTCCCGAGTTCGTGCCCATGGGCAACCTTCCGCAGAGAGTGCGCGATTACTGCAAAAAAACAGGTCAGTATGTGCCTCAGACCGTGGGCGGAATAATGCGCTGCATCTATGAGAGCCTCGCTATGAAATACCGTATGACATTCGATATGCTCAGGGAATGCACGGGCAAGGATTATCCCTGCATCCACGTAATAGGCGGCGGAGTAAAGGACGGCCTTCTCTGCCGTATGACCGCCTCGTCCTGCAATGTTCCCGTTAAGGCGGGTCCGATTGAGGCGACCGTGCTCGGCAATATCGCCGTTCAGCTTATGGCTGAGGGCTGCATAAAGGATGTCGCCGAGGCGAGAAAGGTCATTTCAAACAGCGAAACGCTCAGGGTTTACGAGCCGGAGTCACCCGAAAAATGGGCGGCGGCTTATGAGATCTTCAGACAGGTTACAAAATAATTTTTATATACGAAAGGAATCAGAATTATGGCAGAAAGCAGACTTATCGGTGAATACCCCGTAATCGGCATACGCCGCATCATTGACGCGCGCCGCGGTCCCCTTAAGGTAAGGGAAGGCATTGAAGAGCAGACTATGAAAATGGCTGAAACAGCCGCGAAACTCTTCAGGGAGAATATACGCTATTCAAACGGCGAGCCCGTAAAAGTCATTATTTCAGAGACGAGCATCGGCCGTGTTGCCGAGGCGGCTCAGGTTGCGGCTCAGTTCAAGAAAGAGGGCGTTGACATCACTCTCTCCGTAACTCCCTGCTGGTGCTACGGCTCCGAGACAATGGATATGGATCCCTACACAATCAAGGGTGTATGGGGCTTCAACGCCACGGAAAGACCCGGCGCTGTTTATCTTGCCGCGGTTCTTGCCGCGCACGCGCAGAAAGGTCTGCCCGCGTTCGGTATTTACGGCAAGGATGTGCAGGACGCGGATGACACCTCCGTTCCCGACGATGTAAAGGAAAAACTTCTCCGTTTTGCCCGCGCGGCAGTTGCCGCCGCTACTATGAGAGGCAAGTCATATCTTCAGATAGGTTCAATCTGCATGGGTATCGCGGGCTCTACCATCAACCCCGAATTCATTGAAGAATATCTCGGTATGCGTGTTGAATCCGTTGACGAGGTCGAAATTCTTCGCAGAATGGAAGAGAGCATCTACGACGAGGAAGAATTCAAAAAGGCTCTCGCCTGGGCAAAGGAAAACTGCAATCCCGGCTTTGACAAGAACCCCGATTTTATGCAGAAATCTCCCGAGCAGAAGGAGAAAGACTGGGAGTTCACCGTCAAGATGACCTGCATAATAAAGGATCTTATGAACGGCAACTCAAACCTTCCCGCCGACAGGCAGGAGGAATGGGTCGGTCACAACGCCATTGCCGCGGGCTTCCAGGGTCAGAGGCAGTGGACGGACCACTATCCCAACGCGGACTTTGCCGAAGCGCTTCTCAACACCTCGTTTGACTGGAACGGCACCCGCGAGCCCTACATTCTCGCCACGGAGAACGACACGCTCAACGGTCTCGGAATGCTGTTTATGAAACTTCTCACAAACCGTCCGCAGATGTTCGCCGATGTACGCACTTACTGGAGCGGCGATTCCGTAAAGAGAGTTACGGGCTACGACATTGAAGGCAAGGCAAAAGAGGCGGACGGCTTCATTCACCTCATCAACTCCGGCGCCTGCTGCCTTGACGCCTGCGGCGAAGTCAAGGATGAAAACGGCAACGGCATAATCAAGCAGTGGTTCGATGTTACCGAGGAGGATCAGAAGAAGATTCTCGCGGCAACCTCCTGGCCGGACGCTGACAGAGGCTACTTCCGCGGCGGCGGATTCTCATCCCGTTTCCTCACCCGCGCGGAGATGCCCGCCACAATGATCCGTCTCAACATCGTCAAGGGCCTGGGTCCCGTGCTTCAGATTTGCGAGGGCTGGACCGTCAACCTGCCCGACGAGGTTTCGGATATTCTCTGGAAGAGAACGGACTACACCTGGCCCTGCACCTGGTTTACACCGAGATGCAACGGCGTTGGCGGCGACGCGTTCAACTCCGCCTATGACCTTATGAACAACTGGGGCGCGAACCACGGCGCTATCAGCTACGGTCACATCGGCGCGGATCTTATCACCCTTTGCTCGATTCTCCGTATCCCCGTTGCGCTTCACAATGTTCCCGATGAAAAGATTTTCCGTCCCGCGGTATGGAACGCCTTCGGCACAAAGGACCGCGAGGGCGCCGACTTCAGAGCCTGTCAGGCATTCGGTCCCGCCTACAAGGCAATGAAATAAGCGGAAGATTTATAATAACTCAGCAACTCCCCGCCGTAAAACGGCGGGGAGTTATTTGCAGTCAAGAGTCAGAAGTCAAGGACTTCGCCGATTATATGTCCTCACGGATGTCCCTGTTGCGGCAGGATGAGTCATCCCGCCCTACATCGCATAATTCCCGTCCGTCGTGGCCTCCTTCCCTGAGGGAGGTGGATTGCGAACGCAGTGAGCAAGACGGAAGGAGTCTGCGCAAAAATCAGTCAATATAGCCCTGTGCGCCTTCATCAAAGATTTCACTTATACCGTAGGGCGGGATTCCCAAATCCAGCCGATTACCGTTTAACCCTTACAAAACTCCGCTTCATATTGACAACCCGAAAAAGATATTATAAAATTAAATTGCAATCAATCAATTCAAGGGGTATTTTATGGACGAATATGATGTTCTGAAACTGGAAAACCAGCTCTGCTTCCCCCTCTACGCGGCATCGAGGGAGATAATAAAATTCTATAAGCCCTTGCTCGACCCGCTAGGGCTGACCTACACGCAGTATCTCGTTATGCTCGTGCTCTGGCAAAGGCGTAAAATGAATGTAAAAGAACTCGGCGATACTTTGTTCCTCGACAGCGGCACGCTGACTCCGCTTCTAAAAAAGCTCGAGTCAATGTCGCTCATCACCCGCACAAGAAGCGAGGAGGACGAGCGCGTGCTCATAGTCGAAACAACGGTTAAGGGCAGACGACTGAGGGATAAGGCGCTTGATATCCCTGCTGAAGTCAGCGCCCTTACGGGTCTTTCACAGGACGAATCCCTCTCGCTCTACGCCCTGCTCTACAAACTCCTCGGCAGCGCAAAAGCGGAATAAAAACCGACAAAGCCATATCACAACCGTGATATGGCTTTGATTTTTTTCTCTCAATTTATATCTCAATCATCTCGTCCGCGACCTTGTTTTTATCCTTGTCATACGCGAGGGCGCGAACGGCGCCGCCGGGGGCGAATGTGAACCTGCACGCTATAAAGCCGAAATCGCCTTTGCTTATTTTTCCGCCCTCAATAACCGTTATGAACTTCGCCTCACTGTTGTATTTGGAATGAAGTTCAAACGAGTGGGTGTGTCCGCTTATCACAACCTGCGTGCCGAGTTTTTCGAGCGCGGGGTTCCAGTTGTTGCCGAAACGGCTGTTCACATCCGGCATATGAGCGAAGGCGGCTCTGTAAAGAATGCCGTCGCTCTCGTCCTTCCGAAGCCCGTTGAGCCACTGAGTCTCGCCGTCGATATACGCCTGATAATCCACAAGTCCGCTGTATTCAATGTGGTCGTCGGGCTTGTCCTCGCCCGTGTCGAGAACGGCGGCAAAAAGCGGGCCGTGCCTGAAGGTGAAATAAAGTCCGCCCGTTTTTGTGCCGAAATACGCCGGCACCTCGCTCGCGAACGAGCCCCTTGTTTCGTGATTTCCGCGCGTGTAGGCAACGGGAATCTCACCCTTTGAGAATATGTATGCAAATCCCAGAACCTTATCGGTGAAATCCTTTTTGAATACAATCGAACTCGAAATATCGCCGTTTAAAACAAGCAGGTCGTAATCGCCTTTGAAACAGTCAACAGCCGATTCGCAGGGCGGCAGGTCGCCGTGGATATCCGACAGCACGAGAACATCGGTTTTGTCGCCCGCGGGCTCGCCTTTAAATTTAATCTCGGGTGAGGATATCGTAACACCCTTTATAGCCGAATAGCCGAATTTGAAGGCGACATACTGCGAGTGGTAACGGTAGGTGTTGCCGTTGAGATGCTCCTTGGGCACTCTTACGGAATGGATAGTGTCATTTGAACGGATATTGCCGCCGCGCTGGTCGTTTACTTTATATTCCTTACCCTCAAAGGTGTAGGTGACCCAGCCCGAGCCCCTGAAATTCGTCACCCATATTACCGAATAAAAACCGTCGCCGCACTCAAAGACACTCGCCTTTTCCGTAAAACGGAAAAAGCAGTTTGAGAACGGCAACTTTGTTTTACCCTGTTTTTCTTTGATTTTGTTTTTTAGAGAATCATTCATCGCTTTCTTCGGGAGCGTCGGCGGCTTCGGTTGCCTCCTCCGCCTCGTCTTTATCCTTCTTGCCGAAGAATTTCTTTTTTTCCTTAACTTCCGTTTCGGCGTTTTCCCCGGCTGTCTCGATTACGGAGGGCTCGTCCGCTATGCCTTCGGATTCCTCATCCTGAGCGTCGTCCTTGTCCTTCCTGCGGAAAATCTTTCTCTCTTTTTCCTCGCGTACAAAGGTCGGCTGAGCGACATCGCCTATAAACATCTTTGTATCATTTGAGTAAATCTCAACCGCTCTGTTGAGAACGCTTATGTTTATATCCTTTACCTTGCCGCCGTCCTCGCCGTCAAGAGTCCAGGGCGTGGGCTCGTCAAAAGTGAATTTTGCGGTTTTCGTTCTTAAATAAATCAGCGTGTCGCCGTCATACTCGCGCCTTTTTATTTTGCCGAACATTGCGAAAGCGTCAAGCACGCTCTTTAACTTGCGAACGAGCAGAACCTCAAAAACACCGTCGTCAACCCTGACCTCATCCTCGTTGTATTTGAAAATACCCGCGACGCTTGTGGAGTTGGAAACGGCGCCGAAAAAGAAATTGTCGTCAATCACGCCGTCGTCGTACTCAAAGCGCGCGTGCAGGGGCTTTATGTTGCGGATGTTGTGCCCGAGTTTTAAGACGAACCCGTTTATGACATAGGCGTTGTGGCCGAATATGTTCTTGAGCGCCTGAGGCGTGTCGTATGAAATATCAACGCCCGTGCCGAACGAGGCGACATAGGTGTAGAACTTGTTGTTGAACATACCTATATCATAGCCGTAGGTCTTGCCGTTTATGATAAGATCCATGGCTTTGTTTACGTCTGTGGGAATGCCCATTGTGCTCGCTAAATCGTTGGTTGAGCCCGTGGGAATATAGCCGATTTTCGGCCTTCTGTTGAGGTGCATTACGCCGTTGATAACCTCGTTTAAAGTGCCGTCGCCGCCGCAGCAGACAATAAGGTCATAGCCCTCTCCGGCTTCCTTGACTATGTTGGTGGCATCGCCCGCGCAGGTCGTTTTGCGCACCGAAAAATCATAGCCCGCCTTTGAAAGCTTTTCAACAATCATCATCGGGTCGGGTCTGGTTTTGTCCTTGCCCGATTTGGGGTTTACAACTAGTAACGCTTTCTTGTTTTCGCTCATAAAAATACCTCTGAAATTTCTTTTGCATACATAGAATATTATATATTAATTGACTCCAATCTGCAACCACTACATTTTGTGGATTATTTTTATTAAAACATCTTTACAAACAAAATCTGCCGTGATAAAATAATCAAGGTAAAAGTCTTTAAGGCGGTACAGTGATGCCGGCAAGATTGTAATAAAAAGCGTTAAATGCGATCTTGCCGGGGCGGCAGGGTCGCTTTTTGTTGTATCGGAGGTATATATGGAGTTCAAATCATATCTTATGGACGGCGCCGCCGTCAACCGCTCCTTAACACGCATTTCGCATGAAATCGCGGAGCGCAATCCCGGTGAAAAAAGCGTGTGCGTTGTGGGAATAAAAAGCAGGGGCACGGCGCTTGCCGACATACTCGCCGAAAAAATAAGATCCCTCGGCGTGGATGTTGAAACGGCTTATCTCGATGTTACAAACTACCGTGACGACCTCGCGGAAAAAATAGCCGAAAACGCGGTCGCGTGCGTGCCGGATCTGAATGTTGAGGGCAGAACCGTGATTATGGTCGATGACGTGCTCTACACGGGCAGAACGGCAAGGGCGGCTATGGAGGCGATTATCGCCATGGGCAGACCCGCTAAGATTCAGTTCGCCGTGCTCATTGACAGAGGCCACAGGGAACTGCCGGTTGTCGCCGACTATGTGGGCAAAAACGTTCCCACCTCGAGGAGCGAAATGATTGTTGTGAAAATTCCGCCTTATGATGACGAAACAAGCGTTTCCATATGGCAGAAATAAAATCGGTTTATTAAATTTTGGAGGTATAGAAACATGAAACTCACCTATGGCATCAAAGACAAACCAAATGCCGGGCAGCTTGTTATTTTCGCTTTCCAGCAGCTGCTTGCGATTCTCGCGGCAACAATTGTTGTTCCCGTTATCATCAACGGCAATATAGCGGGGCTTGAAAAGTTCGGCGGAGTTCCCGGTGAACTTTCACAGGCAGCGGCGCTCTTCGGCGCGGGCGTCGGCACACTCGTTTATCTTCTCTTCACAAAGTGCAAGAGCCCTGTTTTCCTCGGTTCGTCCTTCGCCTTCCTCGGCTCGATGACAGCCGCTTTTGCAGGAGCCGCAACAATGAAACTCGGTTATCTCGGTCTCATTATCGGCGCAATTCTCGCGGGTCTTGTATATGTTGTTATAGCTCTGGTAGTTAAAGTAGCGGGTGTCGGCTGGATAAACAAACTTATGCCCGCCGTTGTTATAGGCCCCACGGTTGCGATTATAGGACTTTCGCTCGCGGGCAACGCCGTAGGCGACGCCCTCAGCTTCGCAGCCGACGGTCACACAATGAATTTAAGAGGCTGGATCGGCCTTATCTGTGCCCTCGTTACCCTCTTTACGGTTATGATCTGCTCCGTTTTCGGCAAGAAAATGGCTAAGCTTATTCCTTTCATTATCGGTATTGCGGCGGGCTACGCCTGCGCCTCAATCTTCACCCTTATCGGTATGCTGATTAAGAACGCCGACATGCAGATTATGGACTGGTCCGCGTTCGCGGGTATGAAGATTCTCTCCGTTCCCGATTTTACTTTTATCAAAGGTTTCAGTGAGTTCAAAAACCTCAGCGGCACTTATCTCGCGGGAGTTGCAGTTGCCTATGTTCCCGTTGCTTTTGTTGTATTCGCCGAGCATATCGCCGACCACAAGAACCTCTCCTCAATCATCGGCAAGGACCTCCTTGAGGATCCCGGTCTTAATAACACCCTTCTCGGCGACGGTGTCGGCTCGATGGTGGGCGCGTTCTTCGGCGGCTGCCCCAACACCACATACGGTGAGTCAATCGGCTGCGTGGCAATCACGGGCAACGCCTCTGTTGTAACGATTCTCGCAACCTCCGTTCTTGCCATCATCGCCTCCTTCATTGATCCCTTCGTCACCGTGCTCTCCACAATTCCCTCCTGCGTAATGGGCGGCGTGTGCATAGCGCTTTACGGCTTCATCGCCGTTTCCGGTCTCAAGATGATTCAGAAGGTTGACCTTGACCAGAACAAGAACCTCTTCGTTGTCTCCGTCATCCTCATCGCCGGTGTCGGCGGAATGTTCCTTCAGATAGGCAAGGTTTATCTCACAGAGATCGCCGCGGCTCTCATCCTCGGCATTATCGCAAACATCATCCTCTCCCGCAAGAAGGACGACGCTCCCGTTCTTGAAGAGGCGGTTGAGGAACCCGTTGAGGAAATCGCGGAAGAATCAACAGAAGAAGCGGTTGAAGAAGTTACGGAATGAAAAACTCATAAATAATAAAGAGGGTGCCGCTGACACCCTCTTTGATTTTTGAAGGATACATAAATGCCACAGATAATTGAAATAACCGATTTTTCGGACCCGCGCCTCGATGTGTACGCCCGCCTCAACGAGAGGCAGCTTCTGAATTCCGATCTGCCCGAAAAATCGCTGTTTATAGCCGAGAGCCCCAAGGTGATTGACAGAGCGCTCAACGCGGGCAATGCGCCCGTTTCACTGCTGCTTGAACCCCGCCACATAGAAGGCGAGGCGAAGGATATAATAAAACGCTGCGGTGATATACCGGTGTTTACCGCGCCCATCGATGTGCTTGTGCAGATTACGGGCTTCAAGCTCACAAGGGGAGTATTGTGCGCCATGCGCCGTCCTCCCTCCAAAACCGCGGGAGAGGTGTGTGAAAACGCCAAAAGGGTCGCCGTGCTCGAGGAGGTTATGAACCCCACGAATGTAGGCGCGGTTTTCCGCTGCGCCGCCGCCCTCGGTATGGACGCCGTTCTGCTCACAAAGGGCAGCAGCAATCCGCTTTACAGGCGGGCAATCCGTGTGAGTATGGGCACGGTGTTTCAGATTCCCTGGGCTTTCGTTGAAAGCGTAAAATCCTTAAAGGAACTCGGCTTCAAAACCGTAGCCATGGCTCTCGAAAAAGACAGTATGAGCTTACGCGATGAACGCCTCGCGAAGGAGGAAAAACTCGCCGTGGTGCTCGGCACAGAGGGTGAGGGCTTAAAGCGCAACACCATAGAAAAATGCGATTACACCGTCTGTATCCCGATGAAAAACGGCGTAGATTCCCTGAATGTCGCCTCCGCCGCGGCTGTCGCTTTCTGGCAGCTCGGCAACAACTGAATATGTAAACACAAACGCCCTGCGGAAAGGGCGGTCCTTCATAAGCCAGTAATGCCTCAAAGAGCGACCTTCGCACATCTTATGCAGGTATTCCTCCTCGGAATACGGCAAGTATTACTCGTCGTCATAACCTGCAAATATGCACAAATTTCATCTCTTTGAGGTG
>JAEERC010000014.1 GCA_016285645.1 Clostridiaceae bacterium | reverse complement strand
TCATCCTGAGCCAGGATCAAACTCTCTAAAAATTGTATAATATGCTTTCGCTTATTATCTCTTTTCAGAGCGTCTCTGCTCTTATCTAATCTTTGTTTCCAAAAATTACTGTTTGTTGAGTCCAAAAACTCAAATTAATCTCAAGGGTTTCTTTGAATCGTTGTTTAATTTTCAAGGTGCGCTGCCGCCCTCTTTTTCGGCGGCTCGATTAATATATCATAATTATTTAACGTTGTCAACACTAAATTTTGCCTTTTTATAAAGCTTTTGTCAACGCCGCCGGGTGTTTCGGATTTTGCCGTGCTCCGGGCGCTCAAGATGTTGTGCAAAAACGGGTTGAAACCGGCAATATATATTATTGTATATAAAATAAAGAAACATTATTGTTCATTGAACAAAATTTTCAGAAAATGTAAAAATCCCCTGCATGCTGCAAAGCACACAGGGGAAATTTTACGACTAAATCAATCAGCCGATCTTGAAGAAAGCAAGAATCTTGCTGATGAATGAATCAAAGATGCCTCTGAACTGATCGAGAATTGAATTAAGGAATTCGTTTGTTCTCTTCTTGGCAACTTCGTTTACAGCGTGGATAACCGCAGCTGTGTTAATTTCGTTCTTCTCGGGATATACGAAATCATCGTTGAGAGCGATCTCTTCGGTTTCGCCGTCAACAGTAATTGTATATACGGGAGCATCGTTGAAAGCGGTGGGAACTGTAACGACCACACCGTCGTCGATGTCGACATCGGAGAATGAGTAATCAACAAGTTCACCGTAAACAAGTTTGTCGATAATGCAGGACGCGGTTACGGCTGAGCCGGAAAGGAAGCTGACATCCTCATCAGTGGTGATGAAAGCAACTTTTACATAACCTTCGCTGTAATCATTGTAAACGACCTTCATATAGCCGTTCTCGGCAAAGAAAGCGTCTTCACGGCTGTAAAGCGGAATACCGCCGACAAACATTGAAGCGGGTGTGTAAGCAATTGCGATTGATTTGATCTCGTTGTAAAGGGCGAGGTCGCAATTGAAGAGAATTTCGCGCATCATTTCAAGGATGGTGGATTCGGCAATGATATCAGATGTAACATTGCGGTTAATCTGATTCTTGATTGTGCCGATTATACCGCCGGACTGAGCAACTTTAAGATCATAAAGCGCCTGTGCGCCGACTTCTCTGAGCGAGAGAACAGCGCTGATTGCGAACTGGTATTTCTCGGCATCGTTTGTGGCTTCCGCCGCCCAGTCAACAACCGCAGTCTCAGCAAAGAATGTGGTATAAAGTTCATCCATAAGTGCGTACTGGTCGCTCGTGTTCCAGAGAGTGTCAGCAACGCTTGTTCCGGTTTTGTAAACCTTGAGGGCAACCGCTGTGTACGCGTTGGTGTTCATCGCGATTTCAGCAGCTGTTGTGAAGAGTTTGGACGCTGCAAATCCGGTTGCACTGAGGACTTCGGATTTGATGAGTTTTTCAACACTTTCGTCGATGTCTGTAATAAGATTGGATGCAGCGGTAACTACAACATCATAAGAGCAGTTATCAACGATGTACTGAAGCATCTCTTTGTAGTACTCGTTAGCAGCCTGAACGGAGAGAATCTGAGCATAAGCGAGTATGACTCTGTCTCTCTCTTCCTCATAAAGCTTGCCGACTTTTATTGCCCACTCGATATACTGGAAAGCGGTGGACCACTCTTTGGACTGGAGAACATCAGAGATTTCGATAAAGCCGTTAACTTTCTGAAGAAGGTCGTTTAAGCTTGTAGCTGTTTCGAGCACCTTGATGATGGGTGCGATTTTTGACTCACCGATGTTGGCGTCGATCTTCTCGATAAGCGAGCAGAGAATCGCTTCGGCGTTATCTACTGAAACGCTCTTGTCAAAGCCGTTCTTCCACGCGTCATCATAAAGTGAGAAGACGGTGTAAGTAAGCATTGTCTTTGCAAGCTCTTCATCATTCTCGGCAACATATTTCCAGTGCGCGGACTGTTCGTTGTCAAGAAGTTTGACGAGAAGAAGGTCGCAGTCAGCATCCCATGCACTTACTCTTGTATCAGCGTCAACTGCACCATCGTCTGCGAAAACAGCGAAGGGAACAACTGTGCAGAGCATCACAAAAGCGAGCGCCAGAGCCAGAAGCTTCTTAGCCATAAGCATTCCTTCTTTCTGTAAATTTGAGTCATTTTGGCTTTCTGCAGAATAAGCCAAACTAACCCTTATAGAGATTATAATATATAATAGCAATTTAATCAAGAAAATAATAAAATAAAATCTACAACACATTTCACAAAGATTGCAGTGAATTGTTGTAGATGTTTAACAAATGTTTTATATACAGTAATAATTCAGATCCCAGCACGGAACGCACAACTGTCTGCGCAGATAAATTGTGTAATAGGGGTTGATTTCCTTTATCCGCAGAGGCAGTTCGAAAATGTCCGCCGAGCGGTGATAAGCGGCTATGCAAAGCTTCGGCTTATCTCTTTTCAGAGTATTGACGGCGCCGCCCAGCATCCGCATTTCCTCCCCTTCAATATCGGCTTTGA
Organism: Clostridiaceae bacterium; assembly: GCA_016285645.1. GTDB lineage: Bacteria > Bacillota > Clostridia > Oscillospirales > Acutalibacteraceae > CAG-177. Next base: position 50,561 of record JAEERC010000014.1, on the reverse strand, counting down.
TATAAGTGAATTTACGGGCTGCCGAAAGTGAGTCAACGGTGACACAGGGCACGGGGTTTCCTTTTTCGGACAAGGCGGAATGTCTGCCCGCGTCCTTTGAAAAAAGCGCTGTACCGTCTTTATCCGAAACACAGGCGTTTACGCACTCGCAGGAGGCGATATTTTTACAGTGTTCGAGGAGTTTGAGAAAAGATTTTTCCGAGGGTTCAACGGCTGTGATTGACGAATATCTGCCGCCGCAAAAACGCAGAAATTCATCGACGGTATCACCGCGGTAAGCACCCAAATCCAGGTAGTTTTCGCTGTTTGTCAGAGAGAAAAATCCGCTGAAAATCTCATTCTTTTCGCTGGCGGAAGAGAGAAGATATTTCAGTTCTCCTCCGAGCATAAAAGCGACGCATTCGCTGTAAATTCTTTTTGATTCATCATCGCATAAAAGATTGTATGCTTCGTCGATTTTTTCGGCGTTTTTTTCGGCAAATGAACGGTTGAAAATCTCACCTTCAACCACGGGAACACTGGGAATGAGAAGACGGTGTTTTTTTGATATTTCAATTATATTATCAATCACATCGGGCAGAGCCGTGGCAAAGCAGAGAGCGACTGTAAAATGTTTGTTCTCCTCTTCGATTTCAGAGAGTTTCCGCACCTTGAATCCCCTGAAATACTGACCTCTGACGAAGTCGTCGCTCGCGAAAACTCCGGAGCATTTTATGCCGAGTTTTTCAAATTCATCGAGCACCGCGTCGGCGCCGTTGCCCATACCGTAAAGAAATACAGGTTCGTCTGATGACGCGAGTTTTTCCCAGACGGTTTTTTCTTTTAAAAGCCCTTCAATCAAAGCTCAACCGCCTCGACCGTGCCGCCGTTTTCCATTGATTTGTCGGCGAGAAAAACTATGAGATGGCTGATGAAGGAACTGTCTATTGAAGTACAGGAAAGCGAGGTTTTTTCGCCCCTCACATAATTTACGAAATCCCTTGCGAGACCGAGGTCGCCGTTGCCGTGGCTGTCGCCCTCCGTTCCGCAGTCAACAACCGTGTCTTTGTGTTCGCAATCGGGAGAGGGATCGATGAGGGATACGGTGTATTTTCCGCTGTCAAGCTCACCGAATATTTCGCCTTTTGTGCCGGTGATGTGAATTGTTCTTCTGCCCGTGCTCGCGCCGCCCACCATGTTGTGAGTACCCGTGGCGCCGCCCTCGAAATTCACCATTACGCTCTGGTGGTCAACAACATTGTTGTCGCTTTTGTAGGCACAGATTCCGTAGGGGCTGTCGCCTTTGAGAAGATTGATTTTATCCTCAATTGTCGGGTTTTCAATGTTTTCGAGTTTATCCCAGACATAGAACGACCATCTGTCCGGGTGGTCGATATAGATGCGTTTTGCGGAGTAGAGGCACTCATCGACAAGCGGGCAGTCAACAAGGCATTTTGTGCCCGCGTTTTCGGGTGCGTTGCCGGGAACAAACTGCATATTGCAGCCAAACGAGGAGACGGCAACGGGTTTAACATCGCCCATAAGCCAGACCATAAGGTCTATGTCGTGGCAGCATTTTGCGAGAAGCATTGAACTGAAGCAGCGTTCGCTGTTGTTCCATTTGCCGCGCACATGGCTTGTTGACATATGATGATAGCTTACAAACTCGTTTGTCTGAATATTTATGACATCGCCGATTTCGCCCGAGACAATGCGCTTTTTGATTCCGCTGTAGAACGGCGCGTATCTGAGAACGAAGCAGACCATAACCTTTCGCCCGTATTTTTCCGCCGCCGCCACAAGTTCCCTCGCCTCTTTTTCGTTTACGGCGAAGGGCTTTTCAAGCAGAACATCATAGCCCACTCTGAGCAGAGGAATAGTTGTTTCGACATGAATCTGATCCATTGTGCCGTTTATTGCGACATCGGCGAATTTTTCCGCTTTCGCGAGCGCCTGAGCGCTTTCAAAGCAGTGTTCTTTCGGAATATCAAACTTTTTCGCTATCGATTCGCGCCTTTGTATATCGGGGTCCGCTACACCGACAATGCGGAAATTTTCCGGCTCGATTTCTGCCAGCTGAGCATAGACAAGACTTCTGTGCCCGCCGCCGACTATTACCGCTGTTACGGGTTTTTTCTCCATATATATCCCTCCCGGAACTGAATCCTCATCACTATAGCACAATATATTGTTTTTTTCAAGAATATATAAAATATTAAAATAAAAATAAATTTAATCTTGACATTATTTCCGTTTTGAGTGATAATATTTTATATTAATGTCGATCAAAGCGCACAGAAATGAATAATTACGCTTTGAGACTTGCAGATCCGTCTGAATCAGGGTTGATGCGGATTAATAATCTATGTAAAGAAAGGATTTGGTTTTTCCATGGCTGACCAGTCCAGCTTTAACTTCAAACAGGTTATGAGGGGCTATGACAAAGAAGAAGTCGAGGCCTATATCAAAGATTTAAATAACTCCAAGAGCGTCAGTCTCAAAATGTATGAGCAGAAGGTTGACGAACTCAAGGAAAAGCTTGTTTTAAGCAACCGCGAGCGCGACGCCTTACGCGAGAAGTATGCGCAGGCGAAGGCGGAGGTTGACCCCATACGCCAGGAACTCAACGATGCCAAAGCGGAACTTGCCGAAACAAAGCTCGCTCTTGAAAAAGCGCAGTCCGCCCCCGGTGTTATGGGCGCGGCTACCTATACAAACTTCAGCGCTACAGACGACGCCACATTCAAATCCAGAATCAACGAGCTTACGGCTACGGTTTCACAGCTTTCAGCCGACCTTCAGATAAAAGAGGAAAAACTCGAGGATATTACAAAGCAGGTTGATCTCAAGGACGCCAAAATCCGCGACCTTGAAAAAGAGATGGAAGACCTCATTGAGAAATCCAAGCTCTATGACGACCTCTACGCGCGCAATGCCGCCCTGCTTCGTGAGCACGACACCCTTGTTGACAGATTTAATTCCTTAAGCGCGAGCTACCAGCTCACTCTTGACAAGAGAAGCGCTATGGAAAAGCAGTATCAGGAAGCGATTGACAAATACAACATGCTCAGCGCCGAATACGAAAGCGCTCTCAAGGACAACGCCCTTCTTGATAAGAATTACAAAGAAACACTTCAGAAATACAACGACCTGTGCGAAGAGCACAACGACTTCAAGAAAGCCACCGAACAGCTCAGGGAGGATTCGGAGCACTACGCCGAAATCAACGAGGAGATTTCAAGACTCCGCACCGAGGCGCAAAGCTACGAAGAGACTCTTTCAAAACTTCAGGAAGAGAGAGACGAGCTTGCCAACGAGCTTGAGACAAAGACCAATATGGTAACCACTCTCGCGAACGAGACGGAGTTCCACAAGCAGTATGCCTCCGAACTTGAGGAGAGAGTAAAGTCGCTTGAGGATATGGTAAACGAGAATGTCTCCTCCGGCGCGGCGGCACAGTCCGAGGAAATGCTTGAAAAATTCAACGCTCTCGAGGCGCAGATGGACGAAAAGAGCGCTGTTATCAACGAGCTTCGCGAGGCGAAAAACGCCCTTGAAGCCGAGTACATTGAAAAAATCAGCCAGATGGAAAAAGACTTCGCCGTTACCAAGGGCGACCTTGAGGAACAGCTCAAGCAGCGTGATGCACGCATAAGCGAGGTTGACGCCCTTATCGATATGTTCGTTGAACAGATTAATGAACTCAACGAAAAGAGAGACAGCCTGACAGCGGCTAAAGCCGAAGCGGCAAATGAAGCGGATGATTCCAAAGAGCCCGCCGAGGATGAAGCCGAAGCCGGAGAGGAAAACAACGAGGATTCCGACGAGGACAGCGAAGAATAATTCAATATATCAAATAACAAAAGGAGTAATTTATGGCTAAATTAAACGATATTGACAGAGCGGCTGCCGAAAAGGGTTCCGCGGTTAAAACTGTATGGCAGTTTGTCAAGTTCATTTTCGTAAGTCTTATCGCGATGATTGTTCAGTTTGCGTTGCTGAACCTCCTCCCCCTGATTCCCGCTATTAAATCGCTTTATGGTCCGGACGACTTCACTCTTTGGATATTTGTCGTAACTGCAGCCGCAGGCGGTCTCGGTTATTTCATAGTAAACAACACGGCGAACATCGTAGCGCAGATTGTGGCGTTCTTTGTCAACAGAGAAAAGACATTCAATTCCAGCGCGAATATAGCGGTTACTCTTCCCATTTACATTATATTTACAATCGCTCTTATATGCTTCTCCGCGTGGCTCAACCCCACGCTCAAGGATCTGTTCGTTTCAAAAGGATGGATGAAAGACGCGCTCGCCGCGAACGCCGCAACAATGATTTGCTCCGCGGTTCAGTTCTTCCTCTATTTCCCGGTTGACAAGATTCTTTTCCGCAAGCCGAAAGAGGACGCGGTTGTTGCCCCTGCGGTTGAGGATGTTTCCGAAGCTTACGAAGCGGTTGAAGAGACTGTTGATGAAGCCGAGGAATCGGTTGAAGAAATCGCGGATGCCGCCGAAGAAACAGCGAAAGATATAATTGAATAATTACATATTATAAAAGAATTATCCCCGACAGTTATCTGCCGGGGATTTTTGTTGTTTTTAATATCTGATTATTTCGGTTCAACCGTTTTTTGCGGAAGGATTTTGAAAAGCCCTTTGAAAAACGCGACCAGTTTTTTGAAGAAACCCGCGTCACAGGTTATTCTGCCGCCGTCCTTTTTAAGTTCCCTTCCGTCGGAATCCTTCTGAATGTGATTGTCCTTATCTACTATTTTCACATAGTAGTTGACATTGCCTTTGATTTCGCCGTATTCGTAGGAAACGGAGGTGTTATTGCCCTTTATTTCCCTGCCGTCAACAACGAGGACGAGGTAATAATCGGAGCCGAGCCCCGATGCGGTCGCTTTGATTGTAAGCACTGTTCTGTAATCCAGAGTAACAGCGCTCGCCACCTTTATTTTTGCGTTTGCGGTGGGATTTACGGGAATTACAATTTTGGTACCCGGAGCGTTCCTTGTATCGGTTTCGCTGCAGCGGTCGCATTTTGCCGTTTCGGTGCCGTCCGACTGAGTGGTGGCGTCATTGTTGTAAACATAATGGGTAAAACTGTGACCGAGGGCGTTTACATAACTGTCAACAAAACTGTCGCCGCAGTGGCAGATATGGGTTGTGTAGCCCTTGCGTGTGCAGTCGGGCGGCGTTACCGCGGCTTTATAATCGTGGCCGTTGGGAGAGGTTGTGACCGTTTCGGTGCTCAGCACATCGCCGCAGACCGTGCAGCGCACAACGCTGTCATATCTGCCGCCATCGGTGCAGGTGGACGCTTTTTCATTTTCCTTTACGGCTTGACCGGGTGTGTGATCGGCGAGCGGTTTTGTTTTATGCTCGCTTGTAAGCAAGTCACCGCAGACGGAGCAACGGATTACCTCATCGTATTCCCCCGCGGTTTCGCAGGTGGAGAAGGTTTCGTTTACAATTTCGGGTTGCCCCGCTGTGTGATCGGCAAGCGGAAGTTCGCTGTAGGTTGTGTAATCGCACCTTGAACAGGTGTCGTACGGCTTATAACCCTTTATCTTGCAGGTGGACGCTTTTCCGTCGTGATGAACAATAACGTGACCGAGAGGACCTGTTTCAACCGTCTGTCTGCTTATTAAATCCCCGCACACGGTGCAGTAAACTGCCTTTTCATAACTGCCGCCCTCAGTGCAGAGAGATGCCGTTTCGTTTTCGATCTTTTCCTCTCCGGGTGTGTGACCCGTTGCGGAAATGGTTATTGATTCGGTCAGCACCTCACCGCAGACAGCGCAGATTATTTTACCCGTGCCCGCCTGAGTGCAGGTCGCCGCCGTGAGTGTCGCGGTAACGGGATTGTGCTGTGTACAAACGGCGGTTTCGCCTGAATAGTCGCTGCCAATGTCGCTCAGACAAATCGCGGGCACAACGGGCTGAATCGCGTCCGCCCACGAGGCGGTAGTGCCGACCATACCGCTGTTTGTGCACGCTCCCGGTCGCCTCAGCGGATAGGATTCCAGTGAATAGGTATTGCGGAGTGGCCACCAGTTATCGTAGGTGCTTCCCTGCGGATAGCCGGAATAATCGTTGCCGTAAATTACTCTTGCCGAATCCTTGGCGTTTGCCGATGAATCAAAGCCGTAATCAGGATTGAGCACATCGCAGACGGAGAGCAGAAAGACCTTGTCGCTTGTTGATTCCCAGTCATACTGTTCAAAGCCCGTCTGACCGTTTATTGTCATATAACTTCTGTTGTCAAGCGTGACGGTTTCTATTTTCGATTTCTGAGAATCGGTAAAAGCGGTTTCATAAAAACTGCCTGTGAGGAACTGCCTTAAATCACTTACGCTGTAGTCAGTGGAATAATGAGTGCGTTCCTCATCCGCCCAGGCGTAATCCGCCCAGTAGTCTTCATCGTCCTTTATGTGGTTATGCTGATACACAACCGAGTCAACTATTTCGTCGCACATCATAAGCCCCGTTTCGGGGTTTAAAATGCGCCAGGTTATCGGTTCAAAAAGATAGTAATAGACATACTTTTCAAATCCGTCCTCGGTATAGCGGTAATCGTAATCCGTATATTCCTTGGGCTTCGGCTGATTGATTGAATTCGAATCCGATTCCCTTATCAAATCCGTATAGAGCACCTTTGCCCTGTAGCGGCTGCCGTCGTAAATCATATCGGCGTAATCGGTGTAGTAATCCGCGTCAAAGCTCCATCTGTATTCCTGTTTTACAAGGTTCGTTTTTGGAACAAACTCAACCGTTTCGTTGAGCGCGGCAATGACTTCTGTGTCCGTTACCCTGCTTCTCGGATACATACCGAAGCTTATGCGGTCGCCCGTGTGGAACATATCCTCGCCGGTCGGGTCGTCCGCAAGATTTACAAGGCGCATTGCGGGGCATACGCCGTTGTAAGCGCCGTTGTCGTCGGATTGGGGATAGGTCATAATCGCCATTTCATCGCCGTCGTAATCCACCCTGCAACTGAACCTCGAATTGAAATATTTGCAGACGGTGCGGATAAGCCAGCGGAAACCGTTACCCGATACATTGTATATGCCCTGTGCTTTGGCGTAATCCGTGCAGGAGAGAACTCTTGCGGAATCGGCGGCGTTCCAGGATGAGGAAAAACCGTAATCTTCATTTACAAGTTCATCCCACGAAAGCAGGAATATAATGTCGTTCGTGACGGGAGCGTCGTATTTGTGCTGCCCGTTATTCGAGCCGCCGTTTCCTCCGATATACCAGTAATCGTTGACCTGTTCGCTTTCGGCTATGTTTTCTTTTTGAGAATCGCTGAACGCGGCGTCAAAAAAGTCGCTGTTGAGCCAGGCGTTTATATTTTTGAACACGCCGAAATTGCTCAATCCGAGTTTTGTGCCGTACTCGCCCGTATATGTGCCCATAAACGCCGCGTTATAATCCTTGAACTGTGTGAATGGCTGGGAGTCTATGAGCGAGTCGCACATAACAAGGCCCTCATCGAGGTCAAGCACGCGCCATTTAATCGGGTCAAATCTGAACCAGTAGGTACAGCCCTCACTGAAGCCGTTCTGCTCCTGTGTATAAATCTGTTCATCCTGAACCGTAAGACCTGTAAACGGACGGTATTCGTCAATTTTTACGCCGCGGTATTTTGTGTGATTATACACTACATCGGTGTACTGCATCCCCTCAAAGCGTTCCGGGGGATAATAACGGTCACCTTCCGTATAATACTCGGTATAATAATCGTAATAATTCCAGTCAGCGGGTATTTTTTCGAGCGTATCAATAAGTTCTTCGTCCGTAACAAGCGACTGGGGATAAGTGCCGTATTCTATGATTTTCCCTACGGAATAACCGTTTTCTGCGCTCGCGGAAAAGAGGTAAACGGGAACAATGCCGGATAGCATTATAATACTCAGCAGTAAAGACAGTATTCGCCTTTTCATAAGCATTGCCCCCTTTTTTATTTGTTAAGCTCCCATTCTTTGAGTTCCATTGCCTGATTTAACATGGCGACATAACTCTCGTGGCGGGATTTCGCGATTTCTCCCCTCTCCACTGCCTCGACTATTTTGCAGCCCTTGTCGTTTACATGGCGGCAGGTGGAAAATTTGCAGGTGCCGAGATAGGGAATAAACTCCTTAAACCCGAAAGCGACATTTTCCTTGAGCATTATGTCGTCGCCCTCAAATTCAAGCGATGAGAAACCTGGAGTGTCGGCGACATAGCCGCCCTCCACTTTGTAAAGCTGGCTCTCCCTTGTGGTGTGGCGTCCTCTGCCGAGTTTGCGGCTGATTTCGCCCGTTTCGAGATTGAGTTCCGGAAGAATTCCGTTGAGAATAGACGATTTGCCCACGCCGGTGTTGCCCGCGAAGGCGCTGATGTGACCTTTCAGTTCTTCGTTTATAAGGTCCAGCCCCTCGCCTGTTTTGCAGGACACTGCAAAGGATTTTATGCCCGCTTTTCTGTAAATATCAACATATTCATCCGCGCTTTCAAGGTCGCATTTTGAAAACACCACTACGGATTCGATATCCCTGTTGCAGGCGATTGCGGTGAGTCTGTCTATAATCAGAAAATTTGGAGCGGGATCCTTGATTGACGACACAACAAAAAGCTTGTCAATATTGGCTACGGGAGGTCTTACAAGCAGATTTTTTCGTTCCTCAACCTCTGTTATGACATTGCCGGTCGCCTCGTCGAGCAGGACCCTGACTCTGTCGCCCGCCACGGGCTTAGTGCCGTTTTTGCGGAACACTCCCCTGGCGCGGCATTCAAACACGCCCTGCGGAGTTTCAACATAGAAGAAGCCGTCTATGCTTTTAATCAGGAGTCCGCTCTGCTCATTCGGAAGGTTCATCTGTGCCTCCGGGATATCTGTAGGCAGAAAGAGTAATCTTTGTGCCGGTATCGTAGGAAATAAGATAGGTTGATTCGGGGTTCTGCGCGAATACAATGCCGTCGCGTGAAGGATCGGTGGTTTCGGTATAGTTCACCGAGAAATTGTAGAATCCGAGCGCCTCAAGTGTATTCTCGGCGCTTTCAACGCTCATTCCCGTAACCGAGGGAATGGTGTTCCTTGAGGAGTAATGATTCTCCCTGCCTGAGATTGTGGGAGGATCGGTTGTAAAGTCGATTATGCAGGAAAAACGCTTGTTGCCGCCGACATAGGCAACAAACAGGTTGGAATCGCCCGAGCCCGAAACGGGTATGGTGCAGCTACTGCCGTCGAGGTAGAGCGTTTCGCTGTAGCCCGTGTCGGAACCGTTGAGCGTGGCTGTAACATTGCCCATGACATAACTGCTCGGAAGGTTGAATGTGACATTCGCAGTGGTTGTCTGCGGCTTTGTTGTGGGAGGATTGCCGTTGCTCATTGTAACGACGATTTTCGTTCCCGCCTCGACTCTTTCGCCGGGGGCTACATCCTGGTCGAGAATTGTGCCCATTTTTTCGGTGCTGTCAATATATCTTGAAGCGTTTTCATCAAGAACCAGACCGACGGATTCAAGCAGCGATTTAGCCGTTTCATAATCCCAGCCGACAAGTTCGGGAACCTCGTTGAGTTTTGAGTTGCTCGCGTAATAAATTATTATGCTTGAGCCCTCTTCAACGCTGGCATTCGCCTCGGGCTCGGTTTTGATTACCGTGCCGAAGTCGTAATCCACGCTCGCCATCGGTTCGGCGGTTACGGTGAAGCCGCGGTTTTCGAGTATTTTCTTTGCCTCAACATAGCTGCTGCCCTCCACATTGGGAACGGTAACAAGTTCAACGGATGTTGCGACAATAAGTTTTATTGTGTTGTTGCTTTTGTCAATCTTTTTGCCGACTCTCGGATCCTGCCTTATGACAGTGCCGTCAAACAGATTGCTGCTTGTGTCGTATTCTATATCAAACTTGAACTGCTTGTATTTCGGATTGCCGGCAATATCAATGGCGTAATTGAGATCCACGAATTTCGGAACCGTGAGTTTATTGCCGTTTAACTTATCCGTAAAGAAATAGAACGCCGCGAGAACTATGAGGGCAAGCGCGACAAGACCTATCGCCACGCCTTTTAAGACGGGTATCAGGTTGTTGACCGGCTCTTCCGGCTCGGGTTCATATTTCTGTACAGGCGGCGGAGGCGGAACATCCACCGCGTTGACCGCGGGTAACTTCGCGGGGGCGACCATCTTTGTCGGGTTTTTGTCAACAAAGTAGTTGTCGCGGAATTTTACGGAGGGATTGCGTTTGAATTCCTCAATATCAAGAAGCATTTCCGCCGCGGACTGGTAGCGGTCGTTGGTGTTTTTCTGCATAGCCCTGAGAACTATATACTCAAGACCGGCGGGAATGCTCGGGTCAATCTGTCTTGGAGGCGTGGGATCCTTTGAAAGCTGCATAAGTGCCACCGATACGGACATATCCGACTCAAACGGCACCTTACCCGTAAGCATTTCGTAGAGCACGACACCGACGGCGTAAATGTCGGTTTTGTCATCAATTATATCTCCCCTTGCCTGTTCGGGGCTTATATAATGAACGGAGCCGATTGCGCTGCCCGTCATTGTGCGCTGATCGTTGCTGAAGCGCGCGATGCCGAAATCGGTGACTTTGATATTGCCGTTTGAAAGAAGAAGGATATTCTGCGGTTTTATGTCGCGGTGAACAACGCCCTTGTCGTGAGCGTGCTGAAGAGCGCGTAAAATCTGCATGGTGAAATGTACCGCCTCACGCACCTCAAGCTTGCCCTGCTGCTCAATGTACTCCTTGAGCGTGATTCCCTCGACATATTCCATAACAATATACTGAAGCTTGTCGCCGTAGCTGACATCATAGACCTTCACTATATTGGGATGGGAGAGAACTGCAATTGCTTTCGACTCGTTTTTGAAACGGCGTCTGAACTCCTCGCTTGCGAGATATTCCTCCTTGAGAATCTTAACGGCTACGGTACGGTCGTCAATATTGTCATACGCCTTGTAGACTACCGCCATACCGCCTATGCCGATAATCTCGTGAATCTCATATCTTCCGTCAAGTCGTTTGCCGGTGTAATCTTCCATACTTCAAGCCCCCCTTATTTTGAAATGAGAACAACAGTGATGTTGTCTCCGCCGCCGTTTTCGATTGCCATATTGACAAGTCTGTCGGCAAATTGGCAGTAATCGCCGTTTGCCGTGGCGGCGGCAATATCTTTGTCGTCAACATAACCCGAAAGCCCGTCCGAGCAGAGAAGAATGATATCCCCCTCATCAAGACTCTCGCGGCAGAAATCGACGCTGACTTTTTCATCGACCCCGACGGCCCTCGTTATAATGTGGCGCTCGGGATGTGTTTTTGCCTGTTCGGGAGTGATGTCTCCCCTTTCGACAAGCTGCTGAACCACCGAGTGGTCTCTGGTTATCTGCTTTATATCACCCGAAGGAGTGATTTTATACGCCCTGCTGTCGCCCACATGAGAAATGCAGACGCTGTCGCCCATCGCGATAAGTGCAACGGCTGTTGTGCCCATTCCCTTATATTCGGGATTTGAACGCGAAACATCATAGAGATACGCGTTCGCCGATTCAATAACGGAAACAAGAATGTTGCGTATGAAGTTTTCCGTCATCTTCTCGCTGCAGGACGACGAAATCTTTTCGGAAATCATTCTCACCGCCATAGTACTTGCCACGGCGCCGGCGGCTGCTCCGCCCATACCGTCACAGAGCACAGCCCAGGAAATACCGCCGGGCAGTTCTCCCGCAGCATAGGAATCCTGATTCTGTTTTCTTACCGAACCTATGTCGGTTTTTGCTGAAATTTTCATACGCTGTTTCCTTCTGTATGTTTAAGTCTCAACTGCCCGCAGGAGGCGTCAATATCAGAGCCGAGTTTTCTGCGCACCGTCACTGTAATTCCGTTTTTTTCGAGTATATCCGAAAATCTTTTCAACTGTTCGGGAGAGCCGGGATGAAACGGGCTCTCTTTCACTTCGTTTACGGGAATAAGATTGACGTGGCAGAGCATACCTCTGAGTTTTTTCGCGAGAGCCCTTGCGCATTCGTCGGAATCGTTTACTCCGCCGAGCATTGCGTATTCAAAGGATATTCTGCGCGAGGTGGTTTCGGCGTATTCCCTGCACGCTTTGAGAAGTTCATCAATCCCGTATTTTCTGTTGACGGGCATTATTTTGCTTCTCAGTTCATCAAACGGAGCGTGAAGAGACACCGAAAGTGTCAGCTGAAGGCACTCATTTAGCAAATCATATATTTTCGGCACAATACCGCAGGTTGAAAGCGAAATGTTGCGCATTGAGATATTGTGGCCGTTTTCGTCTGTTACAAGGCGCAAAAAGCGCAGCACATTGTCGTAATTGTCAAGCGGCTCGCCCATACCCATAAGCACTATGTGCGAGACGGTGATTCCGAGATCGTTTTCGGCGGCATAGATTTCGCCCAGTATTTCACCCGCCGATAAGTTGCGGTGGAAGCCGCCGAGGGCGGAAGCGCAGAAAGCGCAGTTCATCTTGCAGCCCGCCTGAGTGGACACGCAGACGGTGTAGCCGTATTTGTATTTCATAACGACGCTTTCGATAAGTTCGCCGTCGTGAAGTTCAAAAAGATATTTTACGGTTGAATCGAGTTTTGAAACCTGTTTATTTCTGATTTCGCATCCGTAAAGCGGATAACCGGCGGCAAGTCCGGCACGCAGTTCCTTGGGGATATTTGTCATTCCATCAAAGGATAAAATCTTCTGTTTATGGAGCCAGGAAAAAACCTGTTTTGCCCTGTACGCGGGCTGTGACATATCTTTTAACGCGGCTTCAAGCTCGGTAAGGGACATTGATCTTATATCGCTCATCTGTCAGCCCCTCTTTTCGAAAGCCGCTATAAAGAAGCCGTCTGTGCCGCTTATGTGAGGCATAAGGGTAAGGAAGCCCTCAGGTGAGCGGACGCCGTCAGCATCAGGGAGAACGGTTACAGACTCAAATTCACGGCACTCGCTTAAAAATGAGCGGCAGACCTCTTCGTTTTCCGCGGGGTTCAGAGTGCAGGTTGAATAAACAAGTCTTCCGCCGTCTTTTAAGTAGCGGCGCGCGTTGCAGAGAATTCTGTATTGCAGTTCGGGAAGACCGTTTATCTCATCTCTGTCCTTGAATCTTATTTCGGGCTTTCTGCCCATAATTCCGAGACCCGAGCAGGGAACATCGCATATAATTCTGTCGGCCGTGCCGTAGTTCTCATTGAACACGGAGGCGTCGGATAAAAAAGGCTTTATGATTGAAAGCCCGAGTCTTTCAGCGCCGCTTCTAATAAGTTCTACACGGCTCTGATAAATATCGAAGGCGTTTACGGTGCCTGTATTGTTCATTCTTTCGGCGGCGGTGAACGCCTTTCCGCCGGGGGCGGAGCAGACATCGAACACAGTATCGCCCGGCTGAGGGTCAAGCGCTTTTACGCAGAGTTGCGAGGAAAAATCCTGAATGTGAAAAAGTCCCTCTTTAAAGCTTGAGAGTTTTTCAACCGGACCCTGTTTTTCGAGAACGAGGCAGTCCTCTATAACATCGCTCTTTACGGCGGTTACGCCCTCGTCGGCAAGTATCTGAACAAGCCCGTCGGCTGTTGAACGAAGGTTGTTTACCCTGATAGCCGTTTTAGAGGGTTCAAGCGCCTTCCGGGCAAGTTTCACGGCGTTTTCGGCACCGTATGAATCGCGCCAGAGTTCGAGAATCCAGGCGGGGCAGGAATACTCAACCTCCGCCCTTTCGGATGAATCCCCTTCCGGCAGAACGAAGCCGTTAGCGGCGACTTTTCTGAGCACGGCGTTTACAAGCGACGCGGCAAAAGCCGATTTGTTATCCTTGGCGAGTTTTACGCTTTCATTTACCGCCGCGCTTTCGGGAACTTTATCCATAAAAAGAATCTGGTAAGCTCCCATCCGCATAATCGTAAGAAGCTCGGGGCGCAGTTTTTTAAGCGGCTGTGTAAGATAGAGAGAAAGATTGTAGTCAACGGAAATGCGGCGCTCCACCGTGCCGTAAACGAGGGCGCTCACAAAGGCGCTGTCTCTCGCGTCAAGCCCGGTGTTTTCAGAAAGAACGCTGTCAATTGTCAGATTTGAATATGCCGAATCACGGTGTATCCTGAGCAATATCTCAAACGCTGTCTGTCGTGCCGATTTCATCAAAAGTTTATCTCCTGTTGAATCTCATATAAAGTCTGATAAGGTTCGCGAGCGACACGAGAAGTGACGCTACATAAGTGAGGGCGGCGGCGGTCAGCACCTTGCGTGCGCCTGATATTTCTCCCTCATAGAGCAGACCCTGGTTTTCAATCGCCTTCATCGCCCTGCTGCTGGCGTTGAACTCAACGGGCAGAGTGACAAACTGGAAAATCGCGACAATGGCATAGAGCACAAGACCGAGGGATATGAGAAGATGACCGAAGTAGCCGAGGCCGAAGCTCGCGCCGAGGAGGTAGCCGATGATAATCAGCGGAAAACCGAGCCTTGAGCCGATGTTGCAAATGGGAACTATTGCCGATCTGATTTTAATCGGAGTATAGCCCTGCGAGTGCTGAATGGCGTGACCTACCTCGTGGCAGGCAACGCCGACCGCGGCTATGGATGTGCCGTAGAAGTTCGCCTTTGAAAGACTCAGCACCTTGGTCTGCGGATTATAATTATCGGTAAGATTGCCCTCAATGGGTCTTATCGTTACATCATAAATGCCGTATTCCGCAAGCACACTCTGCGCTGCGGACGCGCCGGTCATTCCCCTTGTGTTGAGAACCTTGCTGTATTTTTTGTAGGTGGATTTAACCATAAACTGCGCTATAAGCGCAAAAATGATTGCGGGTACGACTATAATGAGATAATACTTATCAAGTCCGAAAAAACTCATCTAAAAACCTCCTTAATTAAATGATTATGCCTTTTTCTATGGGATTGCCTCGCAAATAATCGGAGGCGCTCATTGCTTTTTTGCCTTCCGCCTGAAGGGAAAGAATCTCAACCGCGCCCGTTTTGCAGGCGATAATAAGTTTTCCGTTGCTTTCGAGCACCTCGCCCGGTCTGCCCGACAAATCGGTGAGTTTTACGCTTTTGAGCAGTTTTATTTTTTTGCCGTTAATAACCGTTTCGGCGCAGGGCCAGGAGTAAAGACCTCTTATTTTATTGTGAACCTCCGCGCAGTCTTTACCGAAATCAACGGGGCTGAGTTCCTTTGAAAGCTGAGGGGCGTAGGTTGAGAGGGACGAATCCTGCTTCTGAGGATTCAGGGTTCCCGTTTCAATCGCTTTAAGAGTTCTTTCAAGAACTTCGGGAGCGAGAAGAGAGAGTCTGTCCCACAGTTCCTCACTCGTTTCGTTTTCGCCGATTGTGACTTTCTCGCTTATCAGCATATTGCCCGTGTCGAGCCCTTCGTCCATCTGCATAGAGGTAATGCCAGTTTCCGTGTCGCCGTTTAAAACCGACCACTGAATCGGGGCGGCTCCGCGGAGTTTCGGGAGAAGCGAGGCGTGAATATTCACACATCCCTTTTGGGGCAGGTCGAGTATTCTTTTGGGAAGAATCATCCCGTAGGCGACTACAACTACAAGCTCGGGGTTGATTTTAAGCAGAATGTCATACGCCTCATCCGTTTTTAACGATTTCGGCTGATAGACCGGAATGCCGAGTTCAAGCGCTTTTACCTTAACCGGCGGAGGGGTCAGAATCATTTTTCTGCCCTGAGGTTTATCCGTGCGGCAGAAGACGCCGGCAATCTCGTGACCGAGGTCATAAAGTTTCTGAAGGCAGGGCACGGCGAAATCGGGGGTGCCCATATATATGATTTTCAAGTAACCACCTTATTCCTTGTTGAGCAGTTCTTTGGGAGCGAGCCGCTGGGTGAACACCACGCCGTCAAGATGATCCGTCTCGTGGCAGAAACAGCGGGCTTTTAGCCCCTCGCCTTTATAGACGCACCATTTGCCGTTTCTGTCCTGCGCCTTTACTTTGACAACGGCGGGTCTTATTGTGACTCCGCTTTCGCCGGGCAGGGAGAGACAGCCCTCTTCTTCGGTCTGGATGCCGCTTTTTTCGGTTATTTCGGGATTGATGAGTTCCATATAGCCGTCGCCGACATCGATAACCACAACCCTTTTGAGCACGCCGACCTGAACTGCGGCAAGACCCACGCCGTTTGCGGCATACATCGTTTCTTTCATATCGTCAAGAAGAGTCCAGAGTCTTTCGTCAAACTTTTCGACCGCTCTTGATTTTTTTGTGAGTATCGGATCCCCGACCTTGACAATGTTTCTTAACGCCATAGGCCGCTCCTTTCTATATAATCGATTCCGGATTTATATCGGCGTTCATCGTAACAGATGAAAACTCCGTTTTCGAGCCGAAATCTATGAGAATTTTCGAAATCATTTCACGCAGTTTCCCGGTGTTGCGGCACTTGATGATAAGTCTGTGCCTGATTTTGTTGCTTACTTTGGAAACTCTTGCCGGTCCGGGACCCAGGCAGATTATTTTTTCGCTTTTATATTCTCCGCTTGTAAGAGCGCGGATTTGCGAGAGCGCATACTGCGAGGCGGCTCTGACTTTTATATCATTTTCGCCGATAAAGGTCAGCACGCACATATCGCAGTAGGGAGGATAAATAAGGGCTTTGCGTATTTTTATTTCGGTGTCGAAAAAACTTTCGTAATCCTGCAAAGCGGCAAGACGGATGACATCGTTTTCGGGAGTCATTGTCTGTATGACCGCCCTGCCCTTGTTTTCGCCCCTGCCGGACCTTCCGACAACCTGGGTGAGAAGGGAAAAGGTTTTTTCGAGACTTCTGAAATCGTCGTTGTAAAGCTGCTGGTCAACCGAAATCACGCCCGCGAGAGTCACATTGCTGAAATCGAGGCCTTTCGCAACCATCTGTGTACCGACCATAATGTCATATTCGCCGTCGGCGAATTTTCCGAGCATACGCTCGTGAGAGTCCTTGCCCGCGGTGGTGTCGGTATCCATTCTGAGAACCCTCACACCCGGAAGAAGGCGCTGCAGTTCATCCTCGATTTTCTGGGTGCCGAAGCCCGCGTAGCGCACGCTCTTTTCGCCGCATTCGGGGCAGACGGTGAGAAAATCCTCGGAATAACCGCAGTAGTGGCACATAAGGCGGTTGTTCGCGGTATGATAAGTCATTGATATTGAGCAATACGGGCAGCTTATGACATGACCGCAGGAATTGCAGGCGACAAAAGTGTTGTACCCGCGCCTGTTTATGAGAAGGATTGACTGCATTGAGCTGTCAACATTCGCTCTGAGTTCTTCAAAAAGTTTTTTGCTTATAACAGTTGAGCCCTCCGCCATCGGCTCGTGCAGCATATCAACCGTTATTACCTCCGGGAGTACGGCGTTGCCGTAACGGTTTCTGATAACCTGCAGGGAGTACCTGCCCTGCTTCGCGTTTGCGAAACTTTCAACGCTCGGCGTGGCGGATGCGAGCAAAAGCAGACAGTTGTGTTTTGAGGCACGGAATTTAGCGACATCCACGGCTGAATATCTCGGATTCTGCTCGGATTTGTAGGTGTGTTCCTGCTCCTCATCGATAATTATGAGACCGATATTTTCAAGAGGGGCAAAAACCGCGCTTCTCGTTCCCACAACAATTTTCGCGTCTCCCCTTTTGACGCGTTTCCACTCGTCAAGCTTTTCGCCCGCGGAGAGAGCGCTGTGAAACACGGCGACTGTTTTGCCGTAGCGGCTGTTGAAGCGTGCAAGGGTCTGGGGAGTAAGAGCGATTTCGGGCACCATTACAAGCACGGATTTGTTCTCCGCGACGGCTCGGTCTATGGCTTTCAGATAAACAAGAGTTTTGCCGCTTCCGGTAACGCCGTAAAGAAGCGACACCGCGGCTTTACCGCTTCGCATAAGCTCGGAAATACCGTCGTACGCCTTCTGCTGCTCTTCGGTAAGCTCTATTTCGCGACGGTCCTCTTTTGAGGAGATTCGTTTTGGGGTACGCAGAACCTCCGTTTCAACGAAG
The DNA here is from genome assembly GCA_016285645.1 of Clostridiaceae bacterium. GTDB lineage: Bacteria > Bacillota > Clostridia > Oscillospirales > Acutalibacteraceae > CAG-177. Next base: position 32,594 of record JAEERC010000014.1, on the reverse strand, counting down.
TGTGCGACACCGTTTTTAACAAGCGCGGAAGCCACCGCGGGTGTAACGCCCGTGTAATAGCAGATTTCCTTTATGCTCGCCCTGCCCACATCGGTAAGCAGATCGATTACCGACTGCTGTTTTGAAGTTATCTTTACGCCTTCGGGAAATTCATCGTTGAGAGAGAGCATTCTGACGCTCGCGTCGGGAGTGTTGCGCACGGCATCCATATTGCAGAAAAGCAGACCTTTTTTTACGAGGTCGTCGGGAATTCTGCAATCAGGCGAAAGGGAGAGCGCTTTGAGAACGGCATCGCGTTTGACATAGCCGGGCTTTGACTCTATATAATCATAAACCTGCTTTTCATCACCATTCAGTTTCTCGGCCGCTTCACTGTTGCCCGACACCGTGTAGGACAGCACCATATGGTGGTTTATTCCCGCGGGAAGAATCGCCTTTGCGGCTTCAAAAAGAGTGCAGAAGGTGTGGTCTTTGAGGCGGGAAACCAGCTCGAGCATTTCATCGCTTAACAGAGGTTCCTTGTCCAGCACCTCCGTTATTTTTTTGAGACCCTTTCTGTTTTCACCGTCAAAGACGCTGAGGATTACGCCGAGATGCTTTTTGTTGCCTCTGCCGAAGGGAACGGTTACACGGGTGCCCGGAAGAGCCGCCGATTCCATATCGCCGGGGATTATGTAATCAAACGCCTTGTCAAAGCTGTATACGGCGCCCTGCACCGCTACGCCCGCGAGTTTCATCCGGTTCACCGTCCGCCCTTTCGTAAGTCTGTCAGATGTTTCTGATTTCCTCAGGTTCGACTATAACATAGTCGCCGTTGATAATTTCGTTGATTGCAATGCTGACGGGTTTTTCGGTGAGAATCTCGTGATTCTCCTCCGCTTCCTCCGAGATTGCCTTTGCCCTTTTTGCTGTAGCCGTAACAAGGGAGTAACGGCTGAGATGGTTTTTAAGCACTTTTCTGAGATCGGGATTATTCATTGTTTAACACCTCTTTGATTTTTTGCTTGTTTCTGTCCGTTCTGAGCGCTTCGGCACGGATTATTCCGACAACCTCGTCAACCGCCTTACGGACATCGTCGTTTATAACTATGTAGTCGTATTCGACACAGCGTTTTATTTCCTCCCTCGCGATTAGAAGCCTGCGAAGGATTGTTTCCTCGTCGTCGCTGCTCCTGCCTCGCAGACGGCTTTCGAGAACCGAAAGGGAGGGCGGGAGAATGAAGATGCTTACGCAGTCGGGATAGAGTTTTCTGATTTTTTCGGCGCCCTGCACCTCGATTTCGAGAATGACATTGTCGCCTCTCGCGAGCATCGCGTCAACGGGGGCTTTGGGAGTGCCGTAGAGATTTCCGCCGTATTCGGCGTATTCGAGAAAGGCGTCCTCCCCGAGTTTTCTCTCAAAATATCCGCGTTCGACGAAATAGTAGGATTTGCCGTTTATTTCGCCCTCGCGCATTTCTCTTGTGGTCAATGAAACGGAGACGTTGACATCCTCGTTTTCACTTTCGACATGGCGAAGCACCGTGTCTTTCCCTACTCCGGACGGACCGGAGAGGACTATAAGCAAACCTTTGTCAGACATCTTCTTCACCGTCCTCAATTTCATCTTCCTCTTCATTGAGACGGTTTGCAACCGTTTCGCTCTGAAGATAGGTTAAAATAACATGGTCGCTGTCGGTAATGATTACCGCCCTTGTGCGCCTGCCGTGGGTGGCGTCAATAAGCGTGCCCCTCTCCTTGCAGTCCTGAATAATGCGCTTGATCGGCGCCGATTCGGGGCTGACTATGGCAACAACACGATTAGCGTTTACAAGGTTGCCGAAACCGATGTTTATGAGTTTCATTCAATCACTCCGGTTATTCTATGTTCTGAATCTGTTCGCGGATTTTTTCAATTTCCGCCTTGATGTCAACAACTCTGCGCGCTATTTCGACATCCTGGCATTTTGAGCCGGTGGTGTTCGCCTCGCGGTTGAGTTCCTGAACAAGGAAATCCATTTTTTTGCCGATGGGCCCGTCGCTGTCCAGGAAGGAACGAAGCTGAGAAACATGGCTTCTGAGTCTTACTGTTTCCTCGGCTACGGCGATTTTGTCGGCAAATATCGCGGCTTCCGTTAAAATGCGCTGCTCATCAATGGAGGTGTCGCCCAGCAGTTCCTTAAGGCGGGCAACAAGTTTTTCGTTGTACTCCCTGACTGTTTCGGGCGAGCGTTCCTCAATGAACGACACACGGTCGAGAATGATGTCGAGCCGCTGTGACACGTCATCCTTGAGTTTTGCGCCTTCGCGTTCGCGCATAGCGGTAAAGTTTTCGAGCGCCGCGGCGGCAACCGCGCTGACCGCAGCCCATATTTTTTCCTCATCCGCTTCCTGCTTGCGGACAATGAACAGGTCCGGCACTCTCGAAAGGGATGAAACGGAAATGTCGTTTGGTATGGCGTAATCATCCGTCAGTTCCTTATACGCCTGAAGATAGCTTTTGAGAAGCGGATGATTGAGGGTTATGACGGTATCGGGTTCCTCGAGCGTTTCAATTGAAACGGAGCATTCGACCTTGCCGCGTGAAATCGTTCCCGAAAAAAAAGTTTTGAGTTTTTCCTCAAGGAAAGAATAACTGCGGGGAAGGCGCGTGCTGAACTCGAAGTAACGGTGGTTCACGCTTTTGACTTCGAGCGTGATGTTCATTCCGTCAACCGTCTGCTGTGAACGGCCGTAGCCGGTCATACTTCTGATCATCAATAAATCTCCAATTTAATTATTTGCAGTGGCAGCAGCTGCCCGTGAGAGCGTCGGGAATATCGCATACAAGAACTCCGTTTTCGGTTTCAAAGCCGAGCAAACTGAGAACGCTTATAACCTGCTCACCGAAATCTTCCGGCTTCGCGTAAGCCGTAAAAGCGCTGCGGTTGGCGCCGTAATTGAGAACGGACCTTATGAGTCCCTCAATTATGAAGGCGTCGTTCCCCGCGTAATCAACGCTCAATATATCGAGCCGGGCGCCCTGAAGTTTCGCGGTGCACGAAGCCGATATGTTTTCTCCGTCGGCTGTGTAGGAAAACTCGCCGTCCTTATTTATATCCCCCGGGACAAATCTTATCATTTTCTGCCACCTTGTTTTTCGGTTTTGATTCCTGCCTGGTTTTTAAGCTTGTCGATTTCCTGCTCGGTCAGATCTCTCCACTGCCCCTGAGGGAGCATACCGAGCTTAAGTGAGCCGATTGCCGTTCTTTTGAGACGGGCGACCTCCAGACCGAGTGACTCGCACATTTTGCGTATTTCGCGGTTTCTGCCCTCATAGAGAACAATCTCAAGAACCACACGGTTCTCTTCCTTGGTGACTATTCTCGCTTCGGCGGGCACGGTCATTCTGCCGTCAATCTCAATGCCTGTTGAAAAGGCGTCAATCATACTTTCGGTAACGGGCGGGCGAACGGTGACACGGTAGGTTTTTGAAATGCGGCGCGAAGGGTGCATCATCGCGTTTGCGAACTCACCGTCGTTTGTGAGAAGCAGAGCGCCTTCGGAGTTGCGGTCAAGCCTGCCAACGGGATAGACGCGCTCGGGTATGTCCTTCAACAGGTCAATGACGCATTTGCGCCCGAGTTCATCGTCCGTGGTTGTGACGAAGCCCCTCGGCTTGTGAAGAAGGATATAGCGCAGTGACTTTTCACGCACAACCTTTTTGCCCTTGACGGTGACAAGGTCGTGAACCGGGTCGACACTGTCGCCAACCTTCGCTTTTCTGCCGTTGACTTTAACCTCGCCGTTTTCAATCATTTCCTCCGCCTTGCGGCGTGACGCCACTCCCGCTTCGGAGAGAAACTTCTGTAATCTGACCTTGTTGACAGGCATCAGTTTTTGTCGATGAATTCATCAACCGCGTCGTTGATGACGGTTTCGCTGTCGTCGTCCTTGTGGGTGAGCTTTGTGATGACTTCGCTCGCCTTGTCAACAACATCGGGAATCATGCCGATTGCTCTTTCAACCGAGCCCTCAGCGGCGTTGAGATATCTGATTGTGACGCTGCCGTCATTGATGACGAGGAATGCTACGGGGCTGATTGTTATGCCGGCTCCGCCGCCGCCGCCGAAAAGTTCGTTGGAGGTTTTCTTTGAGGGGAAGTCCGAGCCGCCTGTGGCGAAGCCGTAGGAGACCTTTGAAACGGGGATTACCTGAAGTTTGTCGTTGATAACGATGGGATCGCCTACTATGGCGCTGACATCAACGAGATCCTTGATTTTTTCGATTGAGTTGCCGAGAAGGCCTGATGCTGACTGTTCTTTCATTTTGTTTTCACCTTTCTGAATTGAATTATTTTTTATTGCTCTGTTTCAGTTGCCTTTTTGGCTTTACTGCCCTTGAGCAATTTGATAACAACTTTGAACAACAACTGGAACCCCACGATTATAAGCGCGTTTATGAATCTGCGGGGAACAACGGATATTTTGGTATGAAGCCGTACGCTGTTTGTGCCGTTGATATAATCGGGGAAGATTTCGCATTTCTGCTTTTTCACCCTCATATGCGTTGTGATATAGCCGAGCGAAGGATATATCGCCGCGGATACTTTGCCGAATTTCACAGCCGTTTCGGCGGGATCGCCTCCGCTGACCGACACGGAAATGAACAGATTGTCGATTATAAACGACATAAGAATCCGTCTGAACATTCCCTTGAGGGCTGCGGCGAGATTGTCAAGCAGTTCTATGAAACCGCTTATGCCGTTGTTGCGGTAGAAGCGCACAAGAATATTCGGCTTGCCTGACGGCTCCTTGACGGTTTCGTCCTTCGGCTTTTCTTCCTTAGGTTTCTTTTTCTTCTTTTTGCGTTTTTTCTTTTTCTTCTCTTTTTTCGGAATCAGGTGGATTTTTATGAAGAGCCACTGCAAATCCAGCGTTACACCGTCCTCCGAATGAACGATAACCGAAACCTTTATTGAAAGAAGCAAAACAATAAAAGCGATTACCGCCGCGATGATTATCAATACTTTCAATGCATTACTCCTCTCCTTCCTTCTCCGCGGACAGAATCTCCTCTTCGAGGGCGCTGTCCTCGGAAATGTTTATTTTAAGCTGTTCGCCCCTGGTTGAATCGATTTCGGTCTCCTCGCCGTCGTCGTTCTCCGGTCTGTCGGGAAGTTCGGGAAGTTCCGACAACGATTCAAGGCAGAAGCACCTGAGAAAGTCGGGGGTTGTTCCGTAGAGCAGCGGTTTGCCGGGTAGTTCAAGTCTGCCCTTCTCCTCAAGCAGACCGCGCTGGCAGAGTGTTGATATAACACCTGTGCAGTCAACGCCCCTTATCTGCTCGATATACGCCTTGGTAACGGGCTGGTTGTAAGCCACAACCGCGAGCACCTCGAAAGCCGCGTTTGAAAGAGGTGTGTTCTTTTTCTTTTCAAGAACAGCTCTGACCTGCGAAGCGTATTCAACGCGCGAGCAAAGCTGATAGCGGCTGCCGAGCTTTAAAAGGCAGATTCCGCTCTCGCGCTTGTTGAGTTCGTCGGCGAGGTCGCTGAGAAGAGAGGAAACCGTCTTGTTGTCAATGTCGAGCGCTTCGGCTATTCTTACCGCCTCAACCGGCTCACCTGAAGCAAACAGTATTGCCTCACACGCAGAGCGCATTTGTTTATTCGTCAATTTCCAGTTCCTCCCCTCTGCCCTTCATAAGAATAATTTGGGCGTTTTCGCCTTCGCCTTCAATATAAATTCTCTTCGCCTTCGCCATGGCGAGAAGGGCGAGGAATGTGGCTACCATTTCGGAGCGCGATTCGGATTTTTCAAAAAACGACAGGAATTTCTGCTTAGCTCCGCCTTTGAATTTTCCGACTATGCTTTCTATTCTTGAGGCGACGGAGACGATTTTATGGGCGACTATGCCCGAAAACGCCTCAATCGGAGGGGGCAGTTTTCTTTTGCCCTTACCGACCGCTTCAAGATACGCCTTGTAAATCTTTACCGGCTCGTGAATTCTTGTGTATGTCATATCCGCTTCGATTTCCTCGGGCGGACGGTAATAATAATCAAATCCGTTTGCCTGTTTCGCGAGTTTGCCGGCTATCAGCTTGCAGTCCTGATATTCGGTGAGTTCCCCTCTGAGTTCCTCAACAAGCTGTTCCGCCTCCTCATGAACGGGAAGAAGCGACACAGTTTTGATATAGACGAGTCGCGCCGCCATTTCAAGGAACTCGCTGGCAATATCGAGATTCTCCTGCTGCATAAGCCGCACATAATCAAGATACTGTTCAATAAGTTCGAGAATGGGAACATCGTTTATGCTGACCTTCTTTTTGCTGATGAGGTGCAGCAGAAGTTCCATCGGACCCTCAAACACTTCAATTTTGTATGATAACTGTTCCAAAATAACCTCCGGGAAACATTGGGTTTTCAACCGACCGCCTTAAACGGCAATCTTGAAACATAGTCTATGGCATTCATAAGCAATCCGCTTAAAAACCTTAGCGGTATATCCAAAACACCAATCATAAGTAAAACGAAAACACCGATTATTATGTAGCGCTCATATTTCATAATGCTGAAATAATACTTTTTCGGGATAAAAAATGAGGCAATTCTTGAACCGTCCAAAGGCGGTATAGGTAAAAGATTAAACACAACCTGAATTACATTTATGTAAGCAGCGTAATAGAAAAACAGTGCAGCAGCATGAAGCACATCAGATTCCGCATATTTAAAAAATGCCGCATCAGCAAAATTTCTTAAAAGCATAAAAATATTCGCCATAATGAGATTTGAAAAAGGACCGGCGGCTGCGGTAAGAATCATACCCGATTTAGGATTTTTGAAATTTCTGGGATTTACCTGCACGGGTTTGGCGTAACCGAAGCCGACAAGCAATATCATTGCGGCTCCGAGCCAGTCCACATGTGCAATAGGATTAAGCGTCAACCTGCCCTGCAGTCTCGGTGTTTCATCGCCGAGTTTTGTGGCGACAAGCGCATGGGCGTATTCGTGAATCGGCATAGAACAAAAGACAATAAATATGCTGGTAAGTATTCCGGTAATAATTTGAAGCGGATCACCGCTGCGAATCAGGGTTAATAACATTTAATCACCTCGGTAAACTGCCGTGACCGTTCGCGGCAGATTGTTGAAATCCTTATGAGTCATAATATCGGAGCACGCGCCCGAAAGAATCTTTTTTATTTCATCCGGCTGATCCTCACCGCATTCGAGGGCGATTAATCCTCCTATACACAGAGAGGAAAGCCATTTTTCATTTATAATTCTGTAAAACTCAAGTCCGTCTTTTCCGCCGTCTAGAGCCGTTACGGGCTCACGACCGACTTCTTTTTGCAAAAAGGGTATTTCGGCGCTCGCTATATACGGCGGGTTTGAAACAATGACATCAAGGGTGTCAATTCCGAAATGAGCGGCTCCCTGTTCTATGCCGCCGCATACAAGGCGCACATTCGGAAGATTGAGTTTTGCGGCGTTCTTTTCAAGATAGGAAAACGCTTCCGGTGATTTTTCTATAAGTATGACCTCGGCGTTTTTGTTGTGAAGCGCCAGGGTAAGGCCTATGCATCCCGTTCCTGCGCAGAGGTCGGCGATTACGGGTTTTTCTAAACCGCGGATATATTCATTAACCTCATCAACAAGCATTTCGGTCTCGGGTCTCGGGCAGAGCACGCCCTCACCTACCGAAAAAGGAATATCGCAGAAGTACCATTCGCCGAGTATATACTGAAGAGGTCTTCCGCCCGCTCGTTCGGAAATGAGTTTTTCAAACTCCCCGGCGGTTTCATCACTTAAACATTCAATGCGCTCTGTTATCTGCGCCTTTTTTGTGATACCGCTTATGTGTTCGAAAATCAATCGGGCGTCATAGCCCGCGTTCTCAACTCCCGCGTTTTCGAGAGCTGCGGCTGCCTGAGTTAAAAGCTGATTAATCCTGCGCATCGGGCTGAGGTGCTTCTTCCGGGTTTTCCGCAGATTGCGTTTCCGCTTCGGCTTCGGATTGTTCTTCGGGTTCTCCGCCGGGCTGTTCCTCGGGAGTCTCCTCTTCTTCGGGAACACCGTTCAGCGCCGCCTTGAGAGCCGCTATGCCGACTTCTATGATATCGTCTGTCGGCTCGGCTGTTGTGATTCTCTGCATCCACAGACCGGGGGCGGAAAGAATTCTTGTGCACTTGTTGGGATATTTGCCCGCGAGCTGAATGAACTCAAAACCGACACCGAGAATTACGGGAAGTATGAGAAGTTTTATGAGCATCCATTTCCAGGTGACTCCTGTTATATCCTTTGGCAAAACTATTGCGAAAAGGGAGGATATCAGAATGCTTATTATCAGCGAAAGGAAAATGAAACTCGTGCCGCAGCGGGGATGGAATCTTTTTTGCTTCCTGACATTTTCAACCGTCAGTTCAAGCCCCGCCTCAAAGCAGAAGATCGATTTGTGCTCGGCGCCGTGATACATATAGACTCTGTGTATTTCCTTCATCTTCGACACGACAACCATATAGATAACGAAAATGATTATTCTTATAACTCCCTCGAACAGCGCGCGGAAATTTTTAAGCGAGCCGTCAAAGAGTTTGTCATTTACAAGCGAGAAGAGTTTGGCGGGAGCGTACATAAACAGGAGAAACGCGAGGGCGAAACTGAGAACGAGAGAGATAACTCCGATAGCCGCCATCATCTTTTTGCCGAAGTGGTCGCTTATCCACCTGTCAAGTTTGGAGTCGCCCTCCCCGGCGGTCATATCATCCATACTCGTTTTTTCGGCGGACTCCATAAGGCAGCCGTAACCGAAAATCATTGACTCAATAAACGACACAACGCCGCGCACAATCGGGATGTTCAGGAATTTGTATTTTTTGCGCACGGAGACGAAATCCTTCATCTGCGTTTCGATTGAGCCGTCGGGAAGGCGAAGGGACATAGCCGTGCCCTCGGGACCGCGCATCATAATTCCTTCCATAAGCGCCTGACCGCCTACGGCGACATATTTCTTTTTTTCTTCTTTATTGCTGCTCACTTATCGCTACCTCTTCTTCGGGAATTTCATCAACCGGGAGGGTCAGCGTAACCGTTGTGCCCTCGCCGAGAATACTGTCAATTGTAAAGTCGCCCTTGTGGAGTTTCATAATTTCATCCACAACCGCGAGACCTATGCCCGAGCCCCTGACCGTCGAATCCGCCTTGAAGAACTTTTCCTTTACCTTCGGGAGATCGTCGGGCGCTATTCCCTTGCCGTTGTCGGTGAAAATAATTCTCAGGGTTTTCGGGCGTTCGAGTTCCGCCTTGACGGTTATTCTGCCGCCCTGATGAGTATATTTTATGGCATTGTCGAGAATGTTGACAAACACCTGTTTTATTCTTGAAGCGTCGGCGTCAGCCGGAACGGGAACGGGAGGAACATTATAGGATATTTCGATTCCTTCCCTCGCCGCTCTTTCGCGGAAGGCGAACACCGTTTCGTCAAGTTCCGCGAGAACATCTATTTTTTCAATGTTCAGGCTCATTCTGCCGTTGGACATTCTTGAGAAATCGAGGAGCTCCTCGACCATTTCGTTGAGGCGTCCCGTTTCATCGAGAATGACCTCCATCCCCCTCTTGCTTGTGGCGGGATCCGTTTCGCCTATCTGAATGAGTGTTTCACCCCAGCCCTTGATGGCGGTGAGAGGAGTTCTCAGTTCGTGTGAGACGGTTGAGATAAAATCATTTTTCATTTTATCGGCGGATTCAAGCTCGGTTGCCATATCGTTTATTTTTTCACAGAGCATACCGATTTCGTCGTCGTCGTTATACTGCTCGACTCTCGCGTCGAGGTCGCCGCCCGCTATTCTTTCGGCTATTGAACAGACATTGCGCACGGGGCGGACGATTGTTTTGACATAGAACCTCGATGAAACGAAAATAATCAGCGCGAGGAAAGCGAGAGAAACAACAGCGGTAATAATGATAATGCTGATAATCTGGGAATCGATGTATTTTAGAGAAATCATAAAGCGGACCGCTCCGGCTACTCCGCTGCCCGAGGAGATAAGAGTTGTTTCGGACATAATACGCTCGCCCGTTGAGGTGCGCCCCGTCCAGATTGCTCTGCCGCTGTCGGACCTGAGCGCCTCGTTGTAATCGGGCATATCGGACTGCTCAATTTCAAAGCCGCTTGAAGAGAGGATAACCTTGCCTTCCGAATCTATAACCCACGCCTCCATTATGTCGGAGCCGGTGAAATTTTCAATAAACTCTCTGCCGCCCTGGGCGAAGTTTTCGGACGAGTCGTTGCCGTAAAGTGAGAAGTAAGATGAGAGCAGGTCGCTGGCGTTGGTGTTGAGCGTGGTTTCGACAGTGCGGTAATATGAACGCGAAATAATTACGACAAGGAGAGCGGAGACAATGAATATAACAATACTGATTATGGAAATAACTTCAAAAAACCATTTTCGGGATATGCCTGTCATACGCTCACCTGCCTTTCGCTTTTAATGATTAAAAGATTACACTACCCACTTGTAGCCGATGCCCCAGATTGTGATGAGGTTTTTCGGGTTTGAGGGTTCGTCCTCGATTTTTATGCGCAGACGCCTTATGTTGACATCGACGATTTTTTCCTCGCCGAAGTATTCGCTGCCCCAGACGCAGTTGAGAATATCGGTTCTGCTCAGCGCGGCGCCGGGATTGGTGAAGAAGTATTCCATCATCTGGAACTCAACCTGAGTAAGTTCAATAAACCTGCCGCGTTTTGAAAGGGTGCGGTTGCGGAGGTTCAGTTTGAAATCACCGAGTTCGATTATGCTCGCCGACTCGCCCGTGCTGACCGCGGGCACAAGCATTGACACCCTGCGGTAAACAGCGTCAACTCTCGCAACTAATTCGGAGAGAGAAAATGGTTTTGTAATATAGTCGTCGGCGCCCATCATGAGACCCGAAACCTTATCCATCTCCTGAGTTCTCGCGGTGAGAAGGATTATGCCTATATTATTGCTTTTCGCGCGAAGCTGCTTGCAGACTTCAAGCCCGTCAACATTGGGCATCATTATATCGAGCACAGCCACATCAAAATCGCCGTTGTTCAAATCGTAAAGTTCGAGCGCCTGGGCGCCGTCGCACGCCTCGACAACATCATATCCGCTTCTGCGCAGGTTGATTACGACAAATTCTCTTATGGCCTGTTCATCTTCGGCTACAAGTACTTTTTTCATTCTCATTCACTCTTTTCTCAATATGTAAACTGCTCAAAATATTCCTTGACGGATTCGCCTGTTATTCCGTTTGCCTCACCGTCCGGAGAAACAAACGCGCAGACTCTGTAATTCTCGTTTTCGCTGAGTATTGTGTAACTGCCGGCGTTTTCCTCGTTCCAGTTTTCGTTGTCGATAATCAGAAGCGAAAACATATCCTTGTAAACTCCGTCGCCGTTGACATCCGCGCGGAAAATCCAGCATTTGTCGGTTTGGGCGGTAACGGCGGCTTTTTCGAGATCGGATTCGGTTAGGTAAAAGATATATCCGCCGGTGGTGTTAATAAGGGAGCAGACGGATGTTTCCAGCCCGATGCCGTCATCCGAGATGTTTTTCCATTCTGTAAGATAGAGCGGTATATAGGAATCAATCGATTCGGGACCCGCTTCGACTTCGCTTATCACCGACTGGGTGGGAATATCAATAAGACCGTCGCCGTTTATATCCATGCTGGGTATCGGCTCGTAGCGCAGTGTGGCGGAGTTGGTAAATGTTTCGGGATCCACAAACGGGTCAACAAGATTTGCCGTTGAATTGTCCCACGATATGACTTCGGTTATCATCATACGCTCGCCCTTGAGAGCGTCAACATAAAAACGCATCGGGGATTCCGCCGAGGTCTTTTCGCCTTTAACCGAGACATAACTGCTTATGTTGCCGTCGAGCGTCACATTGCCCGCGGGATTCATTTTGCCACCCGAGCATTTGTAAAGCGCCGCGGAATTGAGGTTGCCCGTATTATTTGAAATCTGGCTTATGAGCAGAACTTCCGTTTCGCCGTCGCCGTCAATGTCGGCGCTGCTCATAAGGGAATAGGACTCGTTCATTATTTCGTGGTAGCTGAGTCTGTCGGAGTTCTGGCGGTAGATTGAAAGGATCCTGCCGGACGAGGTACCGACACGCCAGCCGGCGAAAACTTCCTGAATGCCGTCGGAGTCAAGATCAATGAAACTTATGCTTCCGACCGAGGTTCCCGACCCGGTAAAATCGGAGACGCTTTTCCATTCGCCGCCTATTTTTTTGAGAATGTTCAGTCTGACCGTTTCCTGACCGTTTTTGAGTTTGTAGAAAATGAAAGCTTCCTCCTCGCCGTCGGAATCGACATCCTCGACAACAACCGCGGATTTGTAGTCACCGTTAATCGGCGTGCAGAACACAGTGTTGTCGCCCGCGGAGGTTTCAAACGCGGCAATCAGTTTTTCGTCCGTATTTGAGAAAACGGGAGGCTGCATAAGCAAATCCATTGACCTGATGGGTGTAAAACTGCACGAGCAGAGCGCGAAGCACAAAACGAGCATTATCGCAACAGCTGTTATCGCTTTTTTCAACGGATTCACCTTCTTTCCCTATTATCCGTGTTATTATATCACAGAAAATATGAATATTCAATATATATTATATAAAATATTTATTATAAAAAGAAGCCCGCGGAGCGAAACGCTCAACGGGCTTTGAATTGTATTAGATTGTCAGTTTTATTTGAGATTAACGGTATATGTGCCGTAAACCCAGCAGTCATCCGAGCCGGGCACCGTAACTGTCAGCGGCACTTCGGTCGTTTCTCTGTCTGTGTTCGCGACATCCGCCGAAACGGCAATATCTTTTTCACCGATTGAAGCGAGGGACGCTTCAGGACCTACAACGGTTACTGTAATGCTGTCCTGCGCAAAATTGTTTTCCTCCCCGCCTTCTTCAGAAGCGGCGCCTGCGGAAGATACAGGCACGGTGATGGTTTTTGAAGCCATATTGGCGGCGTCAACAGTGACTGTAAAATCAGTAACTCCGTCCTCTATCAGAACGGATGAATCGGACTCAAAGACAAACGAGAATGTGTTTTTGCCGGGGGCGATTTCGGAATAATCGATTGTTCCCACATTCATAACGCCCTTCTTGAACGCCTGGCTGTTTTCGGAGACACCGAACAGCGCGCTTGAAGGCGATACGGTGAACTGCAGGGGCGAGGCGATATAATCGGCGGGTGAATTTATAAAGTTTACAGAGGTTGTGAGAGTCGCTTTTCTGTAAACGGGCACTGTCATTTTGATATTGTCAAGATAGCTTATATACTTCGGCTCGTTTTCGGATGAACTCAGAGTGCCGAGCGTACAGGTGAAGGTTTCCGTTTCGGTTATCGGTTCCTCGAGAGCGACCGTGGCTGTGATGCCTATGATTTTATCCACTTCGGTTTCGGGGCCGCTCACCTGTACGGTGGATGCGGAAAGCCTTCTGTCGCCCGCGTAGTACCCGTCGGGAACGACTTCGGTGCTTGTGTAAAGCTGGTCGTCAACCTGGAATTCCCTAGTGACCGGCACATCGAAAAAAGCGTCAATGGTCCTGAGGGAAATCGATATGATTTCAAAATCGAGTCTTGAATTGTTTGTTGCGACAACCTGGAGGGTATAGTTGCCGGGCGAACTGACATTGTTTGTGTTCGCCTCAACGCTTATATCCTCGGCTTTGAGTGCCTTGGGAGATACATTGTATCTTTTACCCTTGACCGTCACGTCAACCGTGTAGTCCTCATCGATAAACGAAGTCAATCCGTAGGTTTTCATAACCTCGGATACCTCTATTTTAACGGGAATATCCTCAACCACGCGCTCGTCCTCGGGCGAGAAAATGACCGCGACGGCAAGCCAAATAATAAACGCGAGAAGCACGGAAAACAGGGCGAGAATCTTGTTGTTGTAAAAGATTCTGTTAAATATACTCTTCTTTTTCATCATTTGTTCCTCTTGAAGACTTCGGCGAATTTATTTTTCGCTTTCTTGATATATTTTACGGGAGCGGGAGATGTATCGGAGTCTTCTTTGTCGATATCAAAATAATCAAAAAGGCGGGTTCTCAGGGATGCCTCGTCAAAATCGCGTTCAATCGAACCGTTGCTGCATATTGAAATGGTTCCCGTCTCTTCCGAGGTGATTACGGCTACGGCGTCGCTCTGCTCGGTGACCCCTATGGCGGCTCTGTGGCGCATTCCGAGGTCACTGGGCAGGTCGCTGTTGTGAGTAAGCGGAAGAACGCAGCCCGCGGCGTAAATACGGGCATCGCGCACGATTACAGCCCCGTCGTGAAGCGGAGCGTTCGGGAAGAAAATATTGCCAACAAGTTCGTGTGTTATTGCGGAGTCCGTGATGTGACCCGTTTCGATGATATCACCCAGAAGAGTCTTTCTTTCCATTATTATTATCGAACCGGTTTTTGAGTCGCTCATTCGCTGGCACGCCTTTGCGATTTCGATAATCGCCATACGGAGTTCGCTGCCTTTTTCCTCGTCAAGAGCGTGCTTGAAAATCGGCAGACCTCCCCTGCCCATATGCTCTATGGCGCTTCTGATTTCCGGCTGGAAAAGCACTATCAGAAGTATGAGCACGTCGGAAAGAAGACGGCTGAATAGGAAGGACGAGGCTCGCATATCGGTAACATTGACTATGAAATAGACAACTGCCACAATCGCGAGACCCTTCGCCAACTGAAAAGCCCTTGTTTCACGGATAAGCTTTACGGCGTGATAAATAATAAACGAAACAAAGAGAATATCGATAAGATCAATAAAACTGAACGATGAAATTACCGAACCCATCTGTTCGAATATCGTGATTATATTTTCAATAAGACTCATAAAAATCTTCCTTTTGAGGTTGCTGATGTTCTGAATTATTATTATACCACAAATAATATTACGGCGCAATTAAAAATTTATGTATTTTCAATTAAAACCACGGCGTGAGCCGCAATTCCCTCACCCGAACCGGTAAAACCGAGCCCCTCCTCGGTTGTCGCCTTGACGCTGACAAGCGAGATATCAAGCCCGCACACTCGGGCGATATTCGCCCTCATCGTGTCAATAAACGGTCTGAGTTTCGGCGCCTGACAGATGACTGTGCAGTCGATATTGACCGGCTTAAAACCGTTTGTTTTAAGGTGATTTACGGTTTTTCCGAGCAGAACCATACTGTCCGCGTCCCTGTATTTTTCGTCCGAGTCGGGAAAAAGCAGGCCGATATCGCCGAGAGCCGCCGCGCCGAGCAGAGCATCGCACACGGCGTGCAGAAGCACATCGGCATCCGAATGGCCGAGAAGCCCCTTTTCATATTCGATTTTAACTCCGCCGAGAATAAGTTCACGCCCTTCATCAAGGCGGTGAACATCATATCCGTGACCTACGCGCATTCGCGTTCCCCCTTTTTACAAGGATTTAACTGCGTTTTCGAGTTCTTTTTTTGTTGTTATGCAGTTGAGTATTTCAACCATTTGATTTACGGGCATCCTTGACGGCAGCCCGTAAAAAGCGAGCAGTTTTTTGCGCTTTTCGGCGCTGTCTTTTCCACCCGAAAGGCCGAGACTGTATAAGTCGATTTTTTTAATATCATCAGCGTGGTTTTCGCATTTTTCGCCGAGCACACCGGCATCGGCAAGCGCCTTTGTTATTACTTCCTCGGTCATTCCCTCAACGCCGAGAATACCCTCCTTTGAGGGCTTTGTTTTGCGTTTTTCCTTGCCGGAAATTTCGGGAACATATGCGTTTACGATGTATTTTTTATCCACGGCGGAACCGATGAAATTGCGGATTAAAAAGCCCGCGGAATCACTGTCCGTAAGCACCACAAGCCCCTTTGTTTCGGCAAGTTTCGCGAGCAATTTGCGGCGCTCTTTATCCTTGAAAATTCCGAAGCCGTCCGTTGTTATAATCGGCGCGTCAACGAACCGGGAAAGCTTGTTTTTATCGTATATGCCTTCAACAATAATAACCCTGTCAATCTTTATCATCGGCGGCCTTCCCCTTCCGCCAGGGCAAGTTTCGCGAGGGTCTGTTCGAGCACGAGAACCTTGTCAACATCGCTGCCTTTTAAAAGAGCGTCCGCTTCGGCGAGGATATCGAGGCATTTATAAATCGCTGCGAGAGACAGCCCTTTTGAGTCGCGCATAGCGTTTCTCAGACGGAATTCCTTTTTCTTGTAGTCATAATATTCGGCAACCTTTGTTTCCTGAAAGCCGGAGATTACAGCCGCCTTCGCGCGGTAAATATCCATATATGAGGATATGAACGCGCCGAGCAACATAATCGGGTCCTCTCTCTGCTCGATAACCGCGGAGAGTTTTTTCATAGCCGTTTCAAAATTGCCCGAATGCAGCGCCCGCATGATATCGAACGCCTTCGCCTCCAATGATTTTGAACAGACAGCGTCAATATCCGCCCTCGCTATACTCCTGCCGGAGGCGTAAGCGCAGAGTTTTTCTATCTCGTTATGGAGAGTATTGAGGTCGCTGCCGACACATTCAATAAGATATCTCGCCGCGCCGTTATCAAAGGGTACATTGCGCTTTTTCGCGGCGTTTTCAAGGGTTTTGACAATATCGGCGGGCTCTTTTTCGGTGAGGTTAACGGCGAGCCCGTGCTCCTCAAACAGTGAAATAATGTTTTTCCATTTTGAGGGCGTGACATTCACCGTCTGCATATAAAAAACCAAAGCGCAGGTTTCGGGAACATCGGCGACCATTTCCTCAAGCATCTTCATTTCATCGCCGTCGAGTGCGTCAAGCTGCATATCCGTAACCACAACGCAGGTTGAGTCACTCATCATCGGGAACGCCTCGACGCACTCATAGACCTCACCGAGGGTTGATTCCTTGCCGTCGATTCTGTGAAGGTTGAATTCGGCGAAACTGTCATCAACGGTCATTTTGACAATCTTATCGACATAGACCTTTTTGAGATAGTCCTCGGTGCCGTAGATGAGATATGCGCCGAGAGGAGATTTTTTAAGTTTTTCTTTGAGTGCCGCTTCATTTGATACAGCCATATAATCACCCGGTTATTCTCTGTATAACTTGTATTCTCCGTCTGAGGCAACGCTTATTGTGACATTACCCTGACCCGCGGTCGCAACGCAGAGTACTCCGTTACCGTTCAGTTCGTTCTGTATTGAAACGGCGGTTTCGTCATCCGACAAAATCACCGCATTATAATCATTGTAATAATATGTATCATCGCCGGATTGAGTAATAAGAAAATCGGATTTTTCACCTTGCGGAAGGTTGCCGAAATCCGTCAGAACGGTTCTTCCGTAAACATTTAAAAGAGCGTAGCAGCCGTCCGCGGAATTTACGCAGGTAACTTTGATTCCGTCGCAGAGCTGCATAACGAACTTTTCGCCGAATGTTACGGAATCGCTTTCTTCGGGCAGAAGATAATCCCATTTTGATGCGCCGCTGCAGGCGAGCACATCGGGAGGATAAAACGCGATAATATCCCCGGCGCAGCCCGAAACGGCTTTTGTATTGCGGGGAATGACAATAAGATTGAGGTTTTCGATATGCCTGTCCTCAAGTTCGCCGCAGATTACCGAAGAAGATTTGTAATCCTCCTCACCGCAGCCGACAAGCGCGGAGTATCCGTTTTCAGTAATCAGCACTGCGGGAGCTTTGCCGTTGTCAATAACTGTTATTTCCGCAATATCGGCGTAAAACGCGTAGGATATGACAATCATCGAAACAAAGGTGGCAAGCAGCAGAGCGGATGTGACTCTCACGGTTTTTGAGCCGAGATATCTGAAATAAAGCGCCACGCAAATTATAAGGAACGCTCCGCCGAGCCATATATATGCGAGATTCTCGCGCGGATAAAAAGTGAGGAAACGGATTTTCGAAAGTTTTTCAACAACGACACAGACGTATTTCGATGTGAGCGAGCACACCAGAGCCGACGGATATTTAAGCAGACCGAGCGGCGTAAAGAGCGAGAACAGTGCCGCAGCGCCGGCGGAAATCATACACACCGAAACGGCGGGAATGATAAGCAGATTGCCGAGAAACGACATAAGATTTACCTGACCGAAGCAGACAATGCTCACGGGCAGAGTGAACGCGCAGGCGCAGAGCGTTGTAAGAAGAATAATTGAAATATATTTTACGGGTTTTGAGACAAATTTCTTTTTGCCCTCGAGTTTTTCATCGATATAAGCGCTCAAACGGGGCATAAAAAGTATAAGCCCGAGGGTTGACAGAAACGAGAGCAGGAAGCCGACATCGCAGGCGGAAAATGGATTTACGGCAAGTATGATTATTGCCGCTATACCCAATGAATTTACACTGTCTCCCCTTCTGAAAAGAGCCGTTCCCGCGAGCAGAACAAGCATCATTATTCCCGCCCTGAGCACGGAATAGGTAAAGCCCGTGAGTGCCATATAGCCGACGATGAACAACGATGAAACAACAGCGGAAACGCGCTTGTCAAGCCCGATTCTCCCGAAAAGTTTAAAGATAAAAAGCGCCCAGATTGAAAGGTGCAGACCGGACACGCAGATTATGTGCGAAATGCCCGCGCCGTTGAACTTCGCCTTTAAGGATGACGGGAACCTTGCCGCTTTGCCGAAGAGCAGTCCGCAGGCAATCTCACCGTAATCGCCGGGAATGAGCGCACGGATGTTGCCGGCAACTCTTTCACGCAGAACAATGAACTTATTAATTAGCGGCTTCTGGTTTTCGGGAATGCGCGATACGGCTATTGATTCGTTCGTGTATTCAGCGGGGTAAGCACCGATAAGGTTTTCCGAGGAATTGATTTTGAACACGCCGGAACCGCCGTTTTGTTTTGTGTAAACGGTGAACACTCCCCGAACCCTGTCGTATGGCCCGGCATCGAGTTTTTCGCGAAATGAAAAGCGCACTTTGTAACTGCATTTTGTGCCGTTTATGCCGTCAATTTCAGCGTTATAGTACCATCTGCCGTAATCTGTTTCGCCGCCGTCCTCAAGCACGGCGGAAATGTCGTAACTGCCGCCGTCAAGAGACAGGGCCGGCTGATAAAAAATATGGTAATTGAACGCGAACAGCGCGCAGGAAAGCACGCCCGCGAACATGGCGAGGGGCAGGACCTTCTGCCTTCTCGTTTTGGGAATAATCAGGAACGCAACCAGTGCCGCGACCATAACAAGAGCCGCGGGCAGACACGCCGCAATACCGGTACAGCACAGCACCAGCAGAACAAAAAACATTGTGAAGCCCGCAACTGCAAACGGACGCGGCATAGGTTTCACCCCGGAAAATTATTTGAAGAAAAGAGGAAGTTCCTGAAGGAATACAATATCGTCTCTCTTTGAGGCGTCGCCCTCAGCGAGAACCGCGCATTTGGCTACCACATCGCAGTCAAAGCGGCTTACCAGTTCCTCAACCGCTTTTAACGACTCGCCCGTGCTTATGACATCGTCAACAATAACAATCTTTTTGCCTCTTATCTGCTCGCCCTCGGAGCCGTCGAGAATAAGCGTCTGCACGGCGTTGGTGGTGATTGAGCGCACCTCGACTTTAACGGGATTTTTCATATAGAGTTTTTCTCTTTTGCGGGCGACAAAATACTTTTTGCCGGACTGCCTTGACATTTCATAGGCGAGCGGAATGCTTTTTGCCTCGGGAGTTACGATATAATCAAAGTCGGGGCATCTTTTAAGCAGTTCTTCCGCCGCGCGGATTGTGAGTTCGACATCGCCGAAAATGATGAAACCGGCAATATCAAGTTTTTCGTTTAACGGGCAGAGAACGAGGTCTCTTTCCAGACCGGCTATGTTGATTCTGTATGTATCAGCCATTATTTACCCTCCTTACGCTTCTCTGCCGAGTTTGCGGCCGCCTACAAGGTGGAAATGGAGGTGTTTTACGGTCTGACCCGCGTTTTCGCCGGCGTTGGTAACAACGCGGAAGCCGTCGGCGAGATTGAGCGAAACAGCGAGCTTTGCCGCGACCTCAAATATGTGCGCCACAACGGCGCTGTTGCTCTCATCAATATCGAACGCGGAGGAGATGTGCTGCTTGGGAACTATGAGAACATGCACGGGAGCCTGGGGCTCAAGGTCATAAAATGCGACTACACTCTCATCCTCATAGACCTTGTTTGAAGGGATTTCTCCGTTTGCTATTTTGCAGAAAATACAATCCATGGTTATTCTCCTAATTTAATCATATTCGCGACAATGTCCTTTACGGCATCCATCGCCGACTGAATGTTTGAAATATCCTTTGTGCCCGCCATCGCGCTGTCGGGCTTTCCGCCGCCGGAACCGCCCGCGAGTTTCGCGACTTCTCTGACAATATTGCCGGCGTGCGCGCCCTTCTTCACCGCTTCGGCGCCGCAGCCGCACACGAAGTTGGCGCCTGTTTTTTCGGCGTTTACGCAGGAGATGACGGCTACACAGAGCGGGTCGTTTCTGAAGTTGTCGCTCATTGAGCGCAGTTCGTCGGGACGAAGGCCCTCAACTTCTGCCGTGATGAGTTTTACGCCGTTTACATCGACGGCGCCGCTCATAAGATCGCCCGATTTAATTGATGAAATCTCGGCTCTCAGGTCGGCTATTTCCTTATCCTTCGCCTTGAGTTCCGCCATAACTGCCGAAGCCCTGTTTTCGAGGTCGGAGATGTTCGCCGTTTTGAGAGAGGCGGCTACATTCTTTATAAGCGCGGTGTCGGAAGCTATGTAATCAAGCACACCGAAACCGGTTATGCCCGTTATTCTGCGCACGCCCGCCGCGACACTTGACTCGGAAATAATCTTAAAAAGTCCGAGTTCACCCGTGGAGGAAACATGGGTGCCGCCGCAGAGTTCTGTTGAGAAATCACCTGCTTTTACAACTCTTACGACATCGCCGTATTTTTCACTGAACAGTGCCATTGCGCCCGCCTTTTTCGCCTCTTCAATGGGCATTTCGGCTACCGTTACGGGGACAGACGAAAGGATTATCTCGTTGACTCTTCTCTCAACCTTTTCAACCTCCTCGGGTGTGAGGGCGGAGAAATGAGTAAAGTCAAAGCGGACTTCATCGCAGTTTACAAGCTGACCCGCCTGCTCAACGTGGGTGCCGAGCACCTCGCGCAGAGCCGCCTGAAGAAGGTGGGCGGCGGTATGGTTGCGGGCTGTTGATTTACGCTTGCAGACATCGATTGAAGCCGTTACCTTGTCGCCGACGCTGAGCATATCGCCCGATACAAGTCTGCCTGTATGAAGCACGACTCCGCCGGTTGTTTTGGTTGTGTTCTCAACCTCAAACACAGCGTCGCCGACGGTTATTTTTCCCGTGTCGCCGACCTGACCGCCGCTTTCGCCGTAAAACGGGGTGGAGGAGAGAACAACGGTAAACTCGCTGCCCGCGAAGGCGCTGTCGGCGCGCTCACCTTCAGAGAGAATCGCGACTGTTTCGGATTCCGTTTCATATTCATCATAGCCGGTGAATACGGTTGCGGCTATGTCGGAGACGGGGGCGGATTTGCCTTTCCACGCTTCAGCTCCGGCGTCTTTTCTTGCGGCGCGGGTTGCCGCCCTGCTTTCGGCTGAAATGCGTCTGAATTCCTCTTCGTCAACGGTTATACCTCGCTCGGCGAGGATCTCCTTTGTAAGGTCAATCGGGAAGCCGAAGGTGTCCTGAAGTTTAAAGGCATCGGCACCGCTGAGCACTCCCGTTTTATTGTCGGCGATAATGTTTTCAAGCTGAACAAGACCCGTGTCGATTGTTCTGTTGAAGTTTTCCTCTTCCGCCTTGATGACCTTCACGATGAGGTCGTGTTTTTCAACAAGGTTGGGATAGGCGTTTTTGTTCTCTTCGATTACCGTCTCGCAGACTTTATAGAGGAAGGTTCCGTCTATGCCGAGCAGTCTTCCGTGGCGCGCCGCTCTTCTGAGCAGACGGCGCAGAACATAGCCCCTGCCCTCGTTTGAAGGCATTACGCCGTCGCCTATCATAAATGTAGTGCTTCTGATATGGTCGGTTATTACGCGAAGCGAGATATCGCTTTTCGGATCCTTGTGATACTCGACGCCCGCGATATCGATTATGCGCTTCATTATATTTCTGACGGTGTCAACCTCAAAGAGATTGTCAACGCCCTGCATAACACAGGCGAGTCTTTCAAGACCCATACCCGTGTCTATATTGCAGTTTTTGAGTTTTGTGTAATTGCCGTTGCCGTCGTTTTCAAACTGAGTGAAAACGAGGTTCCACACCTCAACATAGCGGTCGCACTCGCAGCCGACCTTGCAGTCGGGCTTGCCGCAGCCGAATTTTTCGCCGCGGTCGAAATAGATTTCGGAACAGGGGCCGCAGGGACCCGCGCCGTGCTCCCAGAAATTGTCCTCCTTGCCGAAACGGACCATATGATCAGGAGCGACGCCGATATCCTTCGTCCAGATATCATACGCCTCGTCGTCGTCGAGATAGACGCTTATATAAAGTTTTTCCGGGGGCATTTCGAGAACCTTCGTAAAGAATTCCCACGCCCACGCAGTCGCCTCTTTTTTGAAATAATCGCCGAACGAGAAATTGCCGAGCATCTCAAAATACGTGCCGTGGCGCGCGGTGATACCGACTCTCTCGATATCGGGCGTTCTGATGCATTTCTGGCAGGTTGTTACTCGCCTGCGCGGAGGTGTGAGTTCACCCGTGAAATACTTTTTAAGCGGAGCCATACCCGCGTTTATAAGCAGCAGGCTCTTGTCGCCCTGAGGCACGAGCGAAAAGCTCGGCATTCTGAGATGACCCTTTGACTCAAAAAATTCGAGATATTTTTCTCTCAGTTCATTAAGTCCCGTCCATTCCATAAAAATCACTCCTTAAAAATCGAAAAATAGAAAAAGGTGCATAAGCTCAATTAAAATGGGACGGATTTCTCCGCGGTACCACCCAAATTGCGCAAATGCACCACTCTTTAACGTTAACGCCTGTTACGCCGCGCTCATCGCGCGGATGCTCGGAGACGGCTGTCTTTAACGGAGGTCTGCGGGGCTTTCAGCAACCGCCCGCTCTCTGTGAAACACGTTACAGACTCTTCTCTTCAAAGCAAATTGTATTTTGTTTTATTTATCAATCGTAAACCAGATCGACATATTTAGCGCGAAGCCAGCCGTAGCCGGAATCGAGTTCAACGCATATCCAGCGGTTTCCGTTTTCGTCTCTGCCTTCGGCAACTGCCTTGACCTGCTTGCCTTCCTCGAGTTCGACAATCAGATTACCTTCTCCGCCTATTGAGTCTCTGACATTGACTACGGTGTTGGTCTCATAGGTCTTGTCGAGCGCGTCATATTCGCTGAGGATCGCCTGAAGGTCGCCGAGAGCGGTGCCGGAATCGGGATTGGTAGTGGTTTCAGCCGCCTTCGCGAGTTTGT
Organism: Clostridiaceae bacterium; assembly: GCA_016285645.1. Taxonomy (GTDB): domain Bacteria; phylum Bacillota; class Clostridia; order Oscillospirales; family Acutalibacteraceae; genus CAG-177. Next base: position 9,240 of record JAEERC010000014.1, on the reverse strand, counting down.
CCTTCATAAAGGTTATGGCTTTGTCGCCTACAAGGATATAGCCCCATTTGCTGCCCTTCTGAGCAATAAACACGCCGTCCTTGCCCTGAAGAATCTGGGCGTATTCAAAGTCAACGATTGTTTCGCCGTTAAGATTGATAATGCCCATCTTGCCGTTTCTCTTTACGGCTACGAGACCCTCGTCAACGGCAAGGCAGTAGTCGCACATCGCGTATTCCGCCTCGTTTTCGAAAACGTTGACCGGTTCGTAGTTGCAGTCTATAACAAGTTTGCGGCTCTCCTCTGAGATGTAGCCCCATTTACCGGTCTTTTCATCTCTTACCGCGGCATAGCCGTTGTGGAAGCGGTCGCGCTCGTCGTAAATCCTGCTCTTCTCTATGGTTTCGGAACTTGAGTTGTGGTTCTCGTGGGGCTTGCTGTCCGGCATAAGGGTATCCATATTGAGAATGAACTGCTTGCCGTCCGCCTGGTTCTGAACAAGATAGTGGTAGGGCTCGCCTTCGTCCTCGTTATAATCTCTGCCGTAGGAGCAGCGCTTGAACAGGTAATATGTGGGCTGTAATCTTACATTGCCCTGATAATCCATAAGACCCCACTTTGCTTCCTCGCCCGCCTGGAAAATGCAGTAATTCTCGTTGAAATACTGAATTGCTTTGTAATTGGTGAGAGTGGCGTCCTCAACCCATTCTTTTGAAACATTCTGAGGAACGGCGATAACTTCGTTTTCTTTTCCGCCTTTGTTCCTGACGGCGGCTGCTATTGCGATTATCGCCGCCAGAAGAACAAGAGCGATTGCGGCGATTATGAAGAGTTTTTTCTTATCTTTGATTCCCGCGAAAGGTTTCTTTTCGGGCTTCTCCCTTACGGGGATATCCTCCTGCGCGGGCTTGTCGTCCTCTTCGCTTATCTGGCTGATGTAGATGCCGCCGAACTCCTCTTCCTGCTCCTTGTTGAGAAGCGGGGAACCTGCAATTTCATTTATGGAGCGGTTGATTTCATTGAGAAGATCCGCGCCGGTAACTGCCTGTGAGGGCTTTGTATTTTCATCAATTTCGATTGTTTCGGGTTCCGTTTCCGTTTCGATTCCGTCTTCGGGTAAAACAGTATCTTCAACAGGGCCTTCGGCAGGACCTTCAGCCGCCTCTTCGCGTTCGCTTTCAGCAGCGGGCTTCGGGCTTTCCGTTTCGGGCGAAACAGTGATTTCATCGAGCGGGTTCTCGTTGCCGTGGTAGCAGTCAATGGCATAAATAAATGTCTGCCTTACAAGGTCGTTTTCAATTTTGGTGTCGGCAGCCGAGCGCATAAAAATCTTTGTGAGAACCGGCATTGTGTCTTCCGAGAGAGTTACATCGCCGAGATTGAGCGGCTCGACTATGCCCTGCCTTGCCGCGGCAAGAAGGGACTCGACCGTGCTCGGGGAAACATTAAGGAATTTGGCGATAAACTCGACCGGCATTCCAACGCAGTAATAGAGCACTGCAACCGTTCTCTGTTCATCGGGAAGATACGCGACATAATCCTCAACCCTGCGGCAGAGAGAATCGTCATCAAGCACAGACGCGGGAAGGAATTCCTGCGAGGACGCCTGAGCGTCCGCGTCCGCGTCGCCGAAATAGAAATTGCGGGTTGACTTGTAAGCCGCCGCCATTTTCTGTTTGAGCCAGGATTCGAACGCCTCGGGGCGCTTGAGTTTGCCTATGCTGCAGAACGCCGCGGCGTAGCCCTTTTTGAGGACCTCACGCGCAAGGTCCGCGTCGGCAGTCAGCTTGAGACAAAGATAATAAGAATTTTTAAGTGTGCGGGAATAAAGTTTTGCAAATGCGTCTTCGTTGCCCTGCTGAGCGTCAAGGACGAACGAAACAAGGTTTTCATTTACCATTCGGTTCCACTTCCTGTCTTTTTTATTCTTTGCACAAATATCCTTAAATAAAAATATTCTATAAGATTTTATAACATATAAGGAAAATTGTCAAGTAAGGGTTGCCGCCTTTCCGCCGGTCTGTATAAAAATTAACACTTCGCACTTGATTATTTCCGCTGTTAAGGAGTATAATCCGATAGTGAAAAGAGAGGTGCGAAATGGGAAAATATCTTTACGATTTACATGTTCATACAGCTGAGTCAAGTTCCTGCGCGAGCGTGCCTGCAAAAGATGTGGTTGAACACTACAAGGAGACGGGTTTTGACGGAATAGTAATTACCGACCACATGTCCGATTATAAAATGAGGCGGGCACACGCCGAAACAATTGAGCAGAAGGCGGAATACTTCCTTAAAGGATACCGCGAGGCGAAAAAATACGAAACGCCGGAGTTCAGCGTAGTGCTCGGAATGGAATTGAGTTTTACCGATATAAACGGAGATTTTCTGATATTCGGTATAGACGAGGATTTTTTGTATAAACGCCATCTTGACGCCTTCCGCGACCTTGAGGAGTTCAGACCCTTCGCGGATGAGAATAATCTTCTTGTTTTTCAGGCGCATCCGTTCAGGTTTGATATGGATATACAGAACCCCGCCCTGCTTGACGGAATGGAGGTTTACAACGGTCATCCCGGTCACAATTCCAACAACGACATCGCCCTGATATGGGCAACGAAATACAACCTGCGCAGGTCTTCGGGTTCGGATTTTCACGGTGATAAAGGAGATATGCCTCAGGGAGGAGTTTATCTGCCCGAAAGAGTGACCGACGCGAAGGCGCTCAGGGATATTCTGAAAAGATGCGATTACACGCTTAAAGATGAGTAAAACTTAAGCCGGAGAACATTCTGTTCCCCGGCTGATTTCATTTTTTCTTTAGTTTTACAAGAGCCGCGATTCCCGCGCACGCGGCTGCGGCAAATCCCGCAATCATGGCGCATTTTTCGGGAATCTTGTCGTCTGCGTCCCAGATATACTGGAATTTTGCGTAGGGCGATTTTCCGCAGAGTTCCTTATAATTGAGCGTGTATGTTTCGAATTCTTCGGGGTTGTTCTCATCGAGAATAAACAGCCGCACTCCCCTCTGATCGCTGCCGTAGCAGCGGAATGAGGCGGCGGGAGTCTGAACCATACGCACCCCCTGAGTTGTGCCGTCAAAGCAGTTTGAATGGTCGTGACCCGTAACCACGGCAAGCACATCGCCGTTTTGCTTCACGCTTTCAAACAGCCCGAACTCATCCTCGCAGACGCTCACGGGCTCACCGAGAACGCCGCCCGCCTTCTGAGGATTCAGGCGGATGTATTCGTTTTTGCCGACTTTCACGGCACCCTCATCGTGTTTTTCGCATTTTTCAATGAGTTCCTCCTGCTGAGGCAGAGGAATGTGCAGAAACATAAGGGATTTTACATCTTTTTTATATTTCTTTTTTATCGCTTTATATTCGCTGTTATACCAGTCAACCGTCTCTTTTTTCACCGCCGCGAAGCACTTGTCCTTCTCCTTGTCGTACCAGGCGCTGTCGAGCATCCAGAGGTTGAAAACAAGTTCTTTGCCGTCGTGTGAAAAAACGGGAATTCTGTATGTGTCACAGTCAATATCCGGGTTGTCGGTGTTCATAGGCAGGCAGTATTCGTACTGCCTGAAAATCTCCGCCTGTTCATCCTTTGTTACCGAGTTCATATCGTCGTGATTGCCGTAAATCATACCGAACGGAATCTTGCGGTCCTCAAGCGGAATAATAATCTGACAGAGTGTTTTTCTGATTCTGTCAAACTCCTCCTGCCAGCCCTCGGCGACCTTGCGCGTGCCGATTCTCGCGTCCAGAAGATGGTTGCCGAGCACATTGTCGCCCGTGAAAAGCACGAGATCCGGTTTGACTTTGTCGTAAGCCGCGTCGAGCATCTGAAGCATGGCGAGGCGGGTATGAACCAAATCCTGCGTGTCGGACACCTGCATAATCACAAGTTTTCCGTCCTGATTGAATTTAACCGAATTGTCTGCTCTCATATTACTGCCTTTCTGTATATTGCTTTTAAACGCCGTTTTGTGGTAAAATAACTGCGGAGGAATGACCTATGAAAAGATTTATAAGTATTATCGCCGTTTTCTCTGTTGTGTGCGTGCTGTTCTGTTCCTGCGAAAAAAACGGAAACGGCGACGCGGTTATCACAATGAAAAGCGAAGAAAAAAAGATTACCGCCGATGACGGAACCGTGGTTTACACGGGCTCGGTAAGCTACCCCGAACTGACGGGAGCCGCCGACAAGGAAAGCGTTTACGATATGATAAACGCGGCAATAGGAGAAATTGTGAAAACAATAACCGAGCCGGAATTCGACTACATTGCAGAGTACAACGATTTTGTTGCGCGGGGGGCTGATTATTTCAGCGGAGCGTCCTATTCAATTTCGTTTTCACAGTCCTTCAGGGACGATGAACGGCTGAGTTTCCGCCTTGATTACTACAATCACGGTGCCTGCGCGGTACGCGATACCGAGGATATAAAGGGAATCACATTCTCGCTTAAAACGGGCGATACTCTGGCGCTTGACGAAATAACCGGCAATATGACTGTGCTCAAAGAGATGATAAAAGAGGAATGCCGCGTTCAGTTTGCCCGCGCGGGAAACGACGGTGAGCCGATTGAGTATTCAAAGGAAGAACTCGATTACGCTGTGGACAGCGGAGAGTTCAGCTGGTATCTCACCGAGGAAAACCTCGTTATTCTGTTTGAGCCGGGAAGCATAGCACCGATTATTTATCAGACACCCCGGGCGGAAATCGCCGTTGAGAGAATTCCCGGTTCGCCCGAAAGATAAAACGCAGAAAATTACAAGGCGCAGTGTGACTGCGCCTTTGTTTTTTACGGAATCAAAGCCCCGTTTTTTCTCTGATATACGCTCTTGCAAGGCAGGCGTACTCGTAGGGATTGGCTTTGGCGGGATCCTGTTCCGCCTCAACAACAACCCAGCCCTCGTAATCCGCTTCGGCGAGGATATCGAAAACGGGAGTGAAATCGAAATCGCCGTCACCGGGAACGGTGAAAGCGCCAGCGCGCACGCAGTCAAGGAAGCTCCATCCGTTTGCCCTGCCCTGCTCGATTACATCCTTGCGGATGCTCTTGAGATGAACGTGTTTAACTCTGTTCACATATTTTTTAAGCACGGCAACGGCGTCCTCGCCCGCGAAGGCGAGATGACCGGTATCGAAAAGGAGATATACAAGACCGGGGTCTGTTATTTCCATAAGTTTGTCAATTTCGGCCGAGGTCTGCACGCCCGTGCCCATATGGTGGTGAACGGTAAAATACATGCCCTTTTCCTTGGCAAGGCGGCCCATCTCGTTGAAACCCTTTGCTATGAGAGCCCACTGCTCATCGGTGTAAACCGGCTTGTCGCCGAAGATGCTTACGGGTTTGCCCTGAATGGAGTTGCCCTGTTCGGAAGCGCCGATAACTCTCGCTCCGAGAGCGTAGAGGAAATCCCTGTGTTTTATAAACGCTTCGATAGTGGCGTCGTAGCCGTCGGAGAGAAGAAGGGACGAAAACCAAGCGTTGCAGATGCGCATTCCGCGCACATCGAGTTTGTGCTTGAGAGTTTCAACATCCTTGGGATATTTGTTGCCGATTTCGCTGCCCGTAAAACCGCTGAGCGCCATTTCGCTTACGCACTGCTCAAAGGTGTTTTCGGCGCCGAGGTCGGGAAGGTCGTCGTTAGTCCACGCTATGGGGGCTATGGCAAGATTTACTTTTTCTTTGTTAAGCATAGTCGTAATCTCCTGTTATCAATAAAGTCTGGCTTTTTCTATATTTTCCTGCATCTCTTCGTATGCGATTCTTACTCTTTCGCTCTCGGAAACCTCGGCAACACCCACACGCCACCAGGCGTCGTAGCCGTCGCTCATACTGCCGTGGGCTACCTTGATATCAAACAGCACGGGAACATCCTGCTTCTTTGAATCGGCAAGCGCCTCGCGCAGTTCCTTGATATTTGTTACACGGTACGCCTTGCAGCCATAGCCCTCGGCGATTTTCGCGAAATCTATTGGAACTATATCGCCGTCAAGCATGCCCGTTTCGGGATTCCTTTCAAGGAATCTTGTGCCGAAGGTGTCCGTACCCTGATTGTTCTGGAGGTTTTCAATACAGCCCCAGCCGGAATTGTCGAAGAGCATAACATTGATTTTCGCGTGCTCCATAACCGCGGTGTAAAGCTCGCTGTGGAGCATAATGAACGAGCCGTCGCCGACCATTGTGTAAACCTCTCTGTCGGGCTCGGCAAGTTTTACACCGAGAGCGGCGCACACTTCATAGCCCATACAGGAGAAGCCGTATTCAACGTGATAGGTTTTCGGTCTTGAGGAGCGCCAGAGTCTCTGAAGGCAGCCGGGAAGACTGCCCGCTGAGCCGACAACAACCGAATCGGGAGCGATGAGTTTGTTTATCTCACCGAGAGCGCGGGTCTGTGAGAGAGCGTCCTGAAGATAGACGCTGTAGTTGCGGTCCACCTCGGCGTTGTAAGCGCTCTTCGCGTCGGCGACTTCGTCGCCCCAGTCGGAATAGTATTCCTCATCCATAAGTCCGCCCATAATATCAAGCAAAGCGGTTTTCGCGTCCGAAATCACCGTGACGGCATCCATCTTGAAGGCGTCGAACGGGCAGACATTTATATTTATCATTTTTACATCGGGATTCTGGAAAAGCCATTTTGAGGAGGTTGTAAAGTCGGTGAGTCTTGTGCCCACGGATATGATGAGATCCGCCTGTTTGGCAAGCTGGTTCGCCGCGGGACCGCCCGTGACGCCGATGCCGCCCATGTTGAGCGGATGATCCCAGCGGATATTACCCTTGCCCGCCTGGGTTTCGCCGATGGGTATATTGAACTTTTCGGCAAAGATTTTTGCGGTGTCCCACGCCTCGGAATAAGTCACGCCGCCGCCTACAATGAGCATGGGTCTCTCGCTGGAGGCGATGAGTTTTACCGCCCTGTTGATTTCACGAGTGGATGCGGAACGGCGGTCTATATACCATACTCTTTTCTGAAGGAAATAATCGGGATAATCAAACGCCTCGCCCTCAACATCCTGGGGCATTGCAAGGCACACCGCGCCCGTTTCGGCGGGGTCGGTAAGCACGCGGAAGGCGTTTATGCAAGCGGTCATAAGTTGCTCGGGGCGTACGATTCTGTCCCAGTATTTGCAGACCGCTTTGAACGAATCGTTGGCGGTAATTGAATAGCTCGTGGGCTGCTCAATCTGCTGAAGCACGGGATCCGGCTGGCGGCAGGCGAAGGTGTCGCCGGGCAGAACAAGAAGAGGGATTCTGTTTGCCGTGGCAGTGCCCGCTGCGGTTACCATATTGAGGGCGCCGGGACCTATTGAAGAGGTGCAGGCGATTATTTTGCGGCGGTTGTTCTGCTTCGCGAAGCCGATTGCCGCGTGAGCCATGCCCTGCTCGTTGTGACCCTGATAAAACTTGAGATTGTGACCGCCCTGCTCGAGTGCCTGACCGAGACCGACTACGCAGCCGTGGCCGAAAATGCCGAAAATGCCGTCAACAAACTTGGTTTCCACGCCGTCAAAACTGACATACTGATTGTCAAGGAATCTGACAAGCGCCTGTGACATCGTTAACTTCATAACTACCTCCCGGAAGATTAAAAATTCGAAGATATTATATACTATATATTGTTTCTTTTCAAGACTTTTGATTTCAAAAACCACAAAATATGAAAAAATATTTATATGGTATCTGTTTTATATACAATAGTATTTAAAATTTAAAAAAGTTCTTGACAATAATTACCTTGTGTTGTATTATATTCAAGCGCAATAAAACGATCCACTAGCTCAGGCGGTAGAGCACTTGACTTTTAATCAAGGTGTCCGGGGTTCGAGTCCCCGGTGGATCACCAGAAAAAAGGCTTACAGAAATGTAAGCCTTTTTTCAACGAAATAAATCCTTTCAGGATTTGTGAAATGCCCTTCGGGCGTGAAATACGCCTTACGGCGTGTGAAATGCCTGCGGGCGTGGGTGGCACACTTAACTTCACTTTCTGCGAAGCAGAAAACTTCATTTGCGCTGTAAGCGCAAACTTCATTAACGAGCAAAGCGAGTGACTTCATCAGGGCGTCAGCCCGACTTCATTATGTTTATCAAAAAAGCAGCCCTTGCGGACTGCTTTATTTTTTATTCTTATTATCCTTATTATTCCGCTTTCGGTTCAGTTACTTCAGCGGTGCTTTCGCTTTCGATGAGTGCGTTGATGTCGTTTTTGCCCGAGTGTCTGTAGGGCTTGATGCGCAGGATGATATACATAATCACGCCGCCGACAAAGTTCATTACCGTGTCGCTCATTGTATCCATAAGTGGGAATCGCGACATAAATGTTGCCTCGTCTTTAACCGGGAACATAAGGAAAATACTGCGGTAGTCCCCTCCCGCCTCGGCGAGAGCGTTAACAACATTCCAGTGCTGCGCGTCGCCGCCCGCGAACTGGTCATAGGAGAACTCGAAAAGTTCCCAGCCGGTTGCGAAAACAAAGCCGATGCCCATGGCGCACAGAACGGCTATCTGGAACGGGCAGGTCTTTTTGAGCTTAAGCTGAATGGCGCACACAAGCTCATAGCCGATATAAACCGCTTCGGCGGTGCCGAGCGCGTGAAGGATTTTGTCATACATCGGCAGGCTGTAATAGAGATTCATAAAAGCGCCGCCGAACGAGCCGAGGAAAAAGCCGAGAGCCGTGATATTCTGGAATCTCGGGCTGAGCTTGCGGAACAGACTTTTATCCGAGAAGAAAAGCTGAATAATCTCATAGGCGAACATACCCACGAGATTCGCCGCCACCTGCTGCCAGGGGTTGCTGCCCTTGTATTCGCCCATAGGGCCGTGACCGACAACTATGGTATATATCAAAGCGAAAATCATAAGCCCTCTGAGGATCCACCAGTAGATGAGCTCGGATTTTTTGATTTCTTTCATCATGTTTGAAAATCTTGTCGCAAATTTGTTCATTTCTCACACTCCGTTTATAAAATTCGTGCCCGTTTATAATAACATAACATATTATAATTATCAATAGTTTTTGTGAATCTGCGTAAATTAAAAATTCCTATTGATTTTTTTGAAAAGTTGTGATAATATAGTCAAGCATTCACAAATGCTTTATCTTTCTCGGGGGTGTAGCTCACTTGGGAGAGCGCTTGAATGGCATTCAAGAGGTAAGGGGTTCGATCCCCCTCATCTCCACCAGGATCAGATAGTCCGTAAGTCCTTGTATATCAAGGATTTGCGGATTTTCTTTTTTGGCTGCCGT
>JAEERC010000013.1 GCA_016285645.1 Clostridiaceae bacterium | reverse complement strand
CTACTCAAAATGAACGATACCCCTCAAATTGAACGATTTGTTTTGAGCAAAACTGAAAAAATGCCTGAAAACGCAAAAAACGCCCCTTCGGAAGTGCTCCGGAGAGGTGTTTTTAGTTATCGTTCACTTGTCAAAAAGTCCCGAAACCTTTGATATATAAGGGAAAAAGAAACCCTACCCTAATTCTATCAAAATTAGAGTAGGATTATGGTCGGAGTGCAGAGATTCGAACTCTGGGCCTCGTGGTCCCAAACCACGCGCGCTACCACCTGCGCTACACCCCGTAATGTAAAAATACCAAGTTAAACTTTTATATAAATTCGGAGCAAGACATCCGCGTGTTCCCCTCAGAAATGTAGTCGTCTCACTCGCCGGGAGTAACCGGTTACGGTTCGATGTAGTATAACACAGCAAGCAACAAAAATCAAGCAACTCCCATTTACGGGAACAGGGGGAGTGCTTATCATTGCCGACCTGTCCGGTAAATGTGGAATCCGGAAAAAGTTTTTTATTTAGTTCAATGGATTTTCATTACGGCCGCTTCGATTTTGTGGTATATTTTTGAAATCAGTGCGGTGAGGCTGTCGCTGATTTTTATAACGGCCTTTTCAATTGTCAGGCTGTAAACCGCGGCAAGCACGGCTGACACGGCGAATATCCCCGCCGTATAAGCAAATGTGAGCGCAAAAAGATGGTTGTAGCCGTAATGATTGTAAATAAAATGCCACAGAAAGGGCCTGAAATATGTCCGCACAAGAATATTCTCATGAATTATGTAAATCAGTAGCGAAAGACCGGAAGTATAATTGATAGCTCTGCTTGTAAAATGTATGTTTCTCATAATATTAAACAGCGCTGCCGCCATGGTGATGAGCATCGGGTTTGAAATATTAAGCCAGTGGTTCATCTGGTTTGAAAAGGCACTCACACGCAGGCCGACAAAATTTGTTGCCATAATAAGCGCAATATGGCAGAATAAAGCAACGGTGAAAAGCACGATATTCGCTTTTAAATTGTCAGAAAAACCCGGCATATATCTTTTGACATAAGCTACGGCAAAATAAACCGCAATCCAGACAATAATCTTGCTGGAGAAAAACGAGTCTTTAAGGAAGTTGATTCCTGTATATATCGTTATCATTGTCGCGCTTAACGCAAAAAGCGAGTGTTGCGGCAGTTTGTTTATAATTATGTTTAAGAACGGATGAGCGGCATAAATCAGAATATAGGCGGTGAGATACCAGTTGTTTGACCATATTGTAGGGAAAAGACACTGTATAATTATTTTTATGCCGATTATTTCGGGACGCAGTATAGTGGCAACAAAAAGAATAATAAACGAAACAAGCCAGACATTGATAATAAGAAAAGTGATTTTGTTCTTTTTTGAATATTTACTGTCAGTCAGGAACCATGCGGAGCAGAGAAAGAAGAGCCAGTTGCCGAACTGCCCGGAAAAAGAAAGAAAATGCAGAATAAGAACCCTTACGCTTTGAGTGGCAACGGATGTGTCGATCACATAATCGGAATAGGGTACATCCCCGCTTTTCATTTGCAGAGTCTGAATGACATGGCTGAGTATTATCAAAAGTATTCCGACGATTTTCAGCAGTTCTATGCCTGAATCGCGTCTTGTTTTTTGTTTTACAGGATTAATTGTTTCCATTATTACCTTTCCGGAAAAGTTATATAAAAGTAAAAAGACTTGCTTTACGGCAAGTCCTTTTCTGTTGGAGCGGATGACGAGGCTCGAACTCGCTACCTCCACCTTGGCAAGGTGGCGCTCTACCAGATGAGCTACATCCGCACTTCTTTTGCGAAATGGATTATATCAAAACAATTCCCGCTTGTCAACCCAAAAAACGCAAAAAATCAATTGTTTTATATTTTCATATATGTTATAATTTTAATGTTATCTTGAATTTTACGGATTATTAACGAAAAGGCGGAACTTTTATGGATAAAAATCTATGCGCACAGACTCCTCCGATGGGCTGGAACAGCTGGGACTGTTACGGCGCTTCCGTCAACGAGGAGCAGTTGCTCGCGAACGCGCGCTATATGGCGGAAAATCTGAAAGAATACGGCTGGGAATACATTGTCTGCGACATTCAGTGGTCGGAGCCGAAAGCCGTATCGCAGGCGTATAATCAGTTCACCGAACTGTGTATGGACGAGTTTTCACGGCTGATTCCCGCCGAAAACCGCTTTCCCTCCTCCGCGGAAGGAAAGGGCTTCAGGCCGATTGCCGACGAAATCCACGCCATGGGGCTTAAATTCGGAATACACATAATGCGCGGGATACCCCGCCAGGCGGTTCACCGCAACACGGCAATAAAGGGCTCTTCGGCAACGGCGAGGCAGATAGCGAAACCCTATTCAATCTGCCCGTGGAATACCGACATGTACGGCGTGGACTGCAACAGGGACGGCGCGCAGGAATACTACAACTCCCTTTTTGAACTCTATGCCTCCTGGGGCGTTGACTATGTCAAGGTGGACGATATCGGCGCCTCGAATTTCAACCCGTCGAGGTCGTACAACGCGCCCGACGAGGTTGAGGCAATCCGCAGGGCGATTGACAACTGCGGCAGACCGATGGTGCTCAGCCTCTCTCCCGGGCCCGCCGATGTGAACTGCGCTTTTCACTTGACGCAGAACGCCAATATGTGGCGCATCACCGACGATTTCTGGGATATATGGGATCTGCTTCTCGATATGTTTGACCGTTGTGAAAAGTGGTATAAATTTGTAAGTGAGGGCTGCTGGCCGGATTGCGATATGCTCCCGCTCGGGCGGCTGTGTATGTTTGACAAAACCGAAAACGGTGCCGCGGGCAGAAACACGCGTTTTACAAAAGCCGAGCAGAAAACAATGATGACGCTCTGGTCCGTTTTCCGCTCGCCTCTTATGATGGGCGGCGAAATGACTTTGAACGATGAGTTCACTCTCTCGCTTCTTACAAACAGGGAGCTTCTTGAAATAAATCAGCACTCTCACGGCGGCCACCCCGTGCTGAGAGAAAAGGATTACGCAATCTGGGCGTGCACCTGCGCCGACGGCAGAACAGCCGCGGCGGTGTTCAATTTAAAGGATGAGACGGCTGACTTTTCTGTGGACCTTTCGCTTTTCGGGCTTGAAAAGGCGATAGTTCGCGATTTGTGGGAGCACAGGAATATGGGCACGGTCGAAAAGCAACTGACCGTAACGCTTGAGGCGCACGGCGCGGCAATATTTGTGTTCGGAGAGTAAAATGGAAGAATACAACGTGGAATACAATGAAAAAAGCAAAAAGAAAAAATCCCCCTTCGGCTTCATAATCGGGGTGGTGGTTTTCGCCGCCGTGCTGGGGCTTGTGTCCTATCTTGTGGCGAGAAATCTCACAATAAAGGACAACGAAGTCAGAGCCGCGAGGTCGGATTATTACACCGATTACGAGTGGGAAAAACTTGATGATGTGTCCGATGTAAAATTCTTTACCGGCGATCTTCTTGTATATACCGACAAAAAAACAACCAACAAGGGGCTTATGCGCCTTGACGGCGCGCAACTGTCCGAAGCGGAGTACTCAAAATTCGACGGCATTCCCAACGGCTGGCAGAATATGATTTATGTCGCATACCCCGTGGGCGAGCAGTTCCCGAAATATGTCAAGGTGTCGCAGGGTACAGTCGATATAAAGCAGTATCAGGGCGAGGGCAGCTCGGACACGGCTATGTGGAGCCCGGGCGACGGCACACTCTCGCTTCACGATGAAACGGGCTATGTGGGCAACCTTTCGCCCGCCGATGTTCAACTGGCGGACGGGCTTTACGCCGTAACCGACGGCACAAAATACGGCTATGTCGATAAATGGCTCGACCTTAAAACAGATTTGAAATTTGACCTCGCTGTCAATTTCTCCAACGGCTGCGGCGCTGTAAAACAGGGCACAAAATGGGGCTATATCGACGAAAACGGCGAGTATCTCATCAAGCCCGCGTATTCCTCCGTAGGAAAATTCACCGTGCTCGGCGATGACACGGCGTTCGACTTCCATCAGGGTCTCGTTCCCGTGCTCAAGGGCGATTATATGGGCATTGTTGACAAAAACGGAAAGACCGTTGTTGACTTTGAGTTTGATGTGATTTTACCCGGGCTCGACGGCAGTTTTGTTGCCGAAAAGGAAGGCAAGTGGGGAATAATTAAAACAGGTTCGGCTCCCGAGGATGAAACCGTAACATATAAGGACGCGAGCACCGATTCAAGACTTCAGCCCGGGCTTTACACCGTTTCAACAAGCGGAAGCCCGCTCAACATCCGCGCCGAAAGCAATTCGAATTCCCCGTCTCTCGGCAAGGTGAAAAACGGCACAAAGGTCACTGTAACAAAAACCACAATCGGCTGGGCGCTTATCAAGTATTACAACATTGAGGGCTGGGTGAGCACGGATTTTCTTGAGCCCGCCGAAGAGGAGACAACATGAACTTGACCCGTGATGTCTCCCTCATAGAATACTCGGAAAAGACGGATTTTTTAAACGCGCTGACTCACGCCGTCGCCGCCGTGGGCGCTCTCGCGGGGCTTGTGCTGCTGCTTTTAAAGGCGGTTCCGCTCGGGGTAAAGGAGACGGTATCCTGTGTTATTTACGCGATTACACTGATTGCGGTCTATACGGCGTCAACCGTTTATCACGCGCTCCCTCAGGGGGAGAAACGCAGAAAGGCGAGACTCTTTGACCACCTCGCCATTCCGCTTCTGCTCGCGGGCACGACCACACCCTGCGCCCTTATTTCGCTGGGCAGAATAAACTCCGTTCACGCTTACATCGTTTTTTTCACGGCGTGGATATGCGCCGCCTTCGGTATAGCGGCAAAACTGTTCTCGTTTGAAAAAATGAAGGCGATTGTAATGGTGGTTTACTTTACAGGCGGAACGCTTATGCTTGCCAGCGCATTTCTTGTTGTGCGCAGATTAAACCGCACGGGGCTCGCTCTGCTCGTTATCGGAAGCGTGTTTTACTGTACAGGCGCGCTGTTCTGCAGGGCGGGAATAAAAAAGCCGCAGCTGCATGTGGTTTTTCACATTTTCACGGTTCTCGGCAGTCTGTTTCATTTTCTGTCAATCTATCTGTATGTCATTTAATTCAAATAAATAATACGAAAAGGCGGTATTAACCATGAACGCAGTTTACGCAGGAAGCTTTGATATGTTCACAAACGGTCACTTGAGCGTGCTCGACCAGGCGGTGGAAATGTTTGACAAGGTCTATGTTGTCATAGCAATCAATCCCAATAAAAAAAGGCGCTTCGAGGTTGACTATATGATTGAAAAAATCAACGAAGCGGTTGAGGCGAGGGGCTATGCGGACAAGGTGGAGGTCGTGTCGAGCGACGCCCTTGTGGTGCGCTTCGCGCAGGAAAACGGCTGCCGTTATCTGATAAGAGGTCTGCGCAATTCCACGGACTACGCCTATGAGGAAAATATGGCTCTTATCAACACGGCTCTGGACAAACATATAAAAACAATCTATCTGCGCGCCAAGGACGCGGCTATTTCATCCTCCATGGTCTATGAACTCTATCTTCACGGCGAGGATGTCTCCTCATATCTTCCCTACAAACTTTAATTTACAAAACTTAATTATTGAGTTAACAGAATATTCACATAATTACTATATTCTTTTTCTGTAAAATTACTTTAAAGAAATATAAGAACCCGGAAACGGGGAAGGGGTTGTTTTATGCTTAAACTGACCGGCATAAAAAAGACTTATGTGACGGGCGACACGAAGGTTGAGGCGCTCAAGGGCGTCGATATAGAGTTCCGTTCAAACGAGTTCGTGTCCGTGCTCGGCCACTCGGGCTGCGGCAAAACCACGCTGCTCAATATTATAGGCGGTCTTGACCGTTACGACGAGGGCGACCTTGAAATAAAGGGCGTCTCCACAAAAAAATACAAGGACAGCGACTGGGACACCTACCGCAACCACAGCGTCGGCTTCGTGTTCCAGAGTTATAACCTCATACCGCACCAGACCGTGCTTTCAAATGTCGAACTCGCCCTCACTCTTTCGGGCGTGTCAAAGACGGAAAGAAGAAAGCGCGCAGCCGAGGTGCTTGAAAAGGTGGGTCTCGGCGACCAGCTGAACAAACGCCCCAATCAGATGTCCGGCGGTCAGATGCAGAGGGTGGCGATAGCCCGCGCCCTTGTAAACGACCCCGAAATTCTGCTTGCCGACGAGCCGACGGGCGCTCTCGATTCCGAAACGAGCGTTCAGATTATGGATCTGCTCAAGGAGATAGCGGAGGACAGACTTGTTGTTATGGTAACTCACAACCCCGAGCTTGCCGAAACATACTCAACAAGAATAATCCGCCTCGTTGACGGCACTGTTGTAAGCGACTCCGACCCCTACGACAGCGCGGCGGACGCGTCCGGCGAGGGCGAGAAGGAGCCCGCCGTAACAAAGAGCGGCAAAACGAATATGTCCTTCTTCACGGCGCTTGGCTTGAGTTTCAACAACCTTATGACCAAAAAGATGCGCACCGCCCTCACATCCTTCGCGGGCAGCATCGGCATTATCGGAATAGCGCTTATACTCGCCCTTTCAAACGGCGTGCAGATTTTCATAAACACCATACAGCGCGAGGCGCTCTCAAGCTATCCGATGACAATAGAATCAACGGGTATGGATATGAATGACGCCTTCGCCTCATTTACAGGCGGAAAGAGCAGCGAGGATCTCATTCAGCACGACCTTGACAAGGTCTATTCCAACACGGCGATGACCCAGATGGCTGAGGTTTTCACCGCCGGCATAAAAGAGAACAATCTCAAAAAGTTAAAGGCGTTCCTCGAGAGCGAGGCGAGCGGAGTGAGCCGGTATGTAAGCGACATCCAGTACACATACTCCTCAACAATGAACATCTACGCCTCCGACACGTCCGAGGGACCCAACCAGGTAAATCCCAGCCCGATGATTTCAATGATTTACGGTATGCTCGGCATCTCGGGCGACGGCGCGGAATCCTCCTCAATGCTCTCGGGCATTATGTCCAGCAGCAGTTACGAGTCGATGCTCTCATATTACGATATGTGGCGCGAGCTTATTGACAACGAGGAACTCATTCACTCGCAGTATGACCTTATAGCGGGTCAGTGGCCGAAGAATTTCAACGAGGTTGTGCTTGTTGTTGACAGGAACAACGAGGTCACCGAGCTGACGCTCCAGGCTCTCGGCGTGTCAAAGCCCTCCGAGATGATGGATATGTATATGGCGATGCAGAACGGCGAAGAATACAAGCCCAAGAGCGTGGCGCTCGAATATGACGATGTGCTCAACCTGACTTTCAGACTCGTTCTCACTCCCGATTATTACAGCTGGGATGAGGAGACGCAGTCCTATATCAATATGAGCGAGGACGGCGAATTCGTAACAGACCTCATCTCAAAGGGCACGGAAATAAAAATCGTCGGCATTCTCCGCCCCGCGGAAGGCGCCGTTTCAACAATGGTCGGCGGCTCAATCGGCTATCTTTCGAGTTTACCCGAATATGTCGTTGAAAAAACAAGGGAATGCGAACTTGTGAAAAAGCAGATGGACAATCCCGAAATCGATGTGTTCACGGGTCTTCCTTTCCCGACCGAAGAAGAAGGGGAAAAAGGAACAGATAAAAAAGCTGACGGTAAGGACGAAAAAGCGGAAACCGCCGCTCAGGCACCCGCGGAAACTCCGACAACCAAAACCGATGTTTTCGTTCGTCCGACGGTATCTGCGCTCGGCAGAGCGAATGAGAAGCCGACCGCCTCGTTTATCGCGATGAGCGAGCAGGAAATATATGATTATATAGATGAGAATTTCACCGGAAGCGAGCGTGACGACTTCAGGGAAATGGTGCGGCTGATGCTCAAAAACACCTGGAGCATAAGCGACAGGCGCGCACTCGCCGGTTATATAGACAACGCCCTCGAGCAGTACGGCGGAGATTTCTCGGCATACGGCTATTCGGGCACGGTTACGGGTGAGCAGGCGGTGAACTATCTGGCGCTTATGAGCAAAAGCCAGCGTCTGCAGATGATTGAATCGATAATCACCGCAAACGAAGCGGGCGCGCAAGCCCCCGCCGAGGAGCCCGCGGGTGAGGAAAAACCGGCCGAGAATCCCGAAGAACCCGAGCCCGAACCGGAACCCGAACCGGAGCCGGAGCCCGAGCCCTACGCGAAAAGCTATGACGAAGCGCTCAAAATACTCAATGTCACGAATATCGACACCCCGCTCACAATCAACATTTACCCCATTAATTTCGAGGCAAAGGACGCCATAACCGAAATACTCGACGAATACAATCAGAAGGCGGAGGCGGAAGGCAGAAAGGACGATGTAATAGTATACACCGACTATATCGGTCTCATCCTTTCATCCGTTACGAAAATAGTAAAAATCGTTTCGTATGTGCTCATCTGCTTCGTGGCGATTTCGCTTGTTGTTTCGTCGATTATGATAGGCATAATCACCTACATCTCCGTTCTTGAAAGAACGAAGGAAATCGGTATTCTGCGCTCAATCGGCGCCTCAAAGCACGATATTTCAATGGTGTTCAACGCCGAGGCGATTACCGTGGGCCTTGTGTCGGGCCTTCTCGGCATAGGCATAACAATACTGTGCATTATCCCGATAAACCTTCTGCTCAAATATCTCACAACTCTGGGCGCCGCCGCGAGTCTTCCCGTTGCGGGCGCGGTTATACTCATAATCATCAGCGTGTTCTTAAGCTTTATAGCGGGACTTATTCCCTCAAAGATAGCGGCTAACAAGGATCCCGTTGAGGCGCTTCGCACCGAATAAGGGGAGATATTATGAAAGACAGAAACGCGGCGAACTGCGAGGAGTGCATGAACTACGAATATGACGACGAGTTCGAATGCTACACCTGCGCCTGCGACCTCGACAGCGACGAAATGGAAAATTTCATAAGGGGCAGCACAGGCACCTGCCCGTATTACAGACCGGGCGACGAATACACAATAGTCAGAAAACAAAACTGAACATAATATCGTAAGGGCGTCCGCCGGTGCGGGCGCCTTTTGTGTATTATTCTAAAAAATTACGGTATATTTGTTATTTTTGAATGCTTGAAAAATATTTTTATATATAATATAATAAACTGAATAAGATTGACTTTGAATTTTGATATTATATTGATTTTTCAGTATTTGGGGGATTAAAACTATGGCGATTATTCCGATTAAATGTCCTATATGCGGCGCTTCGGTGAATGTTGACTCCGCGGCGGATGCCACAATCTGCCCCGCCTGCGGAAAACCTTTTATTGTAAAAGAGGCGATTATAAGCAGCTATGTCGGCGCCTCCGCGCCCGCGGCTCCCGCGGCGCCTGCCGCTCCCGCTCCGGCTGAGAAACCGCCCGCGGCGGAAGGAGACGGCGCGCCGGTTATTGCCACAAGCTTTGAGCAGGTTAAGGAAAGCGCCATTCCCAAGGAGTTTATTCCCGTAAACTACAACAGAACGATTTACCACAAGCACAGGGATTTCAACCTCGATGAGGATGTGCTTGTAAAATACGCGGGCGATGAGCTTGTGGTGCAGATTCCCGACAATGTCAAATCCATCGGTTACTGTGCCTTTTCGGGCAACGACACCGTTGAGGAAATAATAGTTCCCGAAACGGTTAAGAAAATCGGTTACTGCGCGTTTTCAAGCTGCCAGAACCTTAAAAAGGTCACCATCCGCGGCACTCTCACATCAATCGGTGAAAGGGCGTTCCTGAACTGCACGGCGCTCACTCACATTACCATTCCCGACACGGTCAACCGTCTGGGCGAATACATATTTGAAAACTGCAGAAGTCTTGAGGAAATAAAACTCCCCGAGGGGCTTCTTGAAATAGGCGACCGCGCTTTCAAGGACTGCAGAAACATCAAATCAATCAGACTGCCGAACAATCTGCGTCACATAGGCAAATGCCTGTTTGAAAACTGCAAGTCCCTTACCGAAATCGAACTGCCCAACGGTCTCACCGAGGTTCCCGAAGCGGCTTTCAAGGATTTCGTATCGCTTCGTTCCATAGCCATACCTTCAAGCGTCGAGTCAATCGCGGAAAGCGCGTTTGAGGGCTGTGTATGCCTTGAGCACATCGACCTTCACGAGGGTCTCAAATCAATCGGCAGCAGGGCTTTCGCCGGCTGCTCGGGTCTTGACGGGGTAACCGTTCCCTCAACTGTTGAAACAATCGGCGCGCGCGCCTTCCTCGGCTGCACGCATCTGACATACGCCGACCTGCCCGACACCCTGCAGAGCGTTGGCGTACGCGTGTTTGACAACTGCGTTTCACTTTCAAGAGTAAACATTCCGCCCTGCGCCATCCGCATTTCCGACGGCGCCTTCAAGGGCTTTACAAAGCTTCGCAGCATAGTTATTCCCGAGGGCGTGCAGAGCATAGGCGACAACGCGTTTGAGGGCTGCACGCATCTTGAAACCGTCACAATTCCCAAGAGCGCGAGGTTCATAGGAAGCGACGCCTTCAAGGGCTGCAAGCGGCTCAAAACAGTAAACGGCGCCGCCTTCAACACCGACAAATTAATTGAAACCTTCAGCGAAACCACATATCTTGACAACGCGCTGAGAAGCAAAGGCCTGTGCAGATACTGCGGCGGCGAGTTCGCCGGAGTTCTCACAAGAAAATGCAAGAACTGCGGCAGAGTCAAGGACTATTGATTAAAGAATATAAAAAAGGCATCCCGGTTAGGGCGCGCAACTTAGGAATTTAACAGCCTCAAAAAACATCCTTCGGCGTAAAACTTCGTTAAAAATGCTCGGAATACACAAAGTATTCCTGCGCTTTTTGCCTTGTTTTAACACCAAAATCTGAATTTTTGAGGTGCG
>JAEERC010000002.1 GCA_016285645.1 Clostridiaceae bacterium | reverse complement strand
GAAAACAAAATCATTCTCTTCACGGGAACGAATCTCTCCCGCTGCCCCGCAGAGCAATTCATGCTGTCAGGCAAGCTCTGATCGCATGATCCCCTTCACAGATGCAAGCCGGCAGATGTCAAGTTTGCTGTTTCGGCAAACCGGGATTTAACTCACCATAAAAATCCGACCTTCACAAATCCCGATTTGTTGAGATAATTATACCGCAAAGCAACACAGCCGGTCAACATAAAAATAAACCCGGAGTAATGGGATGATTCCCACGCTCCGGGCCTTTCTGTTTATATGGTTCAGTCGAGCAGTTCTTCTATTTCCGCGCCGTTTTTAAATTTGAAAATCAGTGATTCGTCAGCGGTAACCTTGATTTCATCAACCATATTTATAAACATCTTGTCGGAATACACCAGCGGCATATTCTGCATTGATTTTATCTGTTCTATGAAAGTATTTATTTTATCTGCTTTTGACCGTTTTTCCAGTATCTTTTCGCACAGGGAGTTATACTCAAACTGCGCCTCTTCGTATTGTCCCGAGAGCAGATTGTATTTTCGGTTGTATTCGGCCTGGTCCATCGGTTCGACGGCGTTTTCCTTGATAAGGTTTGTAATCATCAGATTCAGCATTTCAAGTTTGTCGGCAAGTTCTCTGCCCCGCTCCTCTTCGGCGGAAGCATCGGCCAGAGTTTCTTTTGCCAGCATACAGGTATCAAGAACAGTTCCGTCATAAACGGACAGTTTTCTGACCGCCCGGATAAAAAGAATCTTTATATCTTCATCCGTTATAAACGGTGTAGAGTAGCCGGTCTCGCGGAGATATTTTGAATTGCAGTGCCATACATTTTTGCGGTATTTCGGATCGGTTGAATGCCAGACCTTTTTGCCGTAGTGGTCGCCGCATTCTCCGCATACTATCTTAAAGCAGAACGGATTGAGACTGTTGCAGTGATTACCGCGCAGCTTTCGGTATTCGACTTCCGTCTGCACCTTTTCCCTCTCTTCCGGGCTGATTATCGCCGGGTGGCTTTTCTCAACATAATACTTTGCGACCTCGCCCTCGTTTTTCTTCACTTTCTTTTGAAGGAAATCTACTGTAAACGACTTTTGCAGTATGTCATTACTATGACCTCCTTTAAATTTGGTAGTGTGATATTAACTCTGAAAGCCACATATATCAAGCATTTCGGCAATAATAAATCACACAAAAACAAGTCCGGTATTTTGGACACAATGCGTGTTAGAATAATAATAAATTAGTTTATACTTATAATTATTTTTGTTGAAAATTTTGCGCGCGTATAATATAATAAATATATTATGGGGTATTATATGCTCTTTCAAAATTTGCGTCAAAATCTTTGGAGGATTATTTATGCCATCTGAACAATTAACATTTGAATCAATATCCGGTGTTACTGACAAAAAAACCAGTAACGACCTGTTCAATCGTTTATATCAGGCTGCTTGTATTCTGCATGGTTATGTTGAAAAAGCGTCTTTAGAACTTATCTTATTCCGCTGCTTTTCTTTAAGAGAATATCCGATGTATATGATGAAGAAACAGCCGAAGCTATAAAAGAACACGGTGAAGATGCGCTTGCTTTTCTCGGCTCTACGATACACACCTTCAATATTCCTGAAGGCAGTCATTGGAGAGGTATACGCAATGTAAGTGAAAATGTAGGCAAAGCAATTGCCGATGCGCTTATGGCTGTTGAACAAGCAAACTCGCAGACTTTAAATGGTGTTTTCACAAGTTTTGATGATGCCGAGTGGAGCAATAAAAACAACTTATCTGATGAACTTCTAAAAAATCTTATTGAAAAAACCCCGATGTTTGTAGGTAAAATACTAGATGAAATCGACGGAATAGTTAAGTTTGTCAGATTCCCCGGATGGACCAATACAATCCAGGGCAAAAATGATGTTGAAAAAGCCATAAAATTTATTTTTGTAAAGAGAAAGCTTTATGATATTGAGCTTTTCAACAAGGCATATGCTTATGTTGAGGAATATTATAGTATTTAATACTTGAAGCGTTCTTAGCAATCATTCTTCAGAAATATATAATTGAGGTATAAATGGATATTTAAAAATGATGAACTCAAAATAGTTTTTAGATTAATAATCTAGCAATTCAACAATTTTTTTACACTTTTGGGAGGAAAAAGTATGAGCTTTATTGAAACAATTCAAAGCGCAATACAAGATTCCGGCATAAAGCTTCTTGGCCAGATACAGATTTCTGAAGAAGAATATGCCGAACTGTTGGCTTATTCCAAAGATCGTATTAATAATTTACAGATAAGAACAACTTCACCTTGTGACCTCTATTTGTCGGTTTTTCTTGTTCAGGTTGCAATAAGAAAATATACAGATGGAAACTATTGGGAGTACTTTAAAGAGGAGATTAACAATCCTGCTTTGTCGTCTGCTAAAACAAATAATATTGGTAGAGTATTTGTTGCCACATTAAAGCATTATCATCTGTTTCAAATCTCTCGTGACAAATATGCCAACAATGCATTTGTTGAAAACATAAAAGCTCATGCCTATGTGCCTAATAACTATCTTGATGGATACTTTGACTTTATTTATGCCTTCTATGAGAAAAACCTTCTTAGGCAGCTTCCTGATGATATAACTGAAGATTTTGCTGAAATGTCATATTTCTTTGAAAATTCATTAAGCAGTTCTGGAGATAGCGTAAGTCTTATGTCTGTTGACAACCGCCCCTCCAAATCATACAGACTACTAAAAGCCACTCGTTCGTTGTTTGCAACAGGTGATGTTACCGCGGTTTCAAACATTCTATATGACCACCTTAAAATGGTGGACGATTATTTTGATGACAAACAGCCGAATGATTCTAATAGATTCAGTGTTGCGTTCTCAAAATGGATAGAAAAAACAAACGAAATAAAAGAAGCTAAACTTAAAGGAGATAGAAAGCATAGCGGCGTATTCTATCGGAAGCCGTATTTTACCATTGATCGTGGAAATGGTTACGCGAGTTTAGTGATTCCTAAGCAAAAAATACGCGAGGATGATTTAAGAGGGTCTGTTTATGCTTTGGTATCAGTAAATGGTAAAGCAGACACTTATACATTGAACATTTATCGTGCGTTTGGTGTTTATGTTACTGAAGAAAAGCGCATACCTATTGATGATGTTTTCGCTGAGTTTAGTGTTTCAATAGTCTCCGGAAAAACAAGAAAATTTGAAATAGAATCAAAATCTTATCGTATTTTTGATGAGGATTATTATGAAATATCAAAACTTAGAAAAGGCCAAAACTATATTTTAGTCTCAAAAGGCAGCATAATAAAAGGAGAAAAACCGGTTTATATAAACCGTGATTTTGACGAATGGGATGAGTATTCATTTGGAAAGATAAATGAAAAGTCCGTTTTGTATATTAACGAATGCCCCATTTCCATGACCGGTAGTTTTACTGTTGGCGCAAATTTTGAAAATCTGGGAGAAGGAGTAACTTTTTACAGTGACAACAAGCCAATAAGGGCCGCATATAATCATCCTATAGTATCTTTCAAAGTGCCTAGCAGTTTGATTGGCGGAACCTTAATTAGGTGTAATAACTCGAAACACTTTATTGAGTATGTTGCAACATCAATCGTTGATTTGCCAGATGAAGTTGAAACAAAGGGCGTAACAATAATATTGGAAGACATCCTTGAAGATAAAGAAGGAATGTATTTGATTGAATTGGATGAACCTGGGAAATCAAATAAGACAATTTGTAAATATCTTCTTTTTAAAGATTTCAAATGCGAACTTGATAAAAAATGGTATGTGTTTGATGATGAAGCTATAATTGATTTAAATAGTAATTATGAAATAGCTCCAATTAACTGCTATAAAGATAGTAGCACAAATCGGTTCATTTTTGATTTGCACAATCAAACGGGTGTTGCTGAGTTTTCAATCAAGCTTAACAATACACAGTTTTTATTCAACGTTGAAATTAATACATTTAAGCATGGCTTTGAAGGTGCTTTAACCCCATCCAAGCCAGACTATCTGTGGCACACAGATTTAAAAAATGATTTTAATGTATTAATTCCCGGTGCTTCTAAAGCGTTTTTATTGTATGAAAAGAATAACAATATCGGAATAAATGGCAGAAAAAAGGGAGTAGAAGAAAAAAACGGACTGTTTAAATTTGATTTAACTGATCTTAATCAAGAAATACATAATAACGCTAATGGAACAAACGCCATAAGGTTCTTTTTTGAAGCTGACAAAAAATATCTGTTTGAGTTATATGATGTTTTATTTCACAACAAAGTGATTAAAGCAAATATGATTTTTGACGAAGAAAGCGGTGTAAAAGTTGATGTTGATTATAAAGGAAATTACGATCTGGTAATTCAAATAATTGATCAAAACACAAACGAAACTATCGCTGAAAAGACTGTAAATAATGGGGTTAATAACTTTGATGATGTTTCTCCAGATGGAATTTACACTATGAAAATTTTTGAACGTGAAGGAGATGCTTTTGGCTTTTTCGCTGAACTCAAAGAGATATGTGAGCCTCAATATGGATTAGGTATAGTCAACTCGAAAACTATATCAAAATGCAAAGTAACTATTAATGGAGTTACCAACAATGACACGGTTTTAGATTTTGATTATAACTATTCTATTCTGCATCTCGAAATGATTGATGAGATTACCTTTAAGGGGAAACTCGTTGAGCAAGAAAAGAAAAAGGATTTCTTGGGGCCATCTAGGGTTGTATTAGATAACGTGTTAGTGGAGTGTACAAACGAAGAAGGCGTTCTTTCAGTGTTATCTATCAAATATGAGTACGATGAGGATATTTTCGAACCGCTTTATTATGATTGCAATGAACATAGGTTGTTAGATTGTGATAGTCTGTCTAGCAATGATTATTCGAGGTATATTCCATTGTTTGATGACTCCACGGTATATGATACGTTGATTGGGAGGATTGTATAATGTTATTTAGACCGGCTGACAGTTCAAAAGATATAGTTGATTTTTACAGAAGGTATTTACTTTCAACATTTAGAACAAATAGGGACTATTACAACAAGCAGATGGCAGAGCAATTGTCAAAAGATAATGTTATCTCAAATGGTCCTTTTATAAGTATGAGCGACTCATTCAAGAAAGAAATGAGCATTCGTCAGCTAGTTGAAGAAGGTTATCTCTGTAAATCTATTTTGGATTTGGATAAGTTGCATCCGGACAGGGCTTTATATAAACACCAGGTTGAAGCAATAAAGAAAGCAACTAATGATAATAATTTGGTTATTACTACCGGCACAGGTTCAGGTAAAACCGAATGCTTTCTTATTCCGGTTATAAACCATTTGCTGAAAGAGAAAGAAAACGGCACACTTAATCCCGGCGTGCGCACACTTATCATTTACCCAATGAACGCATTGGTTAATGACCAAATAACAAGATTAAGAAAAGTTTTAGGTGATTGTGAAGACATCACATTCGGAAAATATACCGGAGAAACTTTATACACATATAAAGAAGCGTATGATGCATTTGTAGAAAGAGAAGGCTTTGAGCCTAAAAAGAATGAGCTTATAAGCCGAGAACAGATGCAGGAAACACCGCCAAATATATTAATTACAAACTATGCAATGTTGGAGTTTCTCTTGCTCAGACCTGGAGACAACGTCTTTTTCAACGAAACAAACGCCCAAAAGTGGCACTCTATTGTTTTGGACGAAGCACATTCTTATGGTGGAGCAACCGGCATTGAGGTTGGAAGCCTTCTAAAAAGAGTTAAGGCCATGTTGAGGAGAAATGACCTTCAATTCATTTTGACTTCTGCAACTTTGGGAGGAAAAGATGATAACCCTAAAATAGTTAACTTTGCAGAGTCATTATGTAATACAGACTTTGATAACAATTCAATTATCAGATCTGTAACTATTCCCCCGGAAAAACCTGACGCAATTGAAAGACTTGATTTTGAAATTTACAGACAATTAGCAACTAGAATTAGAGAAAACTATCCCGCCTCAGACAATATTGAATTTTTAAAGAACAATCGTGTTGAGATTATTCCAGATGATGACATTGAAAAAAGTCTTGAAAAGACACTGTATTCAATGATTGTTCATGACTCATTCTACTATGAATTCAGAAGAGCTTTGCTTGATAAAACCAAGGCTCTGAATCAGCTTGCGCTTGAACTTAAAACAAATACTGACGATATATCAGATTTTATTGCAGTAGCATCAAACGCTGTAATTAATGATGATAAATTGTTTGAGGCCAGATACCACATGTTTATTAGAGGTATAGAGGGCGTTTTTGTCACTCTGTCGCCTAGCAATAAACTGTTCTTAAGGCAAATGGAAACTTATAAAGAAGACCCGTTTGACGAAGATGATGTTGGCTATAAAGCATATGAAATATCCTTTTGTCACAATTGCGAGGCTGTTTTTATTGTCGGTCAAACAGATCAATCTGGTCATTTAATTCAAGTATCAAAATTTGATGATGATTACGCTCCAGAAGTGTACCTTCTTGATGGCGATTATGATCCTGAGGATGAAGAAAACGAAACGGAAGAAGACGATAAAAAGTACCTTTTATGCTCTAAATGCGGTGCCATTACACATGCATCTTCAAACGAAGGACTAAACTGCGGTCACGAAAGAATAAATTGGAATAGAGTTATAAAAGTTAAGGAACGTGGAGAAATTCTCAAAAGCTGCCCCTGTTGTCATACAAAGAACTCTCAGAGAAGTATATTAAGGCCTTATTTTTTAGGAAATGAAGCCGCGACAGCGGTAATTGCAACTGCACTTTATGATGTGTTGCCTGATACAAAAATAACAAAAACAATTAAAAAAAGCGAAGATTCATTCTTTGGAACAGGCACAACCGAAACTCAAGAAGTTAGTAAAGAGCCTCTAGTTAAACAGTTTTTGACTTTTTCAGATAATCGTCAAGCTGCCGCTTTTTTTGCTTCTTATTTGCAAAACACATATGAAACCAGCCTGCTAAAAAGAATAATGACTCAAGTGTGCATAGATAATGCAGAGATAATGAGCAAAGGGATTTCACTAAATTCTTTTGTTTCAAAGCTTGAGGATGTTATGACTAAGTATAAAGTTTGCGGTGAAGATGAGCGTCACAAGCAAGCTTGGTTAACCGTTCTTCGCGAAATGGTAAACTATAAAGCAAAGAACTCTTTACAAAGCGAAGGAACTTTATATTTTGATTTTGACATAGAAATGCCGGAGCATCCGGATATTGGAAGCGCTGAGGAAGTAACAAATTTAGTAAAGATACTATTAAAACAAGTTGTCAAAGATGGCTGCATTAAGCCACCAATCACTCTAACGGAATCTGATTTTTCAGAATACGCCTTTGGGAAAAAAATAAACGGTTACCAAGAGTCACATTCAAAATCTCAATATACAAAGTCGTGGTTGCCCAAAGACGGTAATGATAATAGCAGAACGAAAGTTCTCAAAAAACTGTTCCCGGATAAAGATGATGACTTTATTAAACGATTATTAAAGTCAATATGGGCTATTATTACAAAACAAAACATTCTTGTTTATGACAGCACAGAATCAAAATATATAATTAATAATGAAAAGATTATTGTAAAGAAAGTCAATGAGTTGTTTAGATGTAATGAGTGCAAAACAATAACTCCATATAATTACAAAGGAAAATGCTGCAATATTAATTGTGGCGGACAACTTTTGCCGTTTGATGCTGAAATAATTAAGCGCGACGATCATTATAAAAGGCTATACAGCGAATTGCATATTGACACTCTGGTTGCAAAAGAGCACACCGCTCAGCTTGGAAATAAGCTGGCATATGACTATCAAAATGATTTTATTAACGAAAAGATAAATGTTCTTAGTTGCTCAACGACGTTTGAGATGGGCGTTGATGTAGGTACTCTTGAAACCGTCTTTATGAGAAATATGCCTCCTTCACCCGCAAATTATGCGCAGCGAGCAGGACGTGCAGGAAGAAGTGCAAAATCAGCTGCATATGCACTGACATATTGCCCTAACAATTCTCATGACTTAAATTTTTTTAGAAATCCGGTTTCAATGATCATTGGATCCGTTAAGCCGCCTGCTTTCAATGTGGATAATGAAAAGATAGTTTTGAGACATATTTTTGCATCCGCTTTTTCCTTCTTCTGGAGAACTCACCCTGAATACTATAAACATAGTATAGGCGAATTTGTTGACGACGACGGAATATATGCATTTAGGGATTATCTGTATTCTGAGCCGGATGATTTGAAAGATTATTTGAATAGCGTTGTATCATTTGAACTTCAGAAAATATACGATATTGAAAACTTTGGATGGGTTGACAAACTGTTTTCGGACGACATTAATAATCCAGGTGTGTTTGATATTGCTGAAGAAAAGTATGAGGCGGATAACAAACAACTTAAAGACGCCTTAACGAGAATTGAAAGAGAACGTAACAGCTTAACACCAGGCACTAAAGAATACAATATAGTAAATTGGAAATCTATTTCCATAAGCAATTCAATAAGAACTTTGAAAGATCAACAGCTAATATCATTCCTCTCTCAAAACAATCTGATTCCTAAATATGGTTTTCCTGTTGATACGGTTGATCTTAAGAGCTTAGGAAACGGTGGGTCTTTAAGCTCGCTAAGCCTCAATCGCGATTTATTCTCTGCTATTTCAGAGTATGCTCCCGAATCTCAAGTGGTTGCCGACGGAAAACTGATTACTAGTCGGTATGTAAGAAAGCTTGGTTCTTATGAATGGCCGAAGTACAACTATATTACTTGCAGCCATTGTAATACCCTAAACAGAACCTTGTGGACTGATGATCTTCCCGAAAACTGCAAGCAATGCGGCCAACCATTAAACAAACTCGGCAGAAGAACATATATTATTCCCAAATTTGGCTTTATCGTTGATAACAAGGAACCTGAACGCGTTGGTACTTCAAAGCCGGAAAGGACTTATAAAGGATCAATTTCATATATTGGCGATGGAGACAAAATTGAAAAATGCAACTACTCAATTAATGGGAAAAAAGTTGTAGTCGGAACTAGCAAAATGGATGAACTCGCTGTTTTAAACACTTCTAATTTCTATATCTGTGATGAATGTGGTTATGGCGAGATTCATGAAAACTCTTTTGATCTTCGGAGAGAATCTTCTCATTTCAAATCTGATGGATATCATTGTAGTTGTGATACTTTGACAAGATACTCACTTGGTCACGAGTTCCAAACAGATGTTGTTCAGCTCCAATTTGAGTCAGAAAACATAACTGATTCCGACAAGGCATGGACTATTTTGTATGCTTTGATTGAGGGATTATGCAAACAGCTGAACATCGACAGAAATGAAATTTCCGGTTGTCTTCACTGGTACAATAATCCTTCGTTTGGTGGTCTTGGAAACTTTGATTTTATATTGTTTGACAACACCCCTGGTGGCGCGGGATATGTTAGAAACCTGCGAAATTGTTCTACAATAACAGGCATGCTTAACAACGGACTTAGAATTGTTTCCGAGTGCGACTGCGGCGGAGATGCCGCAGACACTGCATGTTATAGCTGTCTCTGTAATTATTATAACCAGAAGCAACATGATATTCTTCAAAGAAGATTTGCAATTGAATTTTTCGAATCATTAAAATGCGGCAATTCTTCATTTGTGTGTGAAAAGCTTGCAGATGAAGATGATTTAATCGCCGAAAGAGAAGGATTGTTATCTGTATTTAACAACGATGGCCAGGATCAATCGAGTATGGCATACAGGCAGATTTGGTCTTACATTGAATCAGATACAGAAGATAATGATGAAATTGCTTTTTTTGAAGAGATAAAAACTAACACCACACTTGATGGAAAGGAAAAACCCTTTTATGGAGGAAGTGTTAGAGTCATCGAAACAAACAAAACGATAACTACAGATTTGTTGTGGAAAAAATCAAAAGTTGCATTCTTCCTGAAAGAGAATAAAGATTCATATGAGGCAATGAAGGCAACTGATTGGAAAGCGTTTTGCTTGGAAGAAAGTTTTACAATTAATGAATTAATTAGTTCAATTAAGGGAGAGTAACAAAATGGCTAAAATGTGCCCTGAAAAGCCGGTCAATTTAGATCCCGCTAGTTTAGAAGACAGAATATTTGTTGCTTTAAGTCAACTTAGTGATGAATACTATGTTTTTCACTCATTAGTAATTGTTACTAATTCTGAAGGAGCGCTTAGAGAAAGCGAAACAGATTTTGTAATATTTCATCAAACAAAAGGACTAATGGTAATAGAGGCAAAAGCAGGACATGTTAAGTGCATAAAAGGAGAATGGTATTA
This sequence comes from Clostridiaceae bacterium, assembly GCA_016285645.1. Taxonomy (GTDB): domain Bacteria; phylum Bacillota; class Clostridia; order Oscillospirales; family Acutalibacteraceae; genus CAG-177. Next base: position 28,242 of record JAEERC010000002.1, on the reverse strand, counting down.
TGGGTCCGGCAAAAAAATGGATAGAGGCGGGCCTTACAGGCAAGCAGATTTAAATAAATGGAAACTTCAAAAGTATTTTGAGCACAAGAATATATTAAGCTTATGGGAAAAAATTAAGCCTATACATGCTGTCTGGTTTCCCTCAATTGACAGAAATTATTTTTCTTCTATCAACTTTCCAACCGATGGGGACCGTGCAATAACATTAACAAGAGAGTCCCTTGATAATGCTCAGCAAGAGATTGACAGGATCTTTGATATTCCTTTAGCTTCAGGGGTTGAACAGCATTTAACAAAGGATGAGTTTAGAAGGATAATCGAAAGTGTCTTGTGCCCGTCTTTTGATTTGGTGCCTTCTATTGCTTCTGACCTGTCTCTTAAGAATTCTGCTTTTAATAGGCTACTGAACGAGCAGTCAAATATTCTAAACTTTCTGGAAGAACAACCGTTCGCAGTAATAAACGGAGCTGCGGGAACCGGGAAAACCATGATTGCTCTCGAAAAGGCAAGGAGACATGCTAATGACGGTGATAGAGTGCTGTTTCTTTGTTTTAATCGGTTGTTGTGCGATTATTTTAGAGCAAATCATTCGCATAACAATATCGTTTATTATACGATTGATGCCCTTGCTTGTTCATTGTGCAACACTGAAACGTCAGATTATAATCTGTTAAAGGAAAAGCTTGAGGAATTATACTTTTCCGGGCAGTTTCCTTTTAAACACGTAATAATTGATGAGGGCCAGGATTTTGGAAAGGAAAGAATAGAGGAAGCATCGATTATAGGCCTTTTGGAAGATATTGTGTTGAGTGAAGAGATCAATGGAACTTTCTATCTATTCTATGATAAGAATCAGTTAGTTCAAGGATATAAAATCCCCAAATACATTTTGGAATCGGATTGCAAGCTGACATTGTATAGGAATTGCCGAAACACTGAGAATATTGCTATCACCAGCATGCGACCACTTGGAGATTCTTGTCGCCCCAAAATGTTTTCTGGATGTGTTAAGGGTGATTCTCCATTTATTGTAATTTCGGATAATCAAGAAAAGCAAATTGAGTTTATTGATGCGCTTTTACAGTATTATCGTGATTTAAAACTTGATAATGTTGTGATACTAACTTGCGCAACTGAAGATAAAAGCGTTTTAACAGGTCACTGCAAAGATGGCTTTTATGTGTATAAAAACAAGTCTTACAGGTTTACTACTTGTAGGAAGTTCAAAGGACTTGAAGCGGATGCGGTAATAATTGTTGATGTAAATAAGTATGTTTTAAATGATGACACTCATTTCGATTTTTATGTAGGGTCATCGAGAGCAAAGTTTTATTTGAGTATAATTTGTAATATGACAAACGAAGACTGCGTTGAAACAATAAAGGAGCTTGATGGCTCAGTTGTTTCCGAAAAAAAGTGCAAAAAGAAACTTGCTGCGCTACTTAATTCGCAACTAGTTATCTCTCAAGATTTTTCAGAAGAAAGAGAATGAGATAACGGTGAAAAAAATCAAATTCGTTTCCGCATTGTTTCGCATTTAGGAGGTTTATATTTTGGCTAACGAACTTCAACCATTATCATTGTTGTTTCAGAACCGGCTATTTCGCATTCCGGATTATCAGCGTGGATATGCGTGGCAGCAGTCTCAGCTTGTCGATTTTTGGGACGACTTAAACAACCTTCAGATGGACCGATATCACTATACCGGTCTTTTGTCGCTGAAATTACTCAAAAGCAAAGAGACCATGTCTTGGGGTAATGATTTGTGGATGGTTGATAAGGGATTCAAACCTTGCCATATCGTAGATGGTCAACAACGCCTTACCACTTTCATAATTTTGCTCAATGAGATTGTTTGCTTTGTTTGTTCTTTGGATGAGAATGCTGGAAAGAACGATGACGATATTGTTTTAGGTTATGAAACGATAAAGGATATAAAAGCAAAGTACATCTGTCAAAAGCGCCCGCCGCAGAATATGATTACGACATATTTGTTCGGCTACGAAACAGACAATCCGAGTGATAAGTATCTGCGCTATAGAGTCTTTAATGAACCAAATTCCGGCGAGGTAAACGAGACCTATTATACGAAGAACCTTAAAACAGCAAAGGAGTTTTTTGCCAACAATATAGCGGTTCTTTATGCCGAAGAAGGCATTGATGGGTTGAATAAAATGTATCAAAAACTCACACAAAAGTTGATGTTTAATCTTCATGAAATAGATGATGATTACGATGTTTTTGTTGCTTTTGAAACAATGAACAACCGTGGTAAAAGATTGACAAATCTGGAACTTCTAAAAAACAGATTGATCTATTTGACGACAATCTATAATGATGACAAAATAGATGAAAAAGATAAATCGGAGCTTCGGAAACAAATAAATGATGCATGGAAAGAAGTTTACTACCAGCTGGGCAGAAACAAGGCTGTGGCGCTATCTGACGATGACTTTTTGCGTGCCCACTGGATAATTTATTATGCATACTCTCGTCAAAAAGGTGACGATTACATTCGCTTTTTACTTAATAAATTCTCCGCAAAGAATGTATTTGAAAAGAAGCCTGTTGTTGACACCATTGAACAGCCTTCTGTTTATGAGGAGATAATCGATGATGCGGACGAAGACGATGAGACTCTAGAAACAGTAGAGGAAGCATCGGAGGTCCTACTTAAACTGGAACCTCGTGAAATTGCCAATTATGTGAACAGTCTAAAGGATTTGGCAAAATACTGGTATGACACATGGTTTCCTACAGAAAGTACCACGCTTTCCGACAAAGAAAAGATGTGGATAGATAGACTTAATCGGATAGGCATTGGCTATTTCCGTCCGCTTGTCACAGTTGCATTAAGCAAATGTGCTATTGAAGATGAAAAAGTGGCGCTGTTCACTGCGATTGAGCGCTTCATTTTCGTTTGCTTTAGGCTTGCAAATTACAGATCAAACTATCAAAGCACTGTTTATTATGGTGCAGCACGAGATGTTTATAGCGGCAAGACAACAGTACAGAAAATCACAAATGATCTTAATAATTCTGCTGATGCAAACATCCAGTATGCCATCCCCGGCTTTACTACAGATATAGAAAAGAAGCTCAAATCCGGCAAAAGAGAAGGATATTACGCTTGGAACTCTTTAAGGTATTTCTTGTATGAATATGAATATAATCTGTGGGAAAGCACTGGCGTAAAAAAGCCCTCCTGGGAGTTGTTTGCAAAGTCTGAAAAAGATAAGGTCTCCATCGAACATATTCTCCCGCAGACACCTTCAAAATGGTACTGGCGAAATCAATTCCGACAGTTCATTCAAAATGAAACTGAAATGGCTGCGTTAACTGGGTCGCTGGGAAATTTGCTTCCGTTGGCCCAGAGCATTAATTCGAGCCTTCAAAATGATAGCTTTGATGAGAAAAAGACGCCGACTAATAAAAATAAAGGTAGGCGTGGTTATTCAAGCGGTTCAAATTCGGAGATCGAAGTTGCAAAAGAAGACGCGTGGGACGGTCAGCGCATATATAATCGTAGCCTGAACTTGCTTTCCTTTATGGAAAAGCGATGGAACTTTTCATTGACACAGGAACAGAAGGAAAAGTTGACATTTGTTAGCTTCGTAAACGATGAAAGAAGCATTCCGGAAGAACTGCCAGAAACTGAAGACCCAGATCCTACGCAACCAGCAAATAGATCCATACATTTAGCTGAAGTTTTCATGATGTGGGTCGGTGCAAAAGAGGCTGATGGCGAAATTGTTCTTGATCGCGAAAAATGCTCGAGAAAGTATGCTCGATTTACTACAGAGGCTATGACGGAAGTGCTTCCGTTTGCAGATGAAGCAAATAGCGGTTGGAAGACGAAAAACTTTTATTTTTATGAAATCATCAATAATGGAGGTAAAAGCCTTCATATGCAGTTTGCGTTGAGCGGGAAAAACCTGCCGGATAATTTAAGGAAAATAAGTAACCGCATAATACAGCATTTCCCGACAAGAAGTAAAACACTAGATTGGGAATGGAAGTGTCCGTTTGTTACTTCTTATACGAATATCCCAGAAGACATGTCCGATGAAGAAATCTATTCTGTTCTTGACAACCAATATGAACAGTTGATGGAATTTGAGAGTAAGCTCATCAACATTCTTAACGACGAGAAATTTGAATGATTATATGCAGTCATTGTATCAATCGTGGGTAGTAGATACATAGCAGGTAGCATCTTTGATACAAGAGCGTTGAAGATGCTATCGTTTTTTTGCGCCCCGAAAGTATTGATACACAAGGGCTGAAAAGCGCGGGTATTCATTGTTTCATTTATGGGTTTTTGCCCCTGCACTGTCACCCACACCTCACCCCTAAAAATCGCTTTTCTATCGTTTCATATCGTTTCAGAAGGCATAAAATATCCCCCGGGCAGAGGAGTAATTCCCTGCTTCGGGGGTTGTTTTATATGTATTTATTTCTGGTCGATTATAAACGCGTTTGCATTGAACAGCTTTTTGAAGAAGGCGATAATTCTGCTGAAGAAGTCGCTCTTGACAGTAACTTTTTCAGTTTTGGATTCGCTGAGAGTTGAATCGCCTTTCATAAGTTTTGCGCAAACATTGAAGTTGCCTGTTGCGTTTACAGTCAGAGTGTCGGAAGAGCCCTGATCCTCGCCGTTGAGGAAGAAGTGAATTTCACAGCCGTCGGGGATTGAATCTGCTGACGCGTGGAAGGTGATCTGTGTGCCGTAATCCACGCTTCTGCTTGCTTCATAACCGCTGATGGTGACAACGGGTTTTTCGGTTTCATCGCTGCCCGAAGGTTTGCCCGCGTTGATTTCAGTGCCGTCTGACATTGTGACAATCAGTTCGCCATTATCGTTATAATGCATACCCGTTATGGTCGGAGCGTCCTTGCCGTCTTCACCGTCTTTACCATCGGCTCCGTTCTGACCGTCGTTACCGTTCTGACCGGCTTCGCCTGTTGCTTTTATGCCGAGAGAGGTCCAGGTAGCACCGTCATCATAGGAAACTTCCCATTCAAGCGTTTCGGCGTTTATGCGAAGTGAAGGAGTTTTTCCGTCTGCACCGTTTTGTCCGTCTGTTCCGTCGCTTCCGTTTGCACCATTCTCACCGGTAATTTTACCGAGGTTGAACTCTCTGTCGTTTGTCAGAGTAACAATCAGATTCCCGTCTTCGTCAATTTTTACATCTTTGATTCCGACGCCATCCTGCCCGTCATTGCCATCATGACCGTTGGAGCCGTTGGTTCCGTCATGACCGTTTTCGCCGGTCGCTTTTATATTAAGGCATTCCCAGTTTGTGCCGTTGTCATAACTGACATACCAGTAGTTGTCATCGCCGATTTTAAGCTGAGGTGTAATACCATCTTCGCCGTCATTACCGTCCTGACCATCTTGTCCGTTCTGACCGTCCTGTCCGTCGGAGCCGTTTTCTCCCGTGACTTTGCCGAGGTCTGACACGCCGCCGTTTGCGAAGCTGATTATAAGATGTCCGTTTTCGTCAATGGCAACGCCTGTAATTCTCTCACCGTCAGCACCGGCCTTCAGAGTCACATCGGCAAAAGCACTTGCGTAGTCTGTTTTGTAATCACCGTTATACTGTTCGCTGAATGCCTTCAGCGTGTAGCTGCCTTCGGGAAGATCTTCGGGCACCGTAAATGATACTGTTCCGTTCGCCTCTGTCGGCTGTGCCAGCCTGCCGTAATATAAAGCTTTGCCGTCCGTATCCGCAAGAATTACAGATACATATTCTTTATTGCCCACTGAAGCGCCGGAGTAAGTCAGAGAAACTGTTTTGCCCGGCATGGCAGAAACCTCCGTTTGGCTCACGGTGAAATCGCGGTTTTCATCCAGCAGTGTCAGTTTCCATTCGGGTGTGCTTCTTTTGTCGATTCGTGTAAGCTCTCCGCCGCCCGGCTTGCCTCCTGTTGCGGCAGAGGTGAAGAGAACGGAGTTCAAATCCACATTCAAAGCAGGACGAACCAGGTTATATATGTTGTTCTCGGGATAACCATCGCAGCGCACACCGCCTTTACTGTCGACATACGCTACGGAATCACTGCTGCCGCCGGGTGTGCGAAGCCACCACGAAGGTCCCGGGGAACCATCTATAGTTACTACGATATATACACCCGGGCCGTTGTGTCCTCCCGTGCCCGCATAAGCGGTGGATGATGCGACACGGGTATTTGCGTCTGTAAAGCCATAATCCGTGTTCGTCGCATCAGCGACAGACAGAAGGAATATCTTGTCCACCGTATCGTTTCCGCCGGAAGTGCCGTAGACGGGATTATCCGGGTTTTGCAGTTGCGTTTCGGCAATCACCGCAATTTCGCCCGAGCTGGAAGCAGTGCCTATAAAACTGTCGCCGTATGGATTGTTGCTGTTATTGTTCAGCCACGCGCGCAGGGTGCCGGTCTCCCATGTGACAGCATCACCCGATGATGTGTTATATGGAACCCTGTCCAGTCTCTGATCCGCAAGCAGGAGCAATCTGCCGTCAGAATTTGAGAGCACGCGCCACTTTATCGGCTCAGCAGGACTGACAAACTCACAACTGTTAGACTGCTGGTAATTACCAAACCAGACATTGGTCTGCTGCGCACCGAAAACACCATCCACAGCACCGTTTTGCACAAGATACAGCGTGTTGGGATATGTAACTGTCAGAGGTATATCAACAAAAGCACTTGCATAGTCAGTTTTGTAATCGCCGTTATACTGTTCATTAAAAAATTTAAGTGTATAGTTGCCTTCGGAAATACCCGCGGGCACGGAAAAATTCAGAGTTCCGTCTGTCTGCGCGGGCTGCGCCAGCCTGCCGTAATACACGGCATTACCTTCCGAATCCGTCAGAATCGCGGAGATATATTCATTATCACCCACCGTTGCGCCGGTATAAGCCATAGAGAGTCTTTCTCTCGGCATTGCAGACACCGCCGTCTGAGCCACGGAAAAATTGCGGCTTTCATCCAGCAGCGTCATCTTCCAATCGCTGCCGTTGTAATCGGCAATTTCTTTAAGAGCGCCGTTTCCTGTTTTACCATTTTCGGCGGCGGAAGTGAATAAAATAGCATTTGTATTCAATTTCAAAGCAGGTCGCACAGCAACGGTTCCTGATGTTGTGTTTTCCTCACTGAAACTGCCATCTTCGGTAATGATTGTTGCCTTATACGGGTTGCTTCCGGGTGAACGAAGCCAATACTTATAATATTGACCGGCAGAAGCAACGGAAGAGTCAACACCTAAACTGACTGCCCTATCCGCCGCATATTCCGTAAGTTGTGCTTTGCGCGAAACGGATGCATTATAAAATCGCAAGAGCGATGCCTCGTTGTATGAGAGCGGGAAAACATAATCTGTTGTATCGTTGCCTCCGGGTGTGTTGTAGAAAGGGTCAGGGTCATTTTTAACTTCTGTTTCGGCAATTGCCGCTATTTCAGCCAAACTGAAGGCGTCATCCATAAAATGGGAACGCAACGGCACGCCTAGGTCATACTGTTCCTGCGTGATATATGTATTCAGCCAAAAACGCAAATTACATTGCTCCCATGTTATAGGGAAGCTATTTACAACGTATACATGCAAGTCAAGATTATACGTGGAAAGCAGAAACAATTTGCTGTTGTCAACCGTATCAAGTATTTCCCATTTAATAGGATCATTGTTAAATCCGCCGTTTCCGTCGCTACTCTGCCGGTAATTACCGAACCAGATGATGCTGTTATACGCACCAGATATATCATCCAAAACCCCGTTTTTCACAAAACGGATTGCCTTGCCGGTTTCCTCCGCGCCCGCCGTAACAGGCGCAACAACGCACACGCCCGGCACCAGCAAAAGTGCGAGCAGAAGGGATAAAATCTTCTTTGTCATTTTCATAGCTCTTCCTCCAAGTTATAATCTGAGAAACGCTTATAAAAATATTTTATCATATCAATACACATATTTACAATACATTTGTTGAAAAATAAGGCGGAACGGGGAAGAAACAATCAACAAGCAGGCATAAAAATATCCCCCGGGCAGAGGAAGATTTCCAATGCTTCGGGGGTGTGTTTTTTAATGATTCGGCTTTGTCTTGATTTCTCACTTCGCTCCGTGATTTGAATTGCGACCGATACCCGCAGGGCAATTCATGTTCCGAAGGAACAATTCATGCCGCAAGGCAAATCACGCGCCGTCAGGCGCAATTCATTGTCGGGCACTGCCCAACGAGTTCCGGTTTGTACTGTCAGCCGTTTATGAATGTGTAAAACGCGTTTTGTATCTGCGGGGCGTCATCGGCTGCTATGAACACGGCGAGGCTGCCTTCGGAGAAAACTTTCGCCTTTTCAAGTTTGGGAACCTGCCCCGGCCCGTAGGTTTTGTAGAGCGAAGTTCTGTATTCAAGGTGGTTTCTCAGAAGAGCGGTCATCTCCCCGGTGTAAGCGGAATCCTTTGCCGAAACAACCACTATCTCGTCCGCGCTTTTGCTGCCGTCGGTTGCGTAGAGAATAAAGAAGGATTCCACTTTTTCATAATCGAAATCCGCGATTGCCGAAAGCAGTTCCTCCGCGTTTTCATCCTCGCTGCTCGCGTATGACATATCCGCGAGGTTCGCGCCCGCGTTTTTCATGGCGGCGCATAGGTCATACATACTTATTTCCTTTTTCTCCGCCGGCGAGCCCGCCGAGCAGGATGTGAGCACAAGGGCGAGTATAAGCAGAACGGCGGGAATAATGTGTTTTTTCATATCAGGTTCCCTCATCCCGCGGCGTAAGTATTGTCGCCGTCCGTGTAATAATACATATCGGTTTCACCGTAGTCGTATTCCTCGGACGGAGTCAGATAATCCGGGAACTGCTCCTCTATTGCGGCGTTCGCCTTTTCAAGTATGTCATCGGGAATCTCGCTGTAATCGTACTCACCCGAGTAATCGTTGCGGCAGACCCACAGAATATATTCACCGTCTTCTCCCGCTATCCAGCGGAACTCGTAGTATTCGCCCTCGCCGTTGTTGAGCGTTGCCGCGATTGTGTCGCATATATAGCGGGCGACAATTTCGCTGTCCTTATCAATTTTTTTCCTGAATGAGCAGCTGAAGGAATCGGGAATATCGTCTTCGTTTATTTTGCCGTTTACGAATTCGGGTATTGAGTATAAGTCTTCGATTTCTTCGCAGTTCATCACGGCGTAGTTGTATTTCAAACCGTTCGCGGCGGGGAAGAAATCCCTGTTCCAGTCGTGATTCTGAGAGCACAGGTCATCGTTCATATTGAAGTTGCAGTAGTTGGAAACTTCGCTGTCCATATAGCAGTCCGTATGGTACCACTCGCCGTCAAGCTTTATGAGATTCCAGGTGTGGGTAAGGTCGGTGTTGTGAACAACCATGCAATCGAAACCGAGCATCTGCATAAGCAGTCTGAAAGTTGTGGCGTAGCCCACGCACACCGCGTTGTGGTTTTTCAGTACGCCGAAGGGATTGTCGCTGTCGGCGCTTGTCTGAGGTATTACGGTGAGCAGACCGCTGTCAAACTTCATTTCGGAGGTAAGATATTTATATATCGCTTCCTCCTTTTCACAATCGGTCATACCGTCCGTGATGTATTCTTTTATAACGGCTTTCGCCATATCGAGCGTTTCTTTATCGCGCTCGCTGAGGGCTGATGTGTCGCCGCCGATATAGGCGTCCGAAATCTGTCTGGTCGATTTTATTTCGAACTCGCCGGCGATTGTAACATCGTCCTCTGACGCAACATCCTCATTGCTGTATCGCTTGGATATTTCATTGACATCCTCGATTATCTTCTTCTGAGCGAGAGTGTTGTTCACGCCGAACACGAGCGACGCGGCGGTAATAACAGCAATTACCGAAAGCAGTATTTTTTCAAACATATATCATCCTTCTTTCTTTTTGCGGGCAGAACGCCCTGCCGTTCATTTACTCATTATATTACAACAATAATCAATGTCAATGAAACGGGATAAAAAGTTACAGTTTATTAATTTGTTTTTTCGTAAAAAGCAAATAAAGCAATGAATGAGACAGGGAAGTTGAATCCCGATTGAAAAGCCGTTTGACCGCGGCAATGAAAAACCGGGTTGCGCCGAAACTCGGCGCACCCGGTTTAGTTCCTGTTGAATTTTTTTGTTGATTATCCGAAAAGGAAGAACAGTATGCTTACCACGAAGGAAGATACCGTGTCAAGGATTCCGTCAACTGCGTATAAGATTGACTGTAACATTTCATTTTCCTCCCGAAATATTATTGTACGGTTATTATAGCACGCGGACGCGGTACATACAACATTTTTAAAATTAAGAAAATGTTAAAATTTTATGACCTCATATATCCGATTGAATTATATAATCAATAATGTTATAATAAGATTTCGGGGGCGGTGACATGAAAAACAATTCTGACAAAACAAAAAGCAATATTGTGCTTATCGGTATGCCGGGCAGCGGAAAGAGCACCTGCGGTGTTCTGCTGGGCAAACTTTCGTGCAAGGATTTTCTCGACACCGACCTGCTCATTCAGCAGAGCGAGGGTATGCGCCTGCAGGAGATAATCGACACAAAGGGCACGGATTATTTCGCCTGCGCTGAGGAGAGGATTCTTTCTGAACTCAGGGCGGAAAACACCGTTATAGCAACGGGAGGCAGCGCGGTATGCTACGAAAGCGCTATGAAGAATCTCGCGGAAAACGGCGTTATTGTCTATCTCAAAATCACCTTTGACTGCATGATGGAGAGAATTACCGACCTTGCCACGCGCGGCATTCTTCTGCACGAGGGAGAAACGATGCTCGATATGTTCAGAAGCCGCGAGGCGCTCTATATGAAATACGCCGACATCACTGTTGACTGCGAGGAGAGCGCCGTTGCTCTCAATGTGGCGAAAATACTCGGAGAATACGAAAAATACCTCAACGGATAACGGAGAATATTATGAAAAAGGTTGTCATCATAGGCGCGGGCCCCGCGGGCATTACGGCGGGGCTTGAAATACTGCGTAACAGCGATGAATATGATGTAATTATTATAGAAGAGAGCGATTGTATCGGCGGAATATCGCGCACGGTTTTTTACAACGGCAACCGTATGGATATAGGCGGCCACAGATTCTTTTCAAAGGATGAGCGCGTAAACGAACGCTGGAACGCCCTTATGCCGCTGCAGGGAAAGCCGTCGCTGGATGATAAAATCCTCGGCAGGGAAAAGGAACTGAACGAGGGCGGACCCGACCCCGAAACGCAGGACAGGGTTATGCTTCTGCGGCAGAGGATTTCGCGCATATATTACCTCAACAAGTTTTTCGATTATCCTATTTCGATGAAGCCGCAGACATTTATAAATATGGGCTTCGGGCGCACGGTCAGATCGGGCTTCGGCTACCTTCACGCCTGCGCTTTCAAGAGAGAAGAAAACTCGCTTGAGGACTTCTATATAAACCGCTTCGGCAAAACGCTCTACTCAATGTTTTTTGAGGGTTACACCGAAAAACTCTGGGGCAGACACCCGTCGCAGATTTCCGCGGACTGGGGAGCGCAGAGGGTGAAAGGGCTGTCGATATCGGCGGTTATAAAAGATGTTCTGGGCAAGATGATTCCCTCAAAGAACAAGGAGGTTGAAACCTCGCTGATAGAGGAATTCACCTACCCGAAATACGGACCCGGTCAGCTGTGGGAGACGGCGGCTGACGAGTTTGAAAAACTCGGCGGAAAAATCATAAAGAACTGCAGAGCCGAAAAGATAATCACGAACGGCGGAAAAATCACCGCCGTGGGCTATGTGAGGGACGGAAAAGAGGAGACCTTTGAGGGCGACTTCTTCTTTTCGTCAATGCCGCTCAAAGATCTTATAAACGGAACGGACTGCGCGCCGGAGGATGTAAGAAGAATCGCGGGCGGGCTGCCCTACCGTGATTTCGTTACGGTCGGTCTGCTTGTTGACCGCCTTGCGATAAAGAATGAAACAAAAATAAAAACTCTCGGCAACATTGTTCCCGACTGCTGGATTTATGTGCAGGACACAGGCGTAAAACTCGGCAGAATTCAGGTTTTCAACAACTGGTCGCCCTACCTTGTAAAGGATCCTCTGAACACCGTATGGCTCGGTCTTGAGTATTTCTGCAACGAGGGCGATGAGTTCTGGAATATGAGCGAGGAAGATTGCGTTAAAAAAGCCGTTGGCGAACTTAAAAAAATGGGCATAATCGACGGCGAAACAAAGGTTTTCGACAGCCACCGAGAAAAAGTGAAAAAGGCGTACCCTGCTTATTTTGACACCTACGGCGAAATTGACAAGGTCATTTCGTTCCTTGACGGCTTTGACAATCTTTTCTGCGTGGGCAGGAACGGTCAGCACAGATACAACAATATGGACCACTCCATGGCAACATCGATTGAGGCGGTTTCCAACCTGCTCTCGGGAAAAAAGAGCAAGGAAAACATCTGGAATGTCAACACCGAAAACTCTTATCACGAGGAGAAAAAATAAATGAAGACCGGCAACAAGGTATTGCGCGCGCTGCTGTGCGTTCTGCTGTCGGCGGTGCTTGCCGCCGGCATTGAATGCCTTTTGTCAAATTACAGATATTTTCAATCAAAAAAATACGGCGGACCCGTGCCGCTCAATGAGAGCGTTGCCGAAAGCGATGATTCGGAAAAGGACGACAGCGGCGATTATATCCGCATGAAAGCCGGCTGCGTTGTAAACAGCATAAGCTTTGACATTTACAGCGAGACGGCGACTCAGGAAAAATACAGCGACATTTTTATAAAACTTTCCTTTCCCGGCGATGAGGGCAACTACCACCTTATGCTGACCGACAGAATCCCCGTCGGCAGTCAGAAGCGCACGCACACATATCATTTAAAGCAGGTAATAAAGGCGTACGCCGTTGAAATAAAGGTTGACAGTCCGAACGGAATTGTTGTTATTTCGGATATTGTTGTCAATCCGTCATTTCGCTTCGGCTTCAATTTTTACAGGGCGGGCATCATTTTCGCTGCGATACTCCTGCCCGCCGCGGTTTTCGCTTTTAATCTTTACAATATTTATTATGAGCCCGAAAAGAAAAAGCACCGAAAAGCAGCCGCCCTTACGGCTCTTGTGTGCGCGGGGATGACCGTTTTTTCGGGAGTGTTCATACTCAACACCAAAACCGCGGAAATCGCCTGGCCGCTTGAAAACGAGGTAAAAACCTACAATCCTTATATTCAGCAGTTTGACGCTTTCAAAAAGGGGCAGCTCAACATTGATGTTGACCCGCCCGAAGAGTTGGCTCGGCTCGAAAACCCCTACGACAAGCAGGCGAGAAAGGATATAAAATGCCTGTGGGACAGAGCGTATTACAACGGCAAATATTATTCCTATTTCGGGCTGGGGCCCTTGATTTCGCTCTATATACCTTACTATCTTGTAAGAGGAGCCCTGCCCTGCGACAGACTTCTGACTGTATTCTGCTGCGCGGTCGCCGCGTTTTTCTTCATACTTTCTGTTTTCAAATGGGTTGAGATTTTCAAAAAGAAGATTCCGTTTGTATTTCTCATCGGCGGGAGCGTGAGCGCGCTATTTTCGGGAATGCTGTTTACGCTTATGCGCGGGGTTGAGCCGTTTTATTACCTCGCCCTGCTGTGCGCGCTGATGTTCACCTGCGTTTTCGCGTTCCTTCTTATGTGCGCGTTCACTCAGAAAAAAGCGGTTAAAAGAAAGATTCTGATGATACTTTCGGGCGCGGCGTTCGGAATGGCGTTTCTCTCGAGAGTAAACACCGTTTTAGCCCCCGCGTTTATAACTGCGGCGGTAATAATTGTATTTATTATTAAATCATTTAAAGAAAAGGCGAAGTTTACGGCGGTCATTTCGGATCTCGTCTGCCTCGCGGTGCCCGTTCTGTCGGCTGTGTCTCTCGCGTTTATATTCAATTATCTTCGTTTCGGCAGCCCGCTCGATTTCGGCACGGATTATCAGCTGACCGTCAGCGACACATCTTTAAATAAACTGTTTATCGCGGGAATACCCGCAAGCGTTTACTACTATTTCTTTGAAAAGAGCACCTTCAGGGAGAGTTTTCCGTTTTTATGCGTGGGCAGAGGCGGCATTTACCCGGTCGCGAAGGATTATGTATATATCGACGACAACTGCGGTGTTTTCGCCGTGCCGCACAACATAGCCCTGCTGACCGTTCCGGTTTATCCGCTTGGCAAAAACAAATCGCCGTATGAACTCTGGGTTGTTATAGCCGGAGCCGTTGGAGTGCTCGCCGCCGCCTTCATTGATTTCTGCCTGGGCGGCGTAATATACAGATATACGGGCGATATTTCATTTGTAACGGCTTTCCTGTCGCTCGTAATTCTGCTCGAGCTTGTGAGCGCCCTCGAAAACGCCAAAGTAAAAACGCGCACACCGGCAATCGCTTTTGAGACGCTTGTTTTCAGCGTGTTCTGCATTTCCGTTATAATCGCCTCACTGCTTGCCCTGACTGTCGGCGGCAACTTTTCGGCAATGAAGGGCGGAGTATTTGAAACGATAAAACACACGGTATGCTGGTGGCTGTGAGTTTGTAACCAATTTGTAATTTAATTGTAACTGAAATGATATTGTAATCTTTGAATCGCAGTAATATAATAGGGACAACAAATCAATTAATTTGATCATATCGCAAGAGCATAATATAGATTATTGCCTTTTCATTTTTTTGTTCCACTCAGCAGAAAGCAGACTGTTCGGTCTGCTTTTTTGCTTTTTATTTATAAATTTCCCGGATTATTTTAAAAAAACTCTTGATTTTTTCAGAAGTGTTTAGTATTATAGTAGGGCTATTGATAAAAACAACTTGCGTTTCGTTATGAAGCGCGACAATCAATTACCGGTTAACAGAAGGAGGTGCCACGATGCCCAATATCAAATCAGCTAAGAAGCGTGTTATCGTCAGCAAGACAAGAGCCGCGAGAAACAAGTCCCGCAATTCCGCTCTCAAAACCGCAATCAAGAAAGCTAACGCCGCAGCGCTCGCTAAGTCGGATGATGCTCCCGCACTCATCAACGACGCCATCAAAAAGGTTGACCAGGCTTGTGCAAAAGGTCTTATTCATAAGAACAATGCCGCCCGCAAAAAGTCAGCGCTCGCAAAGCTTCTCAACGCAGAATAAGATGCGTATATAATCGGCTGCAGATTTTACTGCAGCCTTTTATTTTCGGTTGACATTTTACACAGTTGTGTTATAATAGTTAAAAATATGTGTAAACATTAAATAATTATAACGGAGGCAATTATGTGTAACTTCAAAAAGATTCTCAAGGTCATATTGATAGTTCTCGCCGTTGCTGCGGCGTGCGCGGGCATCTATCTCGTAGTCAAAAAGTTCATCGACAAGAAAAACGCTGACGCTGACAGCGAAGAAAACTACGTTTCCTGCTCCTGCGTTGACGCATAACCCAACCTCGGCTATTCCACTGCACGGAACTTGTTGTTCCGTGCTTTTTGCATTTTATATAAATTTCAAATTCTTATGATATCTTTAATTATTTATTTTATTCCTTGACAAACATATCTTTTATTTATAATATAGATTTGTCAATTAATCAGACCGTTTAATAAACAATATTTAAAAAGGAGAATAATTATGGTATTTGACAGGGTTAAGAAAATCTTTTCCGAACAGCTTGAAGTTGACGAGAGCATAATCACTCCCGACGCGTCAATCACTTCCGACCTCGGCGCGGACAGCCTCGACATCGTCGACCTCGCCATGTCAATCGAGGACGAGTTTGAAATCGAACTCTCCGAAGACGCTATTGAAAAAATCAAGACGGTTGGCGATATGGTCCGCTACATTGAGGATCGCGTCTGAGTTCCCGCATTCCCGTTTATTACCTGAAAGGAAGTTTTTGTTTTGGCAGAACAGAACAAGTTAGTTAAAGAAATAACCTCAATGGATGAGGATTTCGCCAAATGGTACACCGACGTTGTTATCAAGGCGGAGCTCGCGTCCTATTCAAGCGTGCGCGGCTGTATGGTGGTAAGACCCTACGGCACCGCTCTCTGGGAGAATATACGCAACGAGCTTGACTCGCGCTTCAAGGCGACGGGCCACGAAAATGTTATGATGCCCATGTTCATCCCCGAAGGTCTGCTCCAGAAGGAGAAGGACCATGTTGAGGGCTTCGCGCCCGAGGTTGCCTGGGTAACCCACGGCGGCGAGGAGGAACTTCAGGAGCGCCTTTGCGTGCGCCCCACTTCCGAGACGCTTTTCTGCGACCATTACAAAGACATTATTCAGTCCTATAAAGATTTACCGAAGCTCTACAACCAGTGGTGCTCCGTTGTGCGCTGGGAAAAGACCACCCGCCCGTTCCTGAGAACAATGGAATTCTTCTGGCAGGAAGGTCACACGATGCACGAAACAGCCGAACAGGCGGTTGAGGAGACAGAGCGTATGCTCAACATCTACGCCGATTTCTGCACCGACTGTCTCGCCATTCCCGTTGTTAAAGGTCAGAAGACCGACAAGGAAAAATTCGCGGGCGCCGAAAAAACCTACACAATAGAAGCGCTTATGCACGACGGCAAAGCCCTTCAGAGCGGCACGTCTCACTATTTCGGCGACGGCTTCGCCAGAGCGTTCGACATCACCTACACCGACCGCAACAATACTCTGCAGTATCCCCACCAGACATCGTGGGGTATGTCCAGCAGAATAATAGGCGCAATCATTATGACTCACGGCGACAACAGCGGTCTCGTTCTGCCACCCGCGGTGGCTCCCGTTCAGCTTGTAATCGTTCCCATAGCCACTCACAAGCCCGGTGTTACCGAAAAGGCGACAGAACTCTATGAACGCCTCGCCAAGTCATTCAGGGTAAAGATTGACCTTACCGACAATTCAGCCGGCTGGAAATTCGCCGAATATGAGATGAAGGGCGTTCCCCTGCGTCTTGAAATCGGTCCCAAGGATATTGAGAACAACCAGTGCGTGCTTGTGCGCCGCGACAGCAGGGAAAAGTCATTTGTATCGCTTGACAGTCTTGAAGAGAGCGTGAGCGCCCTTCTTAAGGATGTTCACGACGCCCTTTACGAAAAGGCGCTTGCCCGCCGTGAAGAGATGACCTATTCCGTCGCCTCCCTCGACGAGATGGTTGAAAACGCGGCTTCCCGCCCCGGCTTCATCAAGGCAATGTGGTGCGGCGAACTTGAATGCGAAGAAAAACTCAAGGAAGTCGCCGGCGTTACATCGCGCTGCATCCCCTTTGAGCAGGAAAAGATAAGCGACACCTGCGTCTGCTGCGGCAAACCCGCTAAGCACATGCTCTACTGGGGCAAGGCATATTAATTGAATCAAAAAATAAAAAGGGCTGGCTTTCAGTCCTTTTTTGTTTGGAGTAAAATATGATTATCAAAAACGCGCGTATTTTTGACAGCAGTTTTGAACTTGTAAAAAAGGATATTCTCATTGAAGGCGGAAAAATAACGGATATTTCCGACTGTATTGACGGGGATGACATTCGCGATTTTTCGGGCTGTGTTGTTATGCCGGGATTCATTGATGTTCACACCCACGCCTGCAGGGGCTTTGATATGACGGACGGCAGCGCCGCCTCCGTAAACGAGATGTCCGTATATTTAGCAGAAAACGGCGTTACATCTTTCTGCCCCGCTTCAATGACTCTTCCCGAAAGTCAACTGAAAAAAGCGTTCGAAAACACCGCCGCTGTCAAAGGGAATGAAAATGGCGCCTATATTCACGGAATAAATATGGAAGGCCCGTTTATTTCAGCCGCCAGAAAGGGAGCGCAGAGCGAAGAATACATAGTTTCTCCCGATTTTGATATGTTCTCCCGTTTAAACGCCGTGTGCGATATAAAGCTCGTTGCCGTCGCTCCCGAAACGCAGGGAGCGGATGAATTCATAAAGGCGGCAAAAGAGATATGCGCCGTATCGCTCGCGCATACTCAGGCGGATTATGACACGGCGATGAGGGCGTTTTCGCTCGGCGCGAACCACGTGACTCATCTTTTCAACGCCATGCCTCCCCTGCTCTCCCGCGCGCCCGGAGTTGTGGGCGCCGCGTTTGACAGTGAAAATGTTTACTGCGAACTTATCTGCGATCTCATCCACATTTCGCCCGCTGTTCTCAGGGCGGCGTTCAAAGTGCTCGGCGAGGACAGAACCGTTGTTATCAGCGATTCAATGGCTGCGGCCGGTCTGGGTGACGGAGAGTACTCCCTGGGCGGTCAGAAGGTTTTTGTAAAAGGCGGCAGGGCAACTCTTGCGGACGGAACAGTCGCGGGCAGCACAACAAACCTTTTCAGCGAATTCGGAAATCTCCTCTCAATCGGCATTCCGCTTAAACAGGCGGTAAAATCCTGCACAATAAACCCGGCGAAATCAATTAATGTTCATAATGAAACGGGCAGTATCGAGAAAGGAAAGAACGCCGATCTGCTTATTACATACGAAGATTTTTCCGAGATAAAAGCGGTATTTATCAAGGGCAAAAAATTCAATTAAATAACGGCTTAATCAAGATTTGCAGGAAATCCTGTAAATCTTTTTTTACGGGTTTTGTATAATACGGTATAAATGAATAAAAGCCCTTAAATTTTTGTAAAGCCCGTTTCTTTACGCGTGTGGAAAACTTTGTGGAAAAAGTGGAAAACTTTTTTATTTTTCTTTTTTCGATATTAAAACCGTAAAGATTTGCGCTTTACAGGGCGTTTTGATTCTTTTGTGGAATAATAACGCTTTTGAATATACATTTATATAATCACCGCCCTTCTGCAGTTTTTTAAATCAAATCCTGCATTTCGCAAAAAAGTGCGCAAAACGTGAGAGGTTGTTATTGAATGATTATTTCTTTTGTGGTAAAATATTTTTAATCTTTTTCAGGGAGAATGATATATGAGTAAAAAGTATGATGTTGTTGTTATCGGCGCCGGAAACGGCGGTCTGACGGCGGCGGCAAAACTCGCCCTCGAGGGCAAGAAGGTTCTGCTTCTTGAAAAGCACAATCTGCCCGGCGGAAGCGCCACGAGTTTTGTACGCGGCAGGTTCGAATTTGAGGCGTCGCTGCACGAGCTGTGCGGCATAGGTCCGGAGCTTACCGTTGACGGAGAACTCAAAAAAATGTTTGACGAACTCGGTGTGTCCGAAAAAATCGAGTGGATCGCCCTCAAAGAGGCGTTTCGCATGATAACGCTCGACGATGAGGAAAACATCGACTACACCCTGCCCGTGGGCAGAGAGGCGTTCATTGACAAGGTTGAGGAATACTGCCCCGGCAGCAGAGGGGTAAGCAACGCGCTTTTCGATATAATCGAGGAATCGAACGCGGGGCTTGACTATCTCGGCACAATAACGGATTTTTCAACCGACATATTCAAAAAGATTTTCGGCGAATACAGCGACTTTATAAACACGGCGGGCTACACCGTAAACGAGGTGTTTGACGCGCTCAACGCCCCGAAAGCCGTGCGCGACTGCTTCGGCGGCTACTGGCTCTATCTCGGCACAAATCTCGACGAGGAGAGCTTCACCCACTATTTCACAATGTTCAAATCCTATGTGATTGACGGCCCCGTTATTCCTAAATCACGCAGCCACGTCATTTCGAGCGCCCTGCTTTCACGCTTTGAGGAACTCGGCGGCGAGGCGTGGATGAACACCGCGGTAAAGAAGATTAATGTAATTAATAACAAAGCAGTCGGAGTCACGCTTGAAAACGGCGAAATGATTGAGAGCGACTATGTTGTGTGCAACGCCGCGGCTTACAATATGTACACAAAGCTTCTCGACAAAGAGGTTGTTCCGAAGTTCCAGATAAAGAAACTCAACTCCGCCAAACTCGCGCCCAAGGGCTTCTCGCTCTTCCTCGGGCTTGATACCTCACCCGAAGAACTCGGCATAACAAATCACAGTTATTTCATTTACAACACAGCCGATTCTGCAAAACAGGCGCAGCTTACAAAAAGCAGAGCCACAAACGGCTTACAGGCGGCGGTATGCCTCAACAACGGCGTGCCGGACTGCTCCCCCGAGGGCACAACCATACTTTATATAACCGCCATATTCACGGGCGATGAGGCGTGGAACGATGTTACAGAAGAAAACTATGTGAATGTTAAACGCGAGTTTGCCGACAAGGTGATTGAAAACTTCGAAAAAGCCACGGGAACGAAAATCCGCGAGCATATTGAGGAAATTGAAATCGCCACTCCCGTAACCTACGCGAGATATCTCGACGCGCCCAACGGCACGATTTACGGCTTTGAAAACACCGGCAGCTACGGCGTTGTTCAGAGAGTGGCTACCGACGCGATTGGTCCCAAAATCGCCAATCTCTACTACGCCGGCGGCTACGGCACGCGTTCGCTCGGCTTCAATCCCGCCTATTCATCGGGCTATGAAGCGGCGCAGAATGTTCTGGGAAATATGAAAAAGGAGGGGCAGAGCAAATGAAAATAAAAGCATTACCGCTTAAAAACGGATTAAAGGATTTTGCCAACACCGTTTCAACCATTCCCGCGCGTCTGGGCGATGTGGCAAAGGCGTCCGACACCCTTCCCCTGCCCACCGATTCTTTTCAGGTAAACAAGGTAGCCCGCGCCCTTCATCCGAAAGAACAGCCGCTCACGGTTACCAAAGTTGAAGATGTTACGGACGATTTCAAGCGCTATTACCTGAAATCGGAAAACGGCAGAACCGCTTATTTCAGAGCGGGGCAGTATATTTCGATTACGCTTAAAATCGGCGAATCCCTCTGCACAAGGGCGTATTCGCTTGCGTCATCCCCGAAAGAGGCGCTTAAAAACGAATACTGCATAGCGGTCAAAAGAGCCGCGGGCGGCTTCGTTTCGGACTATATTCTCGACAATGTTAAAGAGGGCGACACCCTCACCTCCTACGCTCCCGAGGGCACCTTCGTCTATGAGCCGCTCAGGGACGCGAAAACGGTTATAGGCGTAGCGGGCGGCAGCGGTATAACTCCGTTCCTCTCACTCGCGAAAGCGATTGACGAGAGAAGCGAAAACTTAAATCTGATTCTGCTCTACGGCGCTCGCACGGAAAAGGACCTCGCTTTCAAAAAAGAACTTGACTCAATCGCCGAAAATAACGGCAGTTTCAAAGTGGTCTATGTGCTCAGCGAGAGCAAGGCGAAGGGTTTTGAGCACGGCTTTATCGGCGCGGATCTTATAAAAAAATACGCCCCGAAGGGCGAATACAGCGTTTTTGCCTGCGGACCCGCGGCGATGTATAAATTCCTTAAAGGCGAAATTGAAAAACTCGGTCTCAAGAAAAAATACGTGCGATTTGAAATGCAGGGAACGGCAAACGGCGAGGCAAAGAGCGGCGAAACCTACAAAATGACGGTTATAAACCGCGGCGAGACCTCGGAATTTACCTGCAGGGGCGATGAGACAGTGCTGACCGCGCTTGAAAGAGCCGGGGTGCCCGTGCCCGTGAGATGCAGAAGCGGCGAGTGCGGATTCTGCAGAAGCAAACTTGTAAGCGGCGAGGTGTATATTGACGAGAGCGCCGATTACCGCAGAATTGCGGACGCCCGTTTCGGATATATCCACCCGTGCTGTTCGTTCCCCGTGAGCGATATAACAATAAAGATTAACTGAGAAAAAGACCTGCGGGCATAAACCCGCAGGTCTTATTTTTATAAGTATTTTTCCACCTCGGCGACGGTTTCGGCTATGTTCGCGCCGGAGGAATCGATTTTTTTCGTGTTTTCGTGCCCCGTTTTAACAAGCACGCAGTCGGCTCCGACTGTTTTCGCGAGGTCGTAATCGTGAATGATATCGCCTACGGCGAGTATTTTCGCGCCGGGTTTCATATTGTTGTTGATATACTCGACCGCCCTGTCAATTTTTGATGTGGCAAGAAAATCCTCTGCGCCGAGCACGGCGTCGAAATAGCCGCCTATGTCGAATTTTGCAATAGCGTCGGCTAGCTGATTTTTTTCGCAGGAGGAGACGAGAATCTGACGGACTCCCGCGTTTCTGATTTTGCCGAGCAGTTCTTCCGCGCCGGGCGCCACGGTGCAGTCGAGGTTTACATAATACTCATAGCCGTCGTTGTATTCGCGCAGAAGCGAGGTGTATTCCTCCTTCTCCATATCGAAAACCTGCTCGTAAAAGCAGCGGATGGGTACGCCTATGCACTCCCTGTAGCGCACAAGGTCTATTCTTTCCATATTGCGCCTGTCAAGCATATCGTTTACGCTTCTTAAAGACGCGGAAACATCATCGAGAAGGGTGCCGTTCCAGTCCCAAATAACAAGATCGTATTTCACTGTATTCCTTTCGGTGTAAAGGCGTTTACCGTTACACATTGTTATTTTTCAAGTTTGTTTCTGAGTTCGATTATCTCGAGCAGTTCATTGGTCATCCGCTTCATATATCCGTTAATTTCCGGGTCGCGCATAAGATAAATCCCCGCCCTTCGCACCGCGCGGACGAATTTCGGGGAAACGCGGGCGTTTTCAAGCGTCAGCGGGCAGATTGAAGCCCTCGGGTCGGTTATCACAACAATCTTTTCGTGACCGTTTTTGGGAAGAATCAGAGGAAAAAGCGGGAAAATTCTGCAGCCGAGGGGGCGGAAATTTCTGTTGCACTCGCCGTTGCAGCGCAGCGCCGAAAATCCGAAATTTCCTTCCGTTTCACAAATTGTAAAGCCGTTGCCCTTTACAAGTTCATCCTCATAGGGGAAAAGAAAAACGCAGTCGTTTTCGTCACCGCCGCAACAGGCGGACGAGCACAGATACCCGCAGTTTACATTTTCAAGCGGAGTTGTGTTTTTGAGAAGCGCGTACGCGTTTTTCAGCGCTCTTTCTGCGGACTCTGTCATATCATTCCCTCCCTGCTTTTAGATATTCTATAAAATTTTTGTCCGATTATCAAGTTTTTTTACAAATATCTTTAAATTTCTTTTTTCTTGGTATATAATTACAATATAAATATATCGGGAGTTTTGTTATGCTCACTTTAATCATTGTTCTTTGCGCGCTTACCTGCGCGAGCGCGACGGCGACAATCATCTTCCGCAGAAAGGGTCAGTCCTTCAACGGAATGCTCTGCAAATTCCTTTCGAGTTTCGGCTTTATGTCGATTGCCTTTGTGGGCTACTGCTACAACAACGACTCAAACCCCTACTATTTCTGCCTGGCGATTTTCGCGCTGATGTTCGGGCAGGGCGGCGACATACTGCTCGGCTTAAAGGAGATTGCGCCCAAATTCCGCTCGCGCCTTATGGCGATGGGAACCTCGTCCTTCCTCGTGGGTCATATCTTTTTTATATGGGCATTCATGCTCATTTCGGGTGTGTCGGTTCTTCCGTTCATCACCGGAGCCGTGATTTTCGCGGGGGCTGTTGTGCTTATAAAGGTGCTCAAATTCAACGTTGACAAAAAGTTGTTCGTTCTTCTCGCGCTCTATTACGGAATTCTTTTCGCAAAGGGAGTTTCATCCTTTGTCGCCCTTTACCGCACGGGAGACCCCGCTTTCATCGTTTCCTCAGTCGGCAGCGTGCTGTTCATAATAAGCGACACCGTGCTTGCGTTTATCTACTTTTTCCCGGTCAAATCCAAAAACCGCCTAGTAACCATAGAACTTGCCACATATTATCCCGCTCAGATACTGCTCGCGCTCACTGTGGCGCTTATAAATCAATAAGATATTACACATTCGCCGCGTGTTGACAGCACGCGGTGATTTTTTATGAAAAAATCTTCAATCCGCCTTGACTTATTGGTTAAAATGTTAGATAATTATACTGTTATTTTTTGGAAGGAGAGATATTATGGATTTATCAAAACTCATTGAGAAAAAAGCGGACTACGCGCAGTATATGTTTGAGGAAATCAAGCATATATGCACAAAGTTTGAAAAGAGAGACCCCGGTTCAAACGGCGAAAAACAGGCGTGCGAATATATGGGCGGCGTTCTTAAGGATCTCGGCTGTGACAAAGTCGATGTTGAATCTTTCAAGGAAAATCCCAAATCATTCTACGGCTGGATTTACATCACAATCACCTGCGTTCTCGCGGCAATCGCGCTGTTCTTCTGCGGCACGCTCACCGGCAATGTTGTTCTGCCTATAATCGGCGTTGTTCTCATCGTTTTCGGCCTTGCGCTCGCTCTGCTTCAGTTCGGCGTTTACAAAAAGACGGTTGACGCTCTTTTCCCCGAAAAGACCGGTCACAATGTAACCGCTCTTAAAAAGCCCACCGGCGAAGTCAAAAGAAGAATTATCTTCAACGGTCACCCGGACGCTGCCTGGGAATGGCCCGTAAACTACAAGCTCGGCGGCGTAGGCTTTGAAGGTCATGCCATTCTCTGTGCCGTCGGCGCAGTATTCTATATTGTTCTCAATGTTTTAGCCGCTGTGAAAGTATCATCCGGCGCGGAAGTCGACGGGCTTGTCAAAGTCGGTCTCTGGGGACTTCTTTTTGTTCCGTTCCTTGTAGGTCTTTACTTTATGGTCAACTACAAAATAGTTGTTGACGGCGCAAACGACAATCTCTCCGGCTGCTACATGGGCATCGCCGTTCTCAAGGCGCTCAAGGATGAGGGAATTGAACTTGAAAACACCGAGGTAGGCGTTGTTCTTACCGGTTCGGAGGAAGCGGGTCTTCGCGGCGCAAAGGCGTGGTGCGAAGCTCACAAAAACGACTTCAACGATGTTCCCACCTTCATTTATTCCTACGACACAATTCACGACCCGAAATATCTGCTTGTAAATTACCGCGACTTAAACGCAACCGTAAAAGCGGACAAGGATGTTTCCGACCTGTTTATGGAATGCGCTCAGGAGCTCGGCGTTACCTGCAACAAGGGTATGGTTCCCCCTCTCGGCGGCGCAACCGACAGCGCGGCTTTTGCTCAGGCAGGTTTCAGAGCCACAGGTATTACCGGACTCAACCACAAACTTGAAAGCTACTATCACACCAGAAAAGACTCGTGGGACAATATGAACCTCGACGGCCTCGCGGACTGCTTCGCCGTGAGCGTAAGGGTGCTTGAGAAATTCGATAACGGCGCAAAACAGTAAACTGCATATTAAAATCCCGCAGGA
Organism: Clostridiaceae bacterium; assembly: GCA_016285645.1. Classification (GTDB taxonomy): domain Bacteria; phylum Bacillota; class Clostridia; order Oscillospirales; family Acutalibacteraceae; genus CAG-177. Next base: position 3,169 of record JAEERC010000002.1, on the reverse strand, counting down.
GATTTCCTGCGGGATTGTTTTTTGGTTTGTTTGATAATTGCTGTAAGAAACGGCTTCGCCGTTTTTCGCCACACCCGTCTTGCTCGCTTCGCTCACAATCCACCCTCTCCGTGCTTGGAGAGGGCTGGCTGCCAATTATTTTTTTATATGCATTATTGTTAGACTATTTTAAGCAACGGAAAAAAGCGTTATTTTACAAAGCAGATTGAAAGGGCGATTATGAACTGGGCAATATAATATGTTGCGTGGTTTGTGATTACATCGACCGGGCGGTTTTTACCCTCGCCGAAATATGTTCCGCTCAGAATAAAATCGGAAACAAGAAAGAATAAACCGGCAACAGCCATCATATTGACGGGAACGCATTTAAACGAGTTCTGAATCGCGAACGATATCGCGAGAGCGGGCAGTGAAAACACGAACACGGTGTAGATAATCGCTATGGCTTTATACTGACCGTACTTTATTTTCATAACATCTTCGCCAAAAATGTTTAGCACTGCGGCTATGACCGAAACAGCGAGGGGAATGATGATAAATTTGATATTCCCGCGGATATAAAAGAAGGTAATCATTGCCGCGGCATAAAAGATGTGGCCGATGCCGAAAACCGCGAAGCCCGCGCAGGTGTAAACCTTTTCACTCTCAGGATGGGCGTATTTGAGGTCGAGCCAGATATCGCCGAGCATTCCGAGGATAAGCCCCGACAGAATAAGCAGACCGTAAACTGTTTTTCCCTCGATGACCGATGCCGTAATCGCGGTAAAAATAAACAGCAGTGAAACAATGCTTTTGAGTACCGCGACCGACGCGCACGCGCCTTTTTTTACCCTCTCCCTTAAAAATACGCAGAGCATAACCGCTCCGCAGGCGGTCAGAACATAAGGCACAATCATAAAAGCCCCTCCGGTATTCAGAATTTCACAAAACCTATCTATTTAATTATAATTCTAATTCGGTATAATAGTCAACAGTTTTTTGTTAAAATTGATTAATAATTTTTATTTTTCACTTTTTAATTTGTAAAATGTAAACAAATTATGTACATTTGAAAGAATTATTGATATTTTTAATTATGGATGATAGAATAATAATAAGAAAACACTTTTCCTGAACAATCACAAGCCGTCGGAAAGGGACGGTAAAATAATACTGATTGATGCGAGCACAATAGTTCATGCAAAACGTGCGCAAAAATACATGGACGATTCCGATATTGAAAAAACTTATGAACTGTTCTGCAACTATGAAGATGTGATTGATTTCGCTAAAGTAGTTACAGAAGATGATGTAGCCGGCAAGGAGTTGAGATATGAAAAAAGAAACAATAACGGAACTCTTGCTTAACGGCAACTCATCAAGTCAGTATGAATTTGCTAAAAGTTGCAATGATGAAGAAGCTTTATATTTGTTTGCATATAATTATAATTGGGGCGATGGGTTTTCCATTCCTACTGCTATTATAAATAATTCTAATTGCACTTTAAACCTTGCTTTAATGATTTTTTATGCAGGCGATGGTTACAGTTATCTTCTTGAGAAACCGGAAGAATCAGAGTCAAAAGAATGGTTTAAGTTTATAACCGATTTATATATGAGAATTAAAGGCAACACATTTAAGATTGGCAAAGTAGCGTTTAATGTTCCTTTAACAAAAGTTCAAATATTTAAGTTGAAAAAGCAGCTTGCCGAAGATGAACAAATCTTTACTAATCAAATTGATGGAATTGACTGTAATATTGACTTGTAACGAATACGATACAGACATAAACCGTTGAAAAGGAGGAAGAAAAATGACGGCTGTATTTAAACCTTCACAGGCAAAGGGAAAACTTCAGGCACCCTCGTCAAGAAGCATTGCGCACCGCCTCATTCTGTACGCGGGCCTTTGTGAAGAAGAAAGCGTCATACGCAATGTCGCCTTTTCTCCCGATATCCTCACAACGGTTTCGTGTTTGCAGGAAATGGGGGCGCAATGCAGCAGGGACGGCTCAACCCTGCGTATAAAAGGCATAAACCCTCTGCTTCGCAAAAAAGCGGTCGCCTTTGACTGCGCGTCCTTCAACAGCACCCTCGGCTTTATGCTGCCGATTGCTATGGCATCCGGCAAAAAAGCGGTGTTTGAGGGCGAAAGTTCACTTTTTGAGCGCTCATACGATGTGTGCAGAAAGGTGTGCGAAGCGCACAAAATCAAGTTCAAAAAATCCTCTTCCAAAATCGCAGTTCACGGCTCTCTCAAAAAAGGAGATTACAATGTTCTCGGCTCCGAGAGCAGCCATTTCATAAGCGGTCTGATTTACGCGCTCGCGCTGATTGACGGCAAAAGCAGAATATTCATCACTCCCCCGATTGACGGCAGAAACTACATTGATTTAACCGTGAAAGTGCTTGCGGGTCAGGGCGTTGATGTTTCCTGGAGCGGTCAGTCCATGGTGGTTGTAAACGGCGGAAAGAAATTTACGCCCCTTGACCTTGACATTGAGGGCGACTGGTCCTCGGCGGCGTATTTTGAGGCGTTCAACGCAATAGGCGGCGAGGTGGAACTTGAAGGGCTCTCCGACGGCAGCGTGCAGAACGATGTGATTTACCCCGAACTGTTCAGACAGCTTCGCGAGGATGAAAGTCCCGAAATCAACATTGCCGACAACCCCGATTTAGCGCCGATACTCTTTGTTTACGCGGCGCTCAACAGAGGCGCCACCTTCAGAGGACTCAACAGATTCAAGCCGAAGGAAAAACTCTGTATTGAAAAACTCGCGAAGGAGCTGTCCAAACTCAATGTGTTCCTCGCCCTCGGCGATGAGACGGCGATTATAAACAAATCGCTTGTAAAGCCCTCGTCAACTCCCGTGTCGGCAAACGGCGACCACAGGGCGGTTATGGCGCTTGCGGTGCTGCTTTCAAATGTGGGCGGAGCGCTCGAAGGGGCGGAAGTGATTGACGGCTTTGTGCCGCAGTACTACGACAAGTTAAGTGAAATCGGGATTGAGTTCAGAAAAAAATAAACCATAAAAAATGCAGGTCGGGTAAAGGGCGGTCCTTCATAAGCCAGTAATGCCTCAAAGAGCGACCTTCGCACATCTTATGCAGGTATTCCTCCTCGGAATACGGCAAGTATTACTCGTCGTCATAACCTGCAAATATGCACAAATTTCATCTCTTTGAGGTG
>JAEERC010000012.1 GCA_016285645.1 Clostridiaceae bacterium | reverse complement strand
TGGTCGCCTACTTCTATGCTTTTGCCCTCTATTGCATAAACCGCCTTGCCGTTTTCAACCGTTACTGTCTCGCCCGTGTCCGCTTCATCAAAGCGGAATGTCACTGTTCCCGTCGCGTTTTCGGGCAGGGTTGCCGTGATTGTGATATCATCGCCCCATACCGGTTGTTCGGGGCTGATTGTCAGTTCCATTCCGGGGTCAATTATATTTACGGAAAATTCATCAGAAGCGGAGCCGGCCTTATAATTGCCGCCGCCATCGTAAGAAGCGGTCAGCCTGTAATCTCCGGCGGAAAGACCGCTGATTTCAAACTGAGTGCCGTTTGTTATGCCGGAGGGAAGGGCATCGACCTCTTCCCATTCATCGGCGTTTTTCTGTTTTTCAAGTGTTACGGTGAAGTTGTTGCCTATTCCGGTACTCGCGGTGACCGTCGCTTTTACCGTTTCGCCGCAATTTGCATCCTCTGCGGTCACGCTGATTTCGGCATCCGCGGGGTTAATCTTATACGGCACCGTAATTTCAATGTTGCCGTATTTTGCAAACTGTATCTTCGCTTCGTAATCACCCGCGTCTGCTCCGGTGACGGATGTATTGCCGTTCACGGCAGATATGGTTACGCTGATATCTCCCGTTTCAAGCACGGTGAAGCATCTCTCAAACAAAACTTCCGTTTCACCGGGCCAGGTGACAGTCACTCTGTATCTGCCCGGGTTCTCAACAGATGAGTCGAGTATTTCCTTCCATTCCGAGAGCTCTTCATTCCATCTGCTGTATGTTACGGTTTTATCCTTAAATTCATCGGGGACTTCCATACTGCCGGAAACAATGATTATATCTTTCTTTAACGGATGCTCAGGTGTTCCGGTATATGTGAATTCAGTTGTGTTTACGGTTATCTCAAGGCGCGCGGGCCGATCGGAATCAGGATTGATACCACTGAGATGCGGATAATAAAAATAAAATATATTTCTGCCATCGGCCTGTCCGTTTTCCTTTGCGAGCCAGGGATTTTCTACGCCCGCTTCATAGGCAAAAGTCATATTGTCAAGTGCGCTATCGCCCGTCATCTGAGCGGTTGTGAGGCCTTTGGCGGTTTCACTGTCCCTGCCCCTGACCGCGCCGATTTCTCCGCATACAGATTTGTCATAATAGCAGTTTGTGACCTTATAGTCGGAGTCAGTAAATCCGGCCACGCCGCCGACAGTATCGGTGCCGGAAACATCGCCCGCGTTATAGCAGTTTGTGACAGAGCCGGAATTTATATTATAACCTGCCACACCTCCGACACAAGAATTGCCTGAAACAGCACCGGTATTATAACAGTTTTCGACTGTTCCTCTGATTTCTCCGACCACGCCGCCGACCTTATTGATGCCGGAAACAACGCCCGTGTTATAGCAGTTAGTGACAGAACCTCCATCACTATATCCGACCACGCCACCGACACCAGAATTGCCGGAAACACTGCCCGTGTTATAGCAATTTGTGACTGAGCCGCCGGTATTGCGTCCAACCACGCCGCCGACATCAGAATTGCCGCTGTCTGACACACTTCCGGTGTTGTAACAATTCTTCACCGTTCCTTGTTCGTTATATCCGACCACGCCGCCGACATAAGTGTACATTCCTGTTGCCGTAACATCGCCCGTGTTGTAACAATTTGTTATGGAACCTCCATTATTATATCCGACCACGCCGCCGACATATCTATTGCCCGTTATCGCTCCGCCTACAAGGCCGACATTTTTTACAGTGCCTTTGGTAGTTACACCACCTTCTGTTTTGCTCCCGACATAACCGAAAAGGCCGACATAATTCGGCACATCGGTAACATCTGCATTGGACAGCCCGGTAATGACATGGCAGTCGCCGTCAAATGTGCCGATATATTTATGGTCTAAGTCCTTACCGATGGGAGTCCAGACATTATAACATGTCGCGACAATATCATTCATCAGTTTTGCGCAGGCGGATGTTTCACCGCTGTTGACGCGGTCGGCGAAAACCCTGAGGTCGCTGTAAGTTGAAATTTCATAGACATAACCATCCGCCGACACGCTGATTCCCCCGACACTCACCGCGCCGAGCACGAGCATGAGCGAGAGTAAAAGCGATAAAATGCGTTTTCCTGTTTTCATAAAACATCCTCCTTGTGAGAAATCAGTAGGAATTTACAAATACATATTAATAGTAACATATTACTATGATAAATTACAAGGGGTTTTCAAAAAAGAAATATAATTTCAGATAATGTACGATTTTTGATATTCGGCAATGTTTATGCGGCGGATTTGGGGAAAGCCGCCCTGTAGTTGTTGATTTAATAATCGTTAAAAAGATATTTCAATATTTATTATTACATGTTATAATTGTTTCAATATCTTTCGGGAATACTGCGATTCTTACACAGGCAGGTGATAATATGTTGTGTGTTATTTGCGATGATCTTGCTCAGGAGAGAGCCGGATTGATAAACCTTCTCAACAGATTCGGTGAAAACCACTGCGTTAAAGTGCAGACGGTTCAGTTTGACTGTGCCGAGGCGCTTCTTGAAGCATACGAAAATGTTAAAAACGCGGATATTATTTTTATGGATATATATATGGCGGAGATGAACGGCATGACAGCCGCGAAGCAGATTTATGCCAAAGGATATGAGGGCAGTATTGTGTTCTGCACAACCTCCGCCGATTTTGCCGTGGAAAGCTATTCGGTTGACGCGGACGGTTATCTTGTAAAGCCGTATGATATCAACGCGTTCGACCATGTTATGCAGCGCATAAAACACAGATGGGAAAGAGATATAAAAACCATTTCTTTTTTGTCTGACAGATTGAATATTGAGGTGCGCCTCGATGACATTTTATACATTGAAACACATAAAAAAGGATGTACGGTTTGCACAAGATTCAAAAATGCGGAAACAACAAAAACCATCGGCGAGTTTTCTCAGGAACTGAGCGGCGAAGAAAACTTTTACAAGCTTTCACGCAGTTTTATCATTAATTTCAGGCACCTGAAAAACTATGACGACGACAATATCTATATGAACTGCGGCTATGTTCTGCCGATGCCCGTGCGCACAAGGCAGGCGGTAAAAAGCGATATTACAAACTGGCGCTGGCGGCAGATGGAGGAACAGTAATGCAGTTACTATTGTCTGTTTTTTATATTATGGCGGACGCGTTTGTATATATGCCTGTGCGATATATTATGTTCAAAGATAAACTCAGATACTCTTTTATGAAGACCATGTCTTTTCTTTTCGCTATCGCGCTCATAGAGGGTGTGCTGTATTATTTTCTTCAGAACATGGTAACCTCCGGTGTCACAAATTATATTTTCCGCCTTATTTTTATGGTCATCTATATCTGCCTGTCGTTTTATTTCATAAATGACAGCTGGCAGAAGGTACTGTTCCTCGCGCTTCTTTTTGTTCCCGTGGGGTTCAGCGGAGTAACGATTTCGGGATTATTTGAAATAAAGGTTATACCCGAGTTGTTCGCAACAAATCCCATAATGTGGGAGACAATAGTCAAAGTGATCTTCGCGCTGATTATGTATTACCCTCTTTATCAGCTGTTTGATAAGCTTTTAAGGCCGATTATGGATATTGACGCAAAAAAATGCTGGCGGCTTATCTGGCTTGTTCCGGGTGTGTTTTCGATAATCACTCTTTTTGTTTCCCGTTCATTTCTGCCTCCCGAAAAAATAGTATTTATAGCAATTGTAAGGCTTTCTGTACTTATCGGCTGTTTTGTGTGCTGCATTTCACTTTCCGAAACCGCTAAAATTGTTGAGGAAAACACTTTTCAGAAAGCTCAGGCGGAAAATATGAAGCAGCTTATGCAGCTTCAGGAAAAACAATATGAAAAAATAAGCAATCATATAAGTCAGCTGCGCAAAAACAACCATGACGCAAGGCATCATATCAGAACGCTGATGTCACTTGCCAATGAAGGCAATCTTGAAGAGATAAAAACATATCTCACCGGGTTTATTGAGAATATACCGTCCGGTAAAGGTCTGTTTTTCTGTAACGACCTTATGCTGAACGCGATTCTTGAATATTATTTCAGTTATGCCAAATCAAAAAGCATTCCCATGGAAATAAAGGCGGATGTGCCGGAAAAATTATTCGACAGCGCCGACCTTTCCGTGCTTGTGGGCAACCTGATTGAGAACGCTGTGGAAGCGCAGGAAAATCTTGCCGGTGAGGAAAAATTCATCAATCTGAAAATCAAGACATTTGAAGATAAAATATACTTTGTTGTTGAAAACGCTTTTGACGGCGTGATAAACACAATAAACGGTCAGTACCTCTCTCATAAGCGTGATAACCGGGCAGCGGGTATCGGATTGCAATCGGTTCATGAGATTGTAAAAAAATACAACGGAGAACTGGTTATTACCACCGACAACAAAATATTCAAATGCTCCGCCATGCTGGAAAGTATATAATATAATTAAAGCACCCTTGAGGTGCTTTTTTTATGTTCAATTGTCTGTATAAAAATGCATTCGGGCGGTTTTTTTGACATTTATTCCCTTTCAGTTGACTTGTACGCCCGTTATCTGTAAAATGCTGTTATAAATATATTGGGAGGATATTTTATGAAAACATCAAAAAGGATACTTGCTGTTATCCTGACACTGTGTATGATGATACCCGTTGTCTCGCTTCTGCCTTTCCAGACAGTCGCGGCGGCAGATACAGGGAACTCTTCATCTCCGGTTTCCGCCGAAACCTATTCGGAACTCGGCTTCAACACCATGAGTGAGAATGAATATCCCACAAATGATACTTTGAACAGGAAGTATTCTGTATCCAGTATTCAGAACGAGCTTTATGTTCATGTCAATGCCGATGAGCATTACGGAACGATTTTAAGAGACAATTTAACTTTTTTTAATGCCGGTGAGTATGAACATGACAGCAACGGCGCCATCAAGACTTACGGCGATCTGACCGCCTCTCTTTCGTATGGCAGAGGTAATTCCTACAGTTTCCTCGACGCCGGCAGAACTGAGGTTGAGCACACTCTTTATTCTTCGTTTGTTCAGGGTTCTGATAAAATGGAAAGCAAGGCGTACGCAACCTCCACCGCGTTGAGGAGTCTTTCCGGCGTCGGCACCGACGATATGGTTGCCACACTTGAGGTTCTGACAAATACATCAAGCGGCAACAGACCGAGTTTCAGCATATCTCTTACCCTTGAAACCTTCAAGGGCAAAACCCGCGTAAGAAGCAGAAGCACAACCGTAGCAAGCCGCATATCTCCATCCTCCATGACGAATGTCAACACCACTCTCGATTTCCAGAATCTTGAGTATGACGCGCTGATTGAAATAACGGCGGGCGACTATAACGGCGACGGTAAGGATGAAATCGCCGTTTACTACGGAGATGGTGTTATTAAGGTTTATAAAATAAACTCCGACAACAGCGTCACACCGATGTCAACCATCGACCAGACTCTCCTCGGATCATACTCATTCGACGCGCCCGGTATCACGATGTCAAGCGGTGATATGGACGGTGACGGCAAAGAAGAACTTGCCGTGGCTCTTTCCCACCATAAAAACGCTGACGGAACAGATATTTTAGGCAACAGTTATGTCTATATTTTCTCGTGTTCGGGCAGCCGATTCAGCGAGGTGTTTAACAGCACTCTTAACAAAGACTCGGCAGGTATAGTCAGAGACGCCAATGTTTATATGGCTGATGCTACCGGTGACGGCAAAGCCGAACTGTTTGTCGCGGGTCATCTTCTTGCCCCGAAAATGAACAGTAACGGAACCACGACTTTTGATTATAACCCGACAAAACCTTATAAGCAGTTTGCCGTCTTCAGCGTTTCCTGTTTAAACGGAAGCTACACGGAAAATGCCTTCCAGGTCTTTTCTTCCTTCGGAGGAGAAAACGGGACCAATCTCTCCAAAGAACAGAACGGATACGGCAGATACGGCGCCCCCATCGGTCTCGGTGTTGCGAATTTCGATAAACAGGGCAGCAAAGACAAGATGTACGCGTTTATTGACGAACAGCTTTACCAGATCAGTCCTACCGGTTTGTCCTACACTCTTATTAATGATTCGGCTCTTACATATACCGATGACCCCTACACAAGGAGCAACGGCGATACAGATAAACGAGACCGCTGGGTTTCTTCCGTAACAGTAGGCAACTTCAGCGGCAACGAAAACGGCAGACAGCAGATTCTCGTGGTGACAGGTCTGAGAGCCAAGGGTAATCAGCAGAAATACTGGTATCAGCTTTCATGGTATTCCTTGGACAACGGAACTCTCACCAGAGGTCACGAAATGATTATGGCGAGTTCTCTTTCCTATAACATCTCATCAGACAAGCGCAACAACTCCTGTTTCGTTGCGATTGCCGCTCCGGATGTAAACGATGACGACACACTCATACTTGAAAGAATCGGTGATGTTCAGCGCTATTATACCAAACCGAGCATCAACTCCATTATTCAGGCGGCTCCTTATTTTGAGGATTTGAGCAGTGACAGTTATCCGAATAACGGCGGCACGGAATTCGGCTCATCCACCGGTTCCACCCAAAGCGGACTTGCAAACTGCGGTATAGCTGCCGGTATTAAAGGCGAAGTGGAGGCCGAAGCCGGAATTGCGGTTGATGTTGAACTTGAGGCCTCGTTTGCGTTTGACTATAACTTCGAACATACCTGGGAAAATGAAACTTCGGTAACCTTCGGCGGCGGAACAGATGACTATGTGATTATGTACACCGTTCCCTATTCGGTTTATACCTACAGAATGCTCGTAAGCCCATCAAAGAAGGCCGTAGTTCCCGGAACAACAAGATATAACAGAACACCGAATTATTCGGACGCGCTGGTAAAAGCCAAATCGGAAATGGACCTTTACGAAGATGAAGAATTTATTTCTTATGCTGCGTGGGTCGAACTCAATACGGATTATCTCAATATGACTCCCCAGCAGATATGGGAAAGATACAAACCCGGTTCAGCCGCTCCCAAATCCTATTTTTATGTTGAAATAGAGGAACCCTGCAACCCCGTAACAACCATTCTTACGGTTGACCAGTATGATGAAATAGCGAGCCGCACAGACGGGCTTGAAACAATCCGCGGCACATACCTCAACAGCACTCCCGGTGACCCTTCATCATACTCCAACATTCCAACCTCATACTACGGTATTAAACGCGTTGATGAAGTCAGACAGGTCGGCAACGCGGAAGGCGGATATATTTCAGTTGAATATTCCGTCGGAACCGAAGAAAGCCACAGTTTTGAGTTCGGGCTTGAATTCCAATCAAGCTGTACGGTCGGAGGAGGCCTTCTGGGATGTAAAGTTGTAGCCGGCCTTACCGGTTCGCTTTCCGGCGGCGGCGGATATGCCTACAGCGACTCGGTGGGCAACACTTATTCGGGCACTGTGGATTCGCTTCCCAAGGATGCCACGGATTATGACTTCTACTGGCAACTCTGCAAAGCCACGGCAAGAATAAACGGCAAAGAAGTGGATATCGTTTACTATGATGTCACGAATGTAAGAAGCCTTCCCAAGACACCTCAGAATCTGACTGTAAGTGATGTTTCCGCCGATTCCGTCACCCTCACATGGGATAACAACAGTTCCGCTTCACGCTTTGAAGTTTACGCCGTAAACAACAACGGTCAGAGTCTTTTCCTTGACACCGTCACGGCGGGAATTTCCTCCGATTCCCTTACATACGAATCCGAGGGACTCAGTTCCGGAACGGACTATTCCTATAAAATCAGAGCGGTGAATAATTCCGGCCTCAAGAGCAGATTCTCCTCCGTTGTTTCGGCAACAACGCTTCCCGACAACGGCGGCAGTTTCGGCATAAGCCAGCAGCCGGAGGATTTTGAGACATTCGCGGGCGATGTGGCAATCTTTACCGTTGTCGCATACACCACAAACAACAAACCGATTCAGTATCAATGGCAGACCTATGATGAGGACTCAAGAACCTGGGCTGATATGGACGGAAAGCGTTCCGCCACACTTAAGGTTGCCGCAACCCCCGAAAAAGACGGCTCACGGTACAGATGTGTTGTTTACCAGGGCGCGGGCTGCATAGTATATTCAAGCGCCGTCGAGCTTATCATCGGCAAAACCGGTTCCAATACAAAACTGACTGTTGCCAATAATTCGGCGGACAACACAATTCCCGACGGCAGCACCGTCTATTGTTCCGGCGAAATTCAGCAAGCGGAAATAACTCCCGTAAATGAATGGGTGGCGGATATCAGAACCGTTGGAACTAAGAATTATACGAAACTCGCATATGTTGAAACGGAAGATGCAGACGGCAATCCCGTATATGAAGGCCCCTTCGTTTTCGTCTCCGATGAAGGTAAATATTATTCCGTAACCGATGAAGACGAAACAGGCGAGGAAATCGCGCAGCAGGCGGGCTTCTACAACGGCGCCGAAAACTTCCTTCTGAACAAAGACGGCTCAGCCGTTACACATACCGGTTATTACGAACAGAATGTTGAAAACTCGGAGGTCAGCGAAGAGGTTACAATCGGCGATAAAACCTACACATTCACCACTGAGATTGCCGAGGTGACTTACGAAGACACCGACGACAACGCTTCCTACACGGTTTACAGTTTTGACGATACAACCGACGAGGAAGCAACCGAAAGACGAGTCTTCTACAAGTTTGAATGCGAAGGCGAACCCGTCTGGAAAGAACTTGATCTCGATGAAACAAATTCATACGACACCGTAATAATCAATCAGGACGGAGCCGACAGAGCGACCGAAGACTACAAGACGGTTCAGGTTTATAAACAAGTCGGCACAAACACAGTTATTCGTGAAACTCCTGTTGAAGGCGACACATTATACCTTACAGCGTCATCCAGATCCGCAACAACGAATGATGAACTCACTTTCGACAGTTATTCCTTTGTAATCAGAGACGCGGCAACAGGCAATGTAGTGTTCAGCAACACCGTACCGGTAAACAATACTCAGTACACATTCACGGAGCCGGGCGTCTATGAGATTACAGTTACCGCTTCCGGCGACGACAACTACAAGGCAAGCACATCCGAAAAAACAATTATTTATGTTGTCAACAACCCGGATATCGGCAGCGATGATATGCTTGTCATTTCGGGAAGCACTATCAAATACGGCGAGAGTCTGGACCTTAATCCCGTAATTATCACAGGCAATTCGGGCTCCTCCGCAAGAAATGTAGAGTATACGGTAGTGTGCGGTGAAAACGCGGTAACCGGACTGATTGATAACGACACATTTACTCCCGACAAGGCGGGTAACTATATTATCACCGCCGAATGCGGCGATCTCACCACCGCCGCATCGGTCAATGTTGACAAGCGCGACCTCAAAGTGTCGGTTCTCAACTGCGAAGCCCCCTGCAACGCGAGCGAGCCCGATAAAATCAGCCTTATCTCATATGATGTTGAAGGCGATATTGACGGCATCTGGAATGACGAAGCGGTAATCGCAACAAGTGACGCGTTCACAGCCACAACCGCGGAAAGATATCAGATTAACCTCACCGTCAATACGGATTCCTCCGTTTATGAGGAACTTGACAGCAAATACAATATCAGATTAAACGGCGCAACATATACCCTTACTGCTTCCGCGTTTAAAGTAACCGTTGAAACCGAAAACAAGGGCACAAGCGACATTTCATACATTGTTGAAGGCGCCGGCGAGCCCTCCTTCGCCTCAAGCGGCGACTATATCGCAAGCGGTGCCGATGTAACCGTTACCGCCCTTCCCTACAACGGCTATGTGTTCAAGGGCTGGATGAAGAACGGTGAAAACATAAGCGTAAACGCCGTTTATGAAATCCACTCGATTTCCGAGGACGCCAATCTCAAGGCGGTATTCGAGCCCGTAGAGCACAGCAAGTATTACACCGTGGATTACGGCACTCTCATTGTCGGCTACACAAGCAACGAGATACACGCGAATCCCACCGTTACGGGCGACAAGGTCCTTGTAAAGGATTCGGATTATGTAATCACCTACTACGCAATTGATGAAAACGGCGTTATTGCACAGCGCTGCGACACTCCCGTAAATATAGGCAGTTACCTGTTCGTAATGTCAGCTGTCGGCAGCGAGATTTCCTCCGCGTACGGATTTGAGGGCGGCGTGCCCGAAACGATTTCCGGCGAGAACGCCGATGAATTCATCGCGACATACAAGTGCGCGAATATTCTTACCATTGTGGATTCCTCAGGCGCTCATGTTCACAGCTATACGGCAAGAGTTACCACGGAGCCGACCTGCACCAAGACCGGCGTCAAGACCTTTACCTGCGAATGCGGCGAAAGCTACACGGAAGACGTACCCGCGCTCGGTCACACATACGGCGAGTGGACGGATGTTATTTCGGACACCTGCGGCGGCGACTCATACTCGGTAAGAACCTGCTCCGTATGTCAGGCAGAGGAGACAATAAATATTCACCCCGAAAGCCACGCGTGGGATACAAAATACACCGTGGACAAGGAAGCGACCTGCACAGAGGACGGCTCAAAGAGCATCCACTGCACCAAGTGTGACGCAACACAGTTCAACACCGTTATTCCCGCGCTCGGCCACACATACGGCGAGTGGACTGATGTTGTTTCGGACACCTGCGGCGGCGACTCATATTCGGTAAGAACCTGTTCCGTATGCCAGGCAGAGGAAACCGTGAATCTTCACGCCGAAAGCCACGCCTGGGCTACCGAGTACACGGTAGATAAGGAACCGACCTGCACCGAGAACGGTTCAAAGAGCATTCACTGCACCAAGTGTGACGCCACACAGTACAGCACCACCATCCCCGCGCTCGGTCACTCATACGGCGAGTGGACGGATGTTGTTTCGGATGTCTGCGGCGGCAATTCTTACTCGGTAAGAATCTGCTCCGTATGTCAGGCAGAGGAGAGCACAAACATTCATCCCGAAGGCCACGCGTGGGCTACGGAATACACCGTGGACAAGGAACCGAGCTGCACCGAGGCAGGCTCAAAGAGCATCCACTGCACAAAGTGCGACGCCACACAGTACAGCACCGCCATTCCCGCGCTCGGTCACTCGTTCGGCGAGTGGACAAACGTGGTTGCGGACACCTGCGGCGGCGACTCATACTCAACAAGATCCTGTTCCGCGTGCGGATTTGAGGAAACCATAAACATTCACCCCGAAAGCCACGCCTGGGATACGGAATACACCGTAGATAAGGAAGCGACCTGCACCGAGGACGGCTCAAAGAGCATTCACTGCACAAAGTGCGACGCCACGCAGTATAACGAAGTTATTCCGGCAAAAGGACATACGCCCGGCGAGTGGGAGGTTGAAACTCCCGCGACCCAGGACAGGAACGGAACGGAAGTCAGAAAGTGCGCGGAATGCGGCAAGGTTGTTGACTCCAGAGAAACGGTTGTTCATTCTCATGTTTTCACTTATAAAATCACCACGCCCGCTACCTGCGTTGATGACGGCGTAATCACCTTCACCTGTTCCTGCGGCGAAAATTACACCGTTTCGCAATATGCGCTCGGCCATATTGATGATAATAATGACGGCAAGTGTGACAGATGCGGCTTCGTAATGAACGAAAGCATAGTCGCTCTTGAAGCTATGGTAATCAATGTTCCGAAGAATACAAAGGTTGAATGGAAACAGAGCACAACAGTTGTTGTAACCGCGAGCGCGGTTCCCGCCGATTGTGAGCTTGTTATTTACTATGGTGACACAAGAATAGCGAAAAAGCCCGACGCAAACGGCGATGTCACAATCGAGCAGGATCTCGGCAAGGTGCAGAAAAACACGGAAATTTCCGTCGTTGCGGAGAAGAACGGATATGTTCAGAGCAACAGCAACGGTTTGCTGAAAAAAGATTTTACGGTTTCAGTAAAAACCTCATTCTTCGATAAGCTGATTTCGTTCTTCAAGAGACTTTTCGCCCTTCTCAAGCCCATAGTCATTAAACCCGACAATTAATCGGAGCCCCTTGCGGACATTGTCCGCGCAAACCTTTGATTGATTAACCGAAAAACAAAACGAAACGCACCCCGAGAGGGGTGCGTTTTAGATTTTAATCAGTTGTGTCTGTGTAGGACGGTGTTCCCTAACGCCGCCGCACGACCGTCCGCGAGGACTCGGAATCGGTTAAAACGGTTCTGTGTTTACATAATCCCGCATACCCATTTTCTCAATCAGGTCGCCGAGGGATTTGTCATATTGCGCTTTGGTTATCGTCCCGCGCTCAAGGAACAAATCCAGCGTGCGCTTCTGCCGGAGAAAAAGGTCGGTTTTTTCAATTATTAATCCAGTAAAGCTTGCTGTATATTTCTGCCCGCCTGCAATTGCATACAGAGAGTGAGGGATTCGAAAGGGGCTCGCCCCTTCGCTCCCGCTTCCCATCGGGAAGTGGGAGCAATACCTCCCGTAAATCCCGTATATACGCTTTGAATCCGAACCGTAATACGCTTAAAAAACAAAAGCCGCCCGGTTTCCCGGGCGGCGGGTAAGTCAATTATTCAGTTCAGCAAATCTTTGTAAACGCTTCGATTATCTTTTCGAGAATCGCTGTAAGGATGCTTTCGAAGAACCATCTGAGTTTGTCAAAGAAGCTGTTCTTAACCTTAACCTTCTGAACAGCGCTTTCCTTAACAACATTGCCGTCCTTGTCAAGAACCTTCGCCTGAACGGTGTAGTCATCGGTGGGTTCCTCTACTCCTACGCCTTCGCCGGTGCCGACATCTTCGCCGTTTACGAACCAGTGAATTTCGGCGCCTTCGGGCATATCTTCGGCTGTGGCTCTGAAAATCATATTTTCTTTGTAGCCGATTTTCGTCTGCTCCTCGTAATCGTCGATTACTATGGTTGTGATGTTTTCATAAACGGGTCTTACGGTTACGCCGTCGATTGCGAGAGTGTAATCCTCCCACTCGCCCTTGTAGCCCTGCTTCGCGGGAACGGCGGGCTCGGTTATGCTCTGCGTTTCAACGGTGTAGGGAACTTCCTCAACCGTTTCGCCGTTTTCGTTTACGAACTTCGCTGTGTATTCAATGGCCGTGTACTGAGCCGTTACTTCAATATCGTCCGCTTTGAGGGCGTATTCGCTCCACTTACCCGTATATCCTTCTTTTTCGGGAACGGCGGGCTCCTCGCTCTCTATGCTTTCGGTGTCGATTGTGAATTTAACCTCTTTTACGGTTTTGCCGTCCGCGGTGAAGGTCGCAGTGTATTCTTTGCGGTGCTCTTCAAGCGCGGCCTCGAGCGCGTCGAGGTCAGCCGCGGCGTCAACAGCCGCTTTGCTTTCGTCAAATGACTTGCTCTCGTCATATTCAACACCGTCAACGGCGGCTTTCGCGCTGTCAATAAGCGCCTTGCACTGTTCGCTGTCGCCGTCTTCCGCGAGAGCGTCTATGTCGGCTGTTACATCGTCCTTGTATTCATCGAACGCCGCCTTGCGCGCCTCGAGCATTGAGCCCTCGTCAGTTACGACAAAATCGTCCGTGAACACCTGAGTGCCGAGCGTTACGGTCGCTGTGTATGTTGTGTAGCCGTCCGCGTCAACGGTGGCGGCTGTATCAACGGCACCAACGGAATCCGCTTCACCTGTTTTTTCGTCGCCGCATACAGCGCATGATGTGCTGTATGTCGGATGCTCAACATCGTCCCAGTTCCAACCGGGTTCGTTCCAGGTGTGACCGAGCGCGGGAATCTCCTCACCGCAGATAGTGCAAACCGCGGAGTTTTCGCAGTCGGGCTGTTCATCCGAGCCGTTGTGGTCGCATTTGTTCCATTTTGCGTAAATGGTTTTATCGCCGGTTGTTCCCGCGGGAATTTCCGTAACCGGGTCGCCCTCGCACGCCTCGTTGTCATACCAGCCGTCGAACAGGTAGCCCGTGCGCAAAACCTCATCGGCGGCGGGCAGGGTCAGACCGAATTCGGAAAAATATCTGTATTCAACAACGGCGTCCTCATCAAACGCGCCGCCGCCGAGCTCGTAGGTAACATCATACTTTGATTCAATTTTAACCGGAGTGTAAACTTTAACGCTGCGGTCCCTTACATCGGCGGCATATTTTTCGCCGTCAATGGTGAGGTAAACCGTCTGCGCGTTGAAGGGAACAACATACTCTATTGCGGTGCCCAGAGCCGTACGTTTGCCGTAGTCCACGCCTTCAATTAAATAACTGCCTTCGGCCACCACAACGATATCCGCTTTTCTGTAGGTCAGAATCCTGTTTTCAAGGTCTGTATCCTCGCTGAAATTATCGTAATTGAGCTGAAGGTTTTTCATAATGAGATTGCCGCCGACATTCAGCTTTCCGGTAACATAGAGGCCGTGATAAAGCTTGTCACCCACGGCATTGTTGACAAGATTGCCGCCGACACTGAATTCGCCTGCAATCTTTCCTTGATTATAATTATAAACATAATCTCCGCCGACGGTGAGATTTGTATTCTGGCTGCTGCATAACCATTCGGATGTTGTGACGTTTCCGTTAACGGTAACATTAGTTATCTCTGTCGTGTTGGTTGTATGAACTGAGAAATCTGACACATTCTCGACATTGCCGCCGATTTCTACGGTTGAATTCTTTTGATTGCCTGTAATATCGAAACTATTACCGTTACAGCTGACATCACCGTTAACTTTAAATGTTGAAGTGTGCACGGCAGTGTAATTGGAGGATGAATAGTTCCCTCCGACCTCAAGAGTCGAGTTGTTATCTATGCCGAAAACATCACAGTTTACATCTTTAAGCACCTTGACGACTGCGCCTGTATTTATATTGAAAAGGTAGCCCGTGTTTTTCAGATTGCCTTTGACGGTTACATTGCTGCCATACAACGGATTGAACTGGTTGCCTTCAAGGTCGCCGTCAACAACAAGCGTGGACCATCTTATCGGGCTTTTTCCTCTGTCTTTCACATTGCCGTGAACATTCATTGTTGAATTGTCCAGTTCAAAATTTCCGTCCGAGTCAATGTCCTTCGCGACATCCACCGTGCTGTATCGGAAATTGAAATAGCCCCGGGTATGCCTGATACCGCCGTCAACATCAAGATTGCATTTTTCTATAAACAACTCCGTCTCTGCAACAATATCACCGCCGACCCAAAGATTCACGCGGTTACCATTGTCGAGGCCGACAATGTTGATATAAGTTCCCGTGCATTTCAGGTTGCCGCCGATTTTGAAGGGCTTTGATGCACCGCAACTGTTAATATCAAGATACTGTGAAACCGTAACATCATTTTCAATTTCAAAATAACTGTTTTTTGTTGCGGCAAGCAGGGTGCTCTCAACACTGCCCGCCTTAAGACTGCTGCCGTCAAAGACATGAACCCAGTCGTTTGTTTTGATTTTGCCGCCTATAACCGCGGTGGAACCGCAGTTTAAGTTAAGGCACATGCCGCCGTGGTTCTGCACTATTGTAACATCGCCGCCGACTTCAAGCGAAGAACCGCAGAAAACAAGGGCGTGCTCGGTGTTTATGCTGCCCGTAACCTTCACTTTGCTTCCGTCCACAGCACTTATTGCCGCGTTATACATATTACCCGAGTTTGAAACATTGCCGTTGACAGTCATGGTTGAAGGTGTATAAAAACCGGCTATTTTTTCATCAGTGCTGCGACTGACAAACAGAGTGATATAGTTGAAGCCCGTGAGATCCGAATTGACGGTCACATCGGCACTGCCGACGGCAATATAGCCCGTAGTCTCAATTGAATCCGCCTCAACGCTACCGCCGAGGAAGTTGAGCGAAGAGCCGTCGGTGTAAATCTTGCGCCCCTGAGCAAGTTTAAGATCGCCGAGATAAATATCCCCTTTGTCACTGTTGCAGACATAGATGTTTTTATCCAGCGTGCCCGTGAGCGGCTTTGAAACAGTTATGGGTGTGAGTGTGTCAAGGTTCACGCCCTCGGCGGGGTTTTCGCCCGCTGCTGCGTTCGCAACCGTGAAACCGCTTGCCCGGATTGTCTTATCGCCGACCGTGAAAATCGCTTCGCGGATAAAAACGGTGTCGCCCGCATCGCTGAGAGACGCCGTGCCGATTGCGGCGGGTGCCACGTCAACAGCCCTTGCAATCATCGAGGGCGCAAGCTGAATGACGCAGGCAACCGCGAAGATGATGACAAGGGCGGCGTAAACCGCCAGTCGTCTTTTTTTCATAATATTACCTCCATTAAAAATATATAAAATATTTTCGCACTAATTGATTGAAGAGCCGCTGTTGCCCTTCCTTTCCACCTTGTTCCACAAAACGGTTGTGCCGATAAAGGCGTAAATAACCGCTTTGAAAAGTATAAATGTGCAGAACAGGCCGTAAACAATTCTCTGCGGAATGACCGCCAGAATATCCCTGAAATAAACCTTTTCGCGGGTGATTCTTTTCGCGAGAAAGAAGAGTATGAACTCCGTCAGCACGGAAAAAGCGTAGCTGACGGCAAGCAGTTTTGCTTCATCGGTGTTGAAATCGAAAAGGTTCATAACAAAACCCACGGTTGTTACAAGGGGCAGAACAACCTGAAAAACCAGGATATCCGGCATAAGGAGTAAACCGAGCCCCTTTTTCGCGGGGTTGAATGTGCAGGTTATGTATTTTCGCACACACTGCAGGGTGGCGTAAGTCCAGCGGAAACGCTGGCGCATAAAGCCGCGGAGCGTGTCGGGCGCCTCTGTTGAGGAAAAAGCAGCCGCCTCGAATTCCGCCCTGTATCCTTTTTTAAGCAGCGCCATTGTAAGGTCGCGGTCCTCGCCGAGGGTGTCGGTGGAAAAGCCGCCGCACTCCAGCACAGCGCTTTTGCGCCACATTCCGAGAGCGCCGGGCACAACAGCCATGGCGTTCACGCGGGACATTCCGTTTTTTATTAGGTTGAAATCGCGTATATACTCAACACGCTGAAAGCGGGTTATGAGATTGTGAACATTGCCCACGCGGGTGTTGCCCGAAACCGCCGCGACTTCATTGTCGGCAAAATGCGAAACAAGCAGGCGCACCGAGTCGGGCGCAATCATTGTGTCGGCGTCCAGCAGAAGCAGAAACTCGCCCTTTGCCTGCGCGATGCCCGTATTGAGGGCGGTGGATTTGCCGCCGTTTTCTTTTGTGATTATTGTAACTCTCGGGTCTGTGCCGAAATTTTTTTGCAGTATTTCGAAGGTTTTATCCTTTGAGCCGTCGTCCACCACAATAACATCGAGCTTTTCGTAATCCGCCGCGAGCACGGATTCAACCGTGGCGGTGATGGTTTTTTCTTCATTGTAAGCGGGAATAACCGCCGTTACCGCGGGGTTGAATTTT
>JAEERC010000011.1 GCA_016285645.1 Clostridiaceae bacterium | reverse complement strand
GTTGCGGGCGGATGATATCCGCCCCTACGACGCAAAACTCCGTTTTGCCCGGAACGCGGAACCGCGTTCCCTACGATTATAATCGGCGAAGCCCCTTAATTGCTCATTTCTCCTTTCTCATTGCTCATTAACAAAGACGGTACGGAAGAATCCGCGCCCTGCGGAATCCCGCAAAAATTTTTCTTGACAAACCGCGGCTCGCGATATATAATGACTTGCACAACAAAGAAGAGCGCAATGCGTTCTCACCACGGGGCTATGCCTTCCGACGGTCAATATCTTTTTTCTCAGGGCGCGTGTGTGCCCTGTCAACTGAGGTTATTACGCGGGGGCAAGGCTGCTCCCGCTTTTAATTTTCAGGAGGTGCTTAAGTATCGCAGTCAAAGAAATGCAAATCAATGAGGAAATCCGCGACCAGGAACTGAGAGTTATCTCGGAGGAGGGCGAACAGCTCGGCATCATGTCGGCAGAGGAAGCCCAGAAAATCGCCGATGAGAAGAATCTCGACCTTGTCAAAATCTCGCCCCAGGCAAAACCGCCCGTGTGCAAGATTATGGATTACGGCAAATTCCGTTACGAAAAAGAAAAGAGAGAAAGAGAAGCCAAGAAAAACCAGAAGGTTATCGAAATCAAGGAAATCCGTCTTTCCCTCAACATTGATACGCATGATTTTGAAACAAAACTCAACCACGCCAGAAGGTTCCTCGCCGACGGCAACAAGGTCAAGTTCTCAATCCGCTTCCGCGGCAGGGAAATGGCCCACCCCGAAATCGGCAAAGAAGTTATGGCAAGGGCGGTTGAGGCGCTCGGCGACGCCGCAGTAATCGAAAAGCCCGCGAAACTCGAGGGCAGGCAGATGCTCATGTTCGCCGCACCCAAAAGCACGAAGTAAGCCCCGTATCAACAAACAAATTCAAGGAGGACTATGTTATGCCTAAAATCAAGACTCACAGCGGCGCGAAGAAGCGCTTCAAAATTTCAAAGGGCGGCAAACCCATGCGCGCTCACGCTTACAAATCACACATTCTCAACAAAAAGAGCACCAAGCGCAAGAGAAATCTCCGCAAGGTGTCTGTTGCTGACAAGACCAACGAAAGACAGATCAAACGCCTTGTTCCTTATAAATAATCCGCAAGGTCAGACTCAATTCACAATTTGGAGGTAAATAATTATGGCTCGCATTAAAGGTGCTCTCTCAACAAGAAAGAGAAGAAATAAAGTTCTTAAACTGGCAAAGGGTTACTACGGCTCAAAGAGCTCCCTTTTCAAGACCGCGAAGCAGGCGGTTATGAAGAGCGGCAACTACGCATACATCGGCAGAAAGCAGAAGAAGAGAGATTTCAGACGCCTCTGGATAACCAGAATTTCAGCCGGCTGCAAGGCAAACGGAATGAACTACTCAACATTCATCAACGGCCTTAAAAAAGCGGACATCTCGCTCAACCGCAAGATGCTCTCCGAGATAGCGATCGCCGACCCCGCGGCTTTCACAGCCCTCACGGAAAAGGCAAAGGCGGCGCTCAAATAATATTGTAAATAAGGATGTAACATAAGATATTATCTTTAATGTTACATCCTTTCCGCATTTTTATTATACTGATTTTTCGGCGGAAAACTCAGTTCTTCCGCCCACGGTTACGGTGAAAATATGGCAGAGATAAACAGCCGCGCAAACGAAAAAATCAAATATGCCGCGCGCCTTTCGGAGAGCGCCTCCCTGCGTAAAGAGAGCGGGGAGTTCTTCCTTGAGGGCGCGAGGTTGTGCTCCGACGCGGCACTGAGCGGCGCCGGAATCACGCGCGCGTTTTTCACAGCCGAAGCGCAGAAAAAATACGCCTCATACATTGAAAAAATCACCGCGGTATGCGGCGAATGCTACACCGTTTCGGATGAGGTTGCGGCGAAACTTTCGCTCACGGATTCCTCGCAGGGAGTGTTCTGCGTGTGCAGAAAACCCGGCCTCAACGCTCAGGTGAAAGAGGAAGGCAGATATATCGCCCTCGAAAATGTGCAGGACCCCGCCAATTTCGGCTCTGTCTGCCGCACGGCGGAGGCGCTGGGGCTCAGCGGAGTTATAGTCAGCGGCGGCTGCGATATATTCAACCCGAAGGCGCTCAGGGCGGCGATGGGCTCGTCCCTGCGCATAAACATAATCGAAACGGGCAATCTCGTTGAACTCATTGAAAAAGCCAACGCGAAGGGAATGCTCACCCTCGCCTCAACCCCGAGAGATGACGCCGAAAACATAAACGGCATTGAGTATGACGGCGGAGTCATATGCTGTGTCGGCAACGAGGGCAGCGGGCTTACGGACGAGGTTCTCTGCGCCTGCAAAAAACGGGTTACGATTCCCATGAGAGGCAGGGCGGAATCATTGAACGCTTCAGCCGCCGCCGCTGTTCTGATGTGGGAAATATCGGGAAAGGGCTGATTATGGACAACAGGGTTTACGCGGTCCGGCTCTCTCTCGCGCTCGAGCCCGGCACACGCTGCCGTGAGATTCTCAGCGCTTTCGACTCGCCCCGCGACATATTCGAAAGCGATTTGTCAATGCTGAGAATGAGCGGCGCTTTCACCGCGAAACAGATTGAGAAAATAGAAAAATCAAAGACGCAGGACGCCCTCAACATACTCGATATTTGCGAAAAGAATTCGTGGAAATGCGTGACGATTGAGGACGACGAATACCCCGAGGATTTAAGACGGCTTGACGACCCGCCCATCGTTTTATATGTGTGGGGCGACATTTCGGAGATTAATTCCTCGCTGTGCTTCGCGATAGTCGGCACAAGGGAGCCCACTCCCGACAGCGTGACCATAGCACGCACAATAAGCGCACAGCTCGCCGATGCGGGCGCGCTGATTGTAAGCGGCTGCGCGCTCGGAATTGACAGCGCGGCTCACGAGGGGGCGCTCCTCGCCCACGGCAGAACGGTCGCCGTGCTCGGCTGCGGACTCGGCACAAGATATCTTATGCAGAACGCGGCGCTGAGAAATCAGATAAGCGAAAACGGAGCGGTCATTTCGGAATATCCCCCGTTTGCCCCCGCGTCAAGATCCTCCTTCCCGATAAGGAACCGCATAATTTCGGGAATGAGCAAGGGCGTGCTTGTGGTTGAGGCGGGCGAAAAGAGCGGCTCGATTGTAACGGCGCGCAAGGCGATATCGCAGGGCAGGGATGTGTTCGCCGTGCCCGGCAACATAGTCACCTCGGCTTACGCGGGCGCCAACCGCCTGATTCACGACGGAGCGGTAGCCGTGACCTGCGCGGACGATATAATAAGCGAATACGACTCTCTCTACCCCGGAAAGCTCAAAAAGAGCGAAACGAAAAAGGCGATTCCCGCAGCGGAGGACAAGCCGGCGTTTGTCAAAAAATCCGCGGCGGTTCTCGACGATAAGGAGAAAGCGGTTTACGCTCAGTTTGAAGGCGAGCCGTTATATCCCGCCGACATCGCCTCGCTCACGGGAATCTCACTCGGTGAGGTCAACACGATTCTCACCTCCCTCGAAATCAAGGATTATATAACCACCGCCCCGGGCGGCAGGTTTTCACTAATATAACGAAAGGAAACAACAGTTCAGTTATGTCAAAACTTATAATTGTAGAGTCCCCCGAAAAGGCGAAAACAATCAAGAAATATCTCGGCACGGGCTATGAGATAGTGGCGTCCAAGGGTCACATCAGAGACCTTCCCGCCGAAAAACTCAATGTCGATGTTAAAAACAATTTCGAGCCGAAATACGCGATTATCAAGGATAAGGAAAAGCTTGTAAAAGAGCTTCAGGATAAAGTCAAAAACAGCGAATTCGTCTATCTCGCAGCCGACCCCGACCGCGAGGGAGAAGCGATATCCTGGCATCTCGCCGAGGTGCTCAACCTTGACCTCAACGCCAAAAACAGGGTGACCTTCAACGAAATCACCAAGACGGGCATCAGCAACGGTATGGCGTCGCCCAGAGCCGTTGACATGAACCTTGTAAACGCCCAGCAGGCAAGGCGCATACTCGACCGCCTTGTGGGCTACCGTTTGAGCCCCTTCGTTTCGCAGAAAATCCGCAGGGGTCTCTCCGCGGGCAGAGTGCAGAGCGTTGCGGTCAGAATGATTGTTGACCGCGAAAACGAGATAAACGCCTTTGTTCCCGACGAATACTGGAACATCGATGTAAAACTCACGAACTCCCAGCGCCGCACCTTCACGGCAACTCTCACATCCGACGAGAACGGCAAGGTGAAAATCGGCAGTGAGGAGCAGGCAAATTCCTATATTTCGCGCCTTGAAAAAGCGGATTACACCGTTAAATCATACCGCAAGGGCACGCGCAAAAAGAACCCCGCGCCCCCGTTCAACACCTCGACTCTGCAGCAGGAGGCGTCGAGAAAACTCGGCTTCCAGGCGGAGAGAACAATGCGCATAGCGCAGGAACTCTATGAAGGCGTCAATGTTCAGGGCGTAGGCATGACCGGTCTTATAACCTATATGAGAACCGACTCGCTGAGAATCTCGGAGGAAGCGCGCGCGGCAGCCAACAAGCATATTGAAGCCGCTTTCGGCAAGGAGTATCTTCCCGAGAAGGCGCCCTACTACAAATCGAGAGCCAACGCGCAGGACGGTCACGAGGCAATCCGCCCGACCGACCCCGCGCTCACACCGGATATAATCAAAGGGAGCGTCAGCGCCGACCAGTATAAACTCTATTCGCTTATCTGGAAGCGCTTCATCGCCTGCCTTATGGCTCCCTGCGTGCAGAACACCGTCAAGGCGGAGATAAACGCCGCTTCCGAAGCGGACGCGAAGGCGGGAAAATTCTGTGTGTTCACGGTCGCGGGCTACAGTGTAAAGTTCGATGGCTTTACAAAACTCTATGAAATCACCGATGACGAGGACGAGAACAGCTCCGTTCCCGAACTCAAAGCGGGCGAAACGCTCAAAATGAAGGAATTGAAGCCCGCCCAGCATTTCACTCAGCCCCCCGCGCGCTACACAGAGGCGTCGCTCATCAAGGAGCTTGAGGAAAACGGCATCGGCAGACCGAGCACCTACGCTTCGATAATTTCCACAATCACAAAAAGATCATATATCCTGCGCAAGCAGAAGCAGCTTGTTCCGACCGAACTCGGCGGAGCGATAACCACCCTTTTAAAGGATGAATTCCCGAAAATAGTCAACACCAAATTCACGGCGCAGATGGAGGCGAATCTCGACGAAATCGGCGCGGGCGAATCGGACTATGTTGAAATGCTCGACACCTTCTACAACGACCTTGAAAAGTCGCTTGAGAAGGCGAGAATAGATATGAAGGATGTCAAAATCCGCCTCCAGGAGGATCTGACCGACATCCCCTGCGACAAGTGCGGCACGCTTATGGTCATAAAGACGGGCAGATTCGGCAAATTCCTTGCCTGCCCCAACTACCCCGCCTGCAAAAACACCAAGCCCCTTGTTGTGAATATGGGCGCGAAATGCCCCGAATGCGGCGGCGACATTATCCAGCGCCGTTCCAAGAAGGGTCACACCTTCTACGGCTGCGCCAACTGGCCCAAGTGCAACTTCATGAGCTGGGACGAGCCCGCGGGCGAGAACTGCCCGAACTGCGGCAAAGCCCTTTTCAAGAAGAAAAACGGCAAAACCGTGTGCGTTACCGAGGGCTGCGGCTACAGCAAAAAAACAGGCAAGAAGGATGAATAAGGTTTTCGTTATCGGCGGCGGATTCGCGGGCGTTGAAGCCGCGTGGCAGCTCGCGAAAAGGGGAGTTCCCGTAACGCTTTACGAGATGAAGCCCGTTAAGTTCTCCCCCGCCCACAGCAACGCGGGGCTTGCGGAACTCGTGTGCTCCAACTCATTCAAGGCACTGCGGCTCGCTTCGGCGGCGGGGCTTCTCAAAGCGGAGATGGAACTTTTCGGCTCGCTGTGCGTTGAATGCGCAAAACAGACGGCTGTGCCCGCGGGCGGCGCTCTCGCCGTGGACAGGGACAGATTCTCCGCCCTTGTTACCGAAAGAATCGAAAACGAGCCCCTCATTGAAACGGTGAGGGAGGAGATAACCGATATCCCCGACACTCCCGCGATTATTGCGGCCGGTCCTCTCGCCAGCGAGAAATTAAGCGAAAAAATCACGGAGCTTTGCGGCGGAAACCTGAGTTTCTTCGACGCCGCCGCGCCGATTGTAACGGCGGAGAGCGTGGATATGTCAAAGGCGTTTTTACAGTCGAGATATGACAGAGGAAACCCCGACGACTATATAAACTGCCCGATGAACAAAGAGGAATACGAGGCGTTTCACACCGAACTTGTGAACGCCGAAATCGCGGTGCTCCACGATTTTGAGCACAGCGGAATCTATGAGGGCTGTATGCCCATAGAGGTTATGGCAAAGCGCGGAGCGGACACAATCCGTTTCGGTCCGATGAAACCATCGGGGCTCAGGGATCCGTCAACGGGTCACCGCCCCTGGGCGAACCTTCAGCTTCGCAAGGAAAACGAGCAGGGCACGATGTACAACCTTGTCGGCTTCCAGACGAATCTCAAATTCGGCGAGCAGAAAAGGGTGTTTTCAATGATACCCGCCCTGCACAATGCCGAGTTTGTGAGATACGGCGTAATGCACCGCAACACATTCATAAACTCCCCTCAGGTGCTCGCTCCGGGCTACCGTTTCGGGGAGCGTGAGAACCTGTGGTTCGCGGGTCAGATAACCGGAGTCGAGGGCTATATGGAATCGGCGGGCTCGGGCATAATCGCCGGGGTAAACGCCGCGAGATATATGCTCGGAAAAGACGAACTGAACCTGCCGCGCGAGTCAATGCTCGGCGCGCTCGCTTCCTATGTTACGGCTCCGAACAGGGATTTTCAGCCGATGGGAGCGTCCTTCGGGCTTCTGCCCCCTATGGAAACAAAAATACGCGACAAGCGCGAGAGATATGAGGCGCTGTCGGCAAGGGCTCTCGACGCGCTCGGTGAATCGCTGAGGGCGCAGGGCGAATTATCAGAGGAATAATTATGAGTAACGCACTGGATTTGTTTCAGGAAAAACTGGGATATAAATTCAATAACATCGAGCTGCTCGAGCGCGCTCTTTCGCACTCGTCGTACGCAAACGAAAACGGTCTGCCCGAGAGCAACGAACGCCTTGAGTTCTTAGGCGATTCCGTGCTCGGGTTCATCTCCGCCGAGTATTTTTTCAGCACATACAAGGCGCAGAGTGAGGGCAGCCTCACAAAGCACAGGGCGGCGGCGGTCTGCGAAAAGACGCTCTGCACATTCTCAAAGGAACTCGGCATAGATAAGGTCATCCGCCTCGGCAAAGGCGAAACGCGCACAGGCGGAGCGGAGAGGCCGTCAATTCTGGCGGACGCCTTCGAATCCGTGCTCGCCGCCGTCTATCTTGACGGCGGAATTGAACCCGCGAAAAAAATCGTGCTGCGCTTCATCACCCGCGAGGGTATTGACGAGGCAAGGCGCGACTACAAGACAATGCTTCAGGAGGTTGTGCAGAAGCACCCCGAGGAGGCGGTCGAGTATTTTGTGGTTGACGAGCGCGGACCCGACCACGACAAGGAGTTCACCGTTGAGGTGCATCTGAATTCCAACGTAATCGGCTCGGGCACGGGCAGAAGCAAGAAACTGGCGGAACAGGCGGCGGCGCGCGAGGCGCTCAGACTTATGGGACTCAAGGAATGAAACATATAAACATCGCGCTTTTTGTCACGCACGAGGGCTGCCCGAATATGTGCACCTTCTGCAATCAGCGCAGTATTTCCGGCTCGTCAAAGCGTGTCACTCCCGACGATGTCCGTGAGGCGGCGGATACCGCCCTCGCGGGTAAAAAAGATGTGTCGGGCGGCGAAATCGCCTTTTTCGGCGGCAGCTTCACAATGATTGAGCGCGAATATATGCTCTCTCTGCTGGATGCGGCGAAACAGTATATCGACCGCGGGCTTTTCGCGGGCATACGCGTTTCCACAAGACCCGACGGCATAAGCGATGAAATCTGCGCAATTTTAAAGGAATACGGCGTCACGAGTGTCGAGCTCGGCGCGCAGAGTATGGACGACCGCGTGCTTCAAATGAACAGAAGGGGGCACACGGCGAAGGATGTTGAAAACGCCTGCGCTCTTCTGAAAAAATACGGTTTCGAAACAGGTCTTCAGATGATGACGGGTCTTTACGGCTCAACGGATGAGGACAGCGTTGAAACGGCGAAAAAACTGATTGCCCTGAACCCCGCCACGGTAAGGATTTACCCTACGGTTGTCATTGAGGGCACGGAACTTTGCGAACTTATGAAAAGCGGAAAATACACTCCTCAGACCGTCGATGAGGCGTCAGAACTCGGCAGCGTGCTTATACCGATGTTTGAGGACAACGGAATAAAAGTTATCCGTTTCGGTCTGCACTCGGGCGGCGGCGTGCAGGGCGCTTTCGCGGGCGGGGCTTATCACCCGGCGCTTCGTGAAATGGCGGAAAGCCGCATCTATCTCAGAAAGGCAATTGAATCGGCAGGCGGCAGGCAGGGCAGGGCTGTTGTTTATGTGAACCCCGCCTGTGTGTCGAAAATGACGGGGCAGAAAAGGGAGAATATCGAAAAACTCTCGGCTCTCGGAATCGACTGCTGCGTAAAGGGCGACGCGTCGCTCGGTAAATATGAAATCAAATTCGAATTAACATAAAGGTAAGGTTAAAAATGTTCTTAAAATCACTTGAAATGCAGGGCTTCAAGTCCTTCCCCGACAAAACGGTGCTGACTCTCGGCAAGGGTATCACCGGCGTTGTCGGACCCAACGGCTCCGGCAAGAGCAACATCTCCGACGCTGTGCGCTGGGTTCTGGGCGAGCAGTCCACAAAATCGCTTCGCGGCTCGAAGATGGAGGATGTCATTTTCGTCGGCACTTCCACCCGCAAGGCGCTCGGCTACGCGGAAGTGACTCTCAACCTCGACAATACCGACAGAGCCCTCAACGGCGTTGACAAGGACGACATCTCCGTTACAAGGCGTTATTACCGCTCGGGCGAGAGCGAATACCGCATAAACGGCGAGGAGTGCAGGTTAAAGGATATACACGAACTGTTTATGGATACCGGTCTCGGCAGGGACGGCTACTCCCTTGTAAGCCAGGGCAAGGTAGCCGACCTCGTCTCCGCGCGTTCCGTAAAGCGCAGGGATATGCTTGAGGAGGCGGCGGGAATTTCGCATTTCCGCTACCGCCGCACGGACGCCACACGCCGCCTTGACCAGGCGGAGGAAAACCTTGTGCGCCTGCGCGACATTTTATCGGAACTCGAAGGGCGCATAGGTCCACTCAAAACTCAGAGCGAAAAGGCGAAGAAATACCTTGTGCTCTCGGCAGAGAAAAAGGACCTCGAAATCGGTCTGTGGCTCTACACAATAGAAAAATCACGCAAGGGTCTCATAGAGCAGGAAAACAAGCTCACAATCGCCTCCTCCCAGTATGAGGCGGCGGAACTCGACCTCGAACGTCTTGAAAACGATATAAACTCAGCCATCGCCGAAGGTCAGCGCCTTACAATGGAGATTGAAAGCGTGCGCTCGCAGACGGCGGACGCCGAGGAAAACGCGACCGCTGTTGACGGCAAAATCGCCGTGCAGAGGGCGACTCTCGGGCACAACGCGCAGACAATCGACAGAATTAAAAAGGATATGTCCGACGCGCAGACAAGCACTGAGGAGACGGATAAACAGATTGAGGAGGCGAAGGCGCAGATTGACGCTCTCGGCACCGAAATCGAAGCATTGCGGGCGGATCTTGAGCTTGCGGTTAAATCCGCCGACGAAATCAACGCGCAGGATTCGGGCTGTTCCGAAAAGGCGAGGGAGATAAGCGAAAAAATCACTCAGAAAACTCTCGCTCTCGCGGACTCGAAGGTGGAACTCTCGGCGGCTCAGTCATCAACGGACGAACTCAAAGCGCGTGTTGAGGGCATAGACTCCGCCATAAACGCCAAAGCCCCCGCTCTCGATGAACTCACGACGCAGAAAACGGGCTGTGAAAACGAACTCACCGCCCTCAGGGAGACGGCTTCCGGCTATGAGAACTCGCTCTCGGGCTATGAGATGAAAATTGAGTCGCGCAGCGAAAAACTCGAGAAACAGCGCGAGGAAATCGACAAGTTAAACCTCGACATACATCAGAAGCAGGCGCGTATAAAAATGCTCGACGACCTCGAGAAAAACCTCGACGGCTATCAGGGCAGCGTAAAGCAGGTGCTCACGCAGTCAAAACGCGGAATGCTCAAGGGCATTCACGGCACGCTCTCGCAGCTCATAAGCGTTGACGGCGATTACGCCGTGGCTGTTGAGACGGCGCTCGGAGCGGCTATACAGAACATTGTCACCGACAGCGAAAACGACGCTAAACGCGCCATCAATTATCTTAAGGAAAACCGCGCGGGCAGGGCCACCTTCCTGCCGCTCTCATCAATCACGGCTAAGCCCTTCACCGAAAAAGGGCTTGAGAAGTGCGACGGCTTTGTCGATATGGCAGACAAGCTCGTGGGAGTGGATAAAAAGTATTCCGAAATAATCCGCTCGCTCCTCGGCAGAACCGCCGTTGTCGAAACCATCGACGACGGCATCGCCATGGCGCGCAATTATTCATACAGATTCAAAATAGTCACCCTTGACGGCCAGGTACTCAACGCGGGCGGCTCAATGACGGGCGGTTCGAGAGGGCAGAATGTGGGCTTCCTTTCCCGTATGAACGAAATCGGCTCGCTCAGGGAGGCGGTTGAAAAAGGCGAAAAGGAACTTGAGAAAAAGCTTGAAAGTTTCAGAAACCTGAACGCCGAGTTGAACGCCGTGAGCGCCGAACTCGACGCCGTCAAGGCGGAACTCGCCAAAACGCAGGAGGATATAATTCGCAAGGAGGGCGACCTCGCCGTTATTCTCAATAACTACGAGAGCGCGGCGGATTCGGTTAAGGATTTAACGCAGGAAAAACAGCGCTCGCTCGGCAGAATCGAGGAACTCGCGGCTGTCATTTCCGCTTCATCGGCTTCAATCTCCGCCTGCGAGAAGGAGATTGCCTCCCTCACCGACACGCTCGGCGAACTCGACGAGGCGAGGGGCAAACTCACCGCCAGACGCGAGGATGCCGCCAATAAACAAAACGAGATTAACCTTGCCATTCTTGAAAAACGCAAGGATGTTGAGGCAAAGAACATAATCATTGAGGACTGCGAGCGCAGAAAAGAGGCGCAGGGTTCGAGAGTTGATGAACTGAACGCCGAAATAGAGGAAATCGAAAAGGCGAACACCGCAATCAACGAGGAAATAGTAAAACTCGAGGCAGAGGCGCAGGCGCTCAGGGATTCCGCCGCGGGCGCGAAGGAGCGCATAGATTCGCTTGTAAAAGAGCGCACCGCCAGGGAGGCGCAGGTCACAACCCTGCGTTCGTCCGAGAGCGAGAAAAACGATGTCAAGGAAAAACTCAGCGGCGAAATAGCGCGCCTTGAGGAACGCCGCGACACAATGCAGCACGAACTTGAAACCTCGCAGAACAAACTCTATGACGAGTATCAGCTCACCCTTCACGAGGCGCAGGATATGAACATTGTGCTTGAGGATATACCCGCCGCTCGCACAAAGTTAACCGAGCTTCGCAACAAAATCCGCGCCCTGGGCGATGTGAACCCCGGAGCCGTGGATGAATACAGGGAAGTCAGCGAGCGCTACGAATATATGAGCGGTCAGGTCGGTGACATTGAAAAATCCAAAACGGAACTTGAAAAATTAATCGGCGAACTTACGGGCAAAATGGCAGAGCAGTTCCGCGAGCAGTTCCGCCTTATAAACCTCAATTTCGGCGAAACCTTCCGCGAACTCTTCGACGGCGGCAGGGCGGAACTTGTGCTTGAGGACCCCTCGGATGTGCTTGAGAGCGAAATCAACATAAAAGTTCAGCCCCCGGGCAAAACGGTTCAGAACATCGACCTGCTCTCGGGCGGTGAAAAGGGACTTTCCGCAATAGCCCTTCTTTTCGCCATACTCAAGGTCACTCCCGCGCCGTTCTGCATCTTTGACGAGGTTGAGGCGGCGCTCGACGACGTAAACGTGACGCGCTACGCCAAATATGTGCGCAGAATGACCCGCGACACCCAGTTCGTTCTCATCACCCACCGCCGCGGTACCATGGAGGAGGCGGACATCCTCTACGGCGTTACAATGCAGGAGGAGGGCGTTTCAAAAATGCTCGAGCTCCACACGGCGGATATGGCGAAGAAAATGGGTCTTGCTTAAAACAGTTACGGATGATATAATTTTAATGTTACAGTAATTTCCACGGAGGTTAAATTTATGGATATTCTTGAAGCGAAAAATCTGGTTATCGAAGCGGGCGTAAAACTCGTTGAAAGGGGACTCATCGCGAGAACCTGGGGCAATGTAAGCTGCCGTATTGACGATGAAACCTTCGTCATTACCCCGAGCGGCAAGCCCTATATCGGCCTTACTCCCGACGACATTGTCGAGGTTAAAATCGAGGATCTCTCCTACAGGGGAAATGTTAAGCCCTCGTCCGAAAAAGGTGTTCACGCCGAGGTTTACAAGGCGCACCCCGAAGCGAATTTCGTAATTCACACCCATCAGAAATACGCCTCCGTCATAAGCGACCTCTCAAAGGGGCTCTGCGATATTGAAGGCGAAGCGGCAGAGGTTATAGGCAACGTTGTTCCCATAGCCGCCTACGGTATGCCCGGCACCGGCAAACTCAGAAAGGGTATTATCGCCGCGCTTGAGAAATACAACACCAAGGCGATCATCATGGCTCACCACGGCGCGGTCTGCTTCGGCAGCGACTTCGACGACGCGTTCAATGTAACCGCCGTGCTCGAGGATCTCTGCGAAAAGGCGATTCTCAAACTTTCAAAGGATTTCACGGGTCCCGTTGAAACCCTTGCCGAAATGTGCAAAGCGATTCCCGGCAAATTCGGTATTGACAGCGAATATGTCTGCACGGCAGACACCGCCTACAACAGCGAAATAGACAGGGAAGCGGGCAAAATCACCTTCACCGAAAACGGCGCGAACGAAACAGCCGCCGTGCTCGACCTCGCCACGGGCGAAGCGGTTGAGGGCAAACTTCCGCTTGAAGCCGAACTTCACAGAAGCGTTTATCAGGCAAACGAGAAATATAGCAACATAATCCACAATATCGACACCGAAACGGTTGCGGTCTCCTGCCTCGGCAAAAAGATGGTGCCCCTGCTTGACGACTTCGCGCAGATAGTGGGCGTCAAAGTTAAATGCACGGGCTACGCGGCGGCTCCCAAGGCGCTCAAAAAGAGCAACGCCGTGCTCATCAAAAACGAAGGCGCGCTGTGCTGCGGAGGCAACAAGGGCGACGCCGAAGCGGTCGATATGATTATGAGCAAGAACGCACTTACTCAGCTTGCTGCCACGGCAATAGAAAAGCCGCGCAGAATCAGCGTGCTCGACTCATACATTATGAGAATCGTTTACACGCTCAAGTATTCAAAGCAGGCGGAAAAGAAAACCGAAGAATGATGATTAAAAAGGATGCGGGAACGCATCCTTTTTTAATGTGGAGGGAAGCGCGTTCGCTTCTCTATGATTATATTGACATCACTCGCGCACATAATATATACTGTATCTGTTATAAAAAATACTGCAGAGGAAAACCATATGAAAAACGGATTTTTTGACGGCTCCATGCCGCGCGGTGTACTCGAATACTATCTCTCACACGCCGCCACGGCGCAGTGGATTTATTTAAGCGACACCCTCGAGGACGACATAAGGGTAATACTGAAAACCGGCATAAAATTTCTGGGCAGGGCAAGCGGAATATGGAAGGCGGAAATGCCCGACGAAAAGCATTTCGCCCTCTCAAAGGCGGCGGCGGACAGAATCCACGAAGCCGACCCCGAAATAATACTTCAGGCGTGCATTTTCGAGGCGGTTTACAGGGAGGATCTGGAGAGCACGAAAATACCCGCCTTCGTTTTCGAGGCGTTCGGTCTGCCTTTTGAGGACAGATGCTTTGACTACGACAGATGCGTTCTGACCCACGGCAGCTATATTCCCGACATTTCGGATGTTGAAACGCAGATGTGGTTTTACTACCGCGCCAAGAACTACATCGACTGCGGCTACGAGGCGTTTCATATGGGTCAGATTCACCTCTACACGGCGAGGGACCGCGACCTCAGGTGCATTGCAAAGGTGCTTTCGATGATGAGGGAATACGCGAAAACCCACGCCCGCCGTCACAAAATAATAATTGACGCCCACTCACACTCCCTGGTGCTGGGCGGCGTAAGCCTGCTCGATTACAACGCCATGCCCTTCACCCGCTATCCCGTGCTCGACCGCGAGGGCGAAAAACTTGTGCTTGTGCGCGAGGGCAAGTCCGGCGGCGGAATCTCGCAGGAGGGCGTTTACGAAAAGGCGCTGCCCTTCCTCTATGAGTACGACAACTGGGGAGGCAAGGACCGCTGGGCGCACGAGCATCTGACATACGAACAGCGCGCCTGGGCGCAGTGGTGGGGCTACGACCAGATTACCTGGTTCGCGTGTCAGGACGAAAAATCGAGAAACGAATTCCTTGACTACTCCTTCAGATGGACGGCTGTAAACAATCCGGACGGCTTTTTCGCCTTCCCGCTTCGCAGACCCTGTGAGAGCGGCGAGGAGGTCGGGAACTACCCGTTCTATAAACTCAACAACAAAAGCGATGTATGCCCTGACGGTTACTCGCAGGAGGATATCACGGAAAAACTTCTTAAAGAGGGCTATGAAAAATACCGCGAGTTCGCGAACCCCTCAATGCTCGACTACGGCGGCAAGGATATAGATGACCCCGAAACCGGAGTGCGGTTGCCCGAAAAAATCGTTCTCTACGGCAGTTTTCAGCCCTATGTCGGCGCCGTGGAAAACGATTCCAACAGCGAAATTACCCGTATGTACTATATCGGCGACGGAAAGTTTTCGCTCTCCTTCGTAATGCCATACGCCGGCGAGTACGATTTCGGCATTTCCACCTGGGGCACCCTCTCCGCCTGTGTGTGCGAGAGCGGCGGATATCCCTATTCGGGCAGCGGCGGAAAGAGCAAACTTATAATTGAGAACGACAACACCGTAGTCAGAATCACTTTTACATATATGACGAACGAAATAAATATTGAAATGATGTCATAAGGGGGAGATAATATGAAACTCGCGGTTATAGGCGGGGGCGGAGTGCGCTCTATGTTCCTCGCTAAAAGCATTGCTCAGAAGGCGGAAACGCTCGGCATAGACAGCCTTTATTTTATGGATAACGACGCCGTTAAACTCGGAATATACGGGAAAATGGCGAAGACCGTCGCGGCAAAAATCAACCCGGATATAGATTTTGTGCTCACGGTTGACGCCGCCGAGGCGGTAAAGGACGCCGACTATGTAATAACCACAATCCGTGTGGGCGGCGACGATATGCGCGTAAAGGATGAGCGCATAGCCCTCTCAAAGGGCATACTCGGGCAGGAGACCACGGGCGCGGCGGGCTTTTCGTTCGCCATGCGCAGTGTGGACGCTCTGGCTAAATACTGCGAGCTTGTAAAAAAACTCGCGAAGCCCGGCTGCAAGGTTTTCAATTTCACCAACCCCGCGGGCGTTGTTTCGCAGACGCTCAGGGATATGGGCTATGATTTCACATACGGAATCTGCGACGCCCCGAGCGGTATGCTCAGAACCTTTGAGAAACTCTACGGCGCACCCGAGGGCAGCGCGAAGGGCGAGGTTTACGGTCTCAACCACCTCTCCTATTTCAAAAGCATTGAAATAGGCGGCAGGGATGTTATGAGCGAAATAATCGAAAATGACCGCGCCTACACCGACACAGACCTGCGCTATTTCGAAAAATCGCTCCTGCGCGAGAGAAACGCGGTTTTAAACGAATATCTCTACTATTTCTACTACCGCGAGAAGGCGGTTGAAAACATACTGAAAGCCCCTCAGACAAGGGGCGAGCAGATTGCGGAAATCAATAAAAAGATGACCGCAGAACTTGAAAACATCGACATTGAAAACGACTTTGACAGGGCGTTTGAGGTTTTCGAGCACTGGTACGGCGAGCGCGAAAACAACTATATGGCTGCCGAATCCGGCGTAAAGCGTCAGACAAAGTGGAAGTTTGACATTTTCGGAAAAGACGACGGCGGCTACGCGGGCGTCGCGCTCAGGTTCATTGAAATAGCGCAGAGCGGCGGCTGTGACTCAATGATTCTCTGCGTGCCCAATAACGGCGCCGTATCGGGGCTTGAGGACAGCGATGTGGTCGAAATAACCTGCGACATAAAAAACGGCGAGGCGTACCCGCATTATTTCGGAAAAGTCGATGAGCAGAATCTCGAGCTTATCCGCAGGGTAAAAATCTATGAACGCCTCGCGAGCCGTGCCATAAGGGAAAAATCAAAGGTAAAAGCGGTCGAGGCGCTCACCCTCCATCCGCTTGTCGCGAGCTATTCGCTGGCGAAGGAGCTTGTTGAGGAATATCTTGAACACAACAGAGATTATACGGGGGAATGGAAATGAGTTTTATTGCAGGCGCGGGGCTTACGAATGTTGACCTTCTCTATATCGGAATGCCGAAAATCCCCGATGTGGGCGAGGAGGTCTATACCGATAAATTCTCGCTTCAGCTGGGCGGCGGTCTTCCCGCCACTCTCATAAATCTCGGGCGGCTCGGAATACCCGCGAAAATCGCCACACGGCTGGGCGGCGACATGTTCTCACGCTTCGCTGAGGAGCAGTTTGAGAAAAACGGCGTTACACCGCTCAATCTCTATAAGGGCGAGGGCATTCCGCTCAACATAACGAGCGCGATTATTCTTGAGGGCGACCGCAGTTTTGTCACCTACGGCAGCGGCGAACTTACCGCGGACGGCGGAGCCGAGGAAGAATTCTACAATATGGCTCACGGCGCGAAAATCTGCCTTATGACCCCGGGCGGATTCATCGATGTCTATAAAAAACTCAAAGCCGAGGGAACAATTATGGTTCTCGACACGGGCTGGGATGACGATATGAGTTTTGAAAAATACTCAGACCTTCTCGAAACCGCCGATTACTACACGCCCAACCGCAAGGAGGCGCTCAAAATCACGGGCTGTTCCACGGTCAACGAGGCGGCAGCCGCTTTGAGGCAATACTTTGAAAAGGTCGTTGTTAAGGTCGATAAGGACGGCTGCCTGGGTATGGACGGCACCTCGGCGTTTTTCTGCAAAAGCGTTGAAAAATATAAAAATGTTGACAGCACCGGAGCGGGGGATGCCTTCCTCGCGGGCTTCTGCTACGGGCTTTATCACGATTATGATTTCCGCGACTGCGTGCGGTTCGGCAACATAACGGGCGGCAAGGCGGTAACCGCCGCCGGCGCTCTCTCCGCTTATGTTACACAGGAGGAGCTTCTCGCCGTGAGAGCCGAGGTTTACGCTGACGAAATTTAACCCGAAAAATTCACTCCCTGCCATCGGTCAACGGCGGGGAGATTTTGTTTTAAAATCATCTTGAATTATTTTTTGGTATATAGTATATTTAATTTATATATTGTTTTGGAGGCGATAAATTGAACTGTCCGAAATGCGGGGGCGAGATACCGTTTTTCGACCTCAAGCCAAACTGTAAGCACTGCGGCGTAAACATTATGTATTACACGCAGAACGACGGCCTTATGCGGGACGCCAAACGCACGGAGCTTGAAAGCGCCGTTGCGCGTATGGTGGTGGCGAGAATCAAGGCGCAGTTTACAGGCGGCAAGCTTCAGATTCTGCGTATGATTATTGTTCTGCTCAGCGCCTGCGCGCTGCTCGTTCCGTTCGCGTCCGTAAAATATTCCGTTCCGTTTTTCGACGGCTCGTTTTCCGCGGGGCTTATCGGAATAATCACGGGCATTTCAGGCGGGTCGATTATGAAACTGCCCGATTTTATGGGCAGCACGCTCTTCGGTCAGCACTCAACGCTGATTTGCGTGGCGTTTGTTCTTATCGTAGTGTGTTTCCTGATTGACCTTGTTATTTTCTGCGCGTTTGTGCTGGGCTTTATGAACCTCACAAAAAGCGCCAAGGTTATGAAAAACTGGGCGCTCGTCGGCGCGGTTATCTCCGTTCTGGTGCAGATAGCGGTTGTTGTGCTGAATTTAATTTCAAAGGATTCGGCTACATCGCAGTTCAAAATGGGCTTCGGCGCCCTTGTCTGCCTTGCCGCATATCTGATAATTTTCTTTGTGAACAAAGCAATTCTCGATAAAGGGATTGAACCCGTTTACAGAGAGAACGACTTAAAGCGCAAGGAGATGCTCAAAAAGGTGCGTTCAGGCGAGGTTGACATCGACACTCTGCCTCTCCCCGTTTATGAGAGCGAGGAAGAAAAAGAGGAGAGACTCAACGCCCTCAGGGAAGCGCTTAAAGTGGAAGAGGAGGGCAAGGAGTTATGAGTCAGGCAAAAGCAAGCAAAAAAAGTTTAATTCTGATTGTCCTCGTTGTTCTGCTGCTTGTAGGCGCCTGCTTCGGCACGGTTACAATCTACGCCAAAAAGCAGCTCAACAAGCCCAAATTCGTTATGCCCGAACAGCCTCCCGTAAAGAGCGTGACCGAACTTCCGAAAGACAAAGCGGGAATCTGCTCCTATGTGAACGGGCTCTACGCCGCCGCTGTGTCGGCGGACGATGTTGAGGGCAGTTTCAATACGGGCGTAAACCTTGATGAGGATATCAAGGCACAGATAAACGAAACCGACCTGTCGCTTCTCAATTACATAAGAGGCGGTGCCTCGGGAAAAATAGCGGAGTTCTACCCCTCGGCTTCAAATGTGCTTATGACCGAGGCGGAGGATTTCCCGGTTCTTGAGATTTCGCCCGAAAGCGTCACCGAATTCACCGCTTCGCAGGGTCACACCGACGAAGAGGGCAATGTAAGCGACGACGCGTATTATTTCATAACACTCACCGTTGACCCCGCTTCAATAGACACATCCGCCCTTACTGAGAGCGATGTTTTCGATAAGATTGAAGATACCCTCTCTCCCGCGGCGAGACTCGGAAATGTTCAGATTACTGCGGAGAGCAAAACGGTTGACATAAAAATCGACCGCGCAACAGACCGCATTCTCACGGTTGACACCGCCACGGTTTACACGGTAAGCGCCGACGCGGCGTTTACACAAGCTTACAAAGCGCTCGCCTCGGACGGCAGTGTGGCTTTCACAATGCCCTACAAAACGAACGAACACATCGGCTTCAGCTATTACGGCGCGGTATTCACCGAGCCCGCGATGGCGGTCAAGAAGGACGATATGAAGGCGCTTCCCGCTTCCGTCACTGTAAATTCCGAAGCGACGAAGGACGATTTCAAGCTGACCTTCACCCCCTCCGACAAGGAAGCCGTGAGCATTGACGAGGACGGCGTTATGACCGTCAACGTAAACGGCGAAAAGACCGTTACCGTAAAGATGACTCTCGAATACGACGGCCACACCTACACGGATGACCTGACTGTTTATATCACGGAAAAGGAGGTGTCAACAGATGGCTGATGATTTCAACACGGGCGCGGCGGAAAACACCGCGGAAGAAGTCAAAAAGGACGACAACATATACCGCAGTTTCAACTACATCGGCACCAAGGAAACAATCGCCTATCTGTTCAACGACTGGTCCAACACCTTCAACATCAACGGTTACAGCCAGCGATTCATCTGGGACGTTGTAAAAATCGATTTCAACATCGCCGCCATCGTCGGCATATTCACCGGCGCGTGGGATATCATAAACGACACCTTCATTTCGGCTATCGTTGACAACACAAGAACACGAATCGGCAAATTCCGTCCCTATCTTGTGGGCTTCCAGATTCCGATGACCTTGATAGGTCTTCTCTACTGGTTCATTCCCTATTTCTTCCCGAACACGGCGGGTACATTTATTCCCAAACTTATTTTCTACTATATTTTCAGCGTTTTCACCGAAACGGCCAACACCTTCACGGGCGTTGCCCGAAGCGGTTATATGAGCACCATAACGCCTAACCCGAATGAGCGTGTGCGCCTCATCACCCTCGCCGAACTTCTCACCGGCTATATGGGCGAGGATATGCCGCGCTACATCTTCGGCTTTATGTACGATATGGTCACCACGGGCAGGTGGAAAATCCAGCTCAGAACCATATTCATGGGAATGGGCGTCGGCTGCGCTCTCATCTCGTCGGCGTTCACGCTGTGGTTCTTCCTCGTTTCGAAGGAGAGAGTTCCGCAGTCTATTGAAAGGCCGAGCATCAAAGAGGGCTTCAAGGCGATTTTCACGAACTACCCCGTTCTGCTCATGTGCCTGTCCGACTTCCTCGCGGGCTTCGGCGTAGGCACCAGCCAGGACAACTACTGGATAGACGTCTTCGGTCAGAACTCCATGATAAACACGCTCAAGGCGCTTGTCAGCGGCATTTCGGGCCCCGTGGGCAGTATCTCCTACGCCTTTGTCGCCCCCCTGCGCAAACGCTTTTCGTCAAAATTCCTGTGGGTCGGTTCCGATATGTACGGCGACGCCGTCACTTTCGGCTTCTTCCTGCTGGGTATCACAAACAAGAACTATCTCAAACTCAAGCCGATGCTCACGGGCTACGGCATAACCGAATTTTTGAGCAAGCTCCTCTTCGGTGTAAACAAGGTTATCAACGCCGACCTCTGGAACGAGGCAATGGACTACTGCGAATGGAAGCACGGCTACCGTATGGAGGCAACCACGGGCGTTGCGAAGGGCCTTGTTCAGAAACTTCAGGGTATCTTTATGGGCACAATCAACAACCTCGTTATGAAGAGAGTCGGTTATGTTCAGGGCCTTAAAGTCGGCACGCAGGACGCGAGAACCAAGAAGTGGCTGTTCTATCTCTGCACAGTCGTTCCGCTTGTTACCAGCGCGCTGGGCATCGTTCCCAAAATGCTCTGGCCCATCTCCAAGAAAAAGAGAATCCAGATGTATTACGAGCTTTCCGAACGCAGAAGCAGTATGGTAAGCAACTATCTTGACAGCGTCAACGCAGCCGATGAGGGCGCGGACGCCTGATCTGACGGAGATTTTTATGAGTAACAAAACTTCGTTTTATCTTCTTACAGACACACATTTTGTATCCAAAAACGCGTGGGTGGAGGGCAAGCCCTTCACCCTGCGCGAACGCGGGGATCAGATAGCGCTCAAACTCTCCCCCGAAATACTCGATTCATTCATCGATAAAATCCTCGCCGACAGTGAGACGGACACCGTGATTTTCACGGGCGACAATGTCAACAACGGCGATATGGTCTCGCATTACGACTTCCGCGAAAAACTCGAACGCCTTGTGAGCGCGGGCAAAAAGGTCTATGTTACAACCGCCACCCACGACTACTGCGGAATGGACGACGACGAAAACTTCTTCAAGGCCTGCCGCTACACCGAAACGGGCACCGAGCCCGCTGAGTGCATGCGTAAAGCGGGACTTTTTGATTTTTATGAAAAATACGGTCCCGCTCAGGCGCTTTCCGTCCACCGCGAAAGCGGCTCGTATATTGTCAGGGTCGGCGAAAAAACACGGCTCGCGATGATAAACGACAACGGCAACGGCAGAAGTCACTGCGGGCTGTTTGAGGACGGCTTCAACTGGCTCAGGGAGCAGGTTGCCGACGCGAAAGCGAACGGAGATTATATGCTTTTCGCCGTGCATCACCCCGTAATCGCCCCCTGGGAGCTTTACAGGAAGGCGGTCGAGTTCGAACTCTACGGCGGTTATAAGGAACTGTCGGAGCTTATGTGCGCCGAAAAGGTGCGCACCGTGTTCACGGGGCACGTTCACGTGCAGAACATCCGTGAATATGAGAGCGAAAACGGCGGATATTTCTACGACATTGCCACAATAGCGGCTGTGAACGCCGCGGGCAAAATGCGCAAGGTCACCGTCGATGAGGAAAACGGAATCTGCAAAGTCGAAAGCACAGGCATTGAAAAAATAAGCGGCTTTGACACGGGAGACCTCAGCGCCCGCGATTATCTTTACGGGATAAACCTTCCCGGTCTTGTCGAAAAGCTTCTGCCCCTGGCACTCACGGATTACGACAAATTCCTCGAACTCGGCGAAGGCGCTCTGCCGGTTGACAAACTTAAAAAGCACAAATTCCTTGTAAGGTTCGCGGTTAAAAAATTCTATAAGATGACGGTTTATACCGCGGCTAAACTCGGAAAAACCAAGAAAAAACTCACTGCGGAGCAGAAGGAATACGCGAAGAACACGCCGCTTTCAAAAACGGCTTTTACGATTTTTGCCCACATTTTTCCGGGAGACGCCCCGTACACGCCCGACACGGTTGAAAATATTGCGCTGACCGCTGCCGCGAAGCGGCTTGACCGCCTTGTAAGC
This sequence comes from Clostridiaceae bacterium, assembly GCA_016285645.1. Lineage (GTDB taxonomy): Bacteria > Bacillota > Clostridia > Oscillospirales > Acutalibacteraceae > CAG-177. The sequence goes on along the minus strand of JAEERC010000011.1, from coordinate 52,348 downwards.
AGGTTTAAAATATCGGCTGTGCAGAATCTCATTCCCGAGGGCTCGTCCCTTGCCGATATGTTGCAGGATTTCCTTTACAACAACCGCACGGGCAGCGACGACGAAATCGAAATCAATCTGAATTGACGGTATTATAATGAAAATATATTTACTCTGGGCGCTTAAAATCGTTATGGCGGAGGTTATCCTCACCGCCCTGCAGGCGCCCCTGAAAAAACGAAATCTTAAAACACCCGCGAGGGTCGCTCTGATAATCGGCAAATTCCTTCTTGCGGTCGCCTTCGCGGCTCTCGTTCTGGCGGGTCCCGTGGTGCTGCGCCCCGTTCAGCCGATTATGCTCGCCCTCTATGTGGCGTTGGTCGCCGACTCGCTCGCGGACGCCTGCTGCACGGTGTTTTACGCGGTTAAAAAGAGGGAACGCAAGTTTTCCGTTGTCAAAATCACGAGCATAGTTTTCTGCCTGATTTTTGCCGTTTACGGCACGGTCAATATGGAAATCGTCACGCCCGCTTACCGCGAGTATTCCTCCCCGAAAATAAAAAGGGAGCATAAAATCGTGTTCATTGCCGACATCCACACGGGCAGCCCGCAGGATTTCGGAGTGATTGAGAAAACGGTTGAAAAAATCAAGTCGGAAAAACCCGAGTTCGTGATTCTCGGCGGCGATATCGTTGATGATTACACGACGAAGGAAGATATGCAGAGAGTGTTCTCACTTTACGGCGGCTGCGGAATTCCCGTGTTCTACATCTACGGCAACCACGACCGTCAGGCGCACGCGCAGTACGCCAACGGCGTGCAGTTCACTCCCGAGGAACTTGAAAACACGCTTTACAGAAACGGAATTATCATTCTAAAAGACGAGTTTTACGAAATCTCGCGCGATCTCATCCTGCTCGGCAGGGAGGATAAGAGCGTGGACACCCGCCTCGATATCAATTCTCTCGACAAGCCGATGAGCGAAAAATTCCTGCTCGTCGCCGACCACCAGCCCGTCGCCTTTGAAGAGCACTCGGATTTCGGCGCGGATATGCAGGTGTCCGGTCACACCCACGCGGGTCAGCTTTTCCCGCTCAGACTGCTCTACGCCCTGATAGGCGGCAAGGTTTACGGCGAATATAAAACATCCGCGTCAACGCTGATTGTAAGCGCCGGAGCGGGCGGCTGGAGAGTTCCCTTGCGCACAGACGCGCATTGCAATTTTGAGGTAATCACCCTCAAGCCCTCGGAATAAAAAACAAAACGGACGGCATCACCGTCCGTTTTTTATCCGTAATTATAATAACACAAATCGCCGTAAAATACAAGACTGGTTTTGCGGGGCGGGCTGTGGTAAAATCTGTTTCAGTTGAAAACGGGGAGGGGGCTTTCGCGGGCAGGCGGTTACAGATGCCGCCGTTTCTGAAATCCCGAATAAAAAGAATATGCGTTTTTGTCGCCGAAAACTGCGTTTTTCGGTGTTGTAATATTTTATTTTCTATATTATAATTAATATGAATATTCTTAAAACGGAGCTGATTGAAATGATGATGAAACTTATAGCGTTTTTCACGGCACTGCTTGCGCTGTTTTACACGCCCACACCCGTAACTCCCGTAGGGGGCGCAAAGACGGGCTGCGCGAAAATTCAGAGCAATCTTACCGTTATGACCTACAATCTTAAAGTGTCCGGTGTGGGTAAGTATTCGCCCGAAAACCGCGCTCCGCTTCTCGCCCGGAACATTATGGCGTTCAAGCCCGACTCCTTCGGCTGCCAGGAGGCGAGCGTGAAACTGCTCGCTATGGTGGCGGAAAAGCTTCCCGATTACGCCTATGTGGGAGTGGGCAGGGACAAGGGCAACACGGGCGAGGCGAGCCCCGTGTTCTATCTCAAAAGCAAATATAAGGTGCTCGACAGCGGCACCTTCTGGCTTTCGGAAACTCCCGACACCCCTTCAAAGGGCTGGGACGCGCGCTACAACAGGGTGTGCACCTACGCCGTGCTTCAGAACAAGAGCACGGGTTTTAAATACGCCCATTTCAACGCCCATTTTGACCACGTGGGCATAAAGGCGAGGCAGGAGAGTATATCGCTCGTCACAAAGAAAATCGCCGAAATCTGCCCCGGTATTCCCGTTATATTCGGCGGCGACTTAAATGATGAAGAGGGCGGCGCCATGTATAACCTCGCTCTTTCGGCGGGGCTTCGCGACACCAAATATCTCGCGAAAAAATCGATGGACAGTTTAACCTATCACGGCTATTCGGCGGTGACGGAGAAAACCCGCACAAAGCCGATAGACTTCCTCTTTGTGAACAACTACTGCAAGTCCGTTAAATCCTATTTTGTCGACACAACGAAATACAACGGGATTTATCCCTCGGACCATCATCCCGTAATTGTCGAACTGACGATGTTTGACGCGTAAATATTTTTTGAAATCCAACCGGAAGAGAGGTGAGACCGGATGCACGGAAAAAAAGCGGATAAAAAGCGCGGCGAACGCGAAAAGCGCGATGAGCGCGCGGTGTTTCCCGACCATGTTCTGAAAGCGCTCAACGAGGCGGGGCTGAATACAGACGGTCTCCTTTCCGGCTGCCAGGGCGATATGGACAATCAGGCGTGCTTCTGCGACGCCTGGGTCTGCTTTGACAAAGAGGGGCTTTATATCGCCTTCGGCGAGGAAAAGGTCAAAAAATCCAAAAGCCGCCGCAGAGGTCTCGAGAGCGAGGCGAGGGTGGACAGAATCGAATCAATTCCCGTCGGCGACATTGAAAAACTCGAACTGGAGCAGTATGTGTCAACAGGCCGTCTGATAATGATTCAAGCGGGCGAGCAGGTGAGCGTTACCAGATTCTCAATCGGGCTCGCGGGCGATTTTGACAACCTCGTAAACTCCTTCAATTCATTCAAAGAGACGGGCGAGGCGTCAAAGACCGAACGCAGGGACGACGGCGAAAACAAGTGCAAAAAATGCGGTGCCCCCTGTCCGCACGGTCAGCAGTACTGCCGCAAGCACAACAAGAGTTCCTCAACCTTCCTGCGCCTGCTCAAGTTGTTCGGCAACCACAGGTGGCAGATAGGCGTAATTATTCTGTTTATGTTCGTCGAGGCGGCGATTTCGGTAATCGTGCCGCAGCTGAGCACGCGGACACTCTACGACAAGGTACTCACAAATCCGGACAGCCTTCCCTACGAGCAGCTTTTAAAGGCGCTGGGAACACTTGTGCTCAGCATTGTGGGAATAAAGGTTCTGCGCGTGCTTTTCCAGGCGACCGAAAACTGGATTACCGGTTCGATTATGCCGCGCATAATGTATAATCTGAAAACCAAAATTTTCAACGCCATGCAGCGGCTGTCGCTGAGCTTTTACTCGTCAAAACAGACGGGTTCGCTTATGGACAGAATCCTGCGTGACGCGACGAATATCTACAATTTCTTCGTTGACGGTATGCCGAGAGTCATCATAAGCGTCGCAACGGCAATCGGCGTGCTGATTATAATGTTCAAAATGAGCTGGCGGCTGTCGCTTGTTGCCCTTATTGCCATTCCCGTGCTGATTGCCACTCTTGTTATGGGCGACCGACTTTTCCGCAATATGCACCACCGCGTCTGGCGCTATTCCGCCAGGGTGTCGTCAATAACGAGCGACAACATAAACGGCCAGCGCGTAATAAAGGCGTTTGCGCGCGAGGACAGGGAATATGACAAATTCAGCATTGCGAGCGATGACCTGAGAAAGGCGGAACTGCGCCTCTCACTCTCGGAAGCGACTCTTTACCCGGCGCTTGAAGTTCTTATTTTCATGCTCTCAACCGTAGTGCTCGGGGCGGGCGGAGTTATGGTGGCTAAGGGGCAGATGACCGTAGGCACGCTGCTCAGCTACATAGTTTACCTTGAAATGCTCAAGGAGCCCTTCGGCTTCCTCGCCTGGGTCAGCAACTGGTGGTCGAGATGCGCCGATTCAGCCCAGAGAGTTTTTGAGGTGTGCGACGCCGAACCCGACATAATCGAAAAAGAGAACGCCGTCTCACTTGAGAATATGAGAGGCGATGTCGAACTCAGGGAACTCGATTTCGAATATGAGCCCGCACGCCCGGTTATTCACAAAATGAACCTGCAGGTGAAGGCGGGCGATATGCTCGGTATTGTAGGCAAAACCGGAGCGGGCAAAACCACAATAGCAAACCTCATTTCGCGCCTGTACGACGCGAAAGAGGGCTCGGTGCTCATTGACGGTATTGATGTGCGCGACATAAGACTTGCCGATATTCGCAAAAATGTCGGTATGGTGTCGCAGGATATATATCTTTTCATCGGCAGCGTTGCCGACAACATCCGCTACGCCAAGCCCGACGCCTCAATGGACGAGGTTATAGCCGCGGCGAAGGCGGCGAGCGCCCACGATTTCATAATGAAACTGCCCGACGCCTATGAGACGCGCGTCGGCTCGGGAGGTCAGCGCCTTTCGGGCGGCGAGAGGCAGAGAATATCAATAGCGAGAACAATAATACAGAACCCCAAAATCCTGATTCTCGACGAGGCGACCGCCGCGATGGATACCGAAACGGAACGCAGGATTCAGCACTCGCTGACTCAGCTTAAGGCGGGCAGAACCACAATCGCAATAGCCCACCGCCTCTCCACCCTGCGCGATTCCGATTATCTCGCCGTCATAGACGGGGGCAAGCTGACAGAATACGGAACATATCAGGAACTTCTCAGGCAGAAGGGCGAGTTCTACAGGCAGTACAAGATTCAGTCCGAAGCGCTGAGCACAATCGGAATAATCGATTTCGACGCGGGAACACCGGTTGACGACGAGGACGAAAAGGAAGAAAAATCCGAAGGGAAGGGTGAGGAATAATATGGCGGAAAACAGCATAATCGCTCAGAACATTTCTCCCGATACGCTTTCAACTCAATATGTAAAGCCGGAAAGCTGTGTGTTTGCCCAAAACAAAAACGGCTTTCTCACCGCGACCATAGACGGCAAGGAGTATAAGCGCGTAATTCTCACGCGCACGCTGCCGCTCAATTTCCCGGATGATTATATATGCATTTCCGATATAGAGAAAAACGAGCTCGGAATAATCGAGCACAAGAGTGATTTTCCGAAGGAGCAGCAGGAGCTCATTGATATTGAACTTATGCAGAGGTATTACTGCCCGGTAATCACGAAAATCGTTTCGGTCAAGGATAAAATGGGCAACTTCTATTTCGATGTGCTCATAGGTGAATTCAAAAAGAGCTTTACCGTTAAGGATATTTCGAGATCCATACGGCAGATGGGCAAATCCGTCTATATAACCGACATTGACGGCAACCGCTTCAAAATCGAGAATTACGAGAAGATACCGTCAAAGAGCAGACGCAGGATAGAACCTTATCTTTATTGATTAACTGTTATAATTCATAAATCGGGAGTGAACGGCGTGCAGGTTAAAGTTTCATTTGACCTTGACCGCAGCGGTGAACTGTGCAACGGCACCCTCCTTTTTGACGGGGAGAAAATCACCGCCTCGGTCGGCGAAAACTTAATATCCTCCTGTGTTCCCGGAGACGGGGACGAGCTTGTTGTGCGCACTTATTCGGGCTGCGGTATGCTCGAGGTTGTGCCCGAAAACGCCTCTGCCGATATGGCTGAGAGTATTCCCGTGTGCAGATTTTCAATGTCGAAGGTCAGCGAAGTGGGCGAGTTTACGAAGGTTGTAAACCACAAGCTCAGAACGGGCGAGGAGTCGGAAATATCCACAAAGGATTTCCGCGTGTGCCCGAAATGCGGAAGGCATTACGCCAAAGGGCTTGATGTCTGCCTTTTCTGCGTTGAAAAGAGCTTTCTCGCAAAACGCCTTCTTAAAATCGCGAAACCATACGCGGGGCAGTTCCTGTTCGCTAGTCTGCTCGTTCTGTGCGCCACGGGCTTCGGCGTTATGCTGCCGATTATCAACTCCCGCCTGGTGGACAACTGCCTCACACCCGAAGCGGTGAAGCAGGAGGGCATAATAAACACGATAATACGCTATATAGTGATTCTCGGCGCCACCCAGATTATGGGGCAGATTTTCAAAATGTTCAGCCAGAGAAGGGCTAACAGAATCAGCACCTCCCTCTCCAACAACCTGCGCAGGGAGGTATATGACCATGTTCAGCGCCTTTCGGTGTCGTCCATGTCCGGCAAAACGGCGGGCGACCTTATGAAAAGGGTTTCGCGCGATACGGAAACGGTAAAGAATTTCATAACCGAGCACGGTATGTACGCTCTCGAAAAGCTCGTTATGTTTATAGTCGTGTTCATTATTCTCGTAAACATAAGCCCGCTTCTCACTGTGCTTGTTGTTCTGCCCATTCCGTTTGTCGCCTACACCATGCGCAAATTCTGGGCGTTTATACATATAAGGTTCGAAAAGCAGTGGAGGCGCGAGTCGAGAGCGAACTCCATTCTTCACGACATCGTGCGCGGAATAAGAGTTGTGAAGAGCTTCGGCAGCGAGGACAGGGAGATTGAAAAATTCGCCTCGGTCAGCCGCCAGCTCGCGGATATATCCGTCAGCAACGAGCACCTGTGGGCAACGACCTTCCCGTTCCTGTTCTTCTTCACGGGCATAGGCGAGTTCTTCGTCATCTATGTCGGCGGCCGTGCCGTGCTCGCGGGCACAATGACAATCGGTCAGCTGCTCGAGTTCAGCCTCTTCCTCGGCTATCTCTACCAGCCGCTTATGTGGATGTCGGGGCTTCCGAGACGGCTGGGCGAAGTGCAGACCAGTCTTATAAAGATATTTGAAATAACCGATGAAACCTCGGATGTTGAGGACCGCGAAAACCCCGTGCCCGCGGATCTCGACGGCGATATAGTGTTCAAGGATGTTCAGTTCGGCTACAAGTCCTACGAGCCCGTTCTGCGCGATGTAAACCTCACCGTGAAGCGCGGCGAAATGATAGGCCTTGTGGGTCACTCGGGCGCGGGCAAATCCACGCTCATAAACCTTGTTATGCGCCTTTACGACACGGACATCGGCTCAATAACAATAAACGGAAACGATATTAAGGATATGGCTCAGGGCGACTACCGCGAAAAAATCGGCGTGGTGTTCCAGGAGACATTCCTGTTCACGGGTACGGTTTACGCCAACATCTCATACGCGCGGCCGGACGCGACTCCCGGCGAGGTGATTGCCGCGGCTAAGGCGGCGAACGCCCACGAGTTTATTATGAAACTGCCGGACGGCTACAACACCATAGTCGGCGAGAACGGCTACAATCTTTCGGGCGGCGAAAGGCAGAGAGTGTCAATCGCCAGAGCCGTGCTCAGAAACCCCGAAATACTGATTCTCGACGAGGCGACAAGCGCCCTCGACCCCGAAACGGAAAGTCTTATTCAGGACGCTCTCGCGCGGCTTGTAAAGGGCAGAACCACATTTGCCATAGCCCACCGCCTTTCAACCCTGAGAAACGCGGACCGCCTTGTTGTAATCGAGAAGGGGCGCATTGCCGAAATCGGCTCGCACCGCGAACTGCTTATGAAAAACGGCATTTACGCGAAACTCGTTATGGCTCAGCGCAGTACGGCGAAGCTGACGAAAAACTGACACGGAGGCAGAAGATGAAGAACATTAAAAAATTAACGGCCGCGGTTCTGACCGCGCTCGCCGTTTTATGCCTTTTCACAACGGGCGCGTTCGCCCTGACGGAAAACGGATATACATACACCGTAACCGACGGCAAGGCGACCGTCACCGGCTATGATGACACGGTTGCTGTCTCGCTGACTGTTCCCGATACTTTGGGCGGATATCCCGTTGCCGCGATAGGGCAGGAGGCGTTCAAGGGCTTCGGCAGTCTCGTCAAAGTTACTCTGCCTCAGAGCGTTGAAACAATCGGGCAGTGGGCGTTTCACAACTGCGCCTCTCTTTCGGCTGTGGAGTTTGAGGGAAACTCCCGCCTCCGGACAATAGAACTCAGCGCTTTTCTCAACTGCTCGGGGCTTGAATATATCGAAATCCCCGAGGGCGCGAAAACAATCGGCAGAACCGCCTTCGCGGGCGCTTCCTTAAAGAAGATAGTCATTCCCTCGACAATTGAGACGATAAACGATGTAAGCCTGACGGACCGCGACACAATCTCGGGCGAGGGCGTGATTATAATATTCGGCGGCACGGACGCGCAGTGGGCTTCGGTTGTTGAAAACAGCGACAAAGCGGGGCTTTCGAAATTCCGCAATGTAAAATGGTACGCCGACGGCGCGCTTTATGAAAACGATTATTTCAACGAGGATATGCAGATTGCGCCTCCCGCGTCTCCCGAAAAGGAGCACTACACCTTCGCGGGCTGGTGTAAAAAAGGCACGCAGACCGTTGTGACGAGCTTCGGCAAACCCTCGGCTCAGGGGGATGAGTTCGAGGCGAAGTTTGATATAATCACCTACACAGCGTCTCTCATTGTTGACGGCGAGGTGTTTAAAACAATCGGCTACACCTGCCTTGACACGGCGCTCAATCTTCCCGCCGTGCCCGCAAAAGAAGGGCACACCGGCTCGTGGAGCGATTACACGCTCGTATATTCGCCCGAGGGCACAAAGATTTACGCGCAATATAAGATAAACACCTACACCGCCTCGTTCACCTGCGGCGGCAGCACAACCCAGGTTCCCGTAATATTCGGTCAGGTTATTCCCGTGCCCGAGGTTGACGAGAGAGAGGGCTATGATTTCACTTGGAGCCCCGAAGTTCCCGCTGCAATGCCCGCGTCAGACCTCGCTTTCACGGGCAGTTACACGCCGAAAAAGTATATCGCCGTGTTTATGGCTGAGGGCGTGAAGGTAAAGGAAGTGACCTATCAGCACGGGCAGAAATCCCTCCCCGAGAGCGAGATTCCGAAGGTGCCCGAAAAAACGGGATACACCGGCAAATGGGAATCCTACTCGCTTACGGCGGGCGGAATCACAATAAACGCCGTTTATAAAATAAACTCCTACACGCTCACCTTCACGGCGGACGGTTTTACACAGAGCGAGGTTTATGAATACAACGCCCCCGTCACGGCTCCCGTTATGCCCGAAAAGAGCGGCTGTGAGTTCAGGTGGAAGAATGTTCCCGCGAGAATGCCCGCGAACGACCTGACGGTAAGCGGCGCCTATGTGAGTCTCTGCACGCTCTCCATAAACGGCAACACGGGCAGCAGAACAATCGACTACGGCGAGGATCTTCACCTCTCGGTCAGATGCCCCGTTGTTCCCGACGGTGCTAAAATCGTGTGGAGCGCGTCGGACGGCAACAAAGGCGAGGGCAGAGAATTCGCCACGGGAAACCTCACCTCGGGTGTGACCGTTACGGTAAAACTCGTTGACAGAGACGGCAATATTATCAAAGACGCCGACGGAAACGACCTCGTCAGCGAGGAAAAGGTTGAGGTAAACGGCGGCTTCTTCAAAATAATAATAAGCTTCTTCAAAAACCTCTTCAAAGCCGACCGAACCGTTGTACAGAAATAATACTTCGTAAATCAGAACATAAAAAAGGACTGCCGCGGCAGTCCTTTTTTATTCTCATTTTCAGTCCGCGATTTCCTCAATCGCCCTGTGGAGTTTGGCTACGGGAAGACCCACAACATTGAAGTAGTCGCCGCTTATGCTTTCAACAAGCACGCAGCCGAGCCCCTGAATCCCGTAGGCGCCCGCCTTGTCAAGCGGCTCGCCCGAAAGAATGTAGCGGTCAATCTCCTCTTCGCTCAGGTCATAGAATTTGACCTGGGTTTTTTCGACGAAGGAGCGCTCCTTCGTCTGATAGAGTACGCATACGCCGGTCATAACCGTGTGCGTTCTGCCCGAGAGCATTTTCAGCATACGGTAGGCGTCGCCTTCATCCTTCGGCTTGCCGAGCACCTCGCCGTCGATGACGACTATTGTGTCCGCGCCGATAACACATGAATCCGGTCTTTTTTCCAGAACAGCGGCGGCTTTACGCTTTGCGAGTTCGAGAGCCGCCGTTTCGGGGTCCATTCCCGGAGGCACGCTTTCATCCACTCCCGACACCAGTGTTTCGAAGTTGATGCCGAGATTTGAAAGTATGTCTCTCCTCCTCGAGGACGCCGATGCGAGTACATACGAGTAAATCATATTTTTATCGCGGCTTTCTGCCGCCCTTTCTTGAAATTACCGTTTCCCCCCACGGTAATGATATTTTACAATATTTCAAGAGTTTTGTCAATATTATATAGTTTTTTTCTGAAAATTATAAAAATTTTGTGAGAGATTTCATATTTTCGGCGGTAACCGAGGCGCGGATCTCCGATTTTTCATACATTTCGGGTGTGGTTACTCCGCTGAAAACGAGGGCGCAGGGTATTGAATGGTTGAAACCGATGGCTATATCCGTCTCAAGGCGGTCGCCGATGAAGGCAAGCTCATCTGCTTTGCAGCCGAGTAGGCGGGTGATGTAGTCAACCGTGGCGGTCATCGGCTTGCCGAGCACGGTGGGGCGTCTGCCTGTTGAGGCGGCAAACATCTCAATCATCGAGCCGGTGTCGGGCTTGTAGCCGTCCGCCGTGGGGCAGTTGCGGTCGGGATGGGTGGCGTAGTAGAGAGCGCCCGCGTCGAGGAACCGGACGGCGTCCCACATCTTCTGATAGGTGAGAGTCGTGTCGAAGCCGAGAAGCACAATGTCGGGATTTTCGGTCACAAGATTCAGCCCGCCGTCGGCGCAGTCCTTTGTAAGGCGCTCGTTGCCCAGCAGGAATATCCTTTTGCCGGGGTGGTTGCGGTTGAGATAATCAATCGCCACGGCAGAGGAGACAATCACCCTGTTTTCGTCAACGGGGAAGCCCATATCCGCGAGCTTTTTGCGGCAAACTTCGACATTGTTTGATGAGTTGTTTGTGAAAAAGTAGAAATCTCTGCCCGTCTCCCTCGCCTTCTGCAGGAACTCGTCTGAGCCGGGGATGATGTTGCCGTCCAGATAAAAAGTGCCGTCCATATCGACAATGAAATATTTTGTTTTGTCAAACACGCCCATAATATAACCTCGTTTTTTTACGATATCCTTAAAATTATATCACATTTTCACGGGCGATACAAGTGCGCGAAAGGCGGCGGATAATATTCGCCCTTACGGAGCAAAACTCTGTTTTGCCCGTAACGCCGAACAGCGATTCCCGCTGGTTTTTTGCGGCAGATTACCGGCGATTTAAAAATTTTTCAATTTTTTTCAAAAAATTTCAAACTATTTTGATTTTCGGCTTGTCTTAGAGGTGAAAAGGGCGAAAAAGCCGACAAAATAATCGAAAGAGGTAACAAAAATGTTTAGACTTACATTCAACAGCGACGAAATGGCAATCAACTACATCGACAGACTTTTTGATATGGGTTTCAAACCCGTGGAGAGTTTAAACAAAGTCAAAAACGGTCTTTTCCATGTGGACGGCAACAGCGTTTATATCAATCTGAAATAATATAACAAATTAAGGGTTTTGAAGGGGTAATCCTGTTCAGAGAAAGAAGGGTTGCTTATTGAACATCGAAGAATTAATCAGGGAATCTCTGAAGGTCGCGGCGGAGGAGACAAAACTTCCCGACGAGAAGAAGGTTGAAATTCTTCTTAACACATTGACTGCGTTTTTACAGAAGCAAATTGAAACGGACGAATAAATCCCGCCTTTTCCCGCAGGCAGCGCCGCTGTCAAAACAGGAGAAAGCCGATCCTGCTTAATCCTCCGCAATAAAATCCGGCAGTGACGCTGTCTGCGGGGGAAGGCGCGGATAAAACAAAACAAAATGAGCCGAAAATGTTGACTGATAAATTGTTTTTGTATTATAATTATTATTACAGGATTGGCTTAAACATTAAAATGGAAAATTTGTTTTGTTTTTTCGGACCTTGCTTGTCATATTGTTACGGAAGGCGCTTCCCTCTGAACTTAAAATATGACGGGTTTGGTTTTTATTTTTTACCGGAGAGTGATTAAATGAATGTTGACAAGGAAAAGCTTGCCGCGGAAGTCGTAAAATATCAGAACGGCGACGGCAAGGCGTTTGAGGCAATTTACAACATGACAAATCAGGCGGCGTATTTTACCGCCCTCAAAGTCGTTAAAAACGAAGATGACGCTCAGGACGTGCTTCAGGACAGTTATGTCAAGGTGCTGGACAAGCTTTCAACACTTGACAAGCCCGAGTCGTTCATGAGCTGGTTCAATATGCTTGTGGCGAACACGGCTAAGAATTATCTCGCCAAAAACAATCCGTCCCTGTTCAAGGATGAGGAGACGGAGGCGTTTGTGCTTGAGTCCATACCCGAGGAGAATGAGGAGTATGTGCCCGAAAGCAGTATAGAAAAGGAAGACCTGTGCAGGGATGTCATGTCGCTTATCGATTCGCTGAGCGATGAAAAAAGAACGGCTGTAATGCTCTATTACTACGATGAAATGACCACAAAGGAGATAGCCGAATCCCTCGGCGTCAACGAGAACACGGTCAAGAGCCGCCTTGTTCAGGCGAAGAAGGATCTCGCCAAGGGCGTCAAGGAACTCGAGAAGAAGAACAAGAAACTCTTCGGTGTCGCTCCCATACCGCTTGTTGTCTGGGCTCTCAAGAGCGCGGGCATTGCTACAGGCGGGGCGTTCGCTTCAAGCGGGGCCGCGGCGGCAACTCTCACTGCCGTTACCGCCGGCACTGCGGCTGCCGGCGTTGCGGCGGGTTCCGCGGCAGCGGGCACTGCGGCTGCAACAACAGGCATAGTCGGTAAAATAGTCGCGGGTGTACTTGCCGTGGCGGTCATAGGCGGCGGCGCGGTCGCGGGCACAAACGCGGTCAGAAGCAGAAACAGCGAGAAAAACGCCGAAACCACAACGGCTTATGTGGAAGAGGTGAAAATTATGGAGCCTGCTTCGCAGGTTGAACAGCCGACAAAAAAGGATGACACAATATACTTTTTTGTGGATAAAGATAAAAAGAAAGTCGATACCGATATCGAACAGAAAGATATGAAATACGGCGTAAGAGGCAGTTTTTACACTTTCACCGTAAAGAATGATTCCGGTTATGAAATTGACGAAAAACGGCCGACGGTTGACAGAAGCGGTTTTCACGCGACTTATGACGAGCTGTTGCCCGCCGCGAACGAGAACAAAGTCAAAAACGCGTCAATGATTAACTCAACGCTTGACGAAATAAATTCACTGAGAAGCGGAATGTCGGGGCTTACCCTTGATGACACGCTTACGGAGCAGGCGAATGTCCGCGCGGAGGAGATTGCGTGGTCGGGCAAAAACTTCGCGGCAAGGCCCGACGGCTCGGATTACACAACCGTATTTGAGCAAAACGGAATGACATCGGGCACAAGGCTTGAAATCCGTGCTTTCAATTATTCCTCATCCGCCGAGGCGGCGAAAATCTGGAACAAAGACGACAACAAAAAGCTGATTACCAATCCGCTTATTACAAAAATCGGTGTCGGAGTCGCGGAAAACCCCGAAACGGGAAAATATGTTTTTGTTGTGCATCTTTATTCGCCCTACGGGTCGGAAACCAATCCGGATTCTTTGGAAAATCAGATACTCAACTTGCTTTATAACGGCGCAAGCGATGCAGTGGAAAAAGAATTTGAACTGCTGGAAATGATAGAGGGTATATATGATATTCCTGTGCTAGGCGATATAGCGCGGCTGGATATTCCGATAGACGGGCTTACCAAATTTATCAAAGAATCATCCGACGAGACTTCCGAAAGAATTCTGGAAGCGGTCGATTCAATTGCCAACGGGAGGTAAATATGAAAAAAATTAAAGTTATTACAGCGCTTGTTCTTGCGGTCTCTATGCTTTGTCCGTTTGCTGTTTTCGGTTCGGCATATCAGGAAGCTTACAACAACGATCTTTCCGGGCTTGAGTTTGTTTCACCCTTTATCAAGGATCAGGGCAAAACCGGCCTCTGCCTCTATAACGCGGTCGCATCCTGCGCCGAAAATTTTGTTCTGAAATATTGGAAAACCGAAAAAGAATTCGACGCCGCCGCGCTTGCCGAAAAATGCAAAAACGGCGACGGATATGTAACGGAATGGGAGCAGGCGCTCGGTATAATAAACGGCAAGAATCTGACCGGAACCGAAAACGAATACAGGGTTAACCTGGCGGAACTGCCGGTTGAAACAGAAGATAATATAAAAGAGATTAAAAAAGCTGTTAAGGAATACGGCTCGGTTGTAATCTGCTTTGACCTGCCGGGTATTACATTATCCAACGGATATTATTTCAATGAACTCACATCCGCTTTTTACTGCGATGAGCCGGACCCGGCAAACGCAAAGCAGCACGCGGTGTGCGTTGTGGGCTGGGATGATAACTATTCCGGTGAAAACTTTGAAACCGACCCGGGTGAAAACGGCGCGTGGATATGCAAAAACAGTTACGGCGACAAATACGGTGAAGGCGGTTATTTCCGTCTCTCATACAAGCAGTCGCTTATCGGCGCGGCAACAGTTTCCGTTTTGCGGGGGAACGAATCCAATGCAGGTATTGATACCATTGAAAACTGGGATGACACCTATCTCAAAACGGTTTTTGTCGCCGTTGACGGCAATGAGAAACATGCCTACGCGGTTGATGAAAACGGCAATACTTACAAATGCGAAATATTCAAGGATTACACTACGGGCTGTTATGCCGTTTATCCTCCCGAAAAAACATATTTCGGCAGCAAAACGGCGTGCTATTTTAACGGAGACACAATGCCGCTCCTGTATGTAGATAAGGATGACGATATTCCGGATGACAACCATCCGTTTTATAAAATTGATGACAAGACCAGTGTTCTGCTTGTTTGTACAAAAGAAAAAGTCGGGTTCGGCATCACGAAAATCGAAACGGCCAAATACAACCTCGGCTATATTAAACTGACTTATGACGACGGTTCAGTCAGAAGAATCCTTAAAGGAGATTTTGAAAAAAACAAAATAACTCTTACCGAATTCAAAGACAACGAGCAGTTTAACAACGGGAACTATTCCAAATTGCCCGGCAAAACTCCCGAAGGTAAGCAGTATTACGCGGTGATTGAGTTTGATGACGAAACTTACGCGTTTGCAAACGGAGTTGAATACAACAGCGAAACAACAGGCCTTGACACCGGTAGCAGAACAATGGTTGTGATTGTCACACCGGCAGAGCCGATGGATGATCTTGTGGAAATACTCGTGGGATTAGTAAAACTTATGTTCGTCCCGATTCATCTGTTGTTTAATATTCTGCCTATTTTAGGAAACTGAGGAGATTGTGATATGTTTAAAAAAATACTGTCTTTGACTCTTGCGCTTGTCATTTCCCTCGGAAGTTTTTCCGCGGGCTTCGGCAGCGTAACAGCTTCGGCTGATTCTTATCCTGGTATAGCAATATGCGGCAGTGACGGATTGCTTTACAGCATTGACAGCGGTGTGCTCTATATTTACGGATTAGGTAATATGGATGACTACGCTCCCGGCGAGGCTCCGTGGTATGCGCAAAGGAATTCAATTCATCAAATTCATTTCGGTGCGCCTCTTTCATATCTCAGAAACGACGGAGAAGGTGCATTATCCTATAATATTTTGCGTCTATTCCAATCTGATTATCAGAAATATCAGGAAGTATTGAATTGCGCTTATTACCCCAAGGTGTTTATCAGCGACTATGCGTTTTACGGATTGTCTGAAGTTCGGCAAATCACAATTATTGAATCGGCGCGGATCTGTTCAATCGGCAAACACGCTTTTGATGACACTGCCTTTTACAAAAACTCTGACAACTGGTCATCCGACGGCGGATTGTATCTGACAAGCAGCAACGGCAAACATCTGGTTTCGTTCAATCCCGATTATATTGATTATTCCGCTTCCCCCGAAAATGTCATCATTGACGAAGGCGGTCTGATTGATTTCACAATTCCTCAGGACACCCTGATTGTTGCGGACGGAGCGTTTGAAAACTGCGAACAGCTTAAAAAAGTCAGTTTTTCATCCGGCTTGTTAAATAATAACGCTTCATTGAGTAGATACTGCGGTTTCGCTTTCGGCAAAATGAGATATGAGCATAACTTCGAAAACTCGCCCATAGCAGACTTCGGCGTTTTTGACGGCTGCACAAACCTTGAGGCGGTTAAGGTAACGGAATTATCCGGAAACAACTACTACAGTGTTGACGGTGTCCTGTTTTACAAATTTGACGCATGTGATTTCCTTGTCTATTATCCGGAAGCGAAGTCAGACGGCCTCTGCTGTGATGAGAACGGTAATGCTATAGACGGAAAATATGAGTATAGGATTCCCGACGGTACAGAATATATTGCCGAAAAAGCGTTTTCCCACAACAGTTATCTCACAGAAATAACAATAAATTCCGATATCGTTGGTATTGGCACAAATACCGTTCCGGATAATAACAACAGCGATGTGCCTTATTCGGCATTCAAGGGCTGTGAAAACCTCGAGAGGATAAACATACGCAACAATTCACACTACTCGGATTACGATACCGGGGTGCTTTACCAATCAGGAATCAGTCCTGTGCTTCTCGCTGTTCCGGATGCAAAGCAGCTTTCCGATATAGACAGACTTTTTTATGATAAACCGGGGGAAACAATTTCTGTTGCAGACAATCTTTATAATCCCGCCGACGCTTACTGCGATGAAAGGTTCTGCAACTTTGATGAAAACGGTGCGGTTTATATCGAAAAAGTTATATGCGACCCTTATGACAGTTCAATTATAGAGTTCAGCTGCACCATGCTTCTCAATGTCTCGCCGGATGTTGAGACGTTTGAAACAGAGGACGGCACCGGCCGTATTTCCACCTGCGCATTTTCAGGCTGTGCCGCGCTTAAAAGTGTAACTATTCCCGACAGCGTTGAAAGCGTCGGTAAAAAAGCGTTTTACGGCTGTGAAAGCATTGAAACCGTATTTTACAACGGCAGTTATGCGCAGTGGAAAAACATCCGTTTTGTCAGCCAGACATCAGACCCCACATATTACGGAGCAAAATTATACACTATCGAGCCGGGAACAGAGGGGTATGCAATAGCAGTTCCCACTATAGGCACGGAACAATTGAGTAATCCCGAACTGCTTGAAAAATACAAGGATTATCCGGAGATAATTGTTGACGACAGTGTCAGCAGTATTCCGGCGGGCGCCTTTGCCGGCTTCAACAACCTGAAAAAAATCACTCTGCCGTTTATCGGCACAGAAAAAGGCATAGTAAACGAAAACAATTTCAACGAATATAACTATATAAGCAACACCAATTATAAAAAAGAAATTGATGCTTCATGCGCCGGCAAAACCCTCGCTTCAATTTTCGGCGGAACCGTGCCCGAGAGTCTTGAAGAGGTTGTCATCACGCAGGAAACCTTTGTACCCGCAAATGCTTTTGATGGTTGTGAGAGTATCAAAAGAATCACATTGCCCAAAACGGTAACGCATATCTGCGGAGGCGCGTTGAGTGAGTGCGCCTCTCTTGAGGAGCTGACCATTCCGTTTGTCGGTTATAATAAAGGGAATGTGGAAAGAGATAATAAGAACATTTTCCAGTCTGATAAACGTAAAAAAGCATCTCTGTTCGGTTATATCTTCGGAGTATCTAATTTCTTCGGAACGAATAATATAAAGCAAACATACTATTTTTTTACTGGTTCTAATTTTTTTATTAGTTCTAATACTGTTTATTATTCTGTGCCCTCATCATTAAAAACAGTGACTGTTACAGATGAAGCATATATTGCCGACGGCGCTTTTTCGGGCTGTGAAAACCTCGAGGAGCTCACTCTGCCTGAAACGGTGGAGGAAATCGGTTATAATGCATTTGATAATTGTTTCGGATTGAAACAGATAAATTATAACTGTCGGAGTGCTGAATATTCATTTTGCAGTCCACTTCTTTTATCAATTTTTTCTTTTTCAGATCTTTCCATGTTGATGGACGCCGGATTGCATTCGGAAACGGGTTTAAGTGTTGCATTTGGTCCGGAAGTTAATGCAATACCCGATAAATTTCTTTCCGGCAGAACACTTGCAAGCATAACAGTTGACAGCAACAACAGGTTCTATCACTCAGAAAACAACTGTCTTATTGAAACAGGAAGTAAAACACTTATTGCGGGTTGTAATAACAGTATTATCCCCGATAACGGCAGCGTGTCAAAAATTGCCGATTATGCATTCCGTAATTGCACCGGTCTTACAAGCGTAACAATTCCCGCCGGTGTCGAGAGTATAGGGAAATCGGCGTTTTGCAGCTGCACTGGGCTTACTGACGTTACAATTCCAAACAGCGTTACAAGCATAGGCAACTCGGTGTTTTACGGGTGCACGGGGATTTTTAACTTGACAGTTCCCGACAGTGTCGGCACAATCGGAGTAAACGCTTTTTATAATGTCTGCAATGTTCAATATAACGGAACGGCAGACGGCTCACCTTGGGGCGCAAGGTGTGTAAACGGATTTATCGTGCAGAGCGAAAACAAAGTCGGAGAAGCTTTCCAACTTGTTTATGAAGACGAAACAATGCGGGTTCTCTGCGGCTGCTCGACTGACGCGAAGGGTGAAATAACAATTCCCGCGTCGGTGGAACAGGTCAGAGACAGGGCTTTCGCCGGCTGCGGTCTGATAACGGGAATAACTTTCAAGGTTTCCGTGCAGGAGCCCGAATTCGGCAAAGACTGCTTCACGGGCTGCACAAAGCTTACAGAAGTCAGATACAAATTCAAAGATATTCAGGCAAAGCATGTAATCTACGGCGACGACGGAACCCGCCTTATTTTCTGCAGCAAGAATTACAACGGCGACAACGGTGACGGAAAATACACCATCCCCGACGGCGTCAGGGTAATTGAGGACAACGCGTTTTACAACTGCGCGGAACTTGATACAATAACGGTTCCCGGCTCCGTGGTGAGCGTCGGTTCTCACGCGTTTGACGGCACTGCCGCTTCGGTAAAGACTACAAGAACTCTTGAAGACAAAAACGGATATGGCACATTTTCTCTTGTTTATGTCGGCAACTGCCTTGTAAAGGCAACCTGGACCGCGAAAGAGCCGAGTGAAAACAGCCAGGACCAGGACACCGATGAGCTGATAATCTGCGCAATCCCCGAAGGCACAACCTGCGTTGCGGCGGACGCTTTCTCGGACTGCCCCGAAATCACGGGCGTTGAGTTGTGCGCGTCTCTCAAGGGCATAAGCCACAACGCGTTCGGCGGCTGTGGAAAACTTTCGGCGGCAACAGACGACGGCGTGAGCCTTGAGTATGTCGGAGCGGACGCGTTTGCCGGCACGGCTCTTTATTCCGGCTGGGAAAACGGCAATGACGAAGCGCTTTACATCGGAAACTGCCTTGTTAAAGTTAAAGCAACCGCTTCCGGCGAGAACGGCGCGTTCAATGTTACCGACGGCACAACCTGCATTGCCGACCGCGCGTTTGAGGGCTGTGAAGGCATCACATCCGTTACCATTCCCGGCAGCGTGGGTAATATCGGCAGCTACGCGTTTTACGGCTGCGCGAATCTTACGGAAATAACCATTCCCGAAGGTGTTGAAACAATCGGCTCGGATGTTTTTGAAAACTGCGAAAATCTTGTCAGCGTAACGCTTCCGTCAACGCTTACAAGACTCGGTGACTGCGCCTTCGTGGGCTGCGCCGCGCTGGAAAGCATAACAGCAGGCGAGCCCGACAACACAAAGCCTTCATATTATTACGCTCAGGACGGCGTGCTTTACAGAAAGCGCATTAATCCGGATAAAGAATATATTGTCCGCTACCCCTCGCAGAAAGAGTATGTCGAAAAATACGAGGTTCCGGACAGGATAACAAATATTGAAAACTACGCTTTTGAAGGCTGCGGCAATATAGGTGAAGTAGTACATAACGGCAAAGTTTATTTCAGACATCTCGCGTTCTATGAATGCAGCGCGGTTGTTCACGGCGACGGTCTTGTTAGCGGCTATGAGTTGAGCAAAGACGGCAGAGTGCTTACAACTGTAACCTTTGCCGCGCTTAATGAACAAGGAGAGTTCACCGTTCCCGATACGGTCTATGCCATTTCAAGCATGGCTTTCAACAATAATGAAGTTAAACAATGCCTTACAAAGATTGACCTCAATAGCACGGTTTTTATTTGTGACGGCGCCTTTAAAGGTTGCAAATACCTTGAAAGTGTTCAGGGGAAAAATGTGAAATTTGTGGGCAAAAACGCGTTCAGCGGCTGCACAAGTCTGAGTCAGGATAATATAGATGGTTTCAAACTGCCCGGAGAGGAAAACCCGGTTAAAATTACCGTCAATAACGAACAGCCCGAAAACAACACCGTTGAGGTCGAATACAACGGTAATGTTGTTCTCACCGTGGAAACCGAACTGCTGACCTCGGGCTCGCCGGTTGAAACGAAGGTTGTGTTTATAAATGACGACACGGGCGAGGAACTCGGCGAAGGCAGTGAGCTGGCTCTTAATGAAATCAAGTATGACATCAAAAACATAAAGGCATGCGTCGTGGCTGTTGTACAAACAGAAAACGGCGAAAAAGAGGACCCTATCGCGGAATCCGACATAATCAATGTGGTTGTTAACCGAAGCACTGTTAGGATTCCCATCATAGACAAAGACGGCAATGAATTGGAAGAAGACTGTGAATGTGAATGTGCCTACGGTGATACCCTGATACTGTCTGTTAAAGCCGACGGTTATGATGTTGTCTGGTATAACGGTGACATTGAAATCGGCAGGGGCGAGGGCGAGAACAATACCCTTGAATACACCGTAACAGAGAATATGGAAATTTACGCAAAAATCGGTGGTGAAATCGAAACAAAACGGGTCAAAGTGACCGTAGTAAAACTTCCGGAAATTGATGTGAGCGGAGATTTCAACACAGAAACCGAAATAGGCAAAACCGTCACTCTGAAAGTTGTAGAACAGAACGATATAGTCATTGAAGAATACTGCGTTATCAAATGGTTTAAAGAAGGCAGCGCGGATCCTGTGGGAACAGGAACAACTTGCGAATTCAAAAATATTGACGAGAAACTTGATGTGACAATCAGATTTTATCTCAAGGGCACAGACACGGAACTGTTTTCAAAGACTTACACCATTGATGTCAAAAAGGAAACAGTAGATGCCGAAGACGCGAATATTGCAATCAAAAACAACGGCAAAGCCGAAAAGACCGTTGACCTCAAATCAACAGTAACATTCACCGCGGATGTTGAAAATATGCCCGACGGCTCAAAGATTCAGTGGTATATAAACGGTGAAGCGGTCAAAGGCGAAAACGGCAAAACCTTCAAAGTGGAAAAAGCCGAGAAGGATTTCACCGTTCAGGCAAAACTCGTTGACGCGCAAGGAAAAGAAATCTGCGAGAGCGAAACACAGACAGTAAAAGTCAAAACCGGTTTCTTCGCGATAATCATTGCTTTCTTCAGACAAATTTTCGGCAGACTTCCCGATGTCAAATGGGAGGAAGTCAAATAAACTTTTTCAAACCGCTCGGTTTAATATAATGTAATAAAAGCACCACGCCTGCCGCGTACCGCGGCGGGCGTGGTTTTTTGCTGTTTAAGAGTGTTTCGGATATTTTAAAAATTTTTTCAATTTTTTTCAGATTATTTCAAACTATTTGAATTTTCGTCTTGTCCTATAGGTGAAAAGAGCGGGAAAGCTCGGAAAACAAATGATAATTTATAAGGAAAAAGGAGAAATCAAAATGAAAAAAACAGCATTAATCGCAACAGCAGTTATTATGGTAATCGCTGCAACAGTAACAGCCTTCGCGCTGACATCGGGAACAAAAATCGAAGCCAATGTTTCGGAAGAAGCAATCTCAGGCGCGGAAATCGAAAAAACAGAAATCACCCTTACAAGCATTTCATACGAAGAAGAACAGGAAGAACCGGAAGTAATCTTTGAAGAAGTTCCTCAGCAGGAAGAGCCGGCTGCAACAGCGGCTGAAGAAACTCTCCCCGAAATTGAAATGCCCGCAACATTCCCCGCTCCCGTAATCAGAGAAACAAAAGTAACTGTTCCCCAGACCGAAAGAGAAACAAAAGCGGCAAAAACCGAAAAGGCTGCGGCAAGCTCCGAAAAGACAGTCCGCGTAAGCTTCGACGCCAACGGCGGCTGCGTAACAACCTTCGACTCAATCCTTGTCGCGGGCAAGGCATACGGCACACTTCCCACTCCCAAAAACGCAGGTCACAACTTCATCGGCTGGTTCACCTCCCGCGAAGGCGGCACAGAAGTCACCGCAAAATCAATCGTAGCTTCCAAGGATCACACCCTCTACGCGAGATGGACAGCGACAAAAGAGACTGAAGAACCCGTTTGCACAGTCAGAGTAAGCTTCGTTTCCGGCAACTCAGCAGTTCCCAACCCCTATGATGTGGACGCGGTTTACGGCGAGGAATACAACCAGATCGTCGGTCTCAGCGATATCCCCGGCTACCACTTCCTCGGCTGGTACACAGCGGACGGTCAGTATGTAACCAACGGCACTCTCTGCGAAACAGGCGTCAACCACACCCTCTACGGCAGATGGGAAGCGGTTGACCGCTGAGCAAAAAGCAAAGCAGAAACATCAAACCGATAATCATCTTTTTCACCTCCTTATAAATATGCGATATCGGCGGTCGGCCGTAATCCCGGCCGCCGGGACAGCATACCGGGGTGAATAAGTTTTTTATATGCATCAAAGGCGCGTGCCTTGAAATATATTACGGAGGAAAACAAAATGAAAAAAACTAAAATTTCAAAGATTCTTTTACCCTTATCGTTTCTGCTGATAATGGTAATATGCCTGACATCCTGCGGCACGGCAAACGCAGAAAAACTCATAGGCGTTGAATTCAGCGGATTTAACGAGCACGGAACGGCGAGCGTCAAAATTGACGACAAAGCAGCGTCAGCTGTTCTTGACAGAAAAAAGATTTCAAACTATCTCACCAAACTCAAATCGCGCTCATCAAACAGCGATTCGTCGCTTGATCTTGTATTTGAAATTGAGTATTACTACGAAACCGGCGACGCGGTAAATCTTTTTTACGATCTGGACTTTGAGGGTAAACACGACAACCTTTCAAACGGCGATAAGGTAGTGGTTGTTTCAAGCGTCAACAGCACATTTGAAAATGTCGGCGAAACAAGAAAAAGCATTGAAAAAGGCAGCGGCATCAAAGTTCCCGAAAGAATGGAATTTACCGTTGAAGGGCTCGGGGATATCAAAACTGTTGATATTCTCAAAGATATTGAAAAATGTGTCAGCTTTAACGGCGCAAACAGACACGGCAAGGCACAGATAAGTGTTCCCGGAGACTTTCAGACGCAAATCGGTGATTTGACAATCAGTCAGAACAATAGCTATTACGGCGATGCGTCATCTTCGCTGAAATTAACCTGCGGAGAAAAAGACCTCGGAACTCTTTCACTTGAACTTGACAAAGCAGAAAACCTTAACAAAGGAGATACCGTAACGGTTTCTTTTGACCCCGAATCAGCAACAATATCAAACCTTAAAAATGCCGGTTTTTATTTTTCGGCTGACAAAAAAGAAATAACCGTTCCCGATCTGGGCGATGCGACCGAACTCGATGTTCTCGGCAAAATCAGCAAATTTGTCAAGTATACCGGCGCAAACGGTTACGGCAGCGCTTATATTGAAATACCCGAAGACACAAACATTCAGATAGGCGGCGTTTACCTGAAAGGAAGATATAAAAGCAGTGTTTCGGTCGTGTATGACAATACCGATATAGGATACATTGAATTTAATATCAGTTCGGACAAAGATCTTAAAAACGGAAGCAAGGTATATCTGACGGTTGATTCTGATTCGACAGCAATTGAACCTCTTCACGAAAAAAATATGTATCTTAAAGAGGATGAAAAGGAAATAACCGTTCCCGACCTCGGCAGCTATATCAACGCAAAGAACGAACTCACAAAAACCGATATTGCCACCATCAAAAAGATGGCAATGGAAAACGCGGCGGCCAACAATTCATCCAAAACAGTAAAATTCGAAGCGATGTATTTCGGAACAATAAAACCGGATGCCGCGACAAGCAACAGGGCTAAAGGCAAAATAATCGTTGTTTACAGTTATGTTGATATGATTATTTTCGGTAATCCCAATTACTGTTACCGTGTAGTTGTTTATAACGATATTCATAAAACTTCTGACGGAAATATTATGGTGGATAAAACCAACAACGATTCAATATATATCCGTGATGATGATGTATCAACCGTTACCGAAAGACTCGATTCAAACTACTCTTACGAAAAAATAGGTTAAGGAGAATAAAAAATGTCAAATAAAGTAAAAAAACCGAAGGTCAAGGCTTCGGAATTAAAACTCAAGCCCAATTATCCGGTGTTTTTGGGAATTCCCATTCAGATCGCGCTTGCGGTTCTCTGGTTCAAAAAAACAATTTTTATGGAACAGCTTTTTGAGGTAAAAGGTTTTTCATTCAACCAAGTTTTCTGCGGTTCTTTTAATAGGGACAATATGGCAGTGGGAATGATTCTTGTGTTCGCCGTGTTCCTTAATGTGCTGTTCTTTACACACTGCGCGGAAAAGAACAAATCTGCCAGACTGCTCATATTCCCGATTCTTTTCAGTATTGTGTATCTGGCGATTGTGATGATGATAAGTTCCGGTCTGAAAAGAGCACAGGAAGTCTCAATGTCATTCATCGGCTATGCGGCAATTCTTATTTGCCTTGTCAACATTGTGTTCAGCATATTCTGTATGGTCTCTGTCAGAAAAGCAAGAAAAGCGGCAAAGGAAAAAGCGATTGAAGAATTAATGGCAGAGCAGAACAAACCGGTTGATGAGATTAAAGAAAAAGAACAGGAAACACCCGTACAGCCGCAGGCGGAAACCCCAGCGGCTCCGGAAGCCGAAGCGGAAACACTTGAGGCTGAAAACCCGGCGGTTCCTGAAAACGAAAACATATCGGCGGGAAACGAACCGTAACAGGTCTGTTGATTGATACATCTTCTGCCCCGGCTTGATCGGTCGGGGCAGAGACGGCAAAACCGGGTTTTTTACACAGATTACTTAAACAATCAAAATTCAGAAAGAAATAACAAGGAGCTCAAAATGAAAAAAACATTCACAAAAACAATGGCGATGGCCCTCGCGTTTATTCTGCTTTTCGGATCTGCTGCGGCAGGCTTCGGCGGTTTCGCCGATATGCTTGATTCAATAAGCGTCAGAGCAAGAGCTGCGACGATTGAAGACTTGACTTATACTGTAGAGAACGGTGAAGTAACTATTACCGGTTGTAATAAAGACGCCAAAGGGGAATTGGTTGTTCCGGATGAAATTGAAGGCTACCCGGTTACATCTATCGGTCATAATGCTTTCTCAGGTTGTAATAAACTTACTGTTTTAACTATCGGGAACAGTGTAAAAAGCATTGGCGGTAGCGCTTTTGTGGGCTGTTATGAACTGGCAAACATTAAACTTGGCGACAACATTACAAAAATAGGCGACCTTGCATTTTTTGGCACAGCGTTCTATAACGATGAAGCAAACTGGGAAGGCGACGAACTTTATATAGGAGATTATCTTATTGAATCTGAAAATGTCACCGGAGATTTTGTTCTAAAATCCAATGTAAAATGTATATCTGACGGAGGACTTCCGCTTTCTGCAAATTTGACAAGCATCAGTGTTTCTGACGGCAACACCGTTTATCATGCAGCGGGCAACTGCCTTATCGAAACTGAAAGCAAGAGAATGATTTTAGGCTGTAAAAACAGTGTTATTCCGGATGACGGAAGCGTTACTTCGATTGGATTTTATGCTTTTTATGGTGGCAGAGGACTTGTCCAGTTGAGCGAAGCAACGGGATGTGTCGGTCTTACAGAGATTACTATCCCCGACAGTGTTGAAACTATTGAAGAAGGAGCGTTCTTTTATTGCACCGATCTTTCAAATATAACTATTCCTGTTGGCGTAAATAAAATTGAAATGGGAGCGTTTGAGTATTGCGAAAAATTAAAAGACATTTTTTATGGCGGAACTGAGCTGGATAAAGGGGAAATATCTATTGGAAGAGATAATACTTACTTATTAAACGCGACATGGCATTATACGGATATAATACTTAACAACGCAAAACTCAATGCCGGGTCCGACGAGGTCTATAAGAACTCAAAAGTAACGGTTACGGCAACAGCCGAGAATGTTCCCGAGGGATATTGTCTTGCGGTTTATGACGGCGGGAACGAGCCCGTGGCAAAAGGCAGCAATAAAGAGGTTGCTTATGAAGTCCCGGATGAAATAAAAGCCGATAAAACTTTAACCGTAAAAGTTGTTGATGAAAACGGCAATGTTCCGAAAAATTCCGAGGGCAAGGACCTTTCCGAAAACATTGAAATAAAGGTTAAAACCGGATTTATCGATATCATAATCGCGTTCTTTAAAAAGCTCTTCCGTCTGAATACGGTAACAATTGAACCGTAAAACAAGCGGTGATACGGATAAAGCCGCAGGTCGGCAAATATTGCCGGCCTGCGGGAAATAATAAACCAAACGGAGTTTATATGAAAAAACTAATCAGTCTTATATTGGCAATATGCTTTGTTCTGACACCCGCGCTTTCGGCATCCGCCGCGAATTACAGATATGAAGATCTGAAATACAGCAAGTCTCATTTGTGTATAACGCCGGATGATATGCTCGACGGTTACGGCAATCTTGTGTATGGCGCAATCGGTTTTGTAAATTACTGCCGTGAAACACACTTGTTCTTTGCCACCAATGAGCCGGAATGTCCTTTTTGCGGCGAAACGGGCTGGATGGCGGAACGCCTTCCGTCCAACCCGGACGAATGCCTCGGCGTATATTTTTATGACAACGCAATGACGGTTAAGGTATCTGCGCATGCGTGGTGCCCTGAATGCGGAACAATACTCTCTGTTTTTTCTCAGGCAGCTAATATAAACGATTGGATAAACCCGAGTCTTGGGAAAAACACATGTGAAAGATGCGGACACAAATGGGCGGCCGACGACTTCACATACACAATTGTTCCCTATTGCACAGGGGCAAGAGAAAATGTTGATTTTGCGGATTGCAATGAAGATAATTGTTCACAAAAAAAGGCGAAACTGTTGAATTGCTGGCTTTGAACGAACAGTACCAAAAAGATTTTACCGATTTCAGAAATAAAGAATTCGTAAAATACGCCGATGAAAACACGGTTGATATCTGGCAGATGATAATCGAATGGTTCAAATCGCTGTTTTCACTGCTTTTTAAATAATCCATTCCGGGAGGGTTAAAACATGAAACGAATATTTGCTTTTTTACTGGCGCTTGCTTCGGTTTTTCTTATTCCGTTAAGTATTTCCGCGTATAACAGCCCCGACGGTGAGTACGATGAGGTTACGGATCCCGCTGACATCGACTACAGATTCGGCGGCTTCGGCGCGCTGGAGTATATTGACAATGATTACTGGTATGTCTGCTACTGGGAAGACGGAAGAAAAGAGATGGTGTTCCCTTACGATTATGAGGTCAGCGGAAATTTCAGAGTTAGTTACAGTGGGACTAAAGAATATATGTCATCCGTTGTTTATATATACAATAACAAGGGGCTTTCGCCGCTTGATCCCGAATGGCATATTGCAGATGATGTTATCTTTAAGAATAGAAGAGAATCTGCTGTAGAATATTCTTACAACTTTATACTTATGCCTGATGGATACTATGAAATTTACGGAGAAGATGGACACAGGGAAGTGCCGTTGGACAACGGACAGAATCCCGCCGCAAAACCGGATGAAACGGACGAAAACACAAAAAATGAGGGAAACGATTTCTTCGGAAATCTTTGGGATTCAATAGCCCGGTTTTTTGAAAGCATCGGAAAATTTTTTGCCGGAATGATTCAATATATCACAAGCGTTTTCGTTGAATAAAAAAGCAAAGCCACCCGCTCAGCGGATGGCTTTTTGTTATTCAATATACTTTCGGGGGAAGGATGCTCAGTTTGAAGCGGATGTACTCGATTATCATACGGAAGAACGCCGCTATTTTCGCGAAAATGTTTGTGCCGATGAGCACTCCGTTTCCGCCGCCCTGACCGGGGGTGAATTCCGTTTCAACAAGGTTTTGACCGATGTTGCCGCTGCAGGGAATGCCGTTGACATAAAAAACGGTGTTTTCAAAGCCGAAGCCGTCCTTCGCGGTGAACTGAACGCGCACCCTGTACTGAGCGCCGTCAATATAGGTGTCGCCCTCGCGCTGCTCAACATACTGCGAGGTTTCGCTGTCGTAATAACTCACGCTGAAAATCTTCGCCGAGTATTCGTCCGGGTCGTCAACGCCGAGTTCCTTGTATTCGACCGTGTCGCCGGGCTGAGGAACGGTGAAGGTGACATTCGCCTCCTCAATCCGTGTGAGCGCGAAAGCCGGCACGCACACCGCCGACATCATAAGCAGGCAGAGTATAACCGCCGTCAGTTTTTTCATTGCTTTCATTTTTATCGTTCCTTTGCCGTGAAATCTGTTTTATTTTACAAGCTCAACCATGTTTTCAATCTGCTGAGCGCTTAAGCCCTCGGTGGCGAGAATGCTGTAGGCGTAGCCGCCCTGATACCAGGAAGCGTTGTTGAACACGCCGTCGGTATTGCCCTTGAGCGTTACATCAACGCCGTGCATGGTCTGAGTGATTTTCTTTGAATACTCGTTGTAATCGCCGGAGATATCCTCATTGCCGATGCCCTTGCGGATGGTTACATCCTGCGCCTTGTCGTAGTCAAAACTGCCGTTGCCGTAATAGACCTGAATCATCTTCTTTTCCATAGCCGTTATGACAATCTGAGGATAGCCCTCGATTCTGTCGGGAACCGCTATTTCAAAGCCCGCTACCTTCGCCGCGTCTTCAAGTGTGTTGCAATCCTGCCAGGGGTTTGCCATATAAGCGCCGTATGTTTCGCCCTCCGTTGCCTCTTCGCCTGACGGCTGAGCGGTTTCATCGGGCTGTGACGGGGCGGGCGTTTCGGTTTTGCCGCAGGCGGTTATGCCGAAAACAGTGATGAGCGCCAGTAAAATTACAAGTATTTTTTTCATTTTTTATCTCCTTTCATTTGCTCTTGTGCGAGTATATTTTATTACGCCAGGTTTTACATTTCAATACATAAATTGTTAACTTTGAGTTAAGAAATGTGTGAATGATAAGAATTTAATGATAAAATCCGGTTTTATATATATATTTATAGACTTTTTTTATCATTTATGTTAAAATAACATTTATATTCAGGCAAAATCCGTAATACAGCTTATTTTAAAGGAGCCACAGCCAATGCCGGACAACGACGCGTATGAAATTGTAAACAATATAATATCGAGCATTGAGTCCGCTCAGCTGATTGTTATGGATTTTTCATTCCTTACAATACTCAGAAACAGCAAGCTGCTCGAGTGGATAGCGGGCGTTATTTCAAAAAACAACACTCCGCTTATTGTATCTCCGGAGTTTTACCGCTGTTATAAAATCCTCGTAAAAAGCGAGAGCGAGGAACAAAAGAAAATAGCGGAAAACACAAAGGCGTTTCTCACCGCGATAAAGGAAAAGGGAGCTCTGAAATCCAACACTGCTTTCAAATCCACCGAAGCCCTGACAACCAAGCTTATTTCCAACCCGGATGTGCTTTTTATGTTTTCGGAATGCTCCGAGGTTGCCGAGGTTGTAAGGAACAGCCAAAACCCGCAGGCGATGGTTTTACTCGGCAGAACCGACGGCAAGATTAAGTGCATTAGAGCGGACACCTTCGTTTCGGAATCCGACAACAGAGTTTTCAGATATGACGGCAACAACGAGATCGGAATCCGCACGGTTCCCGGGCTCAATGAACAGGTTTACGACTCCCTCGGCGCGGCAATAACGCTTACGGAAGTTGTAAGCAAGGGCGGGGAAGGCACGGTTTACACCACCGATAACGGCGACTATGTCTGCAAGATATACCACGCCCAGAGAATAAACAAAACAAAGTGCGAAAAGCTTAGTTATCTTGAGAGCAGGCAGGTCCGTTTTGAGGGCATCTGCTGGCCCGAAAGAATCGTATATGACTCAAACCGTATTCCGGTGGGCTTCCTTATGAAAAAGGCGTCCGGCAAGAGCATGAGCGATGTTTTTGACGGTGAGGAAAGCGTCACGGAATTCTTCGGAGACATTAAACGCGATTTTCTCGTGAAAATATGTATTTCGCTTCTTGAGCAATACCAGTATCTTCACCTTCTCGGCATTGTCATCGGCGACATACGCATGAACAATATTATTATTGACAAAAACGGAAAAACCTACCTGACCGACCTCGACAGTTGTCAGATTGAAAACTTTCCATGTGAGGTGGGCGATGAGGACTACACCCCCGCCGAGCTTCAGGGCAGGGAATTCGCCACTCTGCTGAGAACCTTTTATAATGAGAGATTCGCCTGGGCGGTCATCTGCTTCAATATTCTGTTCCTCGGGCAGCACCCCTACGCTCAGAGAAACGGTCTGGACACAATCTCGGAGGAAATCGCTCAGCGGACCTTCAAATATCCCGAAAACAGCGACGGCGACTATTCACTTATTCCGTTCGGCTGCTACAAGGATATATGGATGGCGACCCCTGTAAATGTCAAGCGGTTTTTCTATGACATTTTCAAGGAAAACAAAAGAATGCCGCTTTCCGACGTTCTGCTGATACTTGATGATTATTATTCCCGCCTGAGCAGGCGTGAGATGCGCGACGCTCCCGCAAACAATCTGCTCGGTCTGGTACCGATGGAACCCGAACCGGATATAGGCGTCACCGTTCCGATTTATTCCGGCATAACCGCAAAAAACTCTTCCTCCGGTTCTGTTTCCGTACCGAGTGTCGATTCCGTTTCCGTGCCGTCTGTTGATTCAACACCCAAACCGAAGGAAAAGAAGAAAAAGAAGAAAAAGAAAAACAGCGGCAATTCGGTTCCGCGCACACACCGCCGCACTATGAGCAAAACAATGCGGGCGGCGCTTATGGTGGCGCTTACGATCCTTGCTGCTTTTGCGTGCTTCTTAATCTATTATATTATTTCATTATACATATATTAACGGAGGTATTACACTATGGCATCAATTGAAACATTAGGCCCCGGCGATTTCGGGAAAGGCACGAAAAAAAGACTGCCGATCTGCTTTTGCCTTGATGTGAGCGGATCCATGCAGGGCGCGAGAATCGTAAGTCTCAACAACGCGCTCAAGGCTTTCTTTGACACCATTAAGGAAAACACCGACGCGACCGCGTCGGTAGATGTCGCGATTATAACCTACGGCGGCATAGTTGATGTTTTCCAGGGCTTTTCACCCATTTCAAAGGTCGCTGCTCCCGTAGTATCGGAGAGAAAGAGATCGTACACTCCCATGGGTGAAGGCATCCTCACCTCACTGAGACTTCTTGAAATGAGAAAGCAGGCATACAAAGACAGAGGCCTCAAATATTACCAGCCCTGGCTTGTGCTTATAACAGACGGCAAGCCCGAGGGTCCAAACGCGGAAGAGGCGTTTGAAAACGCCGTCAGAAACTTAAACGAAATGGAAGCGGCTGACAAGGTTGTTGTTTTCAACATCGGTGTCGGTGAAGACGCGGATATGGACTCCCTCAGAAGAGTCAGCGTAAAGCGCGAATATCCCATCCGCGCGGATGAGAAAAACCTTTCCTCCTACTTCCAGTTCCTCGGCTCCAGTTCAACGAATGTTGTCAAGGGCGGAGATGTGTCTCAGCTTTATCAGGAGATAGTTGAAAAAGAAGGAATCGCTCCCGACGACAATGAATTTGATATTTCAAAGTGGGTTAAACAATGATTATTATTAATTGCAACCTGCAGGGCAGGAAGCACCAATCACTCGGAGCGCCGTGCGAAGACGGGTTCTACACTCTGACAGCCGGCGGGGTGACTGCCTTTGCCCTCGCGGACGGAGCCGGCAGCTCGAAGTATCCTAACGCAAAAGCCGGCGCTGACACCGTTACAAAGGCGATATGTGAGTTTTTCACGGCAAGGTTCGATGAGTTCTTTGAACTCTGCAACGAACTTGAGATGCGGAAAATACTCTCGGCGGTCTGCACCAACGCCCTTACGGAAAAAGCGCAGGCGATGGGGCTTGACACCTTTTCCACAATGGCGTCAACGCTTCTGGCTGTTGCCGTCAAAGGAAAAAAAGTTATTGCCTGCCAGATAGGCGACGGCCTTATAGGTGTCAAAAACGCCAAAGGGCTTGAGCCGGTTTTCCTTCCGCAGAACGGTGAGTTTGCCGGTTCCACCTATTTCATAACGGGCGAGAATTCGTATCAGATGCTTCAGATAAGAAAGTTTTTCCTCGATTCGATTTCTCACTTCTTCCTTATGTCCGACGGCATTGAGGACTATGTTTTCAGCGACACAACGGGCAAATTTGAAACCGTTATGGATTCACTGACGGAGTTCACATATGAGGCAAACGGCAGCGCGCTTCTGTCGGATTGCATAAAGAACAATATTGTTGACCGGAATCCGATGTCGGATGACTGCACAATGATTATCGCCGCAGTTTCAAACGAGACCGGACCCGAGCTTAAAAGCGCCGGCGCACCGCTCAATCCGAATATTAAAACGGTAACCATTCCAAAAATCACAAAACCTCAGGAAGCCGTAAAGCTGGGTCAGAGCGTTCGGCAGGGTCAGGATAAAACGGCAAAGCCGAAGCAGAGCCTCCCGCTCCTAATTTCAATTGCCGCGCTTGTTCTGGCGCTTGCGTGCACGGGAAGTTTCCTTTTCGGAAAGAGCAGAGGTAAAAAGGCCCTTGAAGAGGAGACAACTGTGACAACCGCGGTTGAAACTCAGACAAAAATGACAACGCAGAGCGAAACCTCTGCGACGCAGGCGGAGACCGAACAACCCTCTCAGTATGAAAATGAGAAAGAAGAGGAAGAAACATCAAGACCCGCTGCAACAAAGTCCTTCAGCGGAAGCGAACGTCCCGGCGGAAATTCGGGAAACGGCAGAACGACAACAACTACTACAGAAAAAATCACTGCAACTCAAACCAACACGGCAAACGCTGAGGAAA
Source organism: Clostridiaceae bacterium (assembly GCA_016285645.1). Taxonomy (GTDB): domain Bacteria; phylum Bacillota; class Clostridia; order Oscillospirales; family Acutalibacteraceae; genus CAG-177. The sequence goes on along the minus strand of JAEERC010000011.1, from coordinate 19,271 downwards.
ACCCGAATCAAAAACCCCGCGATGATAAAGGTAACGGGGAAAAGGATAAAAACATAGTAAAAGAAGGGAACGAAGCTAATGGATAATAACAACAACTTCGGCATTAGCGAAAGCGAACTTATGAATGCTGCGCTCGGAGATTTTGATGACGCTCCGGCAAAACCCGAAAGCAAAGATATATTCAGCAGCAGCACACCCGCAGCTTCTCCGGCGGGCGCTTTTGCAAACAATGCCCCGAACGCAGGGGTGAACCCTCCCGCGAACGGTCAGGGCGTTACAAAGCCCATCAATCCCGCTCCCGCGGGTTACAGACCTGCTCCTCCCGCGAACGGTCAGAATTTCGGCGCTCCCGTAAATCCCGTTCAGGCAAACCGCGGCGCTCAGGGTCAGGCTGCGCCTGTTGCAAAGCCCGTGCAGAACGCCGCGAATCCCGTCAACCCCGCTCCCGCGGGTTACAGACCGGCTCCTCCCGTGAACGGTCAGAATTTCGGCGCTCCCGTAAATCCCGCACCGGCAAACCGCAGCGCTCAGGGTCAGGCTGCGCCGGTTGCAAAGCCCGTGCAGAACGCCGCGAATCCCGTTAATCCCGCTCCCGCGGGCTACAGACCGGCTCCTCCCGTGAACGGTCAGAAATTCGGCGCCGCGAATCCCGTTCAGGCAAACCGCCCCGTACAAGGGCAGAGACCGGGACCTGTATCCGCGCCTCCGCAGGGATATGCTCCTTACACACTCAATAACAAATCCTCCTCAGGCGGAGTGCTGGCAATGTGCATAATTGAAATTGTGGCGTTTTTCCTGATGGGCATTTCGTTATATCTGGATTTCGTAACTATTGATTTCTGGCTCGGCACCGAATCTGCCTCACTGATTAAAATAATAACCTGGCTTGCAGAATTCGACGAAGATATGTATCTCTATTTGATTATTCCCATCGGTTTAAGCATCCTGTTTTTTGTCACCGCGCTGGTCAGCATTATTCCGGTAATACACCCTGAGAAGAAACACCTGATGATTATGCAGATTGTCGTTTCATTGATTGCTCTGGGTGCTCTCGGTGCAGCTGTTATTTTAGGTACAAACACAGGAGACGATTTCCTCGATATGCTTGCCGAAGGAATGCTTTCACCTGCTTTCGGTATGATTCTTTATGTTTTAATGGCAATTATCGCTCTTGTGCTGGCTATTATCATTACGATTGTTTCCGGGAAAAACAAGGCGCCCGTTGCCTATGCCGGACCGAGACCCGCATCCGCGCCGAGACCCGCATCCGCGCAGGGACCGAACTCCGTTCCCGGACCGGGACCCGCTCCCGCACCCGGACCGAACCCCAACTCCTATAACAACCCCGCAAATAACAATATGCAATAATCCGAAACAATTGATAAAGGAGACACACAAAGATGTGTCTCCTTTATTGTTTATCAGACTGTAACCGTTGCAATTGTTCAGGGATAACGGATTGTTTGGGTATTTGATAAGATTCTTAAACAGCAAGAAATCATTATAATTGCAGCCGCATAACTCCAAATAAGAAAAAAATATTGTTAATATATAATAATTATGTTATAATCACCATATATTTTCCGTTGAGGGGGATTTTATGAGCGAGAATGCAGCAGTAAACGAAAAAGCCGAATCCGGTCTGCAGATAAACAAGAAGACTCTGCTCGGCATTACAATTCTGCTTGTGGTGATTATCGCTTTTGTAGGCGTGCTCACTCAGGTTATGACGCGGGGCGAATACTATGTTTACCCCGAAAACACCTATAAACTCGGCGACGGGCGTATTGTGTGCCTTGCCGACGGCGAAAAGCAATATACCATTGACGGCAAAACGAAGATAGGTCTTGACGAGTATCTCACCCGTCTGAACGGTTTTGACTGCGGCGTGACGAAGGTCAACTCCTTTGACGGCGTCGATATTGAAAACGCCGAAGACATAAGCGGTATGATAATAAACGGCACATATCACGAAATCGATTATAAGATGCCGATTTGGAAAATTCCGCTTTCAATCTTCCTCGTTTTCGGAACATCCACAATCACAACAGGCCTTGCGATTATAGCGATAATCGTGCTGATAGGCGGAACCTTCCTCATCATTGACGAGAGAGGCATTCTGAAATATATAATGGGCGTGGTTTTAAAGAAATTCCGCGACAAGAAATACATTCTTCTCTGCGTTATGATTTTTATTTGTATGCTCCTGTCGTCAACGGCGGGCATACTTGAGGAGAGCGTGACCCTTGTGCCCATAGCGGCGGCTATAGCCCTCGCTCTCGGGTGGGACTCCTTTGTGGGCCTTACAATGAGTCTGGTGGCGGTCGCCTTCGGCTTTACGGCGGCAACCTTCAACCCGTTCAATGTCGTAACCGTGCAGAAACTCGGCGACATTCCCGTATTTTCGGGGCTCTGGATGAGAGTTCTGCTTTTCGTGCTGGTTTATGCCGTGCTCACGGTGTTCACCGTGCTGTATGCCAAAAGGATTGAGAAAAACCCCGAAAAATCACTCTCCTACGAAACGGACAAGGCGCTCAGGGAGAAATACAGTGTTGAGGAGAGTATGGCTCTGCTCGACAACAAGAACCTCGCGAAAGCCACAAAGGCGTTCGGGCTCTGCCTGTGCGGCGTGCTCGTCTGCATAGGTGTTGACTTCGCGCTGAGTCTCGGCGGAATGCTCTCGCTGCCCGGTATGGCGGTGCTGTTCACCGCGGGCGGTCTTATAGCGGGCAGAATATCAGGGCTTCGCGGCAAGGCGCTTCTCGGCGGCTTCCTGAAGGGCGTAAAAACAATAGCCCCCGTAATTCCCCTCATCGTTTTCATCATCGCGATAACCTACATTCTCAGCGAGGGAATGATAATTCACACAATACTCAACTTCGTTTACGACCACATTCAGGGGCTTTCTCCCTACGCGGCTGTTCTTATGCTTTTCGGCTTCATAGTCGTGCTGGAGTTTTTCATCGGCTCGGGCACGGCAAAGGCGTTTCTGATTATGCCTATAGTCGCTCCTCTCGCCCAGCTTGTCGGTATTTCCGGCAACAGCGTTGTTCTCACATTCTGCATGGGCGACGGTTTTACGAATCTTCTTTACCCCACAAGCGGAATTATGATTATCGCAATCGGTCTTCTCAACATATCCTACGGCAAGTGGCTCAGATACACCTGGAAGCTTTTTGTTGCCGAGGGTCTGCTCGCCGTGGCGATGATGCACTTCGCAATCTTTGTAAACTACGCGTGAGGTGAATTATGCTTAAATTCAACGAAAACGGTAAATTTACCGTTATGGCGTTCGGCGACACGCATATGGACGACATCTTCTCAAAAGAGGGGCAGAAAAAGTATAACGACATGCTCGCCCTTCACTACGCGGCGCTCGATGAGTTCAGCCCCGACCTCTGCGTGTATATGGGCGACAACTGCAGAATCTACAATCTGGACACCCCCGCCGCCGTTGCCGATTTCAAAACCCGCATAGAACTTGTCACAAACCCCGTGCGCGAGCGCAACATCCCCTTTGCCTCCGTGTTCGGCAACCACTGCCACGATTACGGCTACGAAAAGGAGCAGCTCGGCGTGTATATGAGTTTACCCGGCTGCATTATGCGTAACGATTCCCCCGAGGATGTAACGGGCTTTGCGAATTACAACGAATTCATTTACTCGCACGACGGCAAAACCCCGCTTTTCAACCTCTGGTTCATCGATTCGAACAATCTCGGCGAGGACGGGGTTTCCAAATATGATTTCGTGCATAAGGATCAGATTGAATGGTACGAAAAAAGGGCTGCCGAAATTGCCGCCGCGAACGGCGGAGAGGTGATGCCCGCCTTCCTGTTCCAGCACATACCCGTGCCCGAGGAATATGACCTTTTAAGACCGGCGAAACTTTGGGAAACACCGGTGGCTGCAAGAGGTCACAGTTCGTGGCAGGATGAATACTATATGCTCAAGGACGGTGTCACGGGTTATCTCGGTGAAGGTCCCGCCTGCCCGGATGTTAACAGCGGTCAGTTTGAAAGCTGGAAAAAGACGGGCGACATAATCGGCGCCTGCTTCGGTCACGACCACCTGAACGACTTCTGCGGGGAGGTTGACGGCATAGCCCTTATGCAGACAAAGACCGCCGGCTTCGGCTGCTACACGGACGGCTGCCGCAGCGGCGTGAGAGTAATAACATTTTACGAAAACGATCTGCGTCACTTTGAAACAAAGATGAAGCATTTCAAGGAATTCGGCTTAAAAGCGAAATCGCTCGGTCCGTTTATGCGCACGCTTACGGACAGGCAGAGCATAAATCTTCACTACGCGGCATATTCCGCCGGAGCGGTCGCAGGCGTTGCCGCGGCTGTTGCCGGAATAAAAAACCTGAGGAGGAAATAAGATGGAAAAAAGCAGCAAACTCGGCAAAAATCTGCTTTTCAACCTCATACTGTTCGGCTTTATGGGCCAGGTGGCATGGGCGGTTGAAAACAACTATTTCAACACCTTTCTCTACAACAAGATAGGCGGCTCGCCCGCGGACATAGCGAATATGGTAGCGTGGAGTTCGGTTGCCGCGGTTGTAACGACGCTCGTTATGGGTACGCTCAGCGACAAGCTCAACCGCCGCAAGATTTTCATCAGTCTCGGCTATGTCTTCTGGGGCGTAACGGTTATGGCGTTCGCTTTTATCTCGCGTGAAAACGTCGCATCGCTTCTCAATATATCCAACGAAACAAAAGTAAAGCTGATGACAATAAACCTCGTTATTGTTATGGACTGCCTTATGACCTTTATGGGCTCAACCAGCAATGACGCCGCCTTTAACGCCTGGGTCACAGATGTGACCAATGAACACAACAGGGCAAAAACAGAGAGCATTCTTTCGCTTCTGAGCATTTTCGGGCTTGTGGTCGTCACGGTTGTTTTCGGCGCTCTCGCCACAAACTTCGGCTACCCCGCCTGCTTCCTCGGTCTGGGTCTGGTTGTTACAATCTGCGGCCTTATCGGCTGCTTCTCAATCAAGGATTCCCGCTCGGGCGCGGTGCAGACAAACAGCTACTGGAGCGGTCTTGTTTACGGCTTCCGTCCCTCTGTTGTTAAGGGCAACAGATATCTCTACCTTGCCCTTCTTTCAATCTGCTTTTTCTCAATTGCTACCCAGGTCTTCCTGCCCTATATTTTCATATATCTTCAGCACCATCTCGGCTTCGATTTCAACAATCTCAACATAACTCCCACCGCGGCTGTTGTCGCCGTTCTGATTCTCGTAGCCGTTGTCGCCGCCGTCATTATAATCGGCGGGCTTATTGACAAAAAGGGCAAATCGCTGTTTGTGTTCCCCTCGGTGCTTCTTTTTGTCGCAGGTCTCATCGGTTGTTCTTTCGCAAACCGCCTGAGCACATTCGGCCTTTGCGCCATACCCGCGTTTGCGGGCTACGGTCTGCTTATGATAATCCTCAACGCCGCCGTCAGGGATTTCACTCCCGAAGACAAGGCGGGTCAGCTTCAGGGCGTAAGAATGATTTTCTTTGTGCTTATACCGATGGTTGTCGGCCCCAGAATCGGCTCGGCGATTACAAACCGTTTTGCGCAGGGCACATACCTCAACGAATATGAGGAATCCGTAAATATTCCCGTGCCGCAGATTTATCTTGCGGCCGCCGCAGTAGCGGTGCTTATAGTGATACCCGCCGTTTTCCTGTTCAGGGAATGGAAGTTAAAGGAAAGGGCGGCAAAAGAGGAACTCCCCGCCGGGGAAACGACGGAATCGGCAGACGCCTGAACATATTGACACGGCAGGTCAAAAGTGATAAAATTATTAAAAATTATGCAATATAAGAGGTAATAATAATGAAACACATCAAAACTCTTGAAACCAAGAATCTCTGCGAAAGCGCCAAAAAGGGCGGCTGCGGCGAATGCCAGACATCCTGCCAGTCCGCTTGCAAAACAAGCTGCGGTATAGCCAACCAGAAGTGCGAGAACAAAGAAGAGAAATAATCCGGGGGCGCTCACCTTCGGCGAAAAACAAACAGACAAAACCAAAATGGTAAGAGCCGCCATCCGGCGGCTTTTTTCATACAATCAATTCTTTTTAAAGGACAACCTATGATTCACAGTTACAAGCTTAACGGTATGAACATTGTGCTCGATGTCTATTCGGGCAGTGTTCACGTTGTTGATGACGCGGCTTTTGACATTATCAATATGTATGAGAACACCCCGCGGGAGGAAATTGTCGGCGCGGTTCTCGAAAAATACGCTGGAAACGACGAGGTAAACGAAAGCGAGATAAACGCCTGCATCGATGAGATTGAAGCGCTCACAAACGCGGGAAAACTCTTCACGCCCGACACGTTTGAGAACAAGGCGGGGGCGCTCAAGGAGAGAAGCGCGGGCATTGTCAAGGCGCTGTGCCTTCACGTGGCGCACACCTGCAATTTAAACTGCGCCTACTGCTTCGCGAGCCAGGGAAAATACCACGGCGAGCGCGCGGTGATGAGTTTTGATGTGGGCAAAAGGGCACTCGATTTTCTTGTTGAGAACTCGGGCTCAAGGCGCAATCTCGAGGTCGATTTTTTCGGCGGCGAACCGCTTATGAATTTCGGGGTGGTAAAAGAACTTGTCGCCTACGCGAGGAGCATTGAAAAGGAGGCGGGCAAGAATTTCCGCTTCACTCTGACAACAAACGGCGTGCTTATAGACGATGATGTGATTGACTTTGCCAACAGGGAGATGAGCAATGTTGTGCTCTCGCTCGACGGGCGCAAGGAGGTTCACGACCGCTGGCGTGTTGACTATAACGGTAACGGAAGCTGGGAAAAAATCGTTCCGAAATTTCAGAAGCTCGTAAAAGCGCGCGGGGGTAAGAATTACTATATGCGCGGCACATTTACGCATCTCAATCCCGATTTTGTCGCCGACATAGAGGAGATGCTCCGCCTCGGCTTCGACCAGCTGAGTATGGAGCCCGTTGTCTGCGCACCCGGCGATGAAAACGCGCTCACCGAAGAGGACCTTCCCGTTGTGCTCGACCAGTATGAAAAACTCGCCTCGCTTATGCTCGAACGCGAAAAAGAGGGCAGACCGTTCACCTTCTACCACTATATGATTGATTTGAAGGGCGGTCCCTGCATCTACAAGCGTATTTCGGGCTGCGGCTCGGGCACGGAATATATGGCTGTTACCCCGTGGGGCGATCTCTACCCCTGCCACCAGTTTGTCGGCGAGGAAAAATTCAGACTCGGCGATGTTTTCATCGGAGTCACAAACAAGGCGGCGCAGGATGAATTCGCCGCCTGCAATGTCTATACAAGACCGCAGTGCGCCGACTGCTGGGCAAAACTCTACTGCTCGGGCGGGTGCGCCGCGAACGCCTACCACGCCACGGGCTCGGTGAACGGAATTTACGAATACGGCTGCGAACTCTTCCGCAAAAGGATGGAGTGCGCCATTATGATTGAAGCGGCTAAAACCGTTCTGGAATGATATGAAAACACCTGTCTGCGACTTTGTAAGGGAATACGCTTCAAAGAACCCCGTGCGCCTTCATATGCCCGGTCACAAGGGCGAAGGAGACGGGGCTGACGCCTTTGACATAACGGAAATTGACGGCGCCGACACACTCTTTGTGAACAGCGGGATTCTGGGCGAAAGTCAGAAAAACGCCTCGGCTCTTTTCGGCACGGCGAAAACGCTTTATTCAGCCGAGGGCTCCTCGCTCGCGATAAGGGCAATGCTTTGGCTTGTGAGCGCGAAGGCGAAACGGGACGGCACTTGCCCCCTTGTTCTTGCGGGGCGCAACGCCCACAAAGTGTTCACGGGCACGGCGGCTCTGCTCGGCATTGATGTCAAGTGGATTTTCCCGGACGGGGGCGGATATCTCGAATGTCCCGTCACGGCGTCCAAACTCGGGGAAGAACTTGAAAACTGCCCGAAAAAGCCCTGCGCCGTATATATCACAAGTCCCGATTATCTCGGCAACATCGCCGATATAGAGGCGCTCTCCGCCGTTTGCGGGGAGTACGGCGTTCCCCTGCTTGTTGACAACGCGCACGGCGCTTATCTCAGATTTTTAAAGGACGACATTCACCCGATAACTCTCGGAGCGGATATGTGCTGCGATTCGGCGCACAAAACACTGCCCGTGCTGACGGGCGGCGCCTACCTGCACATATCAAAAACCGCGGAGGAGTTCTTTGCCGAAAACGCCGAAAACGCGATGTCGCTTTTCGCCTCAACCAGCCCGTCATATCTCATTCTGCAGTCGCTTGACTCGGTCAATCCGCTGCTCGAAAGCGGGTTTTCCTCCCTGCTTGAGGAGACCGTGCTTCGCACGGGCAATCTTAAAAAATATCTGTGTTCCCTCGGCTTTGAGCTTGCGGGGGATGAACCGATTAAAGTTACCGTAAAGCCGAAAAGCTTCGGATATACCGGCTGCGAACTTTCAAAAATAATGCAGGGAAACAATATTTACCCCGAGTTTTCCGACCCCGATTTCCTCGTTATGATGTTTTCAACCTGCACAAAACAAAATGATTATGACAGGGTAACGGATTTTTTCGGCACTCTGCAGAGAAAAGAAAAAAACACGGCTCAGCCGCCCGCGATCGGGAAGCCCGCCGTTTTTATGAACGCTCACGCGGCGGTCACAGCCCCGTGTGAGAAGGTAAAGATTGAAAAATCGGTCGGCAGGGTGCTCGCCCAGCCGGGTGTTTCCTGCCCGCCCGCCGTGCCGCTTGTGACCTGCGGCGAGGTGGTTTCGGAGGAAGCCGTCAGGGCGTTCCGATACTACGGAATTGAATATGTTTATGTTGTAAAATAACGAAAAAAAGAAGACCTGTGTTGGCAGGTCTTTTCTTATTTATTATTCCTGTTTATTGCCCTCATACATCATATAGCAGTGGGTCAGGTTGCCCTTTTCGAATGTGGATGAGCCCGTGACTTTAAAGCCGAGTTTTTCGTAATATTTTATGTTCTTTTCGCTCTGCGCCTCAAGTCCCAGCTCATAACCGAGGGCGGACAAATCCTCAATTCCCTGCTTTATGAGTTTTGTGGCGACACCCTTGCCCTGGTTTTCGGGCTTTACGAAAACGGGCGAGATTATCCAGGTGTTTTCGCTGAAATTCTTAACATCAAGGGGGCTGTACGCCATAAGCGTTCTTATGGTGTTGGGCCAGAACCAGTAGAGATAGAGCCAGTCCGGGCACCTGAGAAAGTCGAGCACGGTGTATTCATTTCGGGCGTAACGCCACACGCACATGGCGCCGTTTTCCTCGTCAACATAGATGTAATCCTCGCCGTTCGAAGTGCTGAGGCGTTCCATCATAAAATGATAGACAAACCTTTTTCTGCGCTCGCGGTTCTTTGTGGCGTAGCAGTGAACGGGATCGTCCGCGTACGCCTCGCCCGCGATTTTCGCGTAGGCGCGCAGTTCCTTTTTATCCATCTTTTCGCCGGGTTTATATATTTTCATAATATCTCCCTTACCAGACGAGCGAGACCTTCAGCCCGTCAACCGTATATGTCACGTCCCTGTGCAGTTCACTGTCAACCGATTTGAGGAAGGCTGAAAGCATTTCCTCGTCCTTCATTTCGATTGTGAATTTCAGGGTAAGCTCGTCCGCGGAGTATAAATCTTTTGAAAGCTGGAAGCCGTTTATCCACCAGTGGCTCTCCTCCTTGCGGGTAAAGAGCAGGTCGTCGCCGTGATAGAGGCCGAAACTCATATTGAGCATATCCTCATCGTCCGCGCAGTTGTAGAATGTGCCGACCGAGCCCTTCGGGCGGTTATATACGCCGACCTCCGCGCCGTTGGAGATTACATACATACCTTTCCACGCCTGAATCATCCACTCCCTGCCGTCATAGTTGAACTTGAAACGGCGGGTGTTGTAGAAATAGAGAGGAGTGAGGTAGGTGAAAAGGTCATATTCGAAGCAGAAGCCGAAGCCGCGCATCCAGCTGTTGACCGTTGCGTAAATCACCATTTCGTTTATGTCGAAGTTGAAGCCGATTTCGAACATTCCCTTGTCCTCACGGCCGTAGAAAAGACCCGTTTCGGGGTTGTAAAAAGCGCCCGAATAGATTTTTTCGGTTGAGCCGTCGGCGTAGCCGACATTGAGCACGAACTCGTAAACTCCGTCGCCGCCGTCCTCAAGGGTTATGTCGCACTTCTGAAAGCCGCTCACAAACGCGCCCGTGAGGTAGAAAAGCCGCCCCGTTGTTTTGTCGCCTTTGGCGTAGAACTCGTCGCGGAGTGAATACATCGTTTCCTTGAACGATTCCGTGTCGAGCGAGAACACCGTATCAACAAGGCGCATCGGACCGTTCAGGTCGGGCAGGGTGGTAACGAGGTTTTCGAGATCGAGATAGGAGTTTTCCTTTACGATATCGCACAGCTCCTTCGTGGTCTCGTCAAGTGTCACCTCGAACGCCTTGGGCCCGAAAACGGAATACTGCTGTATAACGGGGGAGTAAATCACACCGGATATAGCCGTTGTTATTGAGAACAGAACGGCGAATATTTTGTTGAGAATTGTCAAAAACATCGGTTTGCCTCTCTTTATTAAAGATTGTGTTTGCCGCTGACTTCGTCAAGGGTTACTCTGAAAACCTCAACCTTCTGCATACCCTTGCAGCTTGTCACGGGGAAGCCGCTCTCCTTATATTGAGCGAGCATAACCTTGAGCGCGTAAACCTTATCCGCCTGCTCGGTCAGGTGCTCGGCAACGCCCGTGCCTATAACGCTCTCATAAATCGCGGTTATGCTGCCGTCTTCCTTTTTCGCGACCTGATAATACTTATCCGCCTCAACGCACACGCGCGGGTCCTTCATAAGAATATCCCATTTGCGTCCCGCGCCCGCGGAGTGGAAATATACTGTTATTTTACCGTCTTTAAGTTCACAGCCGAAGGTCATCGGAATCACATAGGGGTAATCCCCGCCGTTCATCGCGAGCCTTATGGTGTCGCACCGTGTGAGGATGTCATATATATCCTCAACCGCGGCAACTTCTCTGTCGTCTCTTCTCATAGATAAACTGCCTTTCGTTTTCAGTCGAAATCGTCCTGTTGGGTGATTTCTATTTCCGTTTCGTTTATAATATTGCCCTTTTCATCCTTTTCGCGGATAACGCAGAGAGCCGCGTCGTCCTCTTTGCAGGGCAGACCTTTTGAATTGTAAAAAAGATATTCCTTCTGCGTCATACCGCACCCCGTATCTCAATTTCGGCGGCTTTGGGAGCGCCGAGTGAATAACTGTAATCGGTGGGAAGCGACGAGCCGATATAAAGCTTAATCTCTCCGTCGGGTTCAACGCGCCCGCCGTTTTTCGTAACTGCTTTTACCCAGTACCTGTCAATACAGAGCGCCTTGCAGACCTCCCCGCCCGCGGGTATTTCCGCTGTGCCGAGAGCGCAGAGCTGATAAGCGGGGGTGGAAGTGCGCGAGTCCGTAAACGAGGCGTAAACCTGAACCTTCTCCTTTATATCATAAGCGCCCGTGTTTCTTATATTAACTTTCACCTTGATAGTATCGTCGTTTATTTCCGTGACGGCGGCGTTTTCGTAAACCGCCTTCGAATAGCCGAGGCCGAAGCCGAACTCCCAGACAGGGGTGTCCTCGAGGAATCTGTATGTGCGCCCCTTCATTGAGTAGTCGGTAAAATCGGGCAGGGGCTTTGTGCCGTCATAAAATGTTATCGGCAGCCTTCCGCAGGGGGAGAATTCGCCCGCGAGCAGTTTCGCCACGGCAAGACCTCCCAGAGCGCCGGGGTACCAGGCGGCTATAATCGCCTTTGCCTTGCTCCTGAGTTTTTCGCCTATGTCAATGCTGCTGCCGCACATGAGAACAATAACCACATTTTCGCATCTGTCGCAGACCTGCTCGGCGAGTTTCATCTGAGACATCGGCAGAAGCACATCGGTTTTGTCGGCGCCTTCGCCCTCGCCCTCGTAATCGCGGTTCAGACCGAGGCAGAGCACGGTTATATCGCTGCTTGTTGCAACGGCGAGACCGTCGGAATAGAGGTTCTCAAAGCCGTCCCAGCTGCACAGACGCTCGTCCTTGTATTTACAGCCCTCGGCAACGCGGATTTCGCTTTTGTCAAACACCTGCCTTATGCCGTCGGCGGCTGTTATATACTGCGAAGCCCTGCCCTCGTAGTTACCCTCGAGCACGGTTATGTTCATCGCGTTGGGGCCGACCACGCCTATTGAGCCGATACTGTTTTTATCGAGCGGCAAAAAGCCGTTTTCGTTTTTGAGAAGAACGAGCGATTCACACGCCGCTTTGAGGTTGAGCGCCTTGTGTGCGGCGCAGTCCACGGCGGAATAGGGGATATCCGAATACGGTCTTATCTCCTCAAATTCGCCGAGCAGGCAGCGTATTGTGAACAGTGTCACCGCCGCCTCGTGAATGCGCTCGCCGTCTATCAAATCCTTTTCATACGCCTCATATAAGAAGCGGTAGTAATCGCCGCAGTTCAGATCACAGCCCGCGTTGAAAGCCGCTGCCGCCGCCTCCTCGGGAGTGTCGGCTATATGGTGGTTTTCATAGAGGTCGGCTATTGCTCCGCAGTCCGAAACGAAATAGCCCTTAAAGCCCCAGTCGCCGCGCAGGGTGTTCTGTATAAGTTCGGCGTTCGCGTTGCAGGGGGTGCCGTTAAAGCCGCTGTAAGCGCCCATAACGCCCGCGACTCCCGCCTTGACCGTCTTTTCGAAAGCGGGCAGATATGTTTCCTCAATATCCTTCTTGCTCGCCTTTGCGTCAAAGCCGTGCCTCAAATCCTCGGGCCCCGAGTGCACCGCGAAATGCTTGGAGCAGGCGCCTGCCTTGAGATATTCGCCGTCGCCCTGAATGCCCTTTATAAACGCTTTGCCCGTCTCGGCGGTCAGGAACGGGTCCTCGCCGTAGGTCTCGTGGCCTCTGCCCCAGCGCGGATCCCTGAAAATGTTGATGTTGGGCGACCAGTAGGTCAGCCCCTTGTATATATCCCTGTCGCCGAATTCAACGCTCTTGTTGTATTTCGCGCGGCCCTCTGTGGATATGGCGCCGGCGACCTCCTCAACGAGAGCCGGGTCAAAAGCCGCGGCAAGCGCTATCGCCTGAGGGAATACCGTGGCAGTGCCCGCGCGGGCAACGCCGTGGAGCGCCTCGTTCCACCAGTTGTATTCGTGAATGCCCAGCCGCTCGATTGCAGGAGCGTTATATACAAGTTGAGAGAGTTTTTCCTCAACCGTCATCTGCGAAACGATTATTTCGGCTTTTTCCTTAGCTTTTGTGTAATCCATCATTTCACCCCGGAATTATTTATTGATAAGAAAGATTATGAGCCATACTATAAGCCCGATAACGCCGCAAAGAAGCGCGAGCGCGAGCAGAACGGCGAGAATGATGAGGATGAGCACAAGCGGACCTTTTTTGCTCGGCTTTACCGTGTCCGGTGTCTCCTTCGTTTCAAACATTTCGGGTGGAGCGGGATTCGTCTCATCAAAGAGCGGATAGAGAGGAAGCGTCGCTTTCGCGTCACAGTAGCCGCTGTTGTAAAGGAGCGGCTCAACCAGTGAGCGCACGCTTTGGGCGCCCTTGAGGAATTTGCCTATCGGCAGGTGAATTGTGTTGAGAAAACTGTCAATCACATTGAGAAAACCGCAGCAGAGTTTATATTCCCTCGTTTCGGGTGAATAGGGGGAATCGCCGCAGTAGAGGTTCTTTACAAGCTCAACAATAAAGTCAACAACCTTGTTGCCGCCAATGTCGGCTATATCGCTCTTTTTGAGCCCGCTCTCCTTCTTGCACACTCTCCATATCTTTTTGAAAGTGAGTTTGTTGAGGAATTTACCGAGCGGCTTTATGATGTGGCGGAGTTTCAGCACCTTCTCCCCGGGCACGGAAAACGCCGGAGTCATCTGCGCGAGAGTGTCAATGTCGTAGCCCGCCGCCCACACGATTTTCCTTATCATGCCGAAGAAGAAGTTTTCCATATATTTATCAAACGGCTCGCCCTTTGTGTCAACGCCGGGAACATCGGTGAGCGTTACGGTGTCAACCTCAACCTTCGCGTTTTCGGGGTCGATTGTCACATTGCGGTAATTCGGGGGGCAGCCGATGAGCGCGCTGCAGGAGATGTCGTAGAATCTGTTGCCCTTCGCGGTGGTTACATAGCTTATATCGTGAATATGGGTGTGGCCTGTGAGCATCACGTTGAGCCCCGCGTCCGCGAAGATTTCACGCGTTTTTTCGTGGAATTTCTGCATATCGCCCTTGCCTATAATCGAATAGAACGGGGAGGGGGACACCATCGGGTGGTGAGTCATGGCAACAACGAACTGGTCGTTCTTTTTCGCGTCCTCAAGCTGAGCCATAATCCATTCCGTGCAGTCGTCGGAATAGCCCGAACCGCCCTCGCCCTCGCCCTTGAGGTTGTAGTCGTCGTTGAGAGCGAAAAGACGGTAACCGTCCGCGAGCTGAATAACATAGCTCATCGAGTCCTCGTGGCGGGCAATCGCCTCACCGGGACCGAATTCATAATACATTTTCCACAACTCGTGCCTGTCCGACACGGCGGGCACGCCTATAACCTTGTCGCCGTCAAAGCCCCTGCCTTCGCCGTTGCCTCTGTAATCGTGCGTGGCGGTTATGACATAGACCCGCTTGCCCCTCGCTTTGAGCGAGCGCATAAGCTCAATAACTTCCTCGTGAGAGTTGTATTCGCCGTTTCTCGTGGTATCGCCCGCTATAACGACAATGTCGGTCGAGTCGTCCTCGCAGAGCATGTCGAAGCCCTTTTTGATTACAAGGTCGCTGTCCTTGATAACCTGCTGGCTCTTCGCCTCCTCTTTGTCGTAGGCGGCGCCTTCTGTGCCGTTCTTGCGCGAGTAGTAGTGGATGTCGGTAACAAACTGAATTTTAATCGGCGCGTGACCGGAGCCGGGAATTCTGCCTGACATAAACAACTCTCCTCCATTTTAAAATCTAAATTATATTATATAATAAAACAGAGCAAAAAATCAACAATTAATTATCGTGCCCGTGGGCGCGGCAAAATACCGTTGAAAAGTCCGTCCGCCCGTGATATTATTAAAAAAGAATAAAGTCAACGGGAGGCTGTTATGCAAAAAATATTTGAATTTCTGCACCTCGCCTGGCGCCAGCAGGACGCCGTTTACAGAGTCGGCAGACTTTTTTCCGCGCTTTTCTCGGGCGGATTCTCGTTTAAAAAACTTGTTGCCGTTGCCGTGGCGTTCGCCGAAATGTTCGGCTGCGTGCTGTTTGACCTGCCGCTTACACCCTCGGGGCAGGAACTGAATCTCGACGGATACTCGCTCGTTTTCTTTGATGATTTTGAGGGCGAGGCGCTCAACACCGATGTTTGGTACCACCGCGGTCAGGGTCCGAGAAGGAACGGCGCCAACTGCGAAAGTCAGGTAAAGGTGGAGGACGGCAACCTCGTTATCACCTGCGAATATCTTGAGGACGGCGCCTACGGCGCGGGCTGGTACGCCGCGGCGATTTCGCTTTTTGAAACCTACAACCGCGGGTATTTCGAAATACGCTGCAAGTGCAACGACGGCGGCGAGTTCTGGAGCGCGTTCTGGATTCAGGCGGATCACCCCTACGACCACGAGCTTTCAAAGGGCGGCGTAGGCGGAGCGGAACTCGATATTTTTGAGGCGCCCTACGGCGGCAAAACCAATTCCTCGCTGAGGAACTCGGTTACGCAGACGATTCACTGCAACGGCGGCGACGACGACCCCGACCGCCTCGATTCGAGAATGCTCGGCGTGTTCAAGGGCAACAATATCTATGAGGAGTACAACACCTACGGCCTTGAATGGACGGAGGACGAGTACATCTTCTATATAAACGGCGTTGAAACGGCAAGGTCGTCGTTCAGCAAGGGCGTTTCGCAGGAAAACGAGCACGTCATAGTCTCGCTCGAAATACCCGATGAAATAACCCATGAAAAGGATTTCACCTCGCAATTCATAGTGGATTACGTGAAGATTTATCAGAAATAAAACATTGAAAAGCAAAGCGTCCGCCGGCTTGAAAACACGCTGACGGACGCCGTTTTTCCGGCAAACAGGATGATTTGAAAAACACTTAAAAAAACAATTGACAAACACGGTAGTTTTTGATAATATATTCTAGCATTCACAAACGGGCCACTAGCTCAGTTGGTTAGAGCACTCGGCTCATAACCGAATGGTCCGGGGTTCGAGTCCCTGGTGGCCCACCATTCCTCATAGGGGTATAGCTCAGTTGGTAGAGCAGCGGTCTCCAAAACCGCGTGCCGAGGGTTCAAGTCCTTCTGCCCCTGCCAAGCAAGTCCTGAAACCGTTGATATACAAGGGTTTCAGGATTTGCTTTTTACCTCATTTGGTTTTGTCTAACACTTTTTGGCCATTTTTCTAACACTTGTCTAACACTTTTTAAAACCCATATAGAAAATTAGGCAGAATTCGGCTTTAATTGCAGTATGTTTTTCGGTGCAATTCTGGCCGATATTTTTTTACGTTTCGGCGGCTTCTGGTCTACTGTTACGCTGCTGTTTTCCTTTACCAGGCTCTCAGTCAGAAATTCTTTTTCGGCATCTTTTCGCTGATCAATAAGATTCAGTGAGTCCGCGATAGCCTTTTTCGATGACTTATCAGCATGCGCGTAAAACCTTAATGTGGTTTCCGCGCTGCTGTGGCCGAGCCATTCCTGAACCTGGACTACAGAGAAACCCGCGTTGAGTAAATTACTCGCCGCCGAGTGCCTTAAATCGTGCAGACGGATCTGCGGCAGTGTGCTGTGTTCAACAACCGAATGAAAAATACGGGTCAGGTAATTCGGACTGATTACTTCACCGTTGGGCATGGTGCAGACGTAATCGTTCTGAATGTAATAATCTCCGAGCAGTTCTCTGCGCTGCGCCTGCAAAGCTTTCTGTTCTTTGAGAAGGTTATATGCTTTGTCGGTCATCGGAAGCGTGCGGTAGCTGCTTTCTGTTTTGGTCTTGTCTGTATAATTACCGCCGATATGCTGCTGAAGTGTTTCGCTGATGGTTATTGACATATTTACAAAGTCAACATTTTTCCATCGGAGTCCCAGCACTTCGCTTCTTCTGAAACCGTAAATAGCGCAAAGTCTGACAGGCAGTTCAACCGGATTATTTTCAAAAAGGACAAGCAACTGGTCAATCTGCTCCGAATTGCAGAATTCGGGTTTGAACTTTTCCTGCTTCGGCAGTCTTGCCGCCGATGCGGGGTTTGCCGGAATAAGTCCCTGTCTGACTGCGTCTGAGAGTGCTCTGCTGATATTCTGGTGATGGTGGTGAATAGTAGTCGCGGAAAGTGCGGTGCCTGTCACCAGATTGGATTCGGGTCGCATTTTGGAATAGTAATAGTCTTCAAGATCCATTGTTGTCAGATCCTGCAATTTGATTTTGTGCTCTTTGAAATACGGAATAATATGATTGCGCATTGTTCCGCAGTAGCCGCGATATGTGTTCTGCCTGATATTGCGGTCAGCGGTTTCGAGCCATTCCTCAAAATAACTTGCAACGTCGATATTACCTCTGCGAACTTTGATACCACTCCATTTTTTTATCAGTTCAGCAAGGATTTCCTCCGCGTCCCGTTTTTTGCCGTTTGTCGGAATATCGGTGCTGATCCATTTCTGATATCTTTCTCCGCCATCATCCTTTAAATTCAATACGGCATAGTATTTGCCGTGTTTCTTCTGCAGATTACCTGTAATCAAAATAATTGATACCTCCTGTGATTACGGTAATCACTCCACATTCATTATAATATACGGAGTGATTGGTTTGCAAGTTTTTAATCGGATAAATCAGCCGGCTGATTCGAGAAAATCTATTACGCTTTTCTTGGGGATGATATATTTCTTCCCGACTTTGATTGTTTTAATGAGGCCGTCTTTGAGAATGCTGTAGGCAGAGTTCCTGCCGATATGCAGCATTTCCATAAGTTCTTCAATGGTAATAACATCGGGATAATCATTAATACTTTTTTCGGTGTTTATATTTATCAGCTCCTTTCGGTTTTGCTTTTTGAAATCCTGGTTTTGTTCCGGGTTTCATTTTCTTTTATAATCTTCTTGTTTGTATCCAAACGTTCGAGCAGAGATTCTTTTTTCTTCTCTGGCTGAGCGCTGTCGGACTGAATATCCATATCGTCAAGCACGGTTGAAACAATTCTGCTGATGCGATACATCTCTTTGTATTTATCGCTGTTCTTTTCGGGAACATCATCGCCGAAAGATTTGTATTCAGCCTTGAGTCTGTCGTATTGCGCTGTAAACGGCTCAATATTTGTCAGCGAATCGTAACCGCGGCTCTTAAGATATTTTTCGGCTTTACGGTATCTGTCAATCTGTTCTTTATGTGTTTTGTAGTAACCGTCTTTGAAAAATGATTTCAGATATTTTCCGTAAGTCTCTTCGGTTTCACGTATATCCCTGAGTTTCAGAATAATCTGTTTTGTGTCTTTCATCTCTTTGCGGATTTTTTCCTTTTTGTCTGCGGAATCTATTATCCGTCTGAGATCTTTGACGGTTCTCAGATTGTTATTGCTCAGAAAAACTATAGCCGCTGAAACTTCCTTGAGATCTTTTATCGTGCAGTTTCTTTTTGCGTAAAAGCCCCAGTCGCTTCTCCCGCTCTTGCGGATTTCAAGATAGTCGAGAAGTATTTCCGTAAGTGTAGGTTCTTTGACTGAATTTGTTCTGAGCCTGCGAAGCTTATCGGCAATTTCGGAAATGACCGATTTAATCTTTCCGATTAATTCAAGCAGAGTCATTTTTTCTTTATTGTGTTCCTCAATGGCTCTGTTGAAATTACCGAGCTCGGTTTCAACACCCTGTTTCTCCAGACCGGATGCGTAAGGTCCCAGATGAACCGAGGGAAGTTTATCAATTTCTCTGCGCTCGTATGAACGGAGATCAATCTGAACATCAATATTATTCTTTTCATAATATTTGTTCTGTATCTTCGCCCATTCGCTGCGCCAGAGTTCACAGTTTTCTCTTTTGTTCCAGTCGGTCAAATCAACTCTGTGGCTCTTGAATTCGCCCGAAGGCAGTTTTATTCTTTCTCCGTTTTCATCGAGATCGTATTCTTTTCTGCACTTCGGCATCCAGTTTCCGTTTTCATTCAGCGACCTGAGAGTGAGAAGAATATGCGCGTGAGGGTTGCCGTCGCCTTTATCGTGAATTGAAAAATCACAGCACATTCCTTTTTTCACAAACTGCTCTTCGCAGAATTCTCTCACAAGTTC
>JAEERC010000010.1 GCA_016285645.1 Clostridiaceae bacterium | reverse complement strand
CTTTATAGTCCTCGTATGTCGGTTGAAACATACAGGAAGCATAGATCGAGAACGCTTCTTCTGACAGCAGCCAATCTGCATCCTCGCATAACAGAACTTTCATAATCCATCCTCACAAACGCCGATTTGTTGAAATAAATAATTTGCGCTCAACGCCCGCAGGGCAATTAATGTTACGCAGTAACAATTCATGCCGCAAGGCAAATCACGCGCCGTCAGGCGCAATTCATTGCGGCAAGTATTATCCCTGCGAATTCATCATAGTTATAAGCGCCATAAGCACCATAGCCGAATCAAAGCAGTAGAGCGGATAAGCGCGGCCGGGATTGACACGCTGACCGTAATAATAAAGATAGGTATTCACCCTTTCGGTGTCGCCCATTTTCGCGCCCGCGAGCGCGAGAGCGCCCCAGTAAAACACCTCAACTCCGCTGCGTACATATTCCATTGATTCCCATTTCCAGCTGTTGCAGAAATTTTCATATACAAGTTTTGCCTCGGCGCTGTCGGGTGAAACCAGATCCCACAGCACGGGGTAAACCTGCGCGGCGGCATCGGGATAGAAATTATCCCAGGAGAAAAGCGGGTCATAATCAAGCAGCCCGAAGGGCCCGAAAATAACCTTCTGGTAAGTAAATCTGCCGTCACGGTACCAGTCTTTCATAAACCGCGTGCGGTAAACATCCGCGGCTTTGGCGGCCTTTTTTTGCAGTTCGGTGTCACCTGTGGCGGCGCCGATTTTTTCAGCCGCGCAAACGCCTGCATATACCTCGCAGTTATCCATAAGATAGAGATGAAGGTCCGAGGGCTTGGCGAAGGTGTAGCCGAAAACCCTTGTGGCGTAAATCACGTTGAGCAGGGTTCTTATTTCGTCCGCGTGCTCCCTGAGCAGTGAAATGTCGCCGTATCGCTCGGCGTAATCCCACAGCAGGCGAAGGAAAAACGCGCTGTAGGAATCGGTGGAGTCATATTTGCCGGTGGATTTCTCGGAGACTATTTCACCGTCTTTCATGGTGATTGTGTAATCATAAATCGTGCCGGGCAGGATATTGTCGTTTTTGGTATTCATATGGGCAAAGTACCACTCAATAAACCGCTTTATTTTCTCTCCCGCTTCGGGCGAGCCGTCATAGGCAGTCAGCGCCATGGCGGCAAAAGCGGAAAAATACGGGTTGACCGTAACCTCGCCGTTATCGCTGTAATAAAACGCTATCGCCCCGTTGGGAAGCTGCTGTTTCCACAGCCACTGAGCCTCTTCGGCTGCAAGCGCGGCGTAATCGGGCTGAGGAATATTTACGGGCTCGGGATCGTCAACGAAAGGCCGCTGAGGAGCCACCGACACTCCGAGCACGGTAAGCAGCGAAAGAACCGCCGCTGTTATTTTCACTAAAATCTGCTGCATACATATTCCTTTCTGCTGTTTAAACAGGTGTTATAGATACTGAAATTATTTGCGCTTCGCTGTGTGATTTGAGTTGCTTTCTATGCCTGTAAGGCAATTCACGCGCCGTCAGGCGCAATTCATTGCCGGGTACTGTCCTGCAAACCGGAATGTTCCACCGCCCGTTGGAAAAAGCGTACGCGGCAAGCCCTGTAATCAGCATTATCCACGGGGCTGCTTTGCTTTCAGACAGAGTTTTTTTCATACTTATATCTCCACACCGTAAATGTATTCAATGTTTCGGGCGCGGTTTCATCTTTATATATTTCCGCGGCGCGAACGGGGACGGTGAAGCCCGCCGCGCAGATTGTCAATGCAAGTATAACGGGAATAAACTTTTTCATCAGTTTGTTCATTATTTATCTCGATAAGCGGGAATCCGGCGATATGTGCAAAGCCGACAAATCAAAAATTGTAAATCAGGCCGGTTACCGCGCTCCAGAACGGAAGCGAAATGTCAACAAATATTTTCCAGATTTTCACAATGAATATCTCCGCGTTTGAAACGGCGCCGACCGACACAAGCTGTGAGCCCTCCTTCTGCGCGAGTTCACATGCCATAAGGACTCTGTTTTCGCAGGTACCGTCCTCGTGAAGAGTGATTGCTCTCGGTCCCCAGTTGATTTTTCTCAGAAGAATGTGGGGCTTGATACTCGGTGTGTTGATAATATCGATGCCGTCAATTTCAACGGTAAAACTGTTGTAGTGGTCGTGACCGCAGAAGACAGCGCGCACATCGCCGTTTTTGCTCATCGCGTCGAGCTCGCCGTAATTGTAATAACCGGGGCAGGGCTTCTCAAATATATAGCCGTCCTTCACATTGGAGTAATTCGGAACAGGCGTCAAATCGTAAGCCGTCGTTTCGTATTCTCTGTCACCTGAGCCGCTTTCGGTTTCAGGAAAAAGTTTGTCATATATTTCCTGCGCGATAATGTGCTGGAACACAACAGACGGCACATATTCGCCGCCGTTTGTTTCTTTAAGCTCCTCCGCTTTTGCCTTATACCATTCAATCTGGTCCGCGTGAACAGAATCATAACCTTTATCCTCGCCGTCAACAACAGCCCTGTCGCCCGAATCAAAGCAGTAAATGTTATAGGCGATTCTGCCGCCGTCGTTTGAATAAACGGGAATGCTGCAGGTGCCGCATCCGAACAGGTCGGGCTCTTCATCCTTACCGATGAAGTATTCGCCGCCGTATTCTTTATAGAAAGCGAACATTTCATCAATTGTGTAGCCGTGCATATAATCGTGATTGCCGAAGGTGATGACAAACGGAATTTCCGCCTGCACGAAAATGCCGCAGATTTCTTTGATTGCCGCCGGCTGATCCTCATGAGGGGCTTCCGAAAGGTCGCCGCCGAGCACTACCAGATCGGGTTCTGCCTCGGCGATGGACTCAAGCACAAGCTGCTTATGAACGGCAGGCAGAGGATAGTCGCAGTGCCAGTCCGTCAGGTGAAGGATGCTGAAATCGCCGTTTTCGTCAAACTTAAGGCGCGGGTCGGAGCCACCATCCGCCGCGAGTGCGGTCAGCCCGATAGTAAAAGCCATTATAAAAACAAGAATTACGCAAACTGCTTTTTTAAGCATTTTCATTTTCTCCCCGTTTGATACCGATTAATTGAAATAATTATATCATATCAAAATAAATATTGAAATATCTTTTTGATGATTATTAAATCTTAACAGAACGCTCCGTTATTTGGGTCTTTATTCCCTTCTTAATACTTGAAAAAGCACCGGATAACAATTTGCGGAACAGTCCGAATTTTCAGAAGAAAAGTTTTACATATTTTTTGTTATATATGTATTGATTATTATTTATTTGTTATGTTAGAATTATTACATAATGTTGCGTGAGGTGGTTTTCCGTTTGAAAACGGGAATTGAGTCTCAGCCGCAACAAGGCAGTTGTTTCACAAGCAAAACCGATTTTTATATTTTTGGAGGTATTTTTAATGAAAGCCAGACTGAAAAAAAGCACGAAATTCATTTCGCTTGCATTGGTCGCGGCGCTGTTTGTGTCGCTGATATGCATGAGCGGAAGCGCGTACCCCGGTGAGGTATCGGACGGCAATCAGTCCTGGGGCAATCTGCCCGCCGCGCTGCCGATAGGAACAGTGAATTATTACGTTGTAAACTGTGTGTCGAAAAATGACCTCTCAACCGTATCGAAATACCTGAAAATAGAAAAAAGATACGGCGGGATGGACGATACGCTGGTTGTTTATGAAGGCGATACTTTATATGATCTTGTAACTATGTATGAAACGGCGGAATCAACCAATTTTATTGCCGTTAATGAAGGCTTTACCATGGCAGATTGTAAAGAAGCGTGGACTGTCGGCCTCAGAGATGAATATTCCGGTTACAGCAAAATACTCTCCGTCAGCCCGCTGTGCACCACCGTCACCGCCACCCAGACCTGGAACGCGATGGAGGGTAACGGAGTATTTGCTGAGGTTTCGGATCAAACCACGGTAAAATATGTGCTCAAAAACGACTCGGGTAACGTGCAGTATTTTATGGTCAGAAAAGTTCATGATTGGGGTTCTCAGAGACTTCAGATATCCCTTGACGGCATGTCCTGGACGGATGACAATATGGTTTTAGAAAGCGGCAAAACCATAAACGCTTTTCTCAAGCCGGCGGAATCCTCCTACAGCCCGGAGCAGTGGATTATTACCGTTACGGGTTATGAAAGACACGACATCGGCAGAAAACTTATCGAATATAAGATTGTTAAGGAAGATGTAAGCAGCACTCAGGCGTGGATAGGCGGCGAGACGCAGTTAAAGCACACTTTCGGCGGCGCGGTTACCGCAGAAGAAGCAGTTTTCAATTATTCTCTTATGCTTAAAACCGCGTCATCCGATCAGAACGAGATTAATATTCTCAGAATTGAAAAACGGATGGTCGGCAACACGGTTGAGTCAATAGTTGTCAGCGGCATGTCAGGATCCGGAGAGTACGAACCGATGGTTTATTCCACTGTAATCAACGCCGTTTCCGGATCTTTGATGCAGTACAGTGACGGGAGCTTCAATCAAATTGCATTTAACCGCTATTCCGCAATTACCGTTGAAGACATCATAAACTCGGAAGACGGCATAACCGTTTACTTCAACATCGGCAGAGATAACGGCAGTGCTTCCGTCACACTGAAGCTTACCGAATCCGGCAGACTTTCATACGATTTCGACGGTCTGCCCGCGGAATCATTTGTGCCCGACCCGGAAACCACACCCATTCCGGTTGATTCCTACAGAGTAACAGTAACAAAATATTGATTTGTTGAAAAAGAAATATGGAAAGAGTTTTTAATAAAAACATAAAAATTCTGTCCATTCTGTTCACGCTGATTATAGTTTTCGGCACGGTTACGGCGGTTCCCTTTGTTACGGGAGCGGCTGAAGGGCTTTCCGGCGGCGACGGCGACAACTCGTCAGAAGCGAATGTGGATTCGGCGATAACGAACCGTATCAACGCTCTGACAGATATTTCCGGCGGTGACGGCGACCGCTCGTCCGAAGCGAATGTTGACTCGACGATGACGAACCGCATCAACGCCTTAACCGACATTTCCGGCGGCGACGGCGACCGCTCGTCCGAAGCGAATGTTGACTCGGTGATGATGAACCGTATCAACGCTCTGACAGATATTTCCGGCGGTGACGGCGACCGCTCGTCCGAAGCGAACATCGACTCGGCGATAACGAACCGTATCAACGCTTTGACCGATATTTCCGGCGGCGACGGCGACCGCTCGTCCGAGGCGAATGTTGACTCGCAGACCGTTTACCGGCTGAGCGAAACAATCGGGCTTTCGGGCGGCGACGGCGACTGCTCATCTGAGGCGAATGTTGACTCGCAGACCGTTTACCGGCTGAGCGAAACAATCGGGCTTTCAGGCGGCGACGGCGACTGCTCGTCTGAGGCGAATGTGGACTCGCAGACCGTTTACCGGCTGAACGAAACAATCGGGCTTTCAGGCGGTGACGGCGACTGCTTCTCCGAAGCGAATGTTGACTCTTACATCGAGTCGGTTATCGGCGAAAACATCAATCTGACTGTTGCGCCCGATGGCGGCGGCAGCGTCAGCGGCGGCGGAGAGGTTGCGAGAGGCGAGGAAATCACGGTTTCGGCAGCGCCTTCCGAAGGCTACAGATTTGTCAACTGGACAGAAAACGGAACAGAAGTCAGCGCAAACGCTGACTATACATTCACGGTAACTCAGAGCCGTGAACTTACAGCCAACTTTATAAAAGTTTATACAGTCAGGTTTGAAAATTATGACGGCACCGAACTGCAGTCAGGCGAGGTCGCTGTCGGCGAAATGCCTTCATACACAGGCGATACGCCCGAAAAACCCGGCTCACCCGAATACACCTATATATTCACGGGATGGACTCCGGAATTAACCGAAGTAACGGGCGATGCCACCTACAAGGCGGCATACAGCAGCAACCCCGTCAACTATACACTGAAATTCCTTGTTGACGACGAGGTTTACGCTGAATCAACTGTCGCGTTCGGCATGTCAATCACCGCGCCCGAAGATCCCGATATAGATTATTACGACTTTACCGGCTGGGACGGAGAAATCCCCGCGACAATGCCCGCGGAGAATCTCACATTCAACGCGGAATTCACGCCGATTGAATACATCGCGAAATTCGTTGATATAAACGGCGAAACGGTAGCGGAGATTCCCTACACTGTTGAGACCGAGAGCATCACCAACCCCGATGTTCCCGTAAGAGACCATTACACGGGCAAGTGGGAAGATTACACGCTCGCTCCCGAAGGAATAACCGTTAAGCCGGTTTACACCCCGGTTGAATACTATGTGACCTTCGTCAACGAAAACG
>JAEERC010000009.1 GCA_016285645.1 Clostridiaceae bacterium | reverse complement strand
GCAGGTCGGGGGTTCGAGTCCGTCCACCAGCTCCACACCATCACAAAACCGAATATGGGTAGGTTCCCGAGTGGCCAAAGGGAGCAGACTGTAAATCTGCCGTCAACGACTTCGGTGGTTCGAATCCACCCCTGCCCACCAGAAAAAGGTAACGGTTGATACAATCGTTACCTTTTCTTTATTTTCAAGGGATTTGAGATTATTAGGCTTAATCCAAAAACGCCGAAAAAAGAAAAAATCAGTCCAAAATGACAAAAATAAGGCAAAAATTGCATTAACCGTTACAAGTATTTACAAGTTATTTACAAGTAAATAGAAATCAGCCGGAGCGAAAGCCCCGGATTTAATCATTAAACATATTTCCGAATAATTGTCGCCGCTGACCTCGGCAACATTTTCACGGCGGCATATATAAACATACGATATGTTTTTTCGCCGGATATGAAAACAGCACCCGATGATTTGAATTCATCGGGTGCTGAATTTTCAAATAACAATCTGTTTCTTTTTCTGTTTCTCGTTTATTCTTCCGGTCTGTTCCACCAGATTTCATATGTTTTCGACGGATGGATTCCGAAGAACGCCAGAATAGAACCCCACACTACATCAAAAAATCCGTTTTTTACATGTAGATTTATTCTTATAGACAAGTCTTCACCTGAAAAATACAATGGCTGTCCGGATGAATTAAGAACTCTGATATATAATGTCTTATCGGACTGGATATCACGAAATGTATATGAAATCTTATCGGAATCGGTTGACCTGACAAGCGGCTCACTGCCTTCATATAATCCCACATTAATAAGCGAACCGATGTATGACTCCTTCAAAGATGAAGGATCTATAATAATCGTAAAATCAACTCTGTATCCGCATTCAATATCATTTACTTTTATGGGTGCGGAATCAGGGCTATTGTCACCTTTTATAACAAATTTTGCTGTTCCATCGGAATAAACAGGTTTCAGAGTATAGGAGTATTCAAGACTATCCTGTGAAATATTTTCCTCTTGTGTGGCTTGTTCCGAAACTGCACTTACTGAAAGCGAAAAGCCAAGAACAACAACTGCAAGTAGGAGCGAAATTGAGCGAATAATTACTTTTTTCATAATAAATTCTCCTGTTTTAATCTTTTTACGGTTTTATTTCAACACTGGGCAGTAAGCCGAACAATCCTTTGAAGAAAGCAATCAGTTTATCAAAGAAACCTGTTTTTACTTTTACTTCACAGTTCTTGCTGAGCTCTGCTCCGCTGCTGTCTTTCTGCACTTCATATGTTGACAGATTAATAACATGTACAGTGAAATTCTCGCTTTCTGTCATTTGACCGGCATTGTATGAAACTGTTGTATTATCTCCGATTGCTAAGATCATACCGTTTCTATAAATTTCAAGGGCATATCCTTCGGGTATACCTGTTGCAGTTGCCGTAACAGTAACTTTGGAGCGATAGTCAACGGTTGCAGATGATCTAACATATAACTTTGCATTCGCAAGGTTAGTAATCGGATTATCCGGATTGTTGGGATTATCCGGATTGTTGGGATTATCCGGATTGTTGGGATTATCCGGATTATTGGGATTATCCGGATTATTGGGATTATCCGGATTATTCGGGTCGATAATAACAACAGAATACGGATTGTTTGCAGAACCGCTGTTGGCGGAATTAACACCATCGCTTGCGACAATGTAGTATTGCAGGCCGGCAGGGGTGACTTCACTGCCGAAAATCGTTGCGCTGTATTTATCGCCCTGCTTCAACATCGAAAGATATTTCCAATTGTCGCTTCCTGTTATGCGATAATAAAGAGTAACACTGCCGACACTCACGTTATCGGTTACGGTACATGAAATACTAAGATTGCTGTTAAGGTTGCCTTGTTTCACAGGAGTATGATTAATTACGGGAGCGATTGTATCTTTTGCAATACAAGAGGTCTTTCCTGCAGGACCGGATTCCGTCATATCTGATAAAACAACGGTAAATGTGTACCAATACAGTTTTTGTTGTTCTATAGTTTCATCGACAAAAGAGTTTTCATTTTCGGGAATTACGGAAGAGTTGATTTTTGAATAGACACCGTTCTTTTCCTCTGAACGGTAAACATTATAGCCCATAAGAGTGTCATAATCATCCTGCGCCCACTCAAGCTTTATACCGTTATTGACTTCTGCAGCCGATATATTCATAGCTTGAGCGGAGGTTGTATCAATATTGAACCCGAACAAATAAATTGTATCCACCAGTTCATATCCATCAGCTGAATAAGCGTTGGAAATCCTGAATTTCTGCTTGCCGTTCTCAATCTGGGCTTTAAGTGTATATGTCCCTTCCCAGACAGTGCTGCTGATATAGTTACCCTTAATCTCATAATCGGCATACGGCTCCCTTGAGCCAAAGCAAAGCACAGGATTCCGTGATGTATCCATAGGCCTCGAGAAAACGACTTTAACTTTTACCTCTTCGGAGCCGACCGTAAACACTCGGTTACCGTCTTTATCGGTTATAATAACGTCCCTTATCAAAGGCAGAATATTTGAAAAATCGGTAATCTCATAATTTATATCAACAATGGCATGGATTTTGTAAAACTATAAAAGATTTATTAACTCAGAAATTAGATAAAGAAGAGAAAAAACGAAGGGACGAAACTGTATCATTATTATCCTTTGCAGAATGCAATAAGCAGTATCTCAATTTTAGAATTATTAAATGTACACGCCCTGATTTTATTTTAATGAACGAGAATCAGAGGATTGGGGTAGAAGTTACAGAGTTTATACTGCCACTCGATAAGATAGCCTACTCTATTATGGATGACATTGATAGAAATAATTGTTCAAAAGAAGAATTAAAAGAAATAACTCATAAAAAGCATGGAAAGAAAGCGGAAAAATATGAGATATATGATATTACCGGAAAACTAAGTGTAATGGCACCGCTCAGAGATATTAATAAAAGCAGAGATAGTTTTGCAAACAAATTAATTGAAAAATACCATAAATATAAGGATGTTATAGAAAATTTTGATGCTTTTATAATACTGTGTGACGGAAGAAATGATGTGATTGAAATATCGGAAGAAATCGAATTAAAAGAACTTGTAAAAATAACTGCGGAAGCTAACGCAATAAAAGGGATTAAAGTATCATTTTTATATAAGAAAAATGGAGATTCGACAGTATCCTGTTTTAATGTAAATCTATAATCTATCTAATTAAATGTGTTGACAAGAGACTAAATATACTATATAATTTAGTCACAGTAATAATTGGAGGTTTTATTATGAATATTGTTCCTATGAGAGATTTAAAAGACACCGTTCGAATCGAGCAGCTTTGTGCCGGAGATAACGGTCCCGTTTTTGTAACAAAAAACGGCTATGGTAGACTTGTGGTTATGGACATTGAATACTTCGAAAAAACCATGCAAAAGATTTATGAAGCCAGTGCTGTCAACAAAGGAATCGACGATATGCAGAAAGGCAAAACGGTTGACGGCAACAAAATCATAGAAGAAATGAGTAAAAAATATGGCTTCTGATTTCAAATATGAATTTACCGATTCTGCAAGCAAGGATTTGGATGATATCCTTGATTACATTGCCAATAATCTGAAAAATCCTAATGCTGCCAAAGATTTGTTTGATGGCATAAAAGCGGAAATCAAAAACATATGCTCATTTCCCCTTTCAGCACAAGAAGTTGAAAATGAGTTTATTGTTGTTCAGGGTGTTCGGAGAGTAACTGTAGGAAATTACAATCTGTATTACTACCCGAATGAAAGCAATAATATTATAACCATTCTTCGCATCATATATGGAAAACGGGATTTGAGTTATATTTTGAGAGATTTGGATGTTTAAGGATGTGAGAAAGTGAACGCAGTAATTTATGCCAGATATTCATCCGACAGTCAACGAGAGGAATCTATTGAGGGCCAGTTGAGAGAATGTAAAGCGTATTGTGAAAAACATGATATAACAATTATCGGCACATACATAGATCGCGCTTTATCCGCAAAGACGGATGATCGCCCCGATTTCCGCAAAATGATAAAGTACAGCGAGAAAAAACAATTTGAACTGGTTGTTGTCTGGAAATTGGACCGGTTTTCCAGGAATCGTGCTGACAGCGCAAAATACAAAATTATTCTTGGCATTAACGGTGTTAAAGTAGTTTCTGCAACCGAAAACATTTCCACCGGGGCTGAGGGTATTCTTCTGGAATCTGTTCTTGAAGGTCTTGCAGAATACTATTCCGCCGATCTCTCGGAAAAGGTTAAAAGAGGGCAGACGGAGAATGCGCTTAAATGCAAATTCAACGGAGGCACAATTCCTCTCGGCTATATGGTTTCCGATAATCAGCATCTGGTAATAAATTCTGCCGAAGCACCGCTTGTTAAAGAAATATTTCACAGATTCAATAATGGTGAATCAACGTCTGATATTGCCGAGGACTTCAAACGCCGAGGCATCAAAAACAGGAACGGGCGCGATTTTTATGTTAACACAATAGGCAATGTGTTGCGTAACCGCAGAAATATCGGCGAATACAGATATCGGGATATCGTTGTTCCAAAAGGAATTCCCGCTATTATCGACGACGATGAATTTGAAAATGCGCAAAAAAGGTTGGCACAATACCGCCATGCTCCTGCTAAAGGAAAAGCAACCGAAGAATATCTGCTTTCAACTAAGCTTTTCTGCGGCACATGTAAGCGAATGATGGTTGGCGAAAGCGGAAAATCCAGAAACGGAACCATTCATTATTACTACAAATGCCGGGGAAACAAAAAATATAAAGATTGTGATCGCAAAGCAGTGAAAAAGCACTGGATTGAAGATTTGGTTGTGGAGCAGACAAGAAAAAATATATTGGAAAACACCAAGGTAATTGAGAAAATCGCCGACGATATTATTTCAATACAGGAAAAAGAAAATGCACTTTTACCTGCCCTGAAAGCACAGCTTGAAGATTGCGATAAAAAAATATCAAATCTTATTCGTGCGGTTGAAGACGGTCTTTATAACGAGCATACAAAGGCACGCATGGATGAACTTGATCAACAGAGAACTAAACTTCTTCTGAATATCGCAGAAGAAGAAATAAAAATGCCGAAATATACAAGAGATGATATTTTGGCTTGGATCAGACAATTTCAGCGCGGCAATCCCAAAAGTTTCCGTTACAAGAAACGGTTGATAGACCTTTTCGTAAACGCCGTTTATATTTATGATGACCGAATTGTATTTGTTTATAACTACAAAAGCGGAACCGATACAGTAATGTTGAAAGATATTGAAGCCGTTTTGGGTTCGGATTTTCAAAATGTTAGTCCACCAATTACAGCTCGTACCCGTCAGGGTATGGGCTGTAATTTTTTGAAAAGGATTCGAACAGGGGCGTCCAAGCAAACAGTCCGGCGGACTGTTTGCCGCCCCGCGGCTTTTCCGCAGAAAAGCGAATCCACCCTCTCCCACCATAAAGCGAAACGCTTGTCTTCTGACAGGCGTTTCTGCTTTTTGTATTATTCATTTTTCAGTATTCATTATTCATTATTCACCTCTGTTTTCAAGCGTTTCTAAATGAATATTGAATAATGAAACCGCTTCGCTGATGAATAATTAATAATTGTTGTATTTGTTGCGGAAATCTGTTAAGATAATTATGAGGTGAACAATTTGAAGGATAATATTTTGATTGATAAATCTTTGCATTTTGCCGCAAGAATAATAAAGCTAAATAAGTATTTGGTCAGTGATAAAAAAGAGACTGTTATATCCAGGCAGATTATTCGCTCAGGAACAAGTATCGGGGCAAATATTAACGAAGCTAATTACGGGCAAAGCAAAGCGGATTTCATTTCAAAAATGCAGATTGCTTTGAAGGAAACCGCAGAAACAGAATACTGGCTCAGATTGCTTATACTGTCTGAATATATAAAAGATAAGGAATGTGCTTCTCTTTTAGATGATTGCCTTGAAATCAAGCGTATCCTCATCTCCTCCATAAACACCGCGAAAGAGAATAACAACTAAACAGGCAAAAGAACAGCCGGGGCTTTCGCCCCGGCTATTTCTGTAAAAACCTTGTAACTAAACAGTATCTTCCTGCGTCGATTCTTTTTCTGTTTCAGGCTCCGGTTCGGGTTCGTCCTGAGGGCGATTCTGTATGTATCGCGCCGAAATCTTTTTATATAATGCCGCGCCCGGTATGCTGAGCAGAGCCGTCACCACAAAGACTATCGCGGCGACCTTGAAATTGTTCGCCCCGAGATACGCGCCGCAGATTGTTGAGGACACTATGGCGGGAATACGCGCGATGGACGAGATAATCAGGAATTCTATCATATTCATATCCGTCAGACCGGCAAAATATGTCATGGTATCCTTGGGTGTGCCGGGAACCAGATAAAAGATGAACAAAAGGCGGTTGCGCTTTTCCCTGTCCTGCAAAAACCGCATGGACTGCAACTTGTTTTCAAGGCGGAAAAGCCGCAGAATACGCATACCTATCCACCGCACCATAATCAGAATAATGATTGACCCGATTATATTCCCCAGAAGGCACAGAACAAATCCGCCGAACCATCCCCACACTAACCCGGCGGCAATTTCTATCGGCTCCGTCGGTATAAATTTGACCACCGTCTGCAGAATTCGGATTGCGACAAATACGATAATACCCCAGATGCCGAACCCGTCAATCCACGCCTTGAAACGGTCGGTGTCTTTAATCAGTTCGATTGCGGACTTTCCGAAGTGCAGATACATGTAAACGCACGCTCCGATAATCGCCAGAACAGCAACAATTGTCAGGACGCGCAGAAATATTGATTTTTTATTTTCATTCATTGTGTTCATCTTTCTTTGCCTGTCAGTTTGCCGTTCCGCTTTTGCGGCGTGCTTCGCAAACAAAGTATAGCATATTCACAATATAAATATCAACCGTTTGTTAATAGTATAAAATTGATTACTCCGTTTCCCGTTTTTCAATATCTTTTTTGTTCACCAGAAAATACATCATATCAATATACGAATCGCAGTCGGAACTGCCGTATTTGAAAGAACTGCTGAGCAGAATCGGTTTTCCGTTGTATTCCTCAAACAGAATGCAGTTTATTTCCTTTTCCCAGTTGTAATACTCATCCATTTTACCTATGGCTTTTCCGTCCTCAATAAGCAAGCCGCCTATGGAAAAATATTTATCTTCATATGTCTTATCCATACCGGGATAAACAGACGGATCCCATGTTGTGCATTCCCTGTAAAGAACAGCCCAGTCGGAGGAGTCCTGGTTTATCTGCTCAATTTCCTCATTACTGTATTCTTTCATGCAGAAAAAAACGGTTTTACCCGCGGCTGATTTTGCCGAATACGGGGCGTCTTCCTTTTCACAAACCGTGGCAAGAAGATTTCCGCTTCTGAATCGCGGGTCCGGGGATACCTCGCGCATAAATTTTTTCTGCATCCTTTTTACATCGTCGAGTCTTTTAAAAATATCCGAAACGCTCTCTTTTTCATTAACGCTGTTGATTGTATCTGCCATTTTCAACACCCTTTCCTTTTTGATTATCGGCCGTCTCTCACGCCTGCCAGGCGCCGTTGCCGCAGCCGTCCCAGAATCTTTCCAGCGGCCCGCTGCCCGATGACGAGAGCGACTCGTCAATCTTATACCAAAGAATCTGCATGCCCTCAAAGCCTATTTTGCCGTAAATCGCTTCGCCTATCGGAAAACACACCTCGCGCAGTTCATCGTTGCTCCACTCCTCATCATCGACAATCCAGGCGAATGTCGGCAGGTGGAGCAGCGCCTCGTGCAGGCAGTTATACACTTCCTGCCAGTTTTCCTCTTCAACGGCGGCAACAGCCGATTCTCTGATTTTTGTTTTTGTGTCCATAATAAAACCTCCTTTAAAATGTTTGTTTTTACGGCTGTAACTGAATTGTATAACGGGGCGGCGGCTCCTTTGTAACGGCTGTTTCACCCTTAACGCAAAAAAGCCCGGCTGAACACCTCAGCCGGGAGTTAATGTTTTATTTGTTTTTTTTATTCTTTTTCAGCCCTGAAAACATCCACAACCTCGCTTATGGATATGAACGCCTTCGGGTCAATGGAGTGGACGATGCTTTTCATTTTAGTCACCTGAAAACGGTTTACTACAAAATAGATAATGGCTTTATCCTGCTGCGAGTAGCCGCCGCGCGCCTCAACCTGGGTAACTCCGCTTTCGAACGCCTCGCTGAGTTCGAGCCCGATTTCAACCGGCTTTGTAGTTACTATCATCGCGCATTTCGCGCGGTCGAAGCCCTCAACAATGGCGTCAACGGTTTTGAGCGCCGCCACGCAGGTAACTATTGAATAGAGCGGCAGAATCCAGCTGTGAATGACCGTGCCGCAGATAATGTAAAGAATCACATTGTAAATCATCATGAAATTGCCGACACTCAGCCCGAGCTTTTTCGCGAATATGACCGCGATTATTTCAATACCGTCCACCGCGCCGCCGTAGCGGATGGCAAGCCCGCTGCCCGCGCCGGAAATCACGCCGCCGAATATGGCGCAAAGGAGCAGATCCTTGCCAGCGAGAGGTGAGGCGATGCTCACGTCAATCGGTAAAACATCTGTGATGAGCCAGGCGAAAAGCGCGTAAACCCCTACGGTGTAAATCGAATAGATTGTTGAGGCGAGCCCCTGCCTGCGCAAGCCGTAGAGAAACAGCGGCACATTGAGAACAATCAAGAAAAACGAGAGATGAAGAAACGCGGGCGTTACCTGCCCGAGGAGCATTGATGTGCCCGACATTCCGCTGTCGTACAAATCAACGGGAGCGATAAAAACCGTAACGCCTATGGCGTAGATTATGCCCGCCAGTGTCAGAGCCGCGAAATTCACGGGCTTGAGCGAACGCAGTTCCTGCTTTAAATTTCCTTTCATTTTTTCACCGCCTGTAGGATGGTTTTCTTTTTTATGATAACAAAGAAAACGGATAAATGCAAATGCAGATTATATAATCATTAAACCGTAAATCTATTCGGTATTGCAACTATACTGTGTTTATCGGTGAATGCTTTCAAACGATTCTTGATTTTTACTCTGTTTTTAAATATAATAAGAAAAAATAATCGTTAAAAGGTGTTTGTTATGGAAAAACACGAAAAAGAAAATAAACACGGTCGTTGTATCGGAGTGATTTTAGCGGTAATAACGGCGATTTTTTTTGTGCTGTTTGCTGTTATGTTTTTCCTTACTGAAACTGCGCCGTCAAAATTATATAAGATGCTTTATCCCGAGAATCCGGTATTAATTCAAACCGGCAATACATTTTATGTGGCACCGAAAACCGGTGATTATATTGTTTTCGGGTCGTATTATAATCAGCCGATTGTCTGGAAATGTATTTTATGTGAAGATTTGCCTGTTCTTCAGTCATCCAAGATTCTTACTTTTACCTCTTATGACAAAACCAGTTCCGAATGGAAGAACTCATCCTTAAGAAAAATGCTCAACACGGGAGATCCGTTTAACCTGAACCCCTTTTCAGAATTGATTAAAGGAGAAACAACGCTTCTCTCTAAGAATCAACTTGAGAAGTTGCCTGCCGCAGATCGGCGGAAACAGCCTACCGCCGCCGCCATAGAACATTGCAATACCCGTTTTTTATTTGTCAGAAAATATGCATGGTATTGGACAAACAGTTCAATTGCCGGCCAGACGCTTTGCGTTTCAGCGGTAACACAGGCGGGCGGTTTCTATAAGACGCCCGCATATGATACAACCGTAGGCGTATGTCCGTGTGTAACGCTGAACGATAAGCTGGTTGTTGTCTGCGGCGGAAACGGCAGTGAAAATCAGCCGTATGTTTTATCGGAGCCGGAGAAAGATTGATTATGGAAAAGCGAAAAGATAAAATTATTACGGGAATTGTTTTTGCGACGGCAATCAGTTTGTTTTATCTGTTATTCACACGGCTTATACTGAAGAGCGACGACGGTAACTTTCTCGGCGTTGTCAGCAAAACCGATTTTCTGTTATTTGAATGGCTGAGCGAAAGATACCGGACCATTTCCGGAAGAAGCATATGTGAGTTATTGACCGCCGTTTTTCTTATATTGCCTCCTCTATGCTGGAAAGTATTATCCTCAATTCTCTGGGTTGTTTTTTTCTTCATTGTATGCAAGTTGTCAGAAGCTTTTGGAAAATCTGACAGGAATACCTGTATTTTTGTTGCCTGCCTTCCTTTTGTTGTTATGGTTTCCTGTTTGAATCCCGCTGTGTTCTGGTTTTCCGGAAGTTTTACCTATATGATTCCTTTTCAGTGCTTCTTAATTGCATGCAGCCCGATGTTTTTTTGCCTGTCAGACATCAAATGCCCGCCTGTTCTTGCCGCATTTTCCTGCCCTGCCGCCCTTGTGGCATGTTCGCAGGAACAGTCAGCGGCGCTTATGGTAACATTTTCGGTCGTTTTTCTTGCTTTGCTGCTGCGTCAAAAGAAGGTACGCTTTTATCATTTTTTATCCTTTATTGCCGGAGTAACTGAAGCCGGTTTCCTTTTTTCAGCCCCCGGTATGCGGAAAAGGGGAGCCGTCGAGGCTTTGGCATTTCAGCGCTTTTCAAAGATGAGTATTCTTGAAAAAATACTCTGCGGTGTCTCAAATTGGTTCGCCTTTGAATACCTTATGTCATTTGCGGTTTTCGGACTGTTTATCTGCCTTTTGATTATTCTCTTACGACAAGAAGAAAAGTCTGTTTTTGACAGACGGCTTTCATATTTGCTTGCTGTTTCATCTTCGCTTGTCTGTTTCGGTCTCAACGCAGTATATGTATTATTACGAAAAAAACTGCCTGACAAGGGCTTTGAGGACGCGTTCCAAAGTGGAAAATTTCATGTAACGGACATTTTGCTGATGTCAGCTTGCTTTATTGTTTCAGCAGAAATAGTGCTGGCTTTGTTCAGGTTGATTGCAGAAAAAAAGAGAATCGGTATTGCGGTTTCTCTTTGTTTCGGTGCAGCTGTTTGCAGCGGCACGGTGCTTGGGTTCAGTTCCTCTGTTTACGCTTCAGGACAAAGGGTGTTTTTCTTTTCAGAAATGCTGATTTTACTTGCCTGTGTCATATTATTCTCCGGCCTGAAGAATGACCGCCTGAAGCTCACTATTCGGAATTCGGTTCTGGTGTTCGCTTTTTTGATATATATGACTGAATGCCTGACATTTTTCTTTATTGAAACCCCGATTATGGGATAATAAAACACATGTCCGTAAAGTGCCGTTGCAAAGATTGTCCTTCAAACAAAACACAGCAATAAAAAACTTTGTTAAAGGACGCGCCCTTTACATCACTGTTTTTTTATTATATAATTCTGTTGATAATAAAAAAGCGAAAACGGAGTTGTTATAATGAAAAAAGCGATTGCTTTACTGTCGGTTTTATTCCTTTTGTTATCCTCGGCATCATGCGCAAAAGAGAGCAATAGCGGAGAATCAATGTCAACCCGAAAGAAAATCACCGATTCCTCCGCCGAAACTACAAGCGCGCTTCCGGTGACAATTACGGTTAACAATGATAATACCGAAACGCAGCGCACAACGGAAATTACCGATGAATCGGCAGATGTCGATATCCGTCTGCTCAACATATTCCTGTCTAATTTTTCCGAGCTTTATTGCCGCAATTACAGTATTGACCGCACTTCAACCGACAAGATGATTGATTTTGCCATATTGAACGCCTACTATAATTACAATGACAATTTCAACGATATAACGCCTGTTGAGATTGACGGCAAATTATATGCGAGAACCGTGAGCGCCTCTTATATTAAGAACAGAATCAGCAGATTCTTCGGTGTCAGCGTTGAAAACAAATCAACTGATTCGTTCTATTGTGACGGCACTTACTACTATTATCCCGCCGCGGACGGCGAATTTCTCAACGCGTTTTCAAAGGTGACTTCAATACAAAAGTCCGGTTCCGGCAGTTATATAGTAAATTACAACATCTATAAAGTGCCCGGGCAGGATGACAATGTTATTGATAATAAAGACAAGATTTATGACGGCTACGGAAGCGAAAACACCGAAGGATGCACATTTGTCGGAACGGGAAAAGCCGTTTTGAACGAAAAATACTTCGGGGAAGGCTACGCGAATTTTACTGTTGTTTCACTGGAACATACCGTAAACGGTTAACAGCCGTTATGATAAAGCGCCTCCCGCAACAGGATTCCGCGAAATCATTCCGTTTTCCTGTATAAATCATATTTTCCGTCACAAGACATATTTATTCATATCAAATTAAAAGACCCT
Organism: Clostridiaceae bacterium; assembly: GCA_016285645.1. Taxonomy (GTDB): domain Bacteria; phylum Bacillota; class Clostridia; order Oscillospirales; family Acutalibacteraceae; genus CAG-177. The sequence goes on along the minus strand of JAEERC010000009.1, from coordinate 53,155 downwards.
GTCATAATGACAAGGTCTTTTTTCGTTTTGTTTAATTGCATCAGTAAGAATACTCAAGGGGATTGCCGAGCGTGAATCTGTATTGTCTGCCGTAATTGTACATCGGGCAGACGGTGAATGATTTTTCCGTGTTGTTGTAAACCACGCTCCACAGCGTTGAGCAGATATATCCGTTCATATCCTCGTTTTCGAGATGAACCGCGTCAAGGATGTTCATCGCCTCTTTTTCGCTGACTCTGTAATTCTTCTGTGAGAGCATTTTCTTTGCCGTGTCATATCTGTCTCTGCCGAGCCCTTCGGGGTCGTCAACACCTTCGGAAAGCCAGAAATTTGTTGCTATGAGCGTGCCCGAACTGCCGGGTCTTATTACCGTGGGTTCGCCGTCAACATACTCAATTATCGCGGTTCTGCCCGAGGCGTCGGCTATCTGATAATGATAAGTGCACGCGCCGCCCAGAAGGTCGTGCATATCGTATTTTCTGAATATCTCCACCGCCTCGTCAACCGTCGCGGCGTGGTCAAGCACGGTGCGGATAACCGCCGTGGTTGTGATATCCTTTTTCTGAGTCTGTGTGAATGTTTCGGGCGTTTCAAGCTCGAGAACGCCGATTGAAAGCCCCTTTTCGTTCATTCCGTCAACGGGGATGTACGGCGCGATGAGAGTGAGCAGCGAGGAAAGCGGACCCTCGGGCAGGAAATCCCCGCCGTAGCCGAGGAAATAGAGCGAAACGGTTGAAACGCTCGCGTAGCCGTCTTCGGGATGAGTCCATACCGTCATACCCGGCGAATCCATATAGTCGTAATTTCTCGCGAAAAGTTTGTCTCCCGAAGGGGTGGAGGCGTTGAAGGTTGTGCAGCCGAAGCTTGTGAAACTCAGCGCCGTCTGCATAAAGCGGGATATACCCTCGCTGTCCAGGTCGCAGTAAAGCCCGAGATTGGAGACGACCTTTCTCGCAGAGGGGTTGAGCTGAAGGAACACATCCGCGAAGGAATAGAGCAGAAGCCCCGCTGTTGTGGAATTGCCCGTACGGCTCTCAAGCAGGGTGTCGAGATCGTAGTCGTAGGTGTAATCCATAATGTAGTAATTATCCGCGACTTCAGTAATAGATTCAATTGAATCCGCTCTGCCGGAACGAAAGCCCGCCGCCGAGCCGAAAAAGCCGATAACCGCCGAGAGAACGACCGAAGCGGCTTTTGTAGGTAAACCGATTGAAAACATAATGATTATCACTCCGTATCTTTAATGCGCCTGACTGCCCGTATTATATCACACACGCGACGCAATGTAAAGAAATTGATCTGAAAGAAAAAACGGAAAACAGCTGCCCGATTATCGGCTAAATATCAACGAATGCTTGTTTTTTAAACAATGAATTGATAATTGTTTTTTTGTATGGATGCGTTATAATCAAATTACACCGGTGAAAAAACTTTGGAGGTGCTTTATGCAACTTGAATTAGGTCAAAAAACACGCGAACTCCGTCACTGTGACGGTTGAAAGCTCAAAGGTGTCGGTCGAAATAATTGAAGGCAGCCTTGACGGCTGGAAAACAGAGAGCGCGGAATAATCGGATTAACCTCCGCTTCTTTCACAGTAAAAAAATGCCCCGGATGCGCTGTGCATCCGGGGATATTTTGCTTTATCCGCTTTGTTTAATCATAGAATATATTAGGTATAATCACTTTGAAAATCATAAACAGAGCACGGAAGAATGTTAAGGAGTCAAGCAGGTAATGAACTTTCTGCCACCAAGTGAGTTTAACGCTTACAGGCACCTGTGTCTGAATCGCTGTACCGGGAATGCTCGCTATTATAACTGCTTCGCCGGGGCCTACCGCCGTTATATTGCCTTCGCTGTCAACTGTGACAACCGTCGGGTTGGAGGAGGTGTAAACAACCGTGCTTGTGTCAATGCCGTCCGCTTGAAGGGCTATCTTTTCGCTTTCTTTGTAGCCGATGTTGAGAACGCCGTTCTCATCAATGTTCGGGCTCAGAGGATTATCGTTTCCTCCTTCGCCTTCACCGTCACTGCCGCTCACGATTGAAATGGTTTTGGTGTCAAGAAGTTTGTAGCAGTTTTCACATCTCTGCACATATCTGCCCGTCATGGGGTCTTCGCAAACCCATTCGCCTGGAACATGCTCGGTTACAGGTGTTTCGGAGTCAATCTTTGTAAATCCGCAGTCATCGCAGGTGTGGATTGTATAACCGGTATGAGTGCAGTCGGAATCAATTACCTTGTCGGTAAATTTGTGTTCAGTGCAGTCAACTTCATCGGAGTTATAAGTTATTCCGCAGTTTTTGCAGGTGTAAACGCTGTATCCCTTTGTCAGGCAGGTGGGCTCGACTGTCTGTGTCACTTCAAAATCGTGGCCTTTTGCCTCTGTCTCGTCAATGATTGTAGAGTATCCGCATTCAGCGCAGTATTTGATTGTGAAGCCGTCTGCCGTACAGGTGTTTTCAATAACTTTGGTTTTGAAAGTGTGCTCGGCGGCGGGAGTGATGTCGGAAACATATTCATCGCCGCAGACCGCGCAGGTGTAGGTTGTATAGCCGTAATGTCCGCAAGTGGGTTCGGTAACAACAGCGGAGTAGTCGTGGCCTGCTGCGGAAACCGTATCTGTGCGTATTACAAGGCCGCAGTCTTCACAGGTTTTTTCCGTATATCCGCTTTCTGTGCAGGTTGGCTCAACAACTTTTTCGCTGAAATTATGACCCGTTGCGGGAACAATATCTGTTCTTATTACTATTCCGCATTCGGAGCAGGTCTTTTCGGTATATCCGCTTTCAACACAGGTGGGTTCAACAACCTTTTCGGTGTAGGTGTGGCCGGTAATTGCCGTAAGGTTGTCGCAGTAGGTGTCACCGCAGTTTTCACAGATATAGCGGGTGTAACCGCAGGCGGTGTGCGACGGTTCAACTACTGTTTCGGAGTATTTGTGTCCGACTGCCGCTGTTTCGGTATCATAATATATATCTCCACAGTTTTCGCATTTATGAACCGTATATCCTGAAGCAGTGCAGGTGGGTAAAACTGTTCTTATAACCTTATAATTATGAGAAAGCGCACTTGTATTTTCTGCTTCGGCATAGCCGCAGTCTGAGCAGACCTTAAGGGAAACACCTTCGACACCGCAAGAGCCGGGGATGGAATAAGTTACAAAAGTGTGACCGTCCGCTGCGCATTTTGCCCCGATAACGGCAAGCCAATCTTCATAAGTGCCAGAATATCCGTTTTCAACTGCAACATCATAAGCATCTTTACCGTTTGTGCCGTCATCACCGTTTTCGCCGTCTTTACCGTTTCTTACATAGAACTCGGATTTGCTTCCATCTGAGAGAGTAATGATGTATTTGTCGGTGAGTCCATCGGACGATACATATTCTGTATCCTTAACTATGCTTTCAATACCAATGCCTTGCGGCCCTTCCGGTCCGCTGATTGCCGGAACATAACTGACTTCATTGGACCATATGCTCTTCAGCTCCCCACCGTCCGCCAAGTCAACAGCTGAGGTTGCCACAAATAAATACAGGTTGCCTGCAGAATTATCCAGATCGGTCAGCGATACTTCAAATGATTTTGTCCCGGCGCTGATACGGTCGGTGTTCAGAGGTACGTACTCACCGTTCACGACCTGATACGCATAATAACCGTCTACGGCATCTGCGTGCTCATCTTTCCATGAAAGTGTGAATACTCCGTCATCATACGAAACTGAAAGCTCGGGCGGCAGCGGCGGTATGGAGATATTCGCCACCTTGTAGCCATACACAGGAACATGGGAATTATCCCATAAACGGTCTTCAAGATCTTCGAGTTCCAAGATTTCTTCAAGCGATGTGCCACCGCCTCCTGAGCCCATATCGACATACCAGCGTCCGAAGGACCAGAAGAATTGGTAAGAACGGATTATCTCATCCGAGAGCCCTTGCTCTCTGAGCGTTCTCTCATTCAGATCATTGACAGTGCCTGATACAGTATTGCCTCTCGTGGTAGTTTTATAGTGGCAGGTGCCTTTGAGGAAGTCCGCCGCAATGTAAAAGCCTGCGCGGGCATCGGCCAGACCTGCCAAACCAACACCCCACATACTGGAGAAGTGGATCGAGAAACCGCCGGAGAAGCCCTCGCCGTCGGTGGCATACTCCGAATGTGCATACTCCTGTGTCTTACTTGTGCCGCTGTATCCAAGCTGCATGTCAGCCATATTCGACAACTTCTCAGCATCGGTCAGATCTCCGTTGTTCCAGTCGGAAAGATATGCTTCCGGATTACCTTCGTTGCTGATAAGATATTCACCGTTCTCAGTGGTACTGCCTGCGGTATCCACAATCTTTTTCAAGACAGGCGGTTCATAAGTATAATTTGATGTATCGGCATTTGCTTTAATCGTTGCAACTATGGCGTTATAATCATCGACAAACTGGTTGTAGTCGCTGATACTCAGCTGACTCCATACAGGACCCAACGGCATGGGAATCTGAAGGGCGTTTTCCAACCATTCCTCGGATTCGGCGTCATACATATCATAGTTATAGAAGATGATAGGAGTTCGCTGGACCAAAACAGTATTCTGGTCTGTTGTCTCAAAACAAGACTTGTAACTTGTCTCCCAGCCTGTCTCCCACTCCCAGGTATAGTTAAATGCTGCGCCGACTTCAAGTGCCATCTTGGCTGAAAACAGAGCCGACACTTCGGCCTCTCCGGAAAAGCCTACGCCCCAGTCGAGAGAGGTTGTCGTGTTGTCTGATTCTCCGTAGGTTGTCTCTATCGAATATACGGTGCTTCCCGGGTCCTGAACGCCGTCGAAGTAAGGAGCCGCCTGCAGAACTGCCTCGATTTTGGGATCGGAATAGACATAATTTTTGCCCCGGTAGCGCACACTCACGCCGTCTGCATTGTTATCAACAGATGTAATGACCGTATGACAGGATCTCCAGTCTCTGTCAGTATAGGCGTCAGCATCATTCAACTGATAGTCATCGTTGTCAATGTCGGTGCTGTAGAAACCACTGCCTGTCAGAGTTCCCAGCATATCCTCTGTGTCGTTATAAGTGGCGCCGATCATGCCAACCTTATAACCATAAGCCTCACTGCTGGATTCCTTTAACGCAACTACATAATAAACCTGCTCGCGTCCTATATTATTGTGGTCAAAATTACCTACAGCAACATCGCTTATCCAGGCATTGGATACACTGACGCTGCCCATGCCTATATCGGTGTGGTTAAAATACTCCGGAGTGTAGGTCGCTGAGAAACCGGCATCCGGATTGTAGGTGAAAATCTGACCGTTAAAGAAGACCAGATCTTTTCCGTTCTGACCGTTGAATGCCACGGTTGCCAACGCGGCGCGCGGGTGGATATTATCCGCTGCATAATAGCCGCGCGTGATCATTGCATTCATACCCGGATCCGTGAGTACGACTTTTGTCATGCCTCCTGAAGTATTTTGTTCATAAATACCGAGCAGTTGTGCTTTTTTGGCTTCATATGAATTATTGTTTTTGCTGATCCACTGATAGCCGCCGACAGCCACTTCGTTTATTCCATCGCCGTCCACATCGCCTACGGAAACGCCCGGCGACTGCATGGAGAGACGATAGTTGTCTTCACCTTCTTTATAGTCTTCACAAATTGAAGTGTCAGTCCTGCTGTGTGTAAAGATGGATGTAGTGTTTTTGGGTACGCCGGAGTATACATACATTTTTGCTTCGCCCCCGTTATAAGGAGCGCCTTCACTCTTTGCCAGCACGACTACAAGTTCATCTGCACCGTCGCCGTTGAGATCACCGGCAGACAGGGAAACTGTATTGAGATAGTTTGTGTTACTGACTGTATCAAAGAGAACCGGATCCCCGACTCTCTGCCATTCGCCGTTGATGTCGGCATACTCAAACATGATTATACTGGTTCCGTTGCTTCCGTCACGTGCAACACATGATGTTGCAACAACAACTGTTTCATATCCGCGCCCGAAATTACCTGCGGTTATATCGAGCAGGCTGTTTGCCGCATAGTGGTCAGCATTCCAGTCATCGTTGTTGATAAACACAGGCTTGTATTCTTTGTAGTCACTGACCTCATAAACCCAATGTACCAGATTGGTTTTTATCACTTCATTTCTGGATGTGTCTATGCCGGTCAGGTAATAGCGGTTCGTTACTGAATCAAAGCCTACATAAGCGCTGACGTCTTTCCGCCCCGAACCGGTCTTGTCGAAACCAACGCCCTGCACGTAGGACAGGCTGTAAAGATCGGCAAGATTATTCGTGGACGACGGTGTCCAGACTGAATCAAAGTCTGCGAGCGCTTTGTTTTTACTGCTCCCTTTGTCTCCGCAATACACCTTTACATTATGGACATTTTCGTCATAATTCTCTGTCAGGACTGACAACTCATTCCACGGGATCATGAGGGTTCCTGTTCCGGTCCCATCAGCATCATAAGTTGCGCCGTAGGGATTGCCGGTATCGTTCGGATCATTGCCTTCCGGATTGGTATCATCAATGGTAAGCAACTGATTTCCCGTGACGGTCTCGGTTAAGTCTTCTCCATCGTCAGCAAAAGCCGTCATGAAGCTTAATGGAAATGTTCCCAACACAAGCAACAGTACCAGTAATAAACTGAGCACTTTCTTTGCCATACGACTGCCGTTCTTCATAGTTTTCCTCCTTAGCAAGAATGTCGGACTGATTCAGTGATTCATGTATATTCTTTAAGAAGCAAATGTCTGGGGACAATATTGATTCTTAAAAATAATTATAACATAATTCTACAAATTAAAGCAAGTAAATATGAACAATTTTCTTATAAATAATTATGTTTGGGCAGAGTTTTACTCTGCGCAGGGGGTTTCCCGATTATCGGCTAAATATCAACGAATGCTTGTTTTTTAAACAATGAATTGATAATTGTTTTTTGTATGGATGCGTTATAATCAAATTACACCGGTGAAAAAACTTCGGAGGTGCTTTATGCAACTTGAATTAGGTCAAAAAATACGCGAACTCCGTCATCGTGACGGACGCACACAGGAAATGCTGGCGGACGCTTTGGGCGTTACTTCTCAGGCGGTCTCGCGCTGGGATGAATGGGTAAAAAAGACAAAAGAATAGGCAGCAAACGAACAAGGCGCGGAAGTTCGCACATTCGAAAATGATTTAAGGCATCCCCGAAGGGATGCCTTAAATATTGGCGGAGAAGGGTAGACTCTCCCTCGCAAACATAGGTCGCCTTGCTCGCTGCCGCGTCGCAATTTTCCCTGTTTGCTGTTTTTGTCCATTCAAACGATTCTTATTATGGTTTATCTGAAGGGGAAGAGATTAAAAGATCTTTTTGCTTCTTTCTGTTTAACACTTTGTTTAACATATAGTGATATGTAATTGACAAAATAATAATCGCCGTTATTGTGATAGAATTCAACGCAAATTGTCCGACCTTGAATTGCAGTACTGAAAAGATTGTTTTAATAACAACCTGATGCAGCATATAGAATTCAAATTGTATTTTTGAAAACAATAAAAATGGTTTTAAAGACAACGTTTTACTTATTATTCCTTTATTTAATGCAACAACAAAAACCAGGAAAGAAGAGATTAAAACAAATTGTGACCGCATCCAATGCCCATTAAATATAATTTTAATATAAACCGAATAAACAACCACAAAGATTTCAAGTAAAGAAAGCGAGAAAAAACAATCCCTGTTTTTTATTATTTCACTTATTTTGTTAAATATCGGAACCAGAAGCATTCCCAAAAAGAACTCAAGACATCTGATCGGCGGAAAAACATGAACAGAAACATTTGTAACAATGCTTTTGTCAATAGCATATTCAAACAGATGCCGAGCTGAAAAAGCAATAAAAAATGCCGGAATATGCCACTTTATCCTTTGGGTTATTTTTATTAAAAACGGAGATAAAAAATAGCAGAATAACAACGAAGAAAAAAACCAGGACACTCCGTTAAATGAAAAAAAGATATCGGATGAACTACTCCAGGACTGAAATAAAAAACAGTTAATAATTGCTTTTGTAAATGTATCCGGATTCAATCCGTATTTGTCACTGATTAATCCTGCCCAGAATAAAGTGATAATATGTAACGGCCAGTATTTTTTCAACTTTCCGAATACATATTTGAAAGACTGCTTCAGATTGGCAGGCATACCGGAATCAAGATAATTATAACCGACAAGAAATCCCGATATTAAAAAGAGGGTTTCACACGCCCTTGCTCCCATATCCATCGGAAGCTTAGGACAGGAACCGTGCCAACAATAAACGGCAAATACAGCAATTACCTTTAAACCGGTTAAACTGTCGATTGGTATTGGCTTTGAGACGCTTTTGTTTGAATTATCCATTTCAATTAATCTCATAATGAAAATCTAAATTAAATGATTATAAAAAATACTATTTTCAGTATAACATATATAATTTTTCTAAGCAATAAAAAAAACGAGTTATGCAGATAACCGGTGCAAGGAGGTTTTAATGAGATATTTCTGCTGTACTCTCATAATAAATGATTAAAACGGATTTTAGAATTGTGTTTTTCGGAGTCTCAACGCTGCCGCGTCGCAATTCTCCCTGTTTGCTCATTTCACCGCCTCGCTGCATCGCCCACCGGGCGCGCTTCGGCGCTTCGCCCCGCGGGCGCGGAAGTTCTCTTTCTGATATTGTAAAAAAGCACCCCTGTTGGGGCGCTTTTTTAAATGGCGGAGAAGGGGAGACTCGAACTCCCGCGCCGGTTACCCGACCTACGCCCTTAGCAGGGGCGCCTCGTCACCAACTTGAGTACTTCTCCATGGCAGCGTTATTACGCGTATTGAGTTGTATATATTCAAAGCTTTCCGCTTTAAATCAATCTGGCGGAGAGAGTGGGATTCGAACCCACGGTACCCGGGGGGTACGACGGTTTTCAAGACCGTTCCGTTATGACCACTTCGGTATCTCTCCGTAAGGGCGAAACTTATGTTATCATAACCTTTTAAAATTGTCAATAGTTTTTGTGTTTGTAAGTTATATTGCCGCGGCAATATTGTATTTGATGTGGTTATTCATTGCGGCGGAAAAAGCTTTGCGGTGAATTTGCGGGCGACAGGTTGTCGCCCCTACGAGATTGCCACGGCAGTGTGCACACTGCCTCGCAATGACATGAAACTTTGTTTCATGCGCGGCGGGATGCGGTCATCCCGCCCTACAGTAAAAACGCAATTCAGATAGAATGTAGGGCGGTGTTCCCTAACACCGCCGCAACAAGGATGTCCGCGAGGACAAATGCCTTCCCCTCCGAGGGGAAGGTGTCGGCACAAGCCGACGGATGAGGTGTACATACGGCACGAAGTGCCCCTTAACTGCTCACTCCTCACTTCTCACTGCTCATTAATAAAAACGGCACGGAAGAATCCGTGCCCTACGGAAACTCTCTCCGCCGTCTGCGGCGATTATGCTCCTTCTCCGTTCAATTCACCAAAAAAATTCCGCGTTTTTGTACCTTATGTATAAACTTGCGTTTGGCGTTGAAAAGGCGGATTTCGGTGTGATATAATGGGAGTGTATTCAATCATTATTGCGAAGGAGAACAATATGTCAGACAGATATTTGATAATCAACGCCGACGATTTCGGAATGTGCAACGCCTCCGCCGACGCGGTTATCGCCCTTTTCAAAAACGAAAAGAGCGCCCTCACCTCTTCAACAATCATGGCACCCTGCGGCTGGGCTCCCAAGGCATGCCGCTTCGCGAAAGAAAACCCGCAGTTCGCAATCGGCGTGCATCTCACCCTCACAAGCGAGTGGTCAAACTACCGCTGGTCACCCGTGAGTCAGGGCAACACCGCCTCGCTCAGGGATGAGGAGGGATATATGTGGCACGAGAGCGTTGACGTTGAAAAGAACGCGTCTCTCAACGAGGTCGAAAGCGAAATTCGCGCGCAGATTGAAAGGTGCAAAGCCCTCGGTCTTACACCCTCGCATCTCGACAACCACATGGGCTCGCTCTACGGCATTGAGACGGGTCGCTTTGAACTGCTGCAGAAAACAATCGAAATCGCGGGCGAATACGGTCTGCCCTTCCGCTGCCCGTCAAAGCTCACGCCCGAGATGTTCGGCAACACCATGCTTGAAATAAACATTGATGAGAGCACCGTCGGCGCCGCCTTCGGTCAGCTTATGGGCTACGCGGATATGCTCGGAGTTGCCCTGCCCGATTATCTCATTCCCAACGAGTGGGACGGCGGTCCGCAGTGTGAGAGCTATGAAAATTTCAGGGAATATATCTATGAACTTTACAAATCCTTCCCCGACGGCGTGACGGAAACCTATATGCACCCCTCGCTTGAGTGCGATGAGCTCAAGGGCACATCCGGGCGCTGGAAATTCAGAACCTGGGAGTTTCAGCTGCTCAACGACCCCGCCACAAGGCAGCACATTGAGGCAAACGGCATAAAGCTTATAAACTACCGCGATCTTGCCGAGATGAGAAAGAAATAAAAAGCAAAACGGCGTCCTTCCGCGGAAGGACGCCTGTTTTTTTTTGTTTTATCACTTATAGAAGCCGTAAAGCGCGGATGTGTCGCAGGCGGCGCTGTCAACATACCAGCTTCTGCCGATTTTAACGAGAGTCACGGGCAGGTTTTCAATTTCAACCTTGCCGTTTACAAGCACATTGATATTCACAACGGCTTTGTCTGCGTCCGCCGAGCCCTCTTTGAATCCGTTTGAAACGACCTCGATTTTGTAATCGTCGCCGAACTTTTCCTGATATGCGCCGGTTGAAGCGAATTTGGTCTGAACGCCCGTGTTGGAATCGTATTCGTCCTCCGTGCCTGTCAGGCTTTCGCCGTAGGTGAGCACATTTGCCTCAAAAGCGGTGAAGAACGCCTCATCGTCAAAGTATTTGTCGCCGAATATCTCCTGCCTTACCTCAACGAGTTTTTCAATGTATGAGGTAAAAATCAGGTCGCAGTTGTCAAAGCCGCTGTTCGCCGTGATGAGTTCCTCAAAGAAGGGATACATCTCGTCAATCATTTTGCCCTTGAGCGTGCCGTCGTCGTTCAGGGTTTTTTCGCCCTTGAGCGCTTCATCGTTGAGGCCTTTGAGCCCCTTGGTGCTGTCGCCGGGCTTGTAGTTTTCATAGACAACGGGGTTTATGTAGTTTTCACGGATGTAGTCGCCGAATTTCATATCCTTGCTCAGGAGAGTATTCTTATAAGCGTTGTAACCGTCGCCCGTCTGCGCGATTGTGTCAACATAGGCGACCGCCATTTTCTCGGGGCTGAAAGCCGTATAGCGCGAGGTGTAGGTGAAAAACGTTATTGCCGCGAGCACCGCCGCCACAATAAGAATTGCCGCTGTGCCGTAGAGTTTAAGATTCATCTGTTTCTTCTTTTTCGCCATTTCCCTTACCTCCTCAATCCGCGTCGTTCGCGGGTTCTTCGGTGTCAACATCGGCTGCCGCGTCGCGGCGGATCATAAGCGTTTTGACAATCTTGTCCTTCTTCTCGCCGACCATATCGTAGAACAGAATCGGCACGCCTTGAAGGATGACGAAGACCGCGGGAATAATTGTGTAAATCATAAGGAACTTGTTGAGAGTGGCGTCGCTCTGGGCGGCGTAGGCGACATTCGCGTTGGTTGAGGGAAGGTAGCCCGACCAGGTGTAGAGAAGCCAGGGGCCGAGCGCCTTTGTGAGCGCGGAAGCGACCTTTGCGAAAAGTCCGAAGCCCGCGTAGGCGAGGCCTTCCTGGCGCTTGCCCGTTTTGTATTCTATTTCGTCAACGCAGTCCGCGATCATAATGTTGGGGGTAACGTTTGTGTTGCCGTGCTGGAGGCCGCAGAAGAAGTTGAGAATCAGGAAGGGTATAATCAGTTCGCTTCTGAAGCCGATGCCCGTGGCTACGAAATAAAGAATGGCGAGCGAGGTCGCTCCGTAAACGCAGAAGAGTATATAAGTCTGCTTTGTGTTGAACTTTTTGAGAACGAAGTTCACAAGCAGCGTGCCGACCGCCGTGCCTATGCCCATGGGCAGGAGAAGGGCGAGCTTGAGATCCTTCGAGCCGAGAAGATATATGGCTATGTAGAGCGAAACCGTGCCGTAAACTCCCCTGCCGAAGCCCGTGAGCTTTGTGAGCGAGACCATAAGCAGGTTCTTGTTTGTGAACACGACCTTGACCGCGTCCTTGAGCGAGACCTTTTCCCTTGTGTAGGGCACTCTCTCTTTGTTATTCATAAAGAAAATCATAACAAAGATTATGAAACCGAGGGCGCATACAGCGGTTGAGATTATGAGGTCAAGTCCCTGCGCTTCGGCGTTTTTGTACTGCTGCTGACCCATAACCGCCTTCATAACGATACCCACGACAAGCACAACGACCATACCGCCGGACTGACCGACGCTCTTCATAAACGAGGAGATTGAAATGGCGCTCGACCTCTCGGAAGGTTCGGGCGAGCACAGTGCGCCGAAGCATTCGGCGGGGCGCTCAACCGCGCAGCCGATTGCCGTGTAGAGTGAATACACAACATACATCCATACAATCGCCAAAGTCTGGTTGCGGGTGTTCGGGGCGACAAAAACGAGCATTGCGACAATAGCCATCGGGATTGAGCCGAAGCCGATCCAGGGCTTTGCCTTGCCGAGTTTTGTGCGCGTGTTGTCAATCAGGAAGCCGATTACAAGTTCCATCACGGCGCCGATAATGCCCGCCGCGAGGAAGACCGTTGAAATGTGGGTGGAGATGACCGCGCTGTCGAAGCCCTTGCCCTTGAACGCGAAATCCGCGAAGAAGGTCTGGGTGTAGTCGGGCATCCAGCCGGTAAGAAGCGCAACGCCGAAAAGACCTATGCCGAAGGTGAATATTTCGGAGCGTTTCATATACTTCTTTTTCGTTTCGTCCATACATCTGCTCCTTTCGGAAATATATTGAATTAATTATATAATATTTCATCCGAAAAAACAAGGCGGAGAAAAATATAAAATAACCGTTTTATATGTAAAGTATAATTGAAATCCGCGCGGTATTATGATAACATTTAATAAAATAATTATTGAAGGAAGCGATGCTTTATGTCACAGCTTAAAATGTACTGGTTCCCCGGCACGCCGATTCAGGAGTATGAACTGCCCGAGGGCTATTCCTTTTCAAAGTATAAGCATATCGCCGACCGCGACGCCTGGGTTGAAATTTGCAAAAACGGGCTTGTGGGCGACGGCCTTGAGGGCTTCAAGCGCTTCGGCGACGATGTTATAGGCAGAGTGGATATAGACCCCGAGAGGGATATCTTCTTCCTTGACTATAAAGGCGAGCACATAGGCACCGTAACCGCCTTTGTTCACGCGGACGACAACACGGGCGATGTGCACATGGTTTCCATCAGAACCGATTTCCGAGGAAAAGGGCTGTCGAAATATCTCACGATGGTCGCTCTCAAGCATCTTTCGCAGTATGACATAAAATTCGCCCACCTCACCACAAACGAGTGGCGCAAGGCAGCCGTAACGGGCTATCTGAACGCGGGATTCAAGCCCGTTGAGTACGATATCGGCATGGAGGAGCGCTGGGCGCAGGTGCTCGAGGAGAGAAACATCGACTCGGTTGAAATGTACTACGAGGACGGCACATTCTATAAGAATATCGTGCGCGCTTCCCTGCTCAAAAAAGTTAAATTCGGCGTTTTCGGCGCGGGCAGAGGAACAACGATGATGGAATACTGCCGCATAAGCGAGAACGCGGAGTTAGTCGCCATCTGTGACAAATATCTTCCCGCCCTCAACGAGAAGAAGGAACAGTTCGGCGAGGAGAACATCGCCTATTACACCGATTTTGATGAATTCCTGAAGCACGATATGGATGTTGTTGTGCTCGCAAACAGGGCGAACGAACACGCCCCCTTCGCCGTAAAGGCGCTCAGAGCCGGCAAGAATGTTTTTTCGGAACTGCTCCCCTGCCAGAATATGAAGGAGGCGGTCGAACTCATTGAGGCGGTTGAGGAGACGGGGCTTGTCTATGCCTACGCCGAAAACTGCTGCTATATGCCCGCTCCGAGAATGATGAAAAAGCTTTACAACGACGGGCGGCTCGGCAAGTTCGAATACGGCGAGGGTGAGTATATGCACAACTGCGAGTCCATCTGGCACAACTGCACCCGCGGCGAGGAGGATCACTGGCGCAATACGATGTCCGCCTTCTATTACTGCACCCACTCGTTGGGTCCGCTTGTTCACATTACCGGCATGCGCCCCGTGAAGGTGTCGGGCTTTGAAATGCCCTTCAACGACAGAATGTGGCGTATGGGCGCCAAAGCGGGAGCCATGGCGATTGAGATAGTCACCCTCGAGGACGGCACGGTGCTCAAGAGTCTGCACGGCGTGGGTCCCTCAAAGAGTTCGCTCTGGTATTCGGTTTACGGCTCAAAGGGCAGAGTCGAGAGCGCGAGAGAGGACGACACAACAAAGAAGGCAGTGCAGACCGTTTATGCGAACCTCGACAAATTTGACGGTGAAAACAGGAACCGCCCCGAAATCATAGACGCCGACGACGACCTGAGCGAAAAGGCGCGCGGCTTTGACCACGGCGGCTCGGATTACTATACAATGTACAATATGGTGCAGAGAGTGCGCGGCAACAAGAGCGCCGAAATAATCGATGTTTACGAGGCGCTCGATATGTTCCTGCCCGGCTACTTTGGCCTTCTCAGCGCAATGCAGGGCGGCGTGCCCGTGGAGATACCCGACCTGAGAAAGAAAGAGGAACGCGAAAAGTGGAGAAACGACACGCGCTGCACCGACCCCGCGAACCCCGCTTATGAGGTTATGCCGAGTTACACAAAGGGCAACCCCGAAATACCTCAGGCAAATTACGACCGTCTGCGCAAGCTTTGGCAGGACGGCGTAAAGCTCAACACCGATGTAAAAATGAAGAGAGAATAAAACCGGGAGACAGATATGAACAACACGGTTATAACCGACGGTAAAATACTGTATTCGCGTATCGGCGAACTCATAAGAATCACGCCCTGCGGCAAAAACTCCATCCGCTTTGAGGCGTTCCCCGACTGCCGCGAGTATGATGAAAACTTCACGCTCATTCCGGGCAGCGCCCCCTGTGTTATCGAGGAGAGCGAGCGGGATGTAAAAATGACGGTCGGCACGCTTACGGTAAAGCTTGAGAGCAGCGGCAAGGTCACATTCTCAAAGGACGGCAGAGTCATTCTTGAGGAAAAGCCGGACCTCGCCTTCAACAGCGGATTCCGCCGCTGGGAGCGCAGGGACGGTCTGTGGAGCGTGAAGGTCACCTTTAACGCCACGGACGGCGAGCATTTCTACGGTCTCGGCCACGGCACGGACGGCAGGTTTGACCTCAAGGGCTGCTCGTCCGACCTTCGCCACATAAACACAAAATGCTCCATCCCCTATGTCTATTCCTCCCTGGGCTACGGCTTTATATGGAACAACCCCTCCGAGGGCAATGTGGAGCTTTCGGAGAACCGCACGCGCTGGAGCGCGTACACCACGCGCAAGACGGATTATGTTGTTATCGCGGGCAGCCCGAAGGAAGTCTGCGGCACGCTCGCGGACCTCACCGGTCACGCCCCCGTAATGCCGCACTGGGCAACGGGCTTCTGGCAGTGCCGTCTGCGCTATGAAACGCAGGAGGACCTGCTTGAGGTGGCGAGGAGATACAGGGAGGAGGGCATTCCCCTCTCGGTGATAATCTGCGACTATTTTCACTGGACGGAGCAGGGCGACTACCGCTTTGACCCGCAGTACTGGCCCGATGTGAAGGCAATGACGGACGAGCTTCACGAAATGGGCACAAAGCTTGCCGTGTCCGTCTGGCCCACGATAAACGGCGGCACGGAAAACTATTATTATATGCGCGACAACAATATGCTCATCCGCACGGCGAAGGGGCTTGACCGCGTTTTCAGCTTTTACGGTCCGCAGGCGGAAATTGACGTAACCAATCCCGAAACAAGAAAATATGTTTTCGGAAAACTAAAGGAAAACTATCTCGACAGCGGGGTTGACGCCCTCTGGTTTGACGAGGCGGAACCCGAAATAAACCCCGTGCATTTTGACAACCTGCTTTTCCACATAGGCAGAGGCGATGAATACGCCCTGATTTATCCCTATTACTACGCTCAGATGGCATACGACGGCTTTACCGCCATGGGGCAGACTCCCGTGACGCTCATCCGCTGCGCCTATCTCGGCAGCCAGAAATTCGGCGCGCTCGTGTGGAGCGGCGACATTGAATCGACCTTTGAAAGCCTCGCGGCCCAGGTAAAGGCGGGGCTCAATATGTCGATGTGCGGCATTCCGTGGTGGAACACGGATATAGGCGGATTTTACGGGGCGGACACGCAAAGTGACGAATTCCGCGAGCTTATAGTGCGCTGGTTCCAGTTCGGCGTGTTCTCGCCCGTAATGAGACTTCACGGCAACAGAAACCGCCACGGCGAAAAAAAGCGCGATGTGCGCGAGCCGTCCGGCGACCCGAACGAAATATGGAGTTTCGGCGAGAGAAACCACGGCATACTCAGGGACCTCATCTTCCTGCGCGAGAGGCTCAGACCCTATATTGAAAAGCAGATGGCGGCCGCCTCCGAAAAAGGCTGCCCCGTAATGCGCCCCATGTTTTTCGATTTTCCGGACGATGAAATCTGCTATACGCTCGGCGGACAGTATATGTTCGGCGACGACATTCTTTTCGCCCCCGTGGTTGAAAGAGGGCAGACCGTCAAAAAGGTTTATCTGCCCGAAGGAGAATGGATACTGACAAAAACAAAAGAGAAATACTCCCGGGGTTTTTATGAAATCAAAGTGGAAATCGACGAGTTTGCCGCTTTCGTAAGGGCGGGCTCAGATGTGATAAACTGCTTTTAAAAGCAGAAAGGAGAAGGAGAGAATGGCAAAGGTTCTGATTTTAAACGGCAGCCCGCGCGCGAACGGCTGCACGGCGACCGCGCTCAATGAGATGATTGAGGTGTTTGAAAAAGAGGGTATTGAAACAAAGCTCATACAAATCGGGAACAAAAACATAAGGGGCTGCTTGTCCTGCCGGACCTGCTCGAAGACGGGCAGGTGCGCCATTGACGACGCGGTAAACGAAATCGCCCCGGAATTTGAGGCGGCGGACGGGCTTGTAATCGGAAGCCCCGTCTATTACGGTTCGCCCAACGGCACGCTTCTCTCTTTTCTTGACCGTCTGTTTTACAGCACGCCGTTTTCAAAGCAGTTCAAGGTGGGCGCGGCGGTCGTTTCCTGCCGCAGGGGCGGCAACACGGCTTCGTTTGACGCGCTCAACAAGTATTTCACCATTTCGTCAATGCCCGTGGCGTCCTCCACTTACTGGAATATGGTTCACGGCTTTACTGCCGAAGACGTGAAAAAGGACCTTGAAGGTCTGCAGACCATGCGCAACCTCGCGCGGAATATGGCGTTTATGATTAAGGCGTTTGCCGACGCGAAGGAAAAATACGGTCTGCCCGAAACGGAAGACGACGCCTTCACAAGCTTCCCCGACGGCAAGTAAGGAGGGCGAAGAAATAAAAGCGGGCAGAACCGAATCGGCTTATATTCCCCATAAGGCGACAAGGGACTGTATGCTTATTATGGACGAGTGCCGCAGGCAGATGAATCTTAAATATCCGTTTGAATGAAATAAAAAAAGCGAAAGCCGCTGACCCTTAAGTCAGCGGCCTTTTTATTATATGTGTGCTGTCAGCACAACAAAATCAATTTTCAATCTTTTATTATAGAAAACAGAAAAAACATTTCCCATTACGGGAATCACTGAGCAGGTCAGTCCATCATGTCCATAAGCGCACCGAGCCAGTAATAGAGATCCATCGGCAGCATAACAAGCAGCGCCAGCACTACCCTGACAACGGCTCTCTTTCCGTTTGAGAGTTTCGCGGTAAACTTGTTCCGCTTTGACCAGTCGTAAAAATCCGTTATTATCAGCACGGGCGCGATCATATTGAGAATAACAAACAGAAACTGCGCAAACGTCATTTTCCCGTCTTCAAGCATAAGCGAAACGCCGATAAAAGCCAGCAGATAATAGGCGACGGCAACTGCCTTGTGCCAAAGCACACCGCTGCGGAAACCCGGAATCTCGCTGTAAAAAGTAAATGAGCGGCGGGGATGCTCAAGGGCGTAAGCGACCTCGCGCACGGAGCGGTAACGGTCTTTTTCATCAATTTTAGTGCACTTCGCCACGACCTTGCCTATATATCCCAAAGCGTGCTGTTCGTTGGGCATTTTAAGGGTTTTCATATAGTTCAACAGAACACCCACGGAGTAGATGTCGGCGCGCACGCCCGTCTGTTTAAAACCGAACTGCTCTGGAGCGGCGTAGCCCTGAGTGCCTAAAATCTGCGTGTCCGCGCCCTGCGACGGCTTTGTAAGGCGGCTTATGCCGAAATCGATTATAACCGCGTTGCCCAGTCTGTCGATTATGATATTCGCGGGCGTGATATCGCGGTGGATTATTCCGTAGGCGTGAAGTTTTTCGAGGCCGCGGCAGACATCGCAGACAATCTTTTTCGCCTCGTCGTCCGAAAGCCCTCCCCTGACCTCAGTGTATTCCTCAAGAGGGGTTCCGTCTATGTATTCCCTCACGGCGCACAGGCGGCCGTTCATATTCTGAATGGATTGAATTGTGGCGAGAAACGGAGTGGCGGCGGATATGCCGGCGATTGTTTTGTAAAGTTCAAAATCGTCGGGCAGAATCACCTTAGCCACAAACAGCCTGCCTTTTTCCGAAACAAGCGTTGTGGTGGAGTTTATGACTTTTACGGTTTCAAACATCCGCTTACTCCTTGCATTTTTTTCAAAAACATTATATCATAAAACCATATAAGGGGAAACATAATATGAAAAAATCTACAGGAAATCTCTACGAGACAATGCAGTCCTCAAAGAACTACGAGGATTTTTACGAGAAGGAAAAAGCCGAACTCATCTTTGATTCCCTCAAACAGTACCTCGACACGATGATGGTACAGAAGGGAGTCACCAAAACGCAGCTCATCGAGCGCAGCAACATCGAGAAGGGCTACGCCTATCAGATTCTCAGGGGCGAGAAGAAGAACCCCTCAAGGGACAAGTGCCTTATGCTCGCCTTCGGGCTCGGGCTCAACCTTCAGGAGACGCAGAAACTCCTCCACATTGCCAATGTCAACGAGCTTTACATCCGCGTTATCAGGGACAGTGTTATAATCTTCTGCATTGAGAAGGGTATGACGCTTATGCAGGCAAACGAAAAACTGTATGAATACGGTTCCGACCCGATAGAATAATCAATTCAGAAATTGTAATCCGGAACAAGAATTTTGCCCGTTTCGGCGGATTCGACTATCTTGCGGCAGACCTCGACCGTCTTAGCGCCCTCAACGGCGTCGGTCATTACGGGTCTGCCGTTTATTATTGCGTCGGCGAAAACGGCGAATTCCTTGGCGGCGTTGTGGTTGTTGAGTTCAACCTCAATTGTCTCGGGCTCGCGGGTAACTCCGTTTTCGTCAACGGTGAACAGTGTCATGGTCGGCGAGGTGTTGTCGCATATAATCGTACCCTTCGTGCCGTAAACAAGGGTTCTCATCGTATAGTCGCGCTTGCAGCCCGTTGAAACGAAGATTTTGCCCGCCACATCCCTGTCAAACTTCATTATGGCTATTGTGGCGTCGTCGTAATCGACCATAGGCAGAAGTTTGTGCATTCCGTAGGCGAAAACCTCCTTCGGGTCGCCCACAAGCCAGCGCAGAAGGTCAACCGCGTGGCAGCCGCCGCCCACAACTCCGTGGCGGAGCGGGTCAGCCCTCCAAGACTCAAGAAAGGTCATATAGTCGTGGGCGTATTCCGATTCGGCAAAATAGATTTCGCCGATTGCGCCCGAATCAATCAGTTCCTTCGCCTTTTCAAAGGCGGGCGTGAACCTGCATATCTGCCCCACCATAAACTTGGCGGAGGATTCCCTCTGCGCCTTTACGATCTGAACACAGTCCTCCCTTGTAAGGGCGAGCGGTTTTTCACAAAGAACGTTTTTGCCCGCTTTCAGCAGCTCGCAGGAGATTTCCCTGTGCTGCTGGTCCGGCACGGCAACGGTCACAATATCAATGCTGTCGTCCTTTAAAATATCGCGGTAGTCGGCGATTCTTTTCTCTTCGCCTATGCCGTATCTTTCGCCGGCGAATTTCAGGTTTTCCGGGTCGCAGTCGCAGATGGCGGCAATATCCGCCCCGTAACTCATCGCCCCCTCAACGTGAGCCATGCCGAATTTCATTCCTATATGCGCGGACCTTATCTTTCCGTCTTTCATATTTCTACCTCTGTTTTTTGACATTTTGTTGCCGTAATTATAGCATAAAACGGGCAAAAAGTCCATAAAAAAGCACAAAGCCGCATCACAGTTGATGCGGCTTTAATCAGGCGGCATGTTCTTTGTTTTTTTGCTTTGTTTCTCAAGATAAGCCGTAAGTGTTCTCAGAAGAATCTCGGTTCTTTTTCTGTCGGAAAGGGTTATTCTTCCCGCCGAAAGTCTCAGTGATTCCCTTATCAGTTCATTCAGAGTCAATAGGCATCAGTATCCTTTTTTATAATTTTCGCTCTCACGCGTTCAAAACTCAGTTGTCATTTATGATTTCGATTTTTTCGGTGCCTCCGAAAGCCATCTGAAGCTGAACGATGAACGGGAAGCAGAACACGGCGTAGCCCTTGCCCGTTGTTGCCTTCCATACGGCAGTGGCAAAGTTAGTGCAGTTGTGAGCGAAGAGTTCATACCAGCTCCATCTGTCTTTGAGAATCTCGTTCTCCGCCTTGGAAAGGTCGTCCTCAAAAAGGTAGGTTGATTTTGCGGAAACCATTTTGCCGTCGTAATCCTTCATCTCGTCGTTGAAGTGCATTCCGCCGTCGTGGTGAAGACCCGCGCTTATCATTTTACCCGGTTCAACCGTTTCGGTGCCTACGGTTATTTCTCTGTCGCTGATGTTTTTAATGCATATCCAGGCGTGGCCGAACGCGTAGGGGGCGTGCGGACCCGAGGCGCAGAGATAAAGGACTGCCACGGGAAGGTTGTCGGTTATAAAGCCGTCTTCCTCGTTGCCGCCGTCAATAAAATCCGGCTCGTCTGAAACCTGCGGTTGGGCGTCGGGCGCCGCGCTCAGGAAATCGATATCGGTCTGCGCGGTCTCAAGCTCCGTTTCGATTGACTGCGAAGGCATATAATCCTCCGCGGTATTTTCCTCCGCGTACGCGGAAGCGGCAAGTGTAAAAAGCGTTGCCGCGGCTAAAAATAATGCTGTAAGTTTTTTCATTTTGTTTACCCTTTCTTTTCTGAATTTTTTCGGCTTTTCTCAGCCCTTTCACCTATAAGACATACGAAGGTGACCTTTGGTTTTAAAAAAACCGAAAAAAATTTCAAAAAAATTTCCGCCGGGCTCAGACTTACTCCACGCGGAATCAGGGTAATAAATTGGATGAAAACTATTTATTTTATTAAATAACTGTGCTAAAATAAAATTGAAAGCAAAACATATTCTCCGTTAAACTTTTCAAGGGGGGATAAATGTGAAAATAATGTTCATAGGCGCGAACCACGAGGTTACCGGCTCCTGCACGCTCATAGAGGCGTGCGGAAAGAGGATTATGGTGGACTGCGGAATGGAGCAGGGCGCGGAGATTTTTGAAAACTGCGAACTGCCCGTGGCGCCCGGCGAAATAGACGCCGTGTGCATAACCCACGCCCACATCGACCACACGGGCAAACTGCCGAACATGGTGTCAAACGGCTTCTGCGGCCCCGTATATCTGACCGAGGCGACCGCGAAGCTCGCGGGCATAATGCTGCGCGATTCAGCCCACATTCAGGAGATGGAGGCGCAGTGGCGCAACCGCAAGGCAAAGCGCTCCGGTGAGGAGGAATACACTCCCCTCTACACCGTAAACGATGTTGAAAAGACGGTTAAACTGTTTGTTCCGGACGGTTACGGAAAAGAAATAAAAATCTGCGAAGGCGTAACAATCAGTTTCAGCGACGCGGGGCATCTGCTCGGCTCGTCAAACATTCTTTTCACCATAACCGAAAACGGCGTTACAAAAACGGTGCTGTTCTCGGGCGATATAGGCAATGTAAACCGTCCGCTCATAAAAAACCCCTCCCCGCCTCCTCAGGCGGACTATGTGATTTGCGAATCGACCTACGGCGACCGCCTTCACACGAAGGAGCCCGATTACGCCGCACAGCTCGCCTCTGTTATTGACGAGACGCTCGGCAAGGGCGGTAATGTGGTTGTGCCCTCGTTCGCCGTGGGCAGAACCCAGGAGCTGCTCTATTTAATCAGAAAAATCAAGGACGCGGGGCTCTGCCGCACCGCGGGCAACTTCCCTGTTTATATCGATTCGCCGCTCGCCATTGAGGCGACGAATATCTACTCCTCCGAGGTGTCGGAATATTTTGACGAGGAGACAAACGAACTGCTCTCGCAAGGGATAAATCCCATAAGATTCGAGAATCTGCGCACGGCGGTCACGAGCGAGGAGTCAACGGCAATAAATTCCGACCCCGAGCCGAAGGTAATCATTTCCGCTTCGGGAATGTGCGAGGCGGGCAGAATACGCCACCACCTCAAGCACAATCTCTGGCGCGAGGAGAGCACGGTACTGTTTGTGGGCTACCAGTGCGCGGGCACGCTCGGCAGAAAACTGATTGACGGGGCTGAAATCGTAAAGATTTTCGGCGAGGAAATACTCGTAAAGGCGAGGATAATGCGTATGGACGGCTTTTCCGCCCACGCCGACCGCAATATGCTTCTCAACTGGATAAAGACAGCGAGCCCCTCATTCGCCTTCATAAACCACGGCGAGGACGCCGTCTCCGAGGAATTCTCGAGAGCGGTTGAGAGCGAACTGGGCATAAAATCCGCGGTGCCATACAGCGGCGATGTCTATGACCTTGTTACGGGCTTCTGCGTTGAAAAAGCGATTATAAAACGCGTTGCAACGAAGAAGAATCTCGCCGCTCAGCGCACGAAAACCGTATATGAACGCCTTGTTGCCGCGGGCTACAGATTGCACAAACTCATTGAAAAGAGCAAGGGCAGGTCAAACAAGGACCTCGCCAAGCTCACAAGCCAGATAAACAACCTCTGCGAAAAGTGGGAGGATTGAAAAAGGCATAAAAAAGGAACCGTTCTGAAAACGGTTCCTTTTGATTTTACGGGGTTATTCAATCATCGCGCCGTTGCCGTACCACTCGAAGTGAAGTTCCTCCTTGCCGTTTAGCAGCCAGGTGTCGGGCGTGGTGGTATCCTCCCAGTCGAGGGGCTCGATTGTGTCATTCTGCCTTGAGGCGTGGGCGTAGGCGTCGCGCACATAGCGAAGCTCGTCGTCGCTCAATGTACCCCTCGCGCAGGAGATAAACAGGGGCGTGCCGCTGCGTGAGAGCAGGTCAAGCCACTGCTTGTTGTATTTCCACTTGATTTTGCCCTTTATGAAGCCCACACAGTCGGCGTCAATCATATAGAACGCCCTGTTCTGCGGCAGGCGGAAGGCGAGGGAGTTTATGCCCATCTTTCTTGTTCTCGCCCAGCTTTTGCCGCTTGTGTCGTCACCCACGCGGTTTAAGTGCGCGTAGCCCGCGGTGAGGTGGCTTACGCAGTTGCAGCCGAGTATGAGCGCCTCGCCCGCGTTTTCGTAAATCGTGCGGTAGAAGTTGCGAACGATTTCGGCGCCGGTCTTCGCCCTGTCATAGAAGCACCAGCCGTCCTCCGTTATTTTGCCGTTTACATCCTTGCCCCAGTTGCCGAAAATGTCGAAGGTCGAGAAATCGTGCTTTATAAGCTCATAGCCCCAGGAAACGAGTTTTCTCGTCTCCCTCGCAACATACTGAAGAACTTTCGGGTGCGAAGGATCGAGCGTGAACGGGTCCGTGCTGCCGTCGGGGCGTTTTATTTTCATTATGTCCGGAACATTTGGGTTGTGCGTGTGGAGATATCTCACCCAGATACCGGGATGCACGCGCATCTCCTTTATATCGAGGGCGAGGGCGGACATATCTATAAATTTCTCGTTCGGCTCCCAGGGGCCGCTCATGCTGTTTATCTGCCAGCCTTCGTCAATCACCATATAGGGGCGGTTGCTCAGCCCCGGCGCCAGCTCGCTTTGGAGTTTAGCGTCGTTTATTATATCGGCGTAGGAGCTCTCGCCGTAGGCGTAATACCAGTTGTTGCCGCCGTAAACGGGATTTTCGGGCAGAACGGGATCGGGGCACATCACCTTGCAGAACCTGCACGCCGCCTCAAACGAGGACATATTCTTATAGACCTTGCTGACTATTGTAGCCGCCTCGAGTTCCCTGCCGCCGAGTTCAACGCCGCTGCCGCCGCAGCGTACATCAAGCCAGGCGCTGATGCCCTCCTTGTCAAAGCTCCAGCTTACAAAACTCGCGGGCTTTGTCTCAACGCCGCAGGCGAGAACCTCGTTTTCGCCCTTGACAAAGAAATACCACGGCATAAAGTTTTCGGCGTGTATGCCCTTCCACATCATATCGCCGTAGGCGCGCTCCCACTCGTCGCCGAGCACCTTGACGCTCTCCTGCGTTCTGCAGTACCAGCGAAGTTCCACAAAGGCGGGTTTGCTCCTTGTTGCGGTGAGCAGAACCTTGAGTTTGCCGTCAATGCCCTCAAAGCGGATAACGCCGTCATCGCGGATAATATCCGCTTTGTCGTAATGTATTTTGAATCTGTCGGGAACCCTGATAATATCTGTCATACCCTATTTCCCCTTAAAATAATTTTCTGCGAATCTGACGGTCGCCATGGCGTCCTTCGAGTAGAAATCGGCGCCTATCATATCGGCGTACTCCTGAGTGAGCACCGCTCCGCCCACGGTAACGCACACACCGGGGCACCTCTCGCGCAGGAGTTTTATGGCGCTCTCCATTGACGGCACCGTGGTTGTCATAAGCGCGCTCAGGCCCACCATTTTCGCTCCGCTTTCAATAACGCAGTCCGCTATCGCCTCATCATTGACATCCCTGCCGAGGTCGATTACATCGTAGCCGTAATTCTCAAGCAGAACCTTGACTATGTTCTTGCCTATGTCGTGAATGTCGCCCTTGACCGTGGCGAGAACAACGGTGTTGCCGCTTTTTGACGAGGTGGCGGGCATTTTCGCCTTAACGACCTCGAACGCCTGCTGAGCCGCCTCCGCGCTCACAAGAAGCTGCGGCAAATAGAATTTGTTTTTTTCAAAACCCGTGCCCACGAAGTCGAGGGCGGGAACAATCTCGTTCTCGATTATTTCGAGGGCGTCACGCGTTTCGAGAAGTCCGGCGGTTAACTTTGCCGCCTTCTCCCCCTGCCCTTTTATTATGGCGTCCTGCAACGGCGGATGAGCGGGCGCTTTCACCGTCTGCGCCTGAGTTTCGGAAGGCCGGCTGTCGGCGAAATCAATGTATTTTTTGAAACCCTCATCCTTGCCCTTGAGAGCGAGAGAGGTGTAGTAAGCCGACATCATCGGCTCGGAGTAGGGGTTCATTATAGCCGCATCAAGCCCGTTTTCGAGCGCCATGGCGAAAAACACGGAGTTGAGGCGCGGTCTGTCGGGCAGACCGAAGGAGACATTCGAAACGCCGAGGCAGGTGCCCACGCCGAGTTTTTCCTTTATGAGTTTTATTGATTCGAGCGTAACATTGGCGCCGTTTATGTCGCTGCTTACAGCCATTGTAAGGGCGTCAACAATAATATCCTTTTTCTCGATGCCGTATTTTGCCGCCTCGTTGACGATTCTTTCGGCAATGGCGAGCCGCCCTTCGGCAGAGCCGGGAATGCCGCTTTCATCGAGGGTCAGAGCCACGAGCACGCCGCCGTATTTTTTGACCAGGGGCAGAACGGTGTTCATTGACTCCGCCTTGCCGTTTACGGAATTTACAAGCGGCTTGCCGTTATATATCCTCATCGCCTTTTCGAGGGCTTCCCTGTCGGAGGAGTCTATCTGAAGCGGGGTGTCGAGTGCCGCCTGAATACGCGTTACGGCGCTCACCATAACCTCGGGCTCATCAATTTCGGGCAGACCGACATTCACATCGAGAATGTGAGCGCCCTTTTCTCGCTGGCTGAACGCCTCCTCAACAATGTAGTCAATATCGCCGTTGCGGAGCGCCTGCCTGAATTTCGGCTTGCCCGTGGGGTTGATTCTTTCGCCTATGAGCACGGGGCAGGCGGAAATATCAACAGCGTGGGTATATGATGAAACGAGGGTTCTGTTCTTTTTCGTTACGGGAGCGGGAGTGAGAGAGTCGAGTTTTTCCCTGAGAAGTTTTATGTACTCCGGCGTTGTGCCGCAGCAGCCGCCCGCTATTCTCGCGCCGGATTTCACTATTTCCGCTGTTTCGCGGGCAAACTCCTCGGCGTCCACATCATATATCGTAACCCCGTTTTCAACTCTCGGCAGGCCTGCGTTCGGCTGAACAAGAACCGGCACGCTCGCGTATTCTATGAGTTCGGGAACGATTGAGGCAAGCTGTCTGGGGCCGAGGGAGCAGTTTGTGCCCAGAGCGTCAACGCCCAGACCCTCGAGCATCGCCACAACGGCGGCGGGGTCGGCGCCCGTCATAAGGGTTCTGCGCTCGTTGAAAACAACGCTCGCTATAACGGGCAGGTCGCAGTTTTCCTTTGCGGCGAGAACGGCGGCTTTAAGCTCATAGAGGTCGTTCATCGTTTCTATGAGAACCAGATCGGCGTTCTCCTTGCCCGCGTTGATGACTTTCGTGAAGGCGCTCACGGCATCCTCAAAGGCGAGGTCTCCCGAGGGGGCGAGCATCTCACCCGTTGAGCCGATATCGAGGGCTACATACGCGTCTCTTCCCGGGTTTTCCGCTTTCGCGAGCAGCACCGCCTCGTTCGCGCAGTCGAGAGCCGCCTCAATTATCTCCTCATAATTGTCGAATTTGAGAGGGCTCGCTCCGAAGGTGTTGGCGCTTACCACATCGCAGCCCGCGTCGAGATAAGCCCTGTGAATGTTTATTATTCTTTCCGGGTCGGTCACGCACAGCATTTCGGGTATTTCGCCCGGCTTCAAGCCGCTCTTCTGCAGCATTGTGCCCATAGCGCCGTCAAACAGCACAAATCCCGACTCAAGTTTTTCTTTAAAGGTCATATCAAGCCCTTCTTATTTTATGATTTCGCTCAGCCCGTTTTTGATTGCCGCCGCCACATCGGGTTTGTTCATTGTGTAGATGTGTATGTGATTTACGCCGTTTGCGATAAGGTCGATTATCTGCTCGGTGGCGTAGGCGATGCCCGCCTGCCTGAGAGCCGCGGGGTCGGAGCCGAAACGGTCGAGAATCTGCTTGAAGCGGTAGGGAAGTTCCGTGCCCGAAAGTTCGCAGGAGCGCTTTACATTCCTGAGATTCGCCACGGGCATAATGCCCGCCACAACGGGAACCTCGATGCCCGCCGAGCGGATTTTATAGAGGAAGTTGTAGAAAATATTGTTGTCGAAAAACATCTGGGTTGTGAGGAAATCGCAGCCCGCGTCAACCTTTGTTTTGAGATTCTTTATATCGTCGGTGTAGCTTGTGCGCTCAATGTGACCCTCGGGGTAGCAGGCGCCGCCCACGCACATACCGGGGGCGGTCTCCTTTATGTCGGCGATAAGCTCGCAGGCGTAGTGGTAATCCCACTCATCCCTTGAGGGAGCGTCCGCGGGAATGTCGCCCCTGAGAGCGAGAATGTTCTCAATGCCGAGCGACTGCAGTTTCTTTATTTCCGAAATCGCCTTTTCCTTTGTTGACGACACGCAGGTGAGGTGGGCGAGGGGCGTGACGGAATATCTGTCAAGAATATCCTTCGCTATTGCCGCGGTGTATTCGCTTGTGCCGCCGCCCGCTCCGTAGGTGACGCTCATAAAATCGGGCTTCAGTTTCGCTATTTCGTGAGTCGCCTCGGTCACGGTGTCAAAATTCGCTCCCGATTTGGGAGGGAACACCTCGAATGAGAGTGTGGGGCTTTTCTTTGAAAACAGTTCGGTAATTGTCATAGTCACGCCTCGTTTTTATAATGATTCTTTACTCTTTCGTATTCTTCGTCCGTTATTTCGATTATTCCGCCGTGCTTGAAGCCGTAGGGGAAGGAAAACTCCTCCTTGCACATTGTAAAATGAGCATCACCCGGCGCGGGTGAAATAAATGGAACATAGCCCATCTTTTCCTTTTCGCAGCCGAAAAAGTCAAACATCACGCACCAGCGTCCGTCGGGCAGAATGAGGGAAGTGCCGCCCTCGTAGGCGCCGGGATTGCCGAGCGACTCCATATATGAGTCAAACGCGCTGTCGTGGGTGTAGGGGCCGTAAGCCGTGGGCGCGGTTTCGTGCATATTCATAGCCGGCTCGCAGTTTTTATAGAACAGGTGATACATTCCGCCCGCCTTCACGAGGTGGGAATCAAGAATCTCGCACTCCTTGGTAAACAGGATTTCCGGCTTTGAGAAGGTTTCAAAATCCTTCGTTTTCGAGCAGTAAATCGACATGTGGTTATATCCGTCATCCTTCACCGTCGAGCCCCAGTGGAGCAGATAAACGCCTTCCTCTTCGATATATGTTATTTCGGGCGCCCAGAGGCAGCCGTAGTTTTCAGCCGAAAAGTCTATGAGCCGCGCGGGGGTGAAGTTTATGAGGTCGGGCGTTTTCCACATCACAAGGCACTTACTGCCGTTGTGGTTGCAGTCCTTCCAGTCCACATTGTATTTTTCGTCCCATCTGCGGGCAATGCACAGGTCGGTGGCGACTATCACAAAACCGCCGCTTTCAAGGCGGGCTATGACTATGTCGCGCACTCCCCTTTCGCACACATCGCTTGTGAGCACGGGTCTGCCTGAGTTCACCCGCTCCCAGTTGAGCCCGTCGCGGCTCAGGGCGAAATACACCTGCTCGCCGTCGGGGGTCAGAAGCTCCCTGAAATGCGTGAAGAGAAACGCCATACTTCACCTCAAAACAATAGTAATAATTAATTATAATATAGAATAATATAAAAATCAATATGTATTGACGATAATAAAAGAAATATCAATATGTTGTATAAAAAACCCGGCAGGATGATTAATCCCGCCGGGTAGCTCTTTATTTGTTCCGGGCGTTTTTCATTTTATGAAAATCAGAATGAGAAACGCGGCGAAAAGAATGTAATTTACGCAGTATCTTTCGATATACGCCCCGAGCACGCAGATATGAACGGGGATGAAGAGGAGAATTTTCGCGACAATATTCGCCCCGTCCTTGCCGTAAATCCTCTCTCTGCAGAAGAGCGCGTCGTCAACGAGGGGGAAGAGATTGCAGAGCATCGATATACCGAGGAAGGTGAAAAGAATATAGATTATACACATGAGCGGGTGCTGAAAATCAACCTTCAGAAGGGCTAACGGCACAAGCCCCGCTATTGAGAAAAACACGCCGAAAATGAAGTGAAATATGCCGGGCACCAGCGCCATGGCGACCGCTCCGCCCTTTTTGAGCGGGAAGGTGTGCTCAATGTGCCCCGAAAGCTCGTCAAAGCGGATATAGCCGTCCGACTCAATCATACAGCCCGACGCCTTCGCGGTGAGGTGCTCGAGAAACGCCCTGAGATATGTGCCGGGGAATGATAGAATTTTGCAGATCGCGTATATCATTGTCATACAAAATCAGCCATCCCTTCGGTTAAGATTTCGGCGGGGGTCTTTTTGCCGTCAATGAGCGCCGCGGCGTTTTCGGAAGCCGTATAGCCCTCAAAGCTTGCGAGAATATCGGCGAGCGAGCTGTGGAATTCCGACATTCCGCTGCCGTTTTTCTCATAGAGTTTAGCGCACACATAGAGGGTTTCGCGCGTTTCGGAAAGCTGGATATCCATAGCGCCGTAGCTGTAGAGGTTATATACCGTGACAAAGGCGTTGTAAGCCGTGTCAAAGGCGGAATCGTAATCGCCCTTCACAAGGTAGTTGAGCGCCTGCTGGCGATAGACCTCGGGAGCGCCCTCCGCGATGAGAATATCCTTTTCGCACTCCTCTATGGTCGAGTCGATACTGTCGCCGAAGCGTCGAAGCATCATAATCTTCATGGCGTAATAGGTGTCGTCCTCGGAGTTTGACCCGAGATACGCGCCCAGAACGGCGTTTGAAGCGTCCTCATCGTCATTTATAAAGCAG
The DNA here is from genome assembly GCA_016285645.1 of Clostridiaceae bacterium. Lineage (GTDB taxonomy): Bacteria > Bacillota > Clostridia > Oscillospirales > Acutalibacteraceae > CAG-177. The sequence goes on along the minus strand of JAEERC010000009.1, from coordinate 22,962 downwards.
ACCTTCAGCTTGTTCAGATAGGCGGCGGAGAGGTTGCGGTTATAGGCAATCGCCTCGTCGCACGCGGTCAGACACTCGTCGTATCTGCCCGTGTCAAAGTAGAGGTCGCAGTAGTAGTTGAGATAAAACCATTTTTCTTCGGGATAGAGCTTTTTGATTTCATCAATGTCTTTAAGCAGTTCATCCTTGCCGGTTTTCTTGTAGTTTTCCTTTATGTAGTTCTCGGTAAAAAGAACATAAAAATACTTGTCTTTTACATCCTTGTATTTTTCCTTGAGAACGGCTACCTTTTCGAGCGCCTCGTCGGCGGATTTTTCATCCTCGCCGTCAATGGCAGAGATTATTTGCAGGAATTCGTTGAACTTCTGAAAATCGTTGTAATACCCGACCGTTTCGGGATTTTTGCGAAGCTCCGGCTCGGTGAAATACTGGCTTAAAAAGTTGTAGGCGTAAAACGGGGCGTTGAGTTTTACCGTTACCTTCGCCTCTTCAATGCGCACTCTTCTGCCCACAAAAACGAGGTTCCAGTTGAGTTCGGAATTTAATTCGTCGGCGAGATAGAAGGCGTCCTCATAGGAATTGAACGAGTCGCCCAGGCGGTTTTCGGAAAGCGCCTCGCGCCCCTCGAGGATTCTCTTTGCGGGGGCGAAATTGAGATATGAAAGAAGCAGGGCAACCGCCGCGAACAATACTACAACAACAACGCAGATCCACGCGAACACGGGAACCTTTGTTTTTGTTGCCTTGCTTATGCACACGGAACAGTAGTTGCTGCCCGCCGCCTTTTTGTTTTTGCCGCAGTGAATGCACAGGTTATCGTCTTCCTGCTTTTTTTCGGGCTCGGGCTGACTTCTTCTTTTTATTTTTGAGGTCGCGTCTTTTTCCGGGGCTTTTTCTTCCTCGGATATTTCTTGTGTTTCCTCATACAATTCTTTTTCTTTGTCCACGGTCTGCCTCCTTCGTCAAGGAATAAATATATAATAGCAAATAATCTTTAACAATTCAATAAAAAAAGCCCGAAAAACGGGCTTTGATGTTATTTGAGGGTATCCTTGCTCGTGTCCATATCCCTGTAATACTGGGTTTTGGGCTTGGGATGGGGGTTGTTTTTCCACAGTTCATCTGCCACGGGCTGCCAGTTTTTCGCGAATCTGTCGCAGCGAGCGCAGAGGGTTTCAACATCCTCGGGCGCCTCGAGATTGGTCGATTTTGCGCCGGTCTCGTTTATGATTTTTCTCAGGCAGTCGGGGTTTTCAAGCATCGGGCAGGGGCGCAGGTGGTTCTCATTGAACGGCTGGTTGTGCCAGTACGCCTGAAACAGCGGTTTTTTAAGCGCCTCAAGCAGGGTGTCGCGGTGGATGTTTGAATCCGCGTAGTGGATGAAAACGCAGGGCTCGATATCGCCTGCGGAGTTTATGTGGAAGTAGTTTCTGCCGCCCGCTATGCAGCCGCCGACATACTCGCCGTCGTCCTGGAAATCCATAACGAACATCGGCTTGCCGGTTTTGCCCGAGCGCATTTTACGAAGCCAGCCGTACATGAATTTGCGCTGTTCGGGTGTGGGAATAAGTTCCTCAACCGCGCATTTTCCCACGGGCATATAGTTGAAATAGAAGGCGAACATGGCGCCGTTCTCAATCATTTTGTCAATGAACTCATCGCTCGTTACGGCGGCGAGATTCTGAGAGGTGTAGCAGACGGAAAGCCCGAAGAACAGCCCGTTTTTCTTCAAAAGACGGATTGCCTGCATAGTTCTTTCGTAACTGCCCTCACCGCGGCGGGCGTCGTTTGTTTCGGGCGTGCCCTCAATGCTGAAGGCGAGCACAATGTTGCCCACGCGCTTTATCTCCTCGCAGAACGCCTCGTCAACAAGGGTGGCATTTGTGTAGGCGAGGAAGCCGCAATCCGGGTTTTCGGAGCAGAGGGTGATTATGTCATCCTTGCGGATAAGGGGCTCGCCGCCCGTGAACATATAGATATGAGTGCCGAGCGCCTTGCCCTGATTTACTATGCTGCGCATATCGTCGAGCGATAAGCTGTGTTTATTGCCGTATTCAGCCGACCAGCAGCCCTTGCATTTGAGATTGCAGGCGCTTGTGGGGTCAAGCAGAATAATAAACGGAATATTGCATTTGTAAATCTCGCGGTTTGCGCGTACCGCTTTGGTTCCGTTTACGCCCGCGCCCAGACCTATGGCGAGAATCATCTTTTTGAGGGTTTTGAAATCCTGCTCGTTTACGAATCTCATCGCGAAATCGTGCCAGACATTTTCTTTGTCGGTCACGGCAGTGCGGAAGGCGTCAAAATTCTTCGAAGGGAACATTCCGCCCGTAAACTTCTCAATGAGATTTACAACCTTTACCAGGTTTTCCTCGGGTGACTTTTTTATGTATTTCATAACGCCGTCAAGCGCCACCGAAGCCGCCGCTCTCTGGGCTTTTTCCTTTGAAGTCATTGTTACGCCTCCTTTCGCGCAGAATCTTTCCGGAATTGAAATTATACAACATCGGTTTTATTTTGTCAAATTAAAAATAAAGTTGAATATATATTAAAATAATATTATAATATTGACAGTTCCCTCCGGAGGTGGATTGCTTTGGATGAAAAGAAAGCGCTCATAAAACGAAACGCCGGCATTGCCATGAGAATACTCGCGGCGGCGGCGATAATCGCGCTGGTTATATGGAAATACAAGGCGCTCGTCAATATAGACGTGCGCGAAATCATAAAATCATCGGGCTCGGAGTTGAAGGCGGCGGGCGCGATAATACTCGTTTACATAGTCAAGGCGGTAACCTTCGTTGTGCCCGCCTCAATGATTTATGTGGGCGTGGGCGTGGCGTTCTCGCCCCTCAAGGCGCTCGCGGTAAACGCCGCGGGCATCACGCTGGAGCTTATAATCACCCGGCTTATAGGCAGAATACTCGGCGGAAAGAATGTTGAAAAAATACTCAATAAAACAAAAAAAGGGCGCAAACTGACGGCTACAAAGGACGGCACAAAATACTCGGTGTTTTTCGGCATAAGGTTTCTGCCTGCCTTCCCGATTGACTTTGTGAGTCTTTTTATGGGCACTACCTCAATGAAGTTTCTGCCCTATCTGCTCATATCCCTCGCGGGAATACTGCCCAGGGTTATCGCCTTTACAATACTCGGCGACAAAATTTATGACATAATTCCGATGAAATACTTTATAACTCTTGCCATAGTCGTTGTGGCTGCGATTCTCGTCTATACCGCGGTCAGGAGCATTGTGAGAATCATAAGAGGCACGGACTGGAACTATGAAAGCGTTAAGGACAGCGGCTGCTCCGTTATTCTTGACACGGATATGGGCCCCGACTGCGACGACGCGGGAGCGCTCGCCCTGCTGCTCGCCTCAATAAAAAGGGACGGCGGAAATCTGCTCGGCGTTGTGAACTGCACCTCGAACAGGGATTCCGATTATGTTATAAGGGCGATACTCGATTATTACGGCTTTGATGATGTGCCCGTCGCCCGCACAGGCAGGGAGGGCTTCCTCGAAAACGATTCCGTATATACGGCGGCCGTTCGCGAAAAGTATTTCGGCGATAAGAAAATCGAAACAGAAAACTCGCTTGATTTTTACACAAGAGCGCTCGAGGCGGCGGAGGAAAACTCCGTTGTTATTGTTACAATCGGAATGCTTAACAACATAAGCGAACTAATTGACTCGCGAGCCGATCTTATTGACGACAAGGTGCGCGCCCTCGTGTGTATGGCGGGTAAATTCCCCGAAAGCGAAAATGCGGAATTCAATATTCAGAAGGATATTGAGGCGGCGAAAAATGTTTTTGAAAACATAAAAAAGCCCGTTGTATGCTCGGGCTATGAAATCGGTGAAGCGATTAAATCCGGCTTTGAAAAGGAGCCGGAGGACGGCAGCCCCGTTTACGACTGCTACAGGGCGTATTGCAACGACGCGGGTGAGAAGGCGGAGCGCTGCAGCTGGGATCTGACCGCGGTGCATTTCGCGTTTGACGGCTGCGGTAAATTCTATAAACTCTCGCCCCGCGGCACAATCACGGTCGATGACGACGGCAACAACAGATTCACCCCCGACCGCAAGGCGAATATGCACTACCTCACGCTCAAAGCCGAACCCCGCGCGGTGAAATACTATTTTGACAAGATGCTGGAAGATTAAAAATACAGAATGCTTCGTGCCGCTTATGTTTAATGAGCAATGAGTAAGGAGAAATGAGCAATTAAGGGGCTTCGCCGATTATAATCGTAGGGAACGCGGTTCCGCGTTCCGGGCAAAACGGAGTATTGCGTCGTAGGGGCGGATATTATCCGCCCGCAACAGGGATGTCCGTGAGGGCAAAAATTCGCGCAGACTCCTTCCGTCTTGACCGCAAGCGGTCAATCCACCTGTCTCGCCTCCCGGCTCGGTCGGTGCTTCTGCCTTCGGCAGAGGTTCCCACCGGGAACCCGCACCCCCATAGGAGGAGGCCACGACGGACGGGAGCCCTGTATTTACCGCAAGGCGGAATGAGCCAGCGACGGACGGAAAATTGACATTAACAAAGCCCTCTCTCACGATGAGAGAGGGCTGTTTTTATTGAGCAAGTTCGGAGTATTTTGAGGCGATTTCCTCGAATTTCGCGTAGTTTTCCGCCTGCTGAACATATTTGAAGGCGTCGTGCCAGACCTTGGTGCATTCGGCGTAGTGCTGCTGCTCGAGTTCCATTTTCTTTATTTCGGCGCGCAGTTCCTTCTGCTTTAAGGTCAGCGCCTTTATCTCTTTTTTGTCCGCCTTGGCTTTGAACAGGGCTGCCTTCTTTTCGTCAAGCTCGTTTTCCTGCGCTTCGAGGGATGCGAATTTTTCCCCGTCAAAGGCGGTTATTCCGCCCGGGTAATATTTGAGAGCCGCTTTTTTGCAGCGCAAGCCGAGTTTGGCGTCCGCGATCGCCTGTTTGCGGATTTCGTGCTCCTCAACGGTTAAATCGGGCAGAGCCCTCGCCTTGTCAATACTCTGCTCGCTTACGGCGGATATACCCTGTATGCCGCCGTCAACAACCGATTTCGCCCATTCAAGCCGTTTGAGGGCGGGAACGGAGGTGAATCTTTCAACCTCATCCATAACGGCGCAGGCGATTTCGACCTCCTCGTTGTGCCCGGCGGCTTGTTTTATCGCTTCTCTGCCCGCCTTCCGCTTTCTGAGGAATTTTATGTTCTCAATCTCCTCAAGTTTTTTCTCCTTTGAGGTGTGGATAAGCTCAACCGTGTTTTTCATATCGTCATCGGTGAGCACGCCGTTGCCGTAATCCTCGAACATGGCGCGTATCTGCAGAATTTTTATAACCGCCTTCTGCTTCGTCTCTGAAAAATCGTAGAAGAAATAGGGCACGCAGTTTAAGAACGCGCCCGCGGCGGACATAATTACAAGCGCGCCGACCAGCTTGTGGAGGGTGTCGGGATTGTAGAGAACATCATACATATTCTCAAGCCCGTTGCTCTCGGAAATGCCGTATTTTTCATATACGGCGGGCAGAACGGAGCTTGTTGCCATTGAAACGAAGGTGCCTATCATAGCCACCGCGCCGAACATACCGTCAATTCTCTCGCCGCTCTTATACTGCTGATAATCGCGTATATCCGCCTGAATGGCGGGGTTGAGAATCAGAATGAACGAGTCGGCAATGGAGTTGAAATACATACACAGAAGCACCGTCCAGATTGAGCCCATAAGCGGATAGACGAGAGCGAGGAAGAGGACATTGAAAAGATTGGTGACTATGAGCACCTTCTTTTTGCCCCATTTTTTTACGGCGAAGGGTCCTAAAATCATACCCCAGCTGTAAGCCGTTCCGCGTATCAGGGTTATGAACGAGTACTGCTCCGGCGTGCACATATGGCCGTAGTTATAAAGCCACTGCAGCACAACATAGGTGCAGGTTTCGAGAAAGCCGAGCCAGCCCGCGAGCGAGATAATCCAGAAATATTTGTTTTTGGCAACCTCGCGCAAAGCGTCGGTGAATTTAATTTTCATTGTGTGCGTCTTTGCGAGCACTATTTTTTCCTCCGTGCCCGCATAGACAAGAATAATCATCGCAACGCCGATTATCGCAATGAAGGGATAGAGCCAGCGGTAAACCCTCAGGTCGTACATATCGCCGTTTGCCACCTTCGCCGCTATGAGCGGAGTTACGAAATTGGTAACAGTGGGCGAGAGCGAGTAGATAAGACTCTTTATTGCCGTAACATTCGTGCGCTCCTGGCTGTTGGGCGAGAGCACGTGAATGAGGTTTTCGTAGGCGTCGTAGAAGAAATTGTAGAAAAACTGAAGCCCGAAGTTATAGACGAAAATCAGCGCGCAGCACACAAAATAGCCCTTGCCGCCCGCGTAGGACATAAGCCGCGAATATGGCGTGAAAACGAAGAGCATCGAAATCGCGACCGTGGGTATGCCCATTCGCAGAAGATAGGGGCGGTATTTGCCCGATTTATATTTTACATTGTCAACCATATTCGCCCTGACCATCGTCAGCGGAATGTTGGTGATAACCGAAATGACATACATAACATACATATGCATCGGGCGTATGCCTATGGTGTTGCCGATTATTACGTTTGTGGTTGAAAGCAGGAGAGCCTGCGCCATCGTGAAAATGGAATAGGCGCCGAAACCGCCGACGGAATATGCCATAATCTCCCTGAATGACATATATTTGCCCTCGGGGGGCTTTTTCCAGTATTTTTTGACATCGAGGAGCATATTTATGCCCTTTTTAATCAATTCCATTGAATACCTCCGGAATCAGTTTTTGAAGTTGAGCGTGACGGCGCATTCACCCGCTGCGGGTTTAATTGCAATCACGCAGGCGCCGTTTTCATACTCTTCGACCGTTTTATATTTAAAGCCCTCAGGCGCTTCAAACGGTTTGTGCGCGTAAATGAGGGTTTCGTTTTTGCCGTCGGATATGAATTCAAGCGTGAAAACATCCGTTTCGTAATCGTAACCGTAGGAGCCGATTTCACCGCCCACCGCCACGGGATGGGTTCTCGAGAGCAGATCCATAAGCGGGGCGTCCATATCGTCGCCGTGGTAGTCCCAGTAGGACTGGCTCCACCGGTTCTCATCGAAGTAGTTGAGCAGTTCCCTGCCGTGACCGAACCAGGATGTATCCTTATTGTCACTGCAGCCGCCCCATTCGCCCACCACAACGGGAACATTGAGGCGAAGCTGGGTGGAGCGCATCTCATTGAAGAACGCCTTTACCCTGCCGGCATTCGCGTATTTATAGAGCGGAGTGTCAACGGCTATGTCGTAGGAGTGCGGGCCGAAGCACTGCTGCTCCTCGCGCTTTCCGTCAACCGTTACGGGCGGCGCAAAATGCCTCGCTCCGCCGTTGCAGAGAAAACTCTGCTCCATCATTATTATTCCGTTTGGTGTAACTTCCCTTATCGCCTTAGTAATCCTGTTTAAAAACGGGGAATAGACCTTTATGTCAAACTCCGCCTGCAGACTGTCGAGTTTACTCATAATATCCGGCACAATCGAGCCGTCGATTGAGTCGAGCAACCCTCTCATATCCTTTTTAACCGCCGATTTTATTATTCTTTTACGGTCGAGTTTCCCGTTGAACGCTATATTCTTCGCGGCGCTTTTCGCCAGACGGAATATCATCTTTTTGCCGGGCGAGCCGGGGAACGGCTCATTTAAAAGGTCAAAACCGAAAAGCGCGGGGCTGCCGCCGTAGCGCTCAGCGAGCATCCGCCACAGAAGGGCGAACCTGTCCTGCAGGCCCATTCCGTGGGTGATGTCGTTTGCCCAGAAATGGTCAAAGCAGCGCCTTGTGCAGCCGCACAGAAGATAGCCCTCAACCCACACGACCTTCGGATTGCGCATTTTAAGCCCGTCGCTCATACAAGCCCAGCCGGGCGCGCCGTCGCCCCCGCCCACACCGTCAAAGCCGGAGTAGAGATCCTGGTGCAGGTCAAGGAGAATATATACGCCGTGTTTCGCGGCTCTTTCGAAAATGCCGTCGATTGATTTAAGATAACTCTCGTTGTATTCACCCGCCCGCGGCTCAAGATTCTGCCAGGTGACGGCGAGGCGGATGAAATCCAGCCCGTACATACGGAATTTTTTGAAAAACTCATCGTCGAGGTTATATCTGAAGGAGTCGCGGTCAATGAGCTTATCGTCAATATTCATACCGTTGAACAGGCGCGTTCTGCCCTTTTCATCGGTGAATTTAAGGTTTTCAACCCTTATTTTATCCATTTATCATTCGCTTTCGGCTGAAGCTCTGCGCTCGGCGAGAGCGGCGGAAATCTCCTCCTTCTTCTTGCCGTAGATGTCATATTTGAACATCGGTACAGCGGAGAGAAGCGCTAAGATGCCGGGCATTGCCGTGTAGGCGAAGAAGATTGTGTTCTTTGTGCTTTCCTCAAACACGACCGTTGACTGCTGAATTGCCTCGGAGTAGCCCGATTTGCTCACGAAGAACAGACCGAGAGCCGTGCCGAGAGCGAGGCAGACCTTTATTGTGAGACTGAGAAGGGCGTAAACGGGGCCCTCCGTTCTCTTGCCTGTTTTGTATTCATAGTAGTCAACGCAGTCCGCCGTCATAATCATGGGCATAAGCGTAACGGCGCTGAACTGAAGACCGATGAGGAAGAGGAAGATATACATTACAACCGCGTTTTTGGTAACAAAGGCGTAAACGATATAGGCGAGCACCGAAACAACGAAGCCGTAAATCGAGAGGATGAGATAAGCCGTTTTCTCGTTTGTCTTTTTGATGAGTACCGGCGTAACAGCCATTGAAATCATTGAGCCGATGGCTGTGGTGATGCCGAGTATGATAACGAGGTTCTGGCTGCCGATAAGGGCGTACGCCGCCTGAACCTGAATTCCCATTGCCATCTGTCTGCCGAAGCCGAGGAAGTAGGAGACGATGACGAGAATGAGCGGGGTGTTGCCCTTTATGGCTTCAAACATATCCTTGAATGAGGTCTTTTCGCCCGAGGCGTAGGGCACTCTCTCCTTGCTCCAGAAAACGATGAGCGCCATAAGCGCGCAGCCGAAAACAGCCGTGGCTATTGCCGTGAAGAGGTATTCGGGGGCTATCATCGGGCTGTCCTGCTCGCCCTTAGCGACAATGACCTTTGAGCCGCCCTTTATGATAAGGCAGATTACGGGCACTATAACCGCGCAGGCGGCGAATCCGATCTGCTTCGCGGTGTTCGCTATTGAAACTATGTTTGTTCTCTCGTTCGGGTCGGGCGTGAGAACGGCGGCGATGCCCTGAGTGGGAACATCGGCGAGGGTCATACCCAGGCACCAGATGAGGAAGGTGATGAAAATATAGATATACAGAGCGTTGCCCGCGTTTTCAAAATGCAGCGGCGTAATGTCAAGGAACACTACAGCCGTGAAGATTAAAAGAACGGGAATTGAGGCGATTATGAAGGGCTTGAATTTGCCCAGTTTGCCCTTAGTGCTCTCGATTTTATTGCCTACAATCGGGTCGAAAACGGCGGAGACGATTTTTGCGATGAGAATTATCGCGCCCACTATGGCAAGGTTCGCCCCCATTATCGAGCCGTAAAACTCCGCCTGATAGGAGTTGAGAAGACCGACTATTGCCTGAAAGCCGAAAAGGCCGAGCGAATAGGCGAGAATCTCCTTTAAATTCATGTATTTCTGCGGCTTTGCGTTTGCTTTTTCACTCATTGATTTTACCCCCTGATATATTTTGAAAAACTAAAACGAATCCCTGTTAAAAGCCGTAAACAAGTCTCCCGAACACTCCGTCAAAAACATTTACCATCATAAGAACAAAGTTGTATAAGCCGAGTTTTCTGAGAACCGTCTCAAGGGCGGAAACAACGCGGTTTATAAACGAGGTGAAGGCACTGCCCTCCTCCCCGTCCGCTCCGGGCTCGCCGTTTAAGAGCGTGAAACCGAGTTTTCTCTCACCCAGAGGAGTGACCGAACCGACGGAGGCGTATGTCACGGTGATTTTAACAAGTTTTCTTTCCTGCGGGAGATTACCCTTGAACGGAATATCCACACTCTCACCCGCGGCGACCGCGCCCGTGTTCCGAAGGTCAAATTTTATATCGGCGCCCTCCGCCTTTATTCCGATTATGATTAAATCCCTGCCCTTTTCGGAGTTGTTGGTGATTCGCAGGAACGAGTCATCCGCCGAAATGTAGCCGGGCCTGCTCGAGTCAAACTCCGCCGTCAGGGCGTGTGAGGGGTTGACGGAATAACGGAACTGCGGGTAAGCGGGCGATGAATAAACGTTTTCTATATTATCCGTAAACAGCGCCTGCTCGGCAAGGGAGCAGACATAGTCATCGGCGAACTCGCTGCCGTGGAACATTCTCGCTATAAAGAAGGTGTCGTCGGGCAGGAAAGCCGTTGAGGCGTCAACCGTCATGGCGGGCGATACCTTGTAGTTTCCGCCGCAGTCGTTCACCTGCACATAGCTATTGCCGAAGGTTTCACCCCAGGGCGCGCAGGTCGCTCCCGAGGAGCATTCGGTTGTGATTATACCGTCGGAATTCGCTCTCCAGCCCGAGGCGCAGCCCGCGTCCGTGCCGCATATCATTGTGATATTTACGCCGTATTCCTCCTGGCATTTTGTGAGATTCTCAGCGTAATTCGCCATAATCTCGTAGTGCATATAATCGCTCTTCTCAATAAGGGCGGCGCTCTCATCGCTGTCGAGCCATTTCGCTTTCATTTCGTCATAGACCGAGGGCGGGCAGAAGTCCCAGATGCTGCCCCAGTAGCCCACAACGCGGAAAATATAGGGCAGTATTCCCTGTATAATCCAGTCCACAAACTCGAGGTTTTCCGCCTCGAAGAGCCAGTGTATATCCTCCTCGATGAGGTTCGCGTATTCAACAAAATAGAGAAGCTCAAGCTCGTCGAGATTCGCCTCCTGAGTGAGGAGATCGTAGGCGAGACTCGCTCCGCACAGGGCGGGCACGCACAGCACGGCGTTGTGAACCTGCTGTTTGCTGCCGAACATACTGAGATATGTTCCCGCGACCTGACCGCCGTGGCTCTCGCAGATTATGTTGACCTTTTCGGCGCCCGTGTAGTCGAGCACATCCTCAATGAAGGTGTCAAGGCGGGCGGCACAGTCAACGGCTCCCATACGGAAATCGCACATAAACGAGAAAATATCCGAATCCTCAACGCCGTAGCCGCCCTTTCTCGGGTCGAGATAGTAATCGAAATAGCAGAATTTACCCTGCCCCGAGGCGCGCAGATTTGCCCAGCAGGATTCCTCCGCCGTCTGAAGAAGCGGGCGGATGTCAAGCTTGCTTGTTCCGTCGGGGTTGCAGACTATGTCCTTTGTAAGCCCGATAATCTCGTTGCCGATAATTTCCGAGATTCTGTCGGCGTTGCGGAAGGTGAGGTCGCCGAGGCCCCTCGCTATTGGCACGATATATTCGAGTATATCGCCTCCCACTCCGCCGAGGTCGAGCATCCACACCTGCCTGTCGCTGCCGTTTTCATCGGTTGTTACAAGGGTTGAGGAACTGTAGCCGGGGAGTACGACCACGGGGTATTTCTCACTCTGCTCCGCGACGCCCCTGACGGCGGCGATACACACGGAAAACAGGATAACCAAAGTGAGAAAAACAGATATAATCTTTTTCATTTGCTATCCGCCTTTCTTATCTATTCCTGATATATTTTTATTATTTCAAAGTCGCGTCGGCAACTCTCGCGGCGCTCTTTCCGTCGCAGCTGCCGAGGTGGTATTCCTTGAACCGGGCGTATTTTTCCTCATCTACTCCGACTGTGCGCATAACGGTCAGAAGTTCGTCAAACGAGCGCACAACGGGACCGGGAACGGTGCACTCATAATCGCCGTAAAACGGGCGAAGAGCCGAATACGCCTCAAGGTCGTAGGCGTAGAATATGCAGGGCTTGTCAAGCAGTACATAGTCCATAAACACGGAGGAATAGTCCGTGATAAGCACATCCACGAGCCTGAGAAGACCCGCTATGTCGGGGTAATCGGTAACATCCGTAACACCCTCGCCGAAGGAGGATGAGTGAACCTGCGGATGAAGGCGGGTGAGCAGGGCGTATTCCTCACCGAACGCGAGGTTGAATGTATAGGCGTCAAAATGCGAGGGAATCTCCCTGTCAAGCCCGGGGTCATCGCGGAAGGTCGGGGCGTAGAGCACAAGTTTTTTACCCCTGCAGCCGGGGTAGAGGCAGTCAAACGCCTCCCTGTCGGATATGCTGTTTGTCACTCTGAAAAACGCGTCCGTTCTCGGCGAGCCGAGGGGCAGCACGGCGCTTTCATCCTTGCCGAACGCCTTTGCCCACACGGGAACCACGCTTTTTGAAGATGTGATTATATAAGTGTATTTTGAAAATATCTTCTTTTCGAGTTTAACCGTTTTTTCGGGCAGGTCGAGGTCCAGACAGATTTTTTTGAGAGCGCCCTCACCATGCCAGAGCTGGGTTATGACCGTGCCCTTTCTGAAATTCAGCGAAGCCATCGGCATAAAATTGTCGTTTAAATAGATATATTTCGCGCGTGCGAGGTTCACAGCCCCCGAGGTAAAGAACGAAAGGACTCTCATAAGTGAGGTTTTGCCCTTTATGTCGCTTCCGAGCACGAAGCGCAGTGTGTAGCCGCCGCGTCTTTCAATTTCCTTTTTCATCTCACCGAGCGAATCGTTCAAAAACGCGTTGTGCGGCGAAACGAGGCAGACGAGATTGCCTTTCGCGGGCAGCAGCCTGCCGAGGGAAAAGAAGATTTTATATATAAAATAGAACAGTTTTTTCATATTATCCGACCGGCTTGTCGTCGGCGTATTTTTTATTTATCGCCTCGATTATTTCCGCCTTGAGCGCACCGTGAACCTTGTATTTTCTGATGAATATGATGAGCGAGAGAGCCATCATCACGGGAGGCACCGCGAACATAAGCAGCGAAATGCCCCTCTGAGCCGCCGCGGAGGCGACCGCGTTCGCGCTCTGCGTGAAATCGTCATAGCCCGTGGCGATGAAGGTGGCGTACATTATGATGCTCTGGAAGGTGTATGCCATTTTCTGAAGGAAGCCCTTCATTGAGAAGGTCAGCGCCTCGTTGCGCTTTCCGGTTGTGTATTCGCCGTAGTCAACGACATCCGAGAGCATGATTGTCTGGTTTACGAACATACTGCCCGTGCCGATTGAGGCGATGAAATAGAACACGCCCAGCGGGATGACGCCCGTGTTGAGGGCAAGCCCGCACACAGCCATTCCGATATAGCCGAATATCGCGGAGGACAGGCAGAAAATGTAGATATTGCGGTTTGACATAAACTTTGAAAAAACGGGCACAACAAGAATCGCGAGCACGCTGCCGACCGTGTTGAACAGGTTGAATGTGGACTGCAGGGCTATATCGCCTTTTACGACGGCAAAGTAGTAACTGCTCACGCCCGAAATCATATAGAAGCCCGCGTTTGAAATCATCGCGAAAAGCATAAACACAAGCAGCTGCCTGTTGCCCGTGATGTTCGAGAGCGCCTTTTTGAACGAGAAGCCCTCCTCGGATTTGACAATTCTGCGCTCCTTGGTGAATGTTACGGAGACGAAGGCGAAAACAACGAGGAAAACGGCGGCGATTACGCTGACCGTGCCGAAGCCCTGAGCCGAGGGGCTGCCGTCCGCCTGAGCACTGATTTTTTTGAGCGCTATGGGAGTGAAAAGGGCTATAATCCCCTGCCCGAGACCCGAGAAAGTTCTCGCCACGGTGGAGATTAAATTGCGCTCCTTTTCGTCGCTTGTGAACGACGGCACCATTGACCAGTAGGGAATGTCGGCCAAAGTGTTCGTCATGCCCCACAGCACATAGAACGCGGCGGCATAGACATAGAGAGCCGTGCCGCCCGAAACGAAGCGCGAGGCGTTGAAAAGGAAGGCGAGCACAATCGCGTTTGAGGCGGCGCCGATTAAAATCCACGGCCTGCGCTTGCCGAATTTTGTGTTTGTGCGGTCAACAATCGCGCCCATCATCGGGTCGTTCACGCCGTCCCAGATTCTCGCGAGAGGGGCTAAAATCAGCAGGAAAGCCGATTTTATGCCGAGCACGTTTGTAAGATAAATTGAAAGATAAGAATAGAAAAGACCGTAACTCAGATCGAGACCCGTAGCCCCGATGCCGTAGCCGATTTTTTCCCGCCAGGATATTTTCTGCATTAAATCATCCTTTTCGGTTTATATCATAATATATTATTATATATCTTTTTTCTTACATTAACAATAGAAATGCGCTATTTTATCGCAACATTTTTTCTCTTTCCCTGTAATCGGGTAGTACGCTCTCAATGAGGGCGTAAAAATCCCTGCCGTGGTTCTTGTGCTTTATGTGCGCCAGCTCATGAACAACCACATATTCGACCGCCTCACCGGGGCAGTCAACAAGGCGGTATGTAAACGAGAGGCGGTTTTTGCCGCTACAGCTTCCGAACCGCGTTTTCGCGCTTGTTATTGTGACCCCCTCGGGCTTTACGCCCATAAGGGCGGAGTATTTATCAATCAAAGGAAGAAGAACGGTTTTCAGTTCCTGTTTTGCCTTTTTTATTTCTTCGGGCGTGCGCTCAACCTCACGGCTTCTGCGCTCACTCTGCCGCCTGACCGCGTTTTCAAGCCATTTCTCATGCGAGGAGACGAATTTTTCAATTTCTTTTTTGCTCATTCTCAGCGGAGCGCGCACAATCACGCTGCCGTCGCGTCTGACTTCGAGCGACACGGTTTTCCGCTTTGAGCGTATAAGTTCATATTGCATATTATATCCTTTTGCGAGATGAAATTCAGGACGGACCGCACCCGTACCTGTTTTTATATCGTCACAGACAACCTTCAAGCGGCACGGAAGAATCCGTGCCCTACGGCGCAAAACTCCGTTTTGCCCGGAACGCCGAACGGCGTTCCCTACGCGGCGGGACGGTGGTGCGGGTCTCCGGTGGGGGCGAAGCGCCGAAGCGCGTCCTGCGGACGAAACAGCGAGACGCTGAGGTGAGCAAACAGGAGAATTGCGAAGCGCTCCAAGCGAGCAAGGCGACCTGCGTTTGCGAGGGGGATAATCAGGCAGAAGCACCGACCGAGCCGGGAGGCGAGACCATCCCGCCCTACGGTCACAACAAGACTTCTGTCCGTAATAGCCCTCTCCGAGAACGGAGAGGGTGGCACAGAGAAACGCAGTGACGATGTGACGGGTGTGGCGAACGGCACGGAAGAATCCGTGCCCTACTGATTCTCATTAACAAATTCAGGGCTGCCTTGCGGCAGCCCCTTTTTGATTATTATGTTTACTGAACGTAGCTGCCGACGGTGAGGAGGAATCCGCCGAACTGCGCGCCGAACTCGGGGCCGCCGTCCATAACTATTCTGCCGTTCTTGGTGGCGTCAAGCATGTCGTCGGTGCCGAGAAGGGTTCCGAGAGCGCTCTTGAACGAGTCGAAGCGGAGCGTGAAGAAAGGCATCGCTCTCTTGTATTCGCCTCTGCCGGCTCTCGATTTGCCCGCCTTGATTCTCAGGAAAGCGGAAACCTCGGGGTGGCCTTCAACCGCAAGGGCATAGACACGGTCCGGGCTGGGAGTAGTCCACGCCTTGACCTCGTCGTGACCGTTCTTGTTGAGGGTGCTTATTCCGCTTGTGAGAAGGTAGAAGAAGCACTTTACCATAAGTTTCTGAGTTTCCTCATCCTCGGGGGCTTCCTTGGCGGTGAGCAGCGAGCTCATCTTGAGAAGCACCATCATAAACGAGAGGAAGGTGCCGGGATTTTTCGCAACGCCGTGCATTTTCGGGAGCGTTTTGGGGCCGATTGTGCCCTTGAAAAAGGCGTTCATCTGCTCAACGCTCTTGAACTCGAGTTCAACGTCGGTGTGCTCTTTGTCGCTGACCTTGTCCGCGTGAACCTCCCACACACCCGAATTGATGACAAAATGGGTGGCGTATTTTCCGTCGGGAGCGGAGGGGTCGTCAGCGCTTATCTGAATAACTGCGTGTGTATGCTCGAACTTCTTTGCAAGACTCGGAACATCATTGGCGATTGTTTTCATAAGCGGAAGAGCGCCGCAAAGGAACAGCTTGTTGGTAAACATTTCGTCTCTTGAAGCCATATAAATCAATCCTTTCTGCTTATTGCTCTTCTGTTATTAATATTCGTCGTCCCAGTTGTCGTCTTCTTCGAAGTCCTTCTTCATAACCTCGCGGACTGCCGCGATAATGCCGTTTGCGTCGATGCCGGCGTCTGCCATAATGTCTTCCTGAAGGCCTATCATGGCGAAGCCCTGGTGACCGAGCATCTTGAACGCGCAGGCCTTGCCGCCGTCAACAACAACTTCGGAAACAGCCGAGCCGAGACCGCCTGTTACAAGGTGATCCTCAACGGTGATGATTCTTCTTGTTTCCTGAACGGCTTTCATTATTGCCTCTTTGTCGATGGGCTTGATTGTGTGCATATTGAGAACGCGCACGCTTAAGCCGTCGGCGTTTGCGAGGAATTCAGCCGCCTTCTTTGCCTGAGCGACGCAGGAGCCGCAGGCGATGACGGTGATGTCGGTGCCCTCGTTGACGGTTACCGCCTTGCCTACCTCAAAACCATAATCCATTGTGGTGTTGAGAACAAGGTCGAAGCCGCGGTTGATTCTGATATAGAACGGGCCCTCGGTGTTGTAAGCCGCGTTTACCGCGTTGGCGGTTTCAACGCCGTCGGCGGGAACGATAACGGTGAGGTTGGGCATAGCCCTTGTGATGGCTATATCGGTGATGGCGTGGTGGGTTGAACCCGCCTGGCCGAAGGATGTGCCCGAGTGTGTGGCAACGATTTTGACATTCGCTTTCTGGTAGCAGATGTCAGTGTGAAGCTGGTCGCAGGCTCTCATTGAGCAGAAAGCGGAGAAGCCCGAAACGAAGGGAATCATACCCGCTCTCGCCATACCCGCGGCAACGCCCATCATATCCTGCTCGGCAATACCCACATTGATAACTCTTTCGGGGCATACTTTAAGAACATCGCCGAGTTTGGTTGATTTGGCAAGGTCGGCGGTAATAGCAACTACCTTGGGGTCGTTGAGCATTATATCGGCAATGGCTTTGCCGTAAATTTCCGCGGTCGCAACCTCGGTCTGATCTATCGCGTTATATACAAATCCGCCTGCCATATTATTCGCCCTCCTTTTCTGCGCGCTCTACGCGTTTGGCGTAATAAGCGTCAAGCTCTTTCTTATATTGCTCGAATGTCGGGTCGTCAATCGCCATGTAGTGGCAGTGATAGTCGCCAGCCACGGGCAGACCCGCGCCCTTCTGCGTGTCCATAAGAATGCAGGTGGGGTTGCATTTTTCTTTTGATCTCTCAATGGCGATTTCGGTCGCGTCGCAGAGTTCTTTGATGTTGTTGCCGTCAACGCAGATTGTGTTGAAGCCGAAAGCCGTGAGCTTGTCCGCAAGGGGCTCAAGCTTCATAACATCCTCGGTGTTGCCGTCTATCATGCAGTGGTTTCTGTCAATATAGACAATGCAGTTGGAAAGCTGGTAGTGGTTCATTGTCATGAAGCCCTCCCAGTTGGAGCCCTCGCCGAGCTCGCCGTCGCCGGTAACCATATATGTCAGGAAATCCTTGCCCTGAAGGCGTGCCGCAAGCGCAGTGCCCGCCGCTATTGAAGCGCCGTGACCGAGCGAGCCGGTTGAAGCGTCAACGCCGACAACCTTGTTGGAGTCAAGGTGCATACCCATTTTCGAACCGGAGAGGTTGAAGGTTTTGAGCATTTCGGGGTCGTTGAAGCCCTTGTCGCAGAGTACGGGAGCGTAAGCGATTGCCGCGTGGCCTTTTGAAAGAATGAACCTGTCTCTGTCTTCCCACTTGGGATCGTCAACCTTGATGTTGAGATACTTGTAATACATAATTGTGAGAAGATCAAGAACGGACATGCCGCCGCCGAGGTGGCCGCTGCCTGCCCAGACCGTGGTCTGGAGAGTAAGCTGACGCAGTTCGTGCGCCTTCTTTTCAAGAGCAAGCCATTCCTGTTTTGATAATGCCATAGGGGGTTGCCTCCTTTATAATTCAATTATATTGCGGGCAGCCGTGAGACTGCCCGGTTCGGTTTTATTTAAGTTCCGGGTGATTCTTGCGAAGCACATTGAACGCCTCTTCCGCAACGTCGATTGTCTGCTTGATATCGTCGTCGGTGAGCGACGCGTTCATGAAGTGGTTGTGGTGGTTGGTGAAGAAGATGCCTCTCTTTACGCATTCTGCAATCCACTCCTGGTGGAGCATAAGCGAATCGTCATCGTGAAGCATAAGATAGAACAGAGCGGGTTCACCGGACACTGTCAGGTGGAAGCCGTTGTTTGCCGCGGCGGCCTTGAGACCGTCTGCGAGCTGAATGCCCTGCTCGCGGAACTGCTTGGGAGTGTTGAGCTTCTTCATCTTGTTGATGCAGGCGATACCTGCCGCGAAGGGAACGGCGCTCATCCAGTAGCTGCCCGTGTAGGACAGTGAGCTTGCCGCGTCCTTGAGCCAGTCCTTGCCGCAGAACGCCGAAACGTTCCAGCCGTTTGCGAGCGCCTTGCAGAAGCAGATGATATCCGCCTCGAAGCCGTAGAAATGGTCGGAGCCGGCGAGGTCAAGACGGAAGCCCGCGCGAACGTCGTCGATGATGAGGACGATGCCCTCTTTTGTGCACAGGTCGCGCACCTGCTGCCAGTAACCCTCTGCGGGGAGGATATTGTCAAAGAAGTTGCCGTGAAGATAGGGCATTGCGATAAACGCCGCGATTTCGCCCTTGTTTTCTTCAACAACTTTCTTCAGACCGTCGATGTCGTTCCAGTCAACATAGAGGTTGTTGCAGACATCCTCGGGAGTGATGCCGGGATAGTCAATCTTCTGGCACCAGGCGGAAACGCCGTGGTAGTAGCCCTTGACGAAGATTATCTTTTTGCGGTGTGTCGCCGCTCTGGCGGTGAGCACGGCGCCGGATGTGGCGTCGTTGCCGTTCTTTGCCATAAACGCCCAGTCGGCGCAGTTTACGGTGTCAACAAGGAGTTCGGCGAACTCAACGATTTTTGTTGAGGGGCAGGTGACGCAGTTTTCGATTTTCGCCTGCTCCATGGCCGCGGCGTCAACATCGGGGTCGTTGTAACCGAGAACGTTGGGGCCGTAGGCGCACATATAGTCGATGAACTTGTTGCCGTCAAGATCCCAGAAATAGGAGCCCTGTGCCTTCTGGCTGAAGAACGGGAAAGCCGAGGTGGGGATGTAGCAGCCCTCGGCAGGGCCCTGATGGCCGTAAAGACCCGAAGGAATAACCTTCGTGGCTCTTTCGAACATTTCTATGTTCTTTTCGTATGTATTAATCTTAGTCGGTTTTTTAACTGCCATTTTGATTGCCCTCCTTATGCAAGATAAACAGCTACTCTGTCGAGCAATCTGTTAAGGTTGTCAAGCATGGAAATCATGCCCTGCATTGTGATATAGCCCTTGCCGATGCAGGCAACAGCGTTGACTTTGCCGTCAAAGAGGTCGCGGGCGAGCTTGATGTTGCGGAATTCCATTTTCGCTCTGTAGTTGTCGCAGCCGCACTTGACTGTTACAAGGTGATGGTCCTTGCAGCGGATTGTTACCGCGGGGCCGTCCTTGATGCTGAACAGGATGTTGCCGTCAACAATGTTGCTCGCGGTGAACTTGCCGATTTCGTCGTTGTTGGCAATCTGCGAAATCGCAACGCCGATAACACCGAGCATAATCTTTGTGCTGATGTTGAAGAAGTCCTCATCCTCGAGGTCGGCGGGGTCGGGCCTCAGATACTTGTTGAGAAGGTCGGTGAGAGCCGTGAAGTCCTTGAGCAGGAAGTTGATGTGGGTGAATCCCTTTGAGGGGATGGGTGTTACGGTTCCGTCAATGAGACCGTTGAATTTTTCGCACGAGCTGAAAGGCAGTTTTACATCCACCTTGCTGCAGCCCTGGTCCATTCTGCATTTGCCGTTTGCGAATGTGAGGGTCGCGCTCGGGCCGCCCTTGACTTCAAAACCTATTTTGATGGGCTTGGTGTTTGTCAAAAGCGAAGGCGCTTCGGGAGCGAGCTCGCAGAGATTTTCAAGCGCTCCCAGGATGGCATACATATTGATGTATGCAAGGGTTTTCTGATCAGTCAACAGTAATTCCTCCTTAAAACTGTTTTGAATATCTGAAAATGCCTCACAAGAATATTCGTTTTATTTTAACAAATATATTGTTTATTGTCAATAATAATGACGCCCCGTACAAATATTTTATGGTAATTTTACACAACTTAACACCCGCTTTTGTGAGAATTATACATTTAAGCCTCATTTGTCGGAAATCGGGCAAAAAAAGAGCCGCCCTGACGGGCGGCGTCATTGTCGCTTTATTGCGTTTCTTCGTTTTCCGCCTTTTTCTTTTTGCTCACCGCCGTGTTTTCGGCGTTGCGGAAGACCACGAATTTCTGGAAGAGGAATTCCGTTACCATATTGATAACCATCGTTATACCGAGCACAATGTATTCAATAGCGGAAAAGTGCGCGTATTTCGCGGTGAAATAGTTGCCGAGGATGACCGACACGGGCGTGAAAACAAGATAGTATCCGAAAACCTTGAGCATCGCGACCGGTATGTTGTTCGCCGCCTTGAAGGTGAACTTGCGGTTGAATGTGAAATTCCACAGAACCGAAAGAATGAGGGCGATTAAATAAATCGGGCCGTAGTCGTTCTGCATAACACGGGCGAATCCCGCGTGATTTTCCATAAGCGACTGGATAAACGGCGTTTTTACAAGCACCTCGTTCATCAGCGTAAAGCTCGCCACCTGAATTACTCCCGCCGAGGCGGCGAAACAGGCGTACTTCACAAACTGCAGGAAATCCTTTTTAAACGATTTTTCAGGCGCCTGTTCTTCCTTTATTGCGTTTGTGTTTTTCTGATTGTTTTCCATTGTTTTCTCCTTACCGGGTAAACTGCTCTTTTATTATAATTATCCCCGGCTCCGTTTGCAAGTTTTATTTTTTTCTCAATTTCCTTGACAAATAATCTTTTAATGTTATTATATACACAGCGCTTTAAAGCATAAAAGCACAATGCATCTGTAAGGAGACAGAAAAATGCCTATTACCGAATTTCTCTCAAACAACGCCCGTCTTTACAAACATGAGGACGCTCTTGTTGAAATCAATCCCCTTGTGCGCGAGCAGACGAACTGGAAGGAATCGAACCTCGTTGAGGCGCGCCCGAACGGAGTTTACCGCAGGCACCTTACCTGGGGCGATTTTGACAAGGAGGCGAACCGCTTCGCGAACCTGCTGATTTACAAGGGAATCAAAAGAGGCGAGAAGGTCGGCATTCTGCTGATGAACTGCATAGAATGGCTCCCGATTTATTTCGGCGTTCTGCGCACGGGCGCGATAGTCGTGCCGCTCAATTTCAGATATGCCGCCGACGAAATCGCCTACTGCGTTGATTTAGCCGATATAGACGTGCTCGTTTTCGGCCCCGAGTTCACCGAGAGGGTTGAGGCGGTCAAGGACGGCATGCGCGTAAAGGATTATTATTTTGTCGGCGCCGACACGCCCGCCTTCGCAAAGAACTACAAAGAGGAAATCAAGTTTTTCACCCGTCATGACCCGGGAGTTGTAATAACCGACGAGGACGACGCGGCAATCTATTTTTCCTCCGGAACAACGGGCTTCCCCAAGGCGATTCTTCACAACCATCTGAGTCTTGTATCCTCCTGCGAGGTGGAGAAAAACCACCACGGGCAGACGAGGGATGACAACTTCCTGCTCATTCCTCCCCTCTACCACACGGGGGCGAAAATGCACTGGTTCGGCTCGCTTCTCGCGGGCAGCCGCGCGGTTATTCTCAGGGGCGTAAAACCCGAGTGGATAATCAACACCGTGTCGGAGGAGAACTGCACAATAGTCTGGCTGCTCGTGCCCTGGGCTCAGGATATTCTCGACGCCATCGAGAGGGGCGACATAAAACTTGAAAACTTCCGCCTCGAGCAGTGGCGCCTTATGCACATCGGCGCCCAGCCCGTTCCGCCCAGTCTTATACGCCGCTGGAAAAAGTATTTCCCGCACCATCAGTACGACACCAACTACGGTCTGAGCGAGTCAATCGGCCCCGGCTGTGTTCACCTCGGCGTTGAAAACATCCACAAGGTCGGCGCAATAGGCGTGCCCGGCTACAAGTGGGAGGTTAAGATTGTTGACACCGAAGGCAAAGAGGTCGCTCAGGGTGAGGTCGGCGAGCTGTGCGTAAAGGGCAGAGGCGTTATGAAATGCTACTACAAGGACCCCGCCGCCACAGCGGAAGTGCTCAAGGACGGCTGGCTCTTCACGGGCGATATGGCAATGCAGGACGAGGACGGCTTCATCTTCCTCGTTGACCGCAAAAAGGATGTTATCATAAGCGGCGGCGAAAACCTCTATCCCGTTCAGATTGAGGATTTCCTTCGCAAGCACAACTCAATTAAGGATGTTGCGGTAATCGGTCTTCCCGACCAGCGCCTCGGCGAAATAGCGGCGGCGATTATCGAGGTAAAGCAGGGCTTCACCCTCACCGAGGACGAGGTAAACGAATTCTGCACCGAACTGCCCAGATACAAGCGCCCGCGCAAGATTATTTTCGCGCCTGTTCCGAGAAACGCGACAGGCAAAATCGAAAAGCCGAAGCTCCGCCAGATTTACGCGGGCGGCAGCGTTGTGGCTGCAGAGAATGAGATATGAAAAAAGCGCGCCAAAGGGCGCGCAGCTAAGGGATTTAATAGATTTTGAAACGCTCTTTTCCGCCATAACGACTTCAAAAAAAGGGATAGGCGCAAGCCTTATCCCTTTTTTGTTTATTGTTCTGACGAAAAATTTCTGTTTCAAAATTGCTTCGCACCTCAAAAATTCAGATTTCGGTGTTAAAACAAGGCAAAAAGCGCAGGAATACTTTG
>JAEERC010000008.1 GCA_016285645.1 Clostridiaceae bacterium | reverse complement strand
GTTGCGGGCGGATGATATCCGCCCCTACGACGCAAAACTCCGTTTTGCCCGGAACGCGGAACCGCGTTCCCTACGATTATAATCGGCGAAGCCCCTTAATTGCTCATTTCTCCTTTCTCATTGCTCATTAACAAAGACGGTGCGGAAGAATCCGTGCCCTGCGGAGTAACTCAATATTTGTTTTTAATGTAGGGGCGACAATCTGTCGCCCGCGCAGGGAACGCCGTTCGGCGTTCCCTGCCAACAGCCCTCTCCGGGAACGGGTGCGGGTCTCCGGCGGGCAGGCGTCCGTAAAAAGTTGTAAATATATAAAACATATTCTTTGTATGCGGAAAATTTCTTTTTTCGGTGCGGGAGGTCCTCTGCCCGAAAAGTTAACATCCGGAATGTGAAATTAACAAATTAAATGTGAAGTTTTTGAAAATAACATCACAAATTGTGAAAACGCTCTGCCAAATCCGCACAAAACCGAAAAAAATGTCTGCTTTCGTGAATTTATATAAAAATCGCAAAAAAAAAAAATGATAATTTGTAATTATGACGATTTACAAAGAATTTTTCTCATGATATTATTTTAAAAGTCTTTTAAAGAAAATCAGAGGTACCTTCGCCAAGGTACATTTCAGAATTTTTATTCAAGGAGTAAAAAAGTGAGGAAGAGGATAATCGCATTTCTGCTGGTTGCGGTGATTGCGGTCGGGTTTGCTCCCCTGATTTCAATTGCCGAAGACGGCGATACCGCTACGGCTCTGCGAGGCGGATACACATACGCCCTGAGCGCCGATCCCGGCACGGGCACTCCGCCCGCCGAATTCGGAACGATCGCAAACAACGGCAGAATATGGACCGACAAGAGCGTAAGAGTCAACGGCGACGCCTTTGATGTGGACCTCCAGGTTCTTGCGCAGGAATATATTTCAACCACGGGCACCGGTGAATCGAGATCCATCGCGGCGGATGTTCTTATGATTTTCGACATGACCACATCCATGACCTACTCCCTTACGGGCGCAGCCAACCGACTCGATGGCCTTGTTGACGCCGCGAACATCGCAATCGATATTATCACAAACGCCAACCCGAACAACCGTGTCAATGTTTACGGCTACGGCGGCAATTCGGGTACCGCGACGGTTCACAATATTCTTCCGCTGGCTCACTACACAAGCTCAAACACCGCGGAGGACCCGCAGGATAAATACCTTGTTTACGACAACAACAAAATAAAACTCAGCACCACGCTTGAGAAAGACGGCGTTGCCTACAGCCCGTCCACAAACACCTTTGGCGAAGTACAAGGCACGGGCACACAGTACGGTATAGCGGAAAGCACCAGACGCTTTCTTGAAAACATAAACAACGAAACATACGACGGTCTGCCGCGAAAGCCCTATGTCATTCTTATGACGGACGGCGAGCCGACCTGGGTCGGAAAGAAATGGTACGCGGACGACCCGGATGAACTGCGCACCAACACCATAACAAGCAGAAGCGGCGGCGACAAAAACGAACTGATGGCTCTTGCCACCATACTCACCGCGTCGCGCTGCCGGAATATAATTCAGGAAGCTTACGACAGCTACAACGGCGTCCACGACACCGACGATGTTGAATGGTTCAACATAGGTCTCGGAATCACAGAGCCCACCGACCCCGCCACGGCAAGCTACACGGCGTGTATGCTCAACCCCTATTATCTTGTTGACGCGGAGCCCGTAAAGAAAGCGGACGGAGGAACAACCCCCGAGGTTATCAAATACTACCTCAACAACCAGACTGCCTGGACTACGGAATATCCTTATACCGACTACGACTACACCGACGACGATCAATATACTTATGTACATGAGGGCGACGGATATGTAACATTCGCCAACACCTACGCCGTTCTCAGCAACGCGTTTGAAACACTCGCGCAAATAATTGAGCAGGGTTCAATGGAATACACTGTTCCCATAGTGAACCACGAGGGCTCGGGCGAAGCGAACAGCGACGTTGTGTTCACCGATGTAATAGGGCAGGGGATGTTTGTTGACGGTGTGACCCTCACCCAGAACGGCAAAGATCCTGTTGAGGGCGTTGACGATGACGGCGACGGCGTTTACACCTTCCGCGGCTACCAGACCACGGTTGCCATAACCGAGGACGCGAACGGTCAGCAGACTCTTGTATGGAGCCTGCCCGCCAATGAGGTTGCGATGTTCACCTTCGCGGACCGCGAAAACGTGACAAACGGCGAGTACATTCCCGCCGAGCCGACCAAGCTTACGGCAAGGGTTGACTTCACCGATGAGGTGGGCAACGGGCCTGCCTACACAAACGCCTTTAACGGCGACACACCGCTTACAACGGTCACCTACGAAATACCCGGCGACAACGATTATTACTTTGATGTCACAACAGACCAGCTTTCAAATTTCGAAAGCGGCTCCCTTAAGCAGAACCTCGATTCCGAAACACAGAAGACCGAAAACACAACTGGCTCCTGCACGGACTCGCACACATACGCCTACACAGCCGTAAACGACGGTACAATTGACGCGAGCGCGGTTGTAAACGGCACACTGGGCAACAACGGCAAGGTCACGTTCCTCTCATACGATATGGATATCGATATAACGGCGGTAAAACGCTGGGAGGACAGTCTCGGCAACGAGATTACCGACACATCTTCCCTCCCGCCCGTCACAATGTATCTCTACCGCACAACGCAAAACAGCAGCGAAAAGGAATTTGTAACCGCTGCGGACGCGACCGCAGCCAACGGATATTCCGTAACGTGGACGGTACCCAGAGAGGACGGGAACAAGAACTACTACACCTACAGCGTGGAAGAGGAGCCGGTTGACGGCTACATCCTGACGCAGACACCTACTCCGCTTTATAACTCCGATGGAACAATAACCCTCACAAACCGCCAGATTCCCGAAGAGGGTTTGATTTCGGTGAGAAAGAGATGGGTTGACAGACTCGGAGCTTCCATGAACGGTTCATCGGCGCTTCAGCCGGTAGATGTAAAACTCTGCAGGCATGTAAAGGAAAAGACACCCAGCAAATACACGGTGACAATCACGGTGAAGGGCAGCGGCAACACGACTTACACATATCCTCCGTTTGAGGTAAAGCCCGATACGACGCTTTCTTTCCGGGTGTTCGTCTTTATAAGAAAACAGAATACAGCCCAGAACGCAAGGTTTACCCTCAACGGCAATAATATAAATTCAAGTTATGACGGAAACCACAGACCGGCGGGGGTGACCAGCGGAACATATCACGGCAGAATTACCGGAACTCAGACATTCACCGTTTCAGGCGATCTGAACCTCAACTATGTCTGCTCGGCCGCGTTGAACGCAACCTACGTGACAACCCAGGATCCGTACAATGTTGAGAATCTTACATATACTCCGCCCGATGAAAACAGCGGAGACGAAAGAAAATATGACGAGGATTACGAAGAGGTAACACTGAGCGCTTCAAACAACTGGAACGCCGTTTTTGAGGATCTTCCCACCGGCGAGACAAAAGACGGCAAGATTTATACATATAAGTATTATGTTGAAGAAATTACCGAGGTGCCCGGTTTCACGGCAAGCTACAGCGCCAACAACACAGAAGGCGTTGAAGGCGGCGTGCTGACAGTCACCAACACCTCAACCTCGGCAATTCCTCCGCTTCCCGAAACGGGAGGAGAAGGAACCGCGAAAATCTTGACAACCGGCGGAGTGACCGCAATGCTCGCAACGGCGTTTATGCTTATGAGCACAGCGTACACCTGCCGTAAAAAGCGGCGTAAAACCCGCGATATATAAATCAGGTTATAAAAATCCAAATACAGAAAGGGTTACAAAATGAAAAACGTAAGCAGAATTCTCATCGCAGCCGTTATCGCAGCGCTCCTGTTTGTTACAATGGCGGCTCCCGGTTTTGCGGCAGACGGCAAAATCACCATCACAAATGAAAACGACTCGGTTTCAATGGTCGGCCACACCTACACGGCGTATAAAATCTTTGACGTTGTGTATGACCCGACGGAAGACAGCTATGACTACACCATAGCCGAAGGTTTTGAAGACTTCTTCGCGGGCCTCAACATCCCCGCCACATACGGCGAAGACGCCGACGCAAGGGCTTACACCTATGTTTCAAAGATTTCCGGCGACGAAGCGCTCCAGCGGTTCGCGAGAGACGCCTATGCGGCAAAGGGCTCGGACGCTTACAGCAAAACCTCCGACGCAGCCACAGCCGAAACAGCGGAAATCACAGGTCTTGACTACGGCTACTATCTCGTCTATGACAACGGCGGCGGAAACACTACAGACCCCGCCAGGAGCGCAGTTGCCAACATCGCTCTTACAACAGCGGCTTCCGAAGCGGAAGTAATTCTCAAGGCGTCGGTTCCCACCCTTGACAAGAAAATCACCGGCATCAGCGACAGCGCCGACAACACCGCGAGCGATGTAAGTCTTGACAGCGCGGACGCGAAAATCAACGACCACATAACATTCACACTTGAGTCAAACGTTCCCAACCTCACCGGCTATGACGATTATACCTACATCGTAACCGATACCATGAGCGCGGGTCTTACACCCGACCAGAACGTAAAGGTTGTTATCAAGACCACTGATGTAACATCCTCCTGCGAGGTTGAATACGACGGTCAGGTTACCACCATCACCGTTCCCTACTCGACTCTTTCACAGTATGATCAGGATGATCCCATCACCATCTCCTACTCCGCTCTTGTAAACGCCAACGCGAGCGTTTATCCCTCAGCTGACGGCAACTCCAACGAAGCTCAGCTTGAATACAGCAACGATGTAAACAGCACAAGCACAACCGTAACTCCCGGCACGGAAGTCAATGTTTATCTCTTCTCCCTTGAGCTCACCAAGGTCAACGCCGACAACGAAGCTCTTGCAGACGCGGAGTTCACAATCCAGGATAAGGCTACAAACGCATATATCCCCGTAGCGCTTGACGGCACGGTTTACAAAGTATCCGCCACTCTTGACGCCACAGCGGAAAACGCAACAGTAGTTTCCGATGCGGACGGTAAAATCAAGATTGAAGGCCTCGCAGCCGGCACATATGTTATCACCGAAACCGAAGCTCCCGACGGCTACAACAAGCTCAGCGAGCCCGTTGAGGTCACAATCACCGCAAACTACAATTCCGACGGCGACCTCACAGGCGTTTCGGGCAACACTGCCACCATCATCAACAAAGCGGGCGGCATTCTTCCCTCAACAGGCGGCATCGGCACCACACTCTTCATCGCGGGCGGCGCGGTTCTTATGCTTGCAGCTGTTGCAGCGGTAGTTTATAAGAAAAAGAAGACTGTCAGCGAATAATAATTTCGCCTGAAACAGTATATTAACCGATATATAAACCTTGCCCGGATTAATTTCCGGGCAGGGTCGGATATATCATAAGCGTTGAGCACTGGAGAAACCATGAAAAAACGATTATCAACGATAATTCTCATAGCAGTTTTTCTTGTCGGGCTCGGGCTTATGATGTACCCGACCGTCAGCGACCTTATAAACAAGGCGCACCAGACTGTCGCCATCAACAACTATGAAAAAACCGTGGCGCAGATGACAAAAACGGATTTCCGTCAGATTCTCGCCGACGCGCGCATTTACAACCTCGACATAACTTCCAACGAGTTTCCGCGCGATAAAAAGGATCTTGAGGGCAACAGCAGTTATCACAGCGCGATGAATCCCTCGGGCAACGGTATGATGGGCTATCTCAAAATTGAAGCCATTGACCTGCGCCTGCCGATTTACCACACAACGGATGAAACCGTGCTTCAATCGGGTGTGGGTCACGTGCCCACAACCTCGCTTCCCGTAGGCGGAAACGGCACCCACGCCGTCTTAAGCGGCCACAGGGGTCTGCCCTCGGCGAAGTTGTTCACGGATCTTGACAAGGTACAGATCGGAGATTACTTTTTCATCTATATTCTCGACGATATTCTCGCTTATAAGGTCGATCAGATTAAAACCGTTCTGCCTGCCGACACGCAGGATTTACAGATAATCAAGGGCGAGGACCATGTCACTCTCGTCACCTGCACGCCTTACGGCATAAACACGCACCGCCTGTTAATAAGAGGCACCCGCGTGCCCTACGACAGCACCGTTGAAGAGGCGGAAACGGCTAAGGTCAGCGAGAGAAAAACAATCACAGTCGAACAGATAGCGGTCTATGCCGGCGCGCCCGCGCTGACAGTCATATTCATCGCCGCGCTGGTCGTCAGAAAGAAACAGAAAAAGAAAGAGGTGAGCGAATGAAGAAAACAGTAAAGATTATTCTTGCGGTTCTGCTTGTTATGCAGGTACTGTTTATTGCCGCATTCGCAGCCGATTCGGGCAGTCTCACCGTTAAACTCATAAGCCGTACGGATGAAAAACCCGTGGCCGGCAAGGCTCTGAAGATTTACAAGGTAGGCTCCGCCGAGGTCGGCACGGACAACGCGCCGCTCTTCAGCACGGATGAGCCGTACAAGAGCGCGGGACTCACTGTTATAAACCCCAAGGAAGACGCGGCTTCGAAATTCGCTCAAACGGCGAAGACAAATTCGGCATCCGCTCAGACTGTTACAAGCGATTCAAACGGCAGGGCGGTCATAAACCCCTGTGAACTCGGCGTTTATCTTGTCTGCTCGCAGGACAACCTGTTTGAGCCCTTCCTCGTGAGCGTCCCCGTTGACGCGCAGAACAGCGGAGAATGGGATTACAGCGTAACAGCGGAGCCGAAATTCGACTATGAAGAGCCCACAAACCCCGAACCTCCCACCGACCCCGAGTCCCCCACGACTCCTCAGCCGACACAGCCGACTACCGAGCCCGGCGGATATTCGGGCGGCGGAATAATAACCGTCAACCCGCCTTCACCCGGCGGAAATAACGACGGCGGCTCGTTCTCAACGGGCGGCTCACCCTCGGGCAACGTTTACCACGCCACAAGCAGGAGCGGTGAGGGCGATTCCGGAAAGACAGACAGTGAAAAGCTTCCGCAGACAGGCATGCTTCAGTACCCCATTCCGATTCTCGGTTTCGGCGGAGTAATTCTGTTCGCGGCAGGATATCTGATTTATGGAAGAAACAAGAAAAAAGAAACAGAATAAAACGGGTATAGCGCTCATGGCGGCAGGGTTGATTATGATTCTTGCCGCGGGGGCGCTTTTCCTCTTTAACAGTATGTCCGACAAAAAAGCGGGCGACACGGCGCAGAAACTCGTTGAGCAGGTGCTTGAGGCGGCGGATGAAAACGCCGTTATCGCCGTGCCCGCGCAGGATTCAGAGGAGAAGATGCCCGAGGTTGAGATTGACGGCGTGAAGTATATCGGAATAGTCTCCGTTCCGAAACTCGGCGTCACCCTGCCCGTGCAGGCGGACTGGTCGCTTGACAAGCTCAAGGTGTCGCCCTGCCGCTATACGGGCAACCTTGAGGACGGCTCAATGATAATCTGCGCCCACAACTACCGCAGCCATTTCGGGCGCCTCGGCACGCTCACAGCGGGCGACATAGTCTATTTCACAGACGCCAACCACTTGACATATACATATAAAGTGCGCTATCTTGAGGATATAGACCGCTATGATTCCGACGCCATGAAGGCGGAGGGCGACTGGGATATGACCCTTTTCACCTGCACCTACAACGGCAGGGCGAGGGTGACCGCCCGCCTGATAAGGACGGTTGAGGAGAGTTAAACTCCGCAAAACGGGAGGGCTTATGAAATACGCTTACGATATTTCCGTCATCGTTCCCGCGCACAACGAGGAAAAATATGTCAGAAGATGCATTGAATCGATAAGGCAGGCGGACGCCTGCTTCAAAGGCACAACCGAAATTGTGGTTGTGTGCAACAGATGCACCGACAGAACCCGTGAGATTGCCCTTGAGTGCGGCGCGAAGACCGTTATAAACGAGGACAGATGCATAGCCCTTGTGAGAAACGCGGGCATAAAGGAATCCGGCGGCGAAATAATCGTGACCATCGACTGCGACAACCGTATGACTCCCGGCACTCTCGCGGAGATTTACGCTAAAATAAAAAGCGGAAAATACATCGGCGGGGGAGCGCCCATAAGATTCGAGAGGGAGTCCTTCCCGCTTATGTTAAACGATTATATGTGCCGCGCGGGCTTTAAGGCAACCGGCGTTTACGCCGGCATAATCTGGGCAGAGCGCGAGACCTTTGACGCCGTGGGCGGCTTTGTTGACAAGCGCTCCATGGAGGATATAGCCACCGCGAAGGCGATAAAGGATTACGGGAAAAAACAGGGCAAAAAGTTCGGCGTGCTCGGTTACAACGCCCTTATAAATTCCACAAGGAAATATGACGACGCGGGCGATGACTGGCTCTATTTCAAACTCGCGTTCAAAAACGCCGTGCCGATGATAAAATCCGCGCTCGGCAAGCCCGAGGAATACGACGCCCTCATCGACGAAATGTTTTATGATTATAATGATAATCACAGATAACAAACCGCTCTTCGGAGCGGTTTTTTCAGTTATGAGTGAGAAATTACGGGAGAAATCCTTACCCTGCGTGCGGTATGAATTTTGTTGTAACCGTAGGGGCGGATATTATCCGCCCGCAACAAGGATGTCCGTGAGGACTTAAAACAGGTGAGGGCGAAGCCCTCCCATAATTACTCATTTCTCCCTGCTCATTACTCATTAATATAAACTGCGTGCTTGACGGCGGGGGCGCCGCGGTGTATAATAATGCGGACAAATAAAAAGGGGAGCTGCCAGGCGGCTGAGAGGGAGCGTGCGCTCCGACCCGTAACCTGATCCGGATAATGCCGGCGTAGGGACATACTTTTTTACGGTATGCTTTACGGGCGTACCGCTTTTTATTTGCACGGCAGACCGGGGACACCACTCTCTGCTTAAATTATTTCTCGGAGGAATCTGTTATGGAGTACACAACTCAGATGGATGCCGCGAGGAAAGGCGTCGTTACCCCGCAGATAAAAACAGTTGCAGAAAAGGAAAAAATGCCGGTTGAACGGCTTATGGAACTGGTCGCGCAGGGCAAGGTCGCCATTCCCGCGAACAAGCATCACACCTGCCTCTCACCCGAGGGTGTGGGCAGTATGCTTCGCACGAAAATCAACGTGAATTTAGGCGTTTCGAGGGACTGCAAGGATTACAATATCGAAATGCAGAAGGTTATGAGCGCAGTCGAGCTCGGAGCCGAGGGAATAATGGATCTTTCAAGCCACGGCGACACTCAGCCCTTCCGCAGAAAACTTACGGGCGAATGCCCCGCCATGATAGGCACCGTGCCCGTGTACGACAGCGTTATTCACTATCAGCGCGATCTTTCGACCCTAACTGCGAAGGATTTTGTGGATGTGGTGCGCCTTCACGCCGAGGACGGCGTTGACTTTGTGACGCTCCACTGCGGAATCACCCGCAAAACGATTGACCAGATAAAGAACCACAAGCGCAAAATGAACATTGTCAGCCGCGGCGGCAGTCTTGTTTTCGCGTGGATGTGCATGACGGGCGAGGAAAACCCGTTCTATGAGTATTACGATGAGATTCTCGATATATGCGAGGAACACGATGTTACCATTTCGCTGGGCGATGCCTGCAGACCGGGCTGCCTTGCGGACGCCACCGATGTGTGCCAGATTGAGGAGCTTGTGCGCCTTGGCGAACTTACAAAACGCGCGTGGGAGCACAATGTTCAGATTATGGTAGAGGGTCCCGGTCATGTTCCGATGGATCAGATTGCCGCGAATATGAAGGTTCAGCAGACAATCTGCATGGGCGCGCCGTTTTATGTGCTCGGCCCCCTTGTTACGGATATCGCACCCGGCTACGACCACATAACCTCCGCCATAGGAGGCGCCATTGCCGCTATGAGCGGAGCCGCCTTCCTCTGCTATGTAACGCCGGCGGAGCATCTTGCCCTGCCCAATGTTGAGGATGTAAAGCAGGGTATAATCGCCTCAAAAATCGCCGCCCACGCCGCCGACATTGCCAAGGGTATTCCCGGCGCGAGGGATATTGACGACAAAATGGCGGATGCCCGCAGGGCGCTTGACTGGGACGCGCAGTTCGCCTGCGCCCTCGACCCCGCGACCGCCAAAGCCATTCGCGACGCGCGCTTGCCCGAGGACGACCACAGCGACACCTGCAGCATGTGCGGCAAATTCTGCGCCGTGCGCAGCATGAACAAGGCGCTCAGCGGCGAATATATCGATATTCTCTGATTATTTTTCTTTAATACAATTAAAAGCATTGACAGATTGCCCGAATTTGTTGACAAACAGGGCTGTTCACCTTATAATATACGCGTAAGATATCCATTGAATGTTTTAATGATTAAACGGAGGTTTAACCATGGCAAAAGTTAAAGTCAGGCGCTCGAGCAGCGAGAGCAGAGCGAGAATAACGATTCTCTCAATCATACTCATACTTGTTGTCGCCTCAATCGTGAGCGTGGAGCTTTCAAAG
Source organism: Clostridiaceae bacterium (assembly GCA_016285645.1). GTDB lineage: Bacteria > Bacillota > Clostridia > Oscillospirales > Acutalibacteraceae > CAG-177. Next base: position 41,233 of record JAEERC010000008.1, on the reverse strand, counting down.
AGATGGCTCTACCCGGACTACTACACCTACAAATCATCCAAACTCACCAGCCAGGCGAGAATTGTTCAGCTCTCCGACCTCTACGGCAAATCCTTCGGCAAGCAGAACAAAAAACTCATTGATTCAATAGGCATTCTCAAGCCGGATATAATCGCGGTTACGGGCGATATGCTCCCCGCGTACGCGACCGAGACCGATGTTGACGCCCTCTGCGACCTGCTCGGTCAGTTAAAGGAACTCGTCCCGAACGCCCCGATTTTTTACGCCCTCGGCGACACGGAGAACGACTATATAGCCGAATACGGCAACGGTCTGCTCAAAAAACTCAAAGACGCGGGCGCAAATGTGCTCGAATGCAAATACGAGGATATCACCATTCCCAACGAGATAAAGCCGCTTGAGCTGCGCATAGGCGGAGTTTACGGCGACCTGAACCCCGGCGATGTCACCTACGGCAAGGCGCAGACCTTTATGAACGACTTCTGCTTTACCGACAAGGTCAAAATCCTTCTCACCCACGACGGCAAGGGGCTTCTCAACTACGGCTATATCAGCAACTGGAATGTTGATCTCACCCTGAGCGGCCACACCCTGGGCGGTATTGTGAGAGTGCCCGTTTTCGGCGGCTTCTTCGGAATTGACGGCGCTTATTTCTCAAAGTATTCGAAGGGCAAGTTCGACCACGACGAGAACGGCTACAAATCAAGCATTGTTTCCGCCGGTCTCGGCACGGACAGGGAGTTCCCGATGCGCTTCAATAACCTTCCCGACTTAGTCTGCGTTGACATGGAAAGGGATCTCACCGAATAATCGCAATATGTATTCACCCGCCCGCGGATATTTCCGCGGGCGGTTTTTTCAGTGAGGAGTCAGAAGTGAGAAGCGAGGAGTGAGGAGTTTCGGGAGGGCTGCCTCTCACCTGTATAATGCCGAATTTCCGATTCCGAATTACCGATAAAGGGGCTTCGACGGATTATATGTCCTCGCGGACGTCCTTGAGGCGGGCGAATGATATTCGGTCTCGCCTGCCGGCTCGGTCGGTGCTTCTGCCTGCGGCAGAGGTGTCCACCGGACACCCGCACCCCTACGGCACAAACTTCCCGTCCGTCGTGGGCTCCTCCTTTGGGGGAGCTGGCGCCGAAGGCGACTGAAGGAGTCTGCACAAAGTTTAATATAAAACCGATCCTCATTTATAACAAAGTATAAGCGGCACGGAAGAATCCGTGCCCTACCAAAACCCTTTCCAAAAGGGCGAGGCAAGAAAAGGAAATACGCTGTTTTTGCCGTACATGCGGTTTATTTACATATAATTAATAATATTTTAAAGAAATAATAAATTAAATGCTTTATTTTTATTGCAACGGATGATATAATACTATGGAATATCGTCATTTTATCCCGTAAAAAGTTATCCCTGTAAAGGAGGAAAATATGGACAGCGTAAAAGACAGCGTTATTTCCGTGCGCAACCTTTCAAAATCCTACGGCTCCATCCACGTGCTCAACAATGTCTCGTTCGACTTGGAGAGAGGGCACATCATAGGCCTTCTGGGGCCCAACGGAAGCGGCAAGACCTCGCTTATCAAAATATTCACGGGTCTTATCAACGACTATAAGGGCGAGGTGCTCATTGACGGCACGAAGCCCGGCGTGATTTCAAAGTCCAAGGTGGCGTATCTGCCCGAAAAGACCTATCTCGCGAGTTATATGACCGCGGACGACGCCATAAACTACATAGCCGATTTCTACGACGATTTCGACAAGGAAAAGGCGATGAAGATGATTGATGTTTTCCAGCTTGACCACAAGCAGAAGGTTAAGACCATGTCAAAGGGTCAGCAGGAAAAGATTCAGCTTCTGCTCGTCATGTGCCGCAACGCGCAGATTTACATTCTCGACGAGCCGATGGGCGGCGTTGACCCCGCGGCGAGAGACTTCATTCTCAGGGCGATTCTTCAGAACAGACCCGAGGGCTCGACTATTCTTATGAGCACACACCTTATTCACGACATTGAGGGCGTGCTTGATTCAATAATCATGATAGGCAGAGGTCAGCTCCTTATGCAGGACACAACGGCTAACCTCACCGCCCAGGGCAAAACAATAAACGAAATTTTCAAGGAGGTGTTCCGCAATGACTGGGAATTCTGATAAGCCCAAAAACAAGATGGGTATGCTCCTCAAAAACGATTTCCTCGCTTCATCGCGCGTGATATCTCTTGTTTACATAGTTGAGATTGTCGCCTTTATTCTTTTCCTTATCACAAAGGGCGGCGACCACGGCAAGGTGTGGAGAATAAGCGTGCTGCTCAGCACGGTTGTACCCTTCGTGCTCATTCTCGTTACCCTGTTCTTCGTGGTTTACGATTTCAACAAATCGCTCTATTCGCAGCAGGGCTATCTCACATATTCGCTGCCCGTCACCTCAAACCAGCTTCTCGGCTCCAAGATGATTGTTTACGGCTTCTGGATGAGCGTGAGTTTCGCGGTCGCTATCTTTATGATGGTTTATTTCGCGGCTTATCTCGAGCAGCAGGCGGGCGACACAATGCAGATGGCGGATCTCTTCCTCGGAATGTTCGACCTGCCGAGTGTAAAGCATATAAAGATTTACGCCTTCTACGGGCTCGCGATGTTCTTCATTTTCGCGTTCTCGCTCGTCTCCATTCTCTATTTCGCAATCACGGCGAGCCATGTCCGCCTTTTCCAGAAGGCGAACTTCGTCTGGGCTATTGTGATTTTCGGCGTTGTCGCAATTATGATGCTCATAATCACAAGCATTGTTGACTCGCACATCTTCATAAATCTTCTGCTCTATGACGACGGCACCTCAAAAATCAAGGCGGGCGATATAATGCTCCAGAACGGGCTTTCGCTGCCGCTGTCGCCGCTGTTTTACTATGTTGTTCAGGATGTTATTCTGTTCTTTGTCACTTCGCTGATTATGCGCAAGTGGATAAACATCAAGTAATGGCCAAAACCGGAATTTTCGGCGGAACCTTCAATCCGCCCCACCTCGGGCACAAAAAACTCGCCGTTTCGGCGGCTGAGCAGCTGGGGCTTGACAGGGTGCTGATTATGCCCGCGAGCATACCGCCGCACAAGCAGCCCGTACAGCTCGCTTCTGCCGGCGACAGGGCGGAGATGTGCCGCCTGACCTTCTGCGACGACCCGCGGTTTGAGGTATCCACCCTCGAAATCGAGAGAGGCAGCAAAAGCTACACGGTTGACACGCTCGACGCCTTGCGGCAGATATATCCCGACGATGAGTTTTACCTTGTTACCGGCTCTGATATGCTCGACGGCTTCAAAAAATGGTACCGCTGGCAGGATATATTAAAAAAGGCGTTCGTCTGCACCGCCATAAGGGAGAAGGGCGCGAAACTCGACTACTCGGGCTACACCGAGGAGGAAAAGGCGAGGTTCATACCGCTCACGCTGGAGCCGACAGTCATAAGCTCAACCGAAATAAGGAAGATGCTCGGCAGAGGGGAGTACGGCGAAACCCTTCTCGCTCCCGGCGTGATTGACTATATAAAAGCGAACGGGCTTTATGCCGACCGCTTCCCCGAATACCGCAAAAAAGTTGAGGAACTGCTCGACCCCGACCGCCTGGCGCACAGCTACGGCGTTTCGCGCGCGGCGAGAAAGTTAGCCCTTCATTACGGGGCGGACGCCGACAAGGCGGAACTCGCGGGGCTTCTTCACGACATTATGAAAAACGCTCCCAAGGAGGAGCAGAAAGCCGTGATCGAGCGGGGAGGTCATAAATTCACCGATGTTGAACTCGCCAACAGCAAGGTCTGGCACGCCATGGCGGGGGAGGCGTATTTACGCCTTGAACTCGGTGTGACCGATAAGGAAATCCTCTCGGCGGTGAGATACCACACCACGGGCAGGGCGGGAATGAGCCTTCTCGACAAAATCGTCTATATCGGCGACTTTATCTCCGAGGAGCGCGATTATCCCGATGTGGGCACGGTGAGAAAATACGCCTGCGAGTCACTCGAAAAAGCGATTCTCTACACCTCCGCCTACACCGTACGCACGCTCGCGGCGGCGGAAAAGCCGATACACCCCGACACGCTTGACTGCTACAACGACATTCTTCTAAATCTCGGAAAGGATGAAAAATAAATGGAATCAACTCAGCTCGCTCTTGAAATAATCAAGGTTCTTGACAAAAAGAAGGCGGTTGACATCAGGGAAATCCGCACCGAAGAGGTGACTATAGTCTCCGACTATTTCGTAATCGCTTCGGGCACCTCGAACACCCACACCAAATCGCTTGCCGAGGAAGTGGAGTTCGAACTCAAAAAGCTCGGAATCGAGCCCGACCACATCGAGGGCAGGGCCACGGGCTGGATTCTTCTTGACTACGGCACCGTTATTGTTCACATTTTCACCGAGGATCAGAGAGAGTATTACAACCTCGAGCGCCTCTGGGCAGACGCGAATTTCATCGACCTGTCCGATGTGCTCACACAGGACTGATAAATCAGGCGGCTTTCAGCCGCGCGGAGGAGTATAAATATTTATGGCGCACTACGATTACAAAGCGATTGAAAAGAAATGGCAGCAATACTGGGAGGAGCACGAGACATTCAAAACGGATGTGTGGGATTTCTCGAAGCCCAAGTTCTATGCCCTTGACATGTTCCCCTATCCTTCGGGCGTGGGCCTTCACGCGGGTCATCCCGAGGGCTACACTGCTACCGACATAGTCTCCCGTATGAAGAGGATGCAGGGCTACAATGTGCTTCATCCGATGGGCTACGACTCGTTCGGCCTGCCCGCGGAGCAGTATGCCGTTTCCACCGGCCACAACCCGAACGGCTTCACTCAGGACAACATAAAGACATTCTCAAAGCAGCTCAAGGAGCTCGGCTTTGACTATGACTGGTCCAAGATGATTGCCACATCCGACCCCTCATACTACAAGTGGACTCAGTGGATATTCAAGCAGCTCTATTTAAAGGGTTACGCGAAGCTTGTCGATATTCCCGTAAACTGGTGCGAGGAACTCGGCACCGTGCTTGCCAACGACGAGGTAATCGACGGCAAGAGCGAGCGCGGCGGATATCCCGTAGTGCGTAAGAATATGAAGCAGTGGGTGATTGACCAGGTCGCTTTCGCCGAGGAACTCCTCGACGGTCTCAACGAGATTGACTGGCCCGAATCCACAAAGGATATGCAGCGCCACTGGATCGGCAAGAGCACGGGCGTTGAGGTCGATTTCGACATAGTCGGCGGCGGGAAATTCTCAATCTACACCACCTGTATTGAAACAATCTACGGTATTACCTTTATGGTTCTCGCCCCTGAGGGCGAACTTGTTCAGAAACTTATGCCACGCATTGAGAATCAGGACGAGGTAAAGGCGTATATTGAAGAGACTGTCAAAAAGACCGATATGGACCGCACCGAACTCAACAAGACGAAGAGCGGCTGCTGCCTCAAGGGCATTTACGCGGTTAACCCCGTAAACGGCAGGGAGGTTCCCGTGTTTATCGGCGATTTCGTTCTCGCCAGTTACGGCACGGGCGCGGTTATGGCTGTTCCGAGCCACGACCAGCGCGACTTTGAGTACGCCGTTGTTCACAATATTCCTATGCTTCAGGTAATCGACGGCAGGGATGTCTCCGAGTGCGCCTTCGAAAAGGGCGATTATCTCGGCAAGGGCTGCAAACTCATAAACTCCGAGGAGTTCACGGGTCTCACCGTTGAAGAGGCGAAGGAAGCAATCACCGTAAAACTTGAAAAAATGGGCGTCGCGAGGCGCAAAACAAACTACCATTTCCGCGAGTGGATTTTCGCCCGCCAGCGCTACTGGGGCGAGCCCGTTCCCGTATGGTATTCGGACGACGGCGAAATTCACGTGCTCGACGACGACGAGCTGCCGCTTGTGCTGCCCGAACTTGACGACTACAAGGGCAAAAACGGCAGAGCGCCCCTCGAAAACGCGGAGGACTGGAAATATATCGAAAAGGACGGCGTAAAGGGCAAGAGAGAGACCTCGACAATGCCCGGCTCGGCGGGTTCAAGCTGGTATTTCCTGCGCTATATCGACCCGCAGAATGACAAGGCGATAGGCGACCCCGAACTTCTCAAGCACTGGCTGCCCGTTGACCTTTATATCGGCGGCCCCGAGCACGCGGTAGGTCACCTCATCTATTCGAGAATCTGGAACAGATTCCTTTACAACAACGGCATTTCGCCGGTGAAGGAGCCGTTCTCAAAACTCGTTCATCAGGGAATGATTCTCGGCGCGAACGGTATAAAGATGGGCAAGCGCTTCCCCGAATTCGTAGTAAATCCCTCCGACATAGTGCGCGATTACGGCGCGGACACACTGCGCCTTTACGAGATGTTCATGGGCCCGATAGAGGCGTCCAAGCCGTGGAGCAACCAGGGCGTTGAGGGTGCGAAGAGATTCCTCACCCGCGTGTGGACCTTCTTCACGGACGCAAACAACATCGGCGAGGAAAAACGCGCCGAGCTCGAAAAGGAATACAATGTAACCGTGCGCAAGGTCACGAAGGATTTTGAAACCCTCGCGTTCAACACGGCGATAAGCCAGATGATGATTTTCGTAAACGCCGTTTACAAGGCGGGTTCCTGCCCGAAGGATTACGCCGAGGGGCTTGTTAAACTGCTCTCCCCCATCTGCCCGCACATCTGCGAGGAAATATGGCAGATTTTAGGTCATGATGACACAATCGCCTATGAGAGCTGGCCGGAATACGACGAGTCAAAATGCGTTGAAAGCACAGTTGAAATAGCCGTTCAGATTAACGGCAAGGTGCGCGAAAAACTTGTTGTTGACGCCGAAGCGGGTCAGGACGAGGTTATAGCCGCGGCGAAGGAACTTGACAAAATCAAGTCCGCGCTTGAGGGTATGGCGGTAGTCAAGGAACTCTACATCAAGGGCAGACTCGTAAATATTGTTGTTAAACCTGCATAAAATCTTTTTTAAAAATTACTGTTTTTGTTAAACCTTGTTTGTTGACAAAAAACGGAACTGTAATGTATAATATTCAAAAATAAAAGGTAACCCCTGCAAAAAGGGAGGGAATAAAGTGAGTCAGGTAAAAGTTAAAGAAGGCGAATCTCTTGACAACGCTCTCAGAAGATTCAAGAGACAGACTTCCAGAGACGGAGTTATCCAGGAGGTCCGCAAAAGAGAGCATTACGAAAAGCCGTCAGTTAAAAGAAAGAAGAAATCTGAGGCTGCTCGCAAACGCAAGTATAAATAATTTCTGAAGCAGACGGCAGGTTTTTACCTGCCGTTTTCTTTTGCATCAGGTGAAAGGATTTCGGAGTAAAGGATGAACACGGAAAAACTGGCTTCTTCTTTAAACGACGGCGAGGCGTATCTGATTGTTTCGCCCGAAAACTGCTTTTATTTCACGGGCTTCCCCGGCGGGGAGGGCTTTTTGCTGCTGACGAAAAAGGAGAGAATATATCTCACCGACTCCCGCTATATCGAGGCGGCGCGGAAAACTGTAAAGGGCTGCACCGATATAATCGAAACGGACGAGCCGTACGACGAAATCGGGCGGGTGTGCCTGTTTGAGGGCGCGCGTAAACTTTTTGCAGAGGACGGCAGAATAACCGTTTCCCGCTTCAACAAACTGCGCGAAAAACTTGAGGGAATTGAGGTTGAGGCGTCACCCCGCCTTGAGGATGAAATAAACGCCCTGCGTATGAAAAAATCCGAAGAGGAGATTGAAAACATCTTAAAGGCGCAGGCGATAGCCGAAAGGGCGTTCGATTTTATTCTGCCTTTCATAAAGCCCGGAGTGTCCGAGATTGAGATAGCGAGAAAACTCGATTATTTTATGCTCACAAACGGGGCGGAGGCGGTGTCGTTTGACACCATAGCCGTAACGGGAGCAAAAACATCCATGCCCCACGGCGTGCCCGGCTGTGAAAAGATAAAGGACGGCGATTTCTTCCTGCTCGATTACGGAGCGGTTTATAACGGCTACCACAGCGATATGACCCGTACGGTAGGCGTGGGAAATATCGGCTCAAAGCAGGCGGAGGTTTACAGTATTGTTCTCGAGGCGCAGAAAAAGGCGCTCTCATTTCTCGCCCCCGGCAAACTCTGCAGGGACGCGGACGCCGCCGCCCGCGGGCACATAAAATCGAAGGGTTACGGCGAAATGTTCCGCCATTCCACAGGGCACGGAGTGGGCGTTGAAATCCACGAAAAGCCGAATCTCTCCTCGCGCAATGAAAAGGGAACGCTCGAAGCGGGCAATGTTGTGACCGTTGAGCCGGGTATATATATTCCGGGCGGATTCGGTGTGAGAATTGAGGATATGGCGCTTATTACGGACACGGGCAGCCGCAATCTCACATCCTGCCCGAAGGAGCTTATAACGCTTCAATAAAAAACACTTGAAATCTATATATCAATAGTGTAAAATAAATGAGTATAGTATTTTAATCAAAGGAGATATTATTTATGGTATCAGCAGGCGATTTCAGAAACGGCGTAACCTTCGAGATGGACGGCTCCGTTTATCAGATTATCGAATTCCAGCATGTAAAGCCCGGCAAAGGCGCGGCTTTCGTACGCACCAAGTTAAGGGATGTCATCAAGGGCGCGGTTGTTGAGCGCACATTCAACCCCACCGACAAATTCCCCACCGCTTACATCGAGCGCAGAGAAATGGAATACTCCTACAATGACGGCGGTCTCTATTATTTCATGGACCCCGAAACTTACGATATGACTCCCCTCAACGAGACGGATCTGCCCGACAACTTCAAGTTTGTCAAGGAGAACACGCCCTGCCGTATTCTCTCCTACAAAGGCAAGGTTTTCGGCCTTGAGCCCCCCACCACGGTTGAGCTCCAGGTAACAAAGACCGACCCCGGCTTCGCGGGCAACACAGCCACCAACGCCACCAAACCCGCAACTCTCGAAACGGGCGCGGAGGTCAAGGTTCCCCTCTTTATTGACGAGGGCGAGGTTATTGTAATCGACACCAGAACAGGCGAATATCTCAGCAGAGCGTAATTTTAACGGGAGGTACGAACAATGGATTACGAAGAAAAGACCATAAACGAGAAGGCCTCTTATATCAAAGGTCTTGCGGAGGGTATGGGCCTCGGCGACACACCCGAAGCGAAAATCATAAAAGCCCTTATCGATCTCGTTGACGATATGTCCGTTGTTATCAGCGACCTCGAGGACGAAGTCGATATGATTGAAGCGAATATCGAGGACATGGACGAGGATATGTATGAAATGGGCGAGCAGCTTGACGCCGTTGACGAAGATCTCGGCGAGCTCGAGGATTTCATCTATGACCTTGACGACGGTTTCTCGGAGTATGACGATTCCGACGACGATTTCGCCGACAGCTACGACATCACCTGCCCCTCCTGCGGCGAGGAATTCAGCGTTGACGAGGAAACCCTGCTTGACGGCAGCGTAAACTGCCCGAAATGTAACGAACTTCTCACCTTCGACTTCGACGAGGACGACGAAGCGGACGGCGAAGACTGATTTTTAATGTAAATAACGGATGACCTGCACTTGAGGTGCAGGTCTTTTGTTAAAGGTGATATTATGGGCAGAAACAAAATCATCATAAGAACGAGTATAAAAGGAATAATCGTCAATCTGGCTCTTGTCGCCTTCAAGGCGGCGGTCGGATTTTTCGCAAACTCCATAGCGATTATTCTCGACGCAGTCAACAACCTGACGGACGCCTTTTCCTCGATTATCACTATTGTCGGCGCTAAACTCTCGGGCAGGGCGCCCGACAAAAAGCACCCCTACGGTCACGGCAGAACGGAATACATAACCGCCGTAATAATAGCGGAAATCGTTCTGCTCGCGGGCGTCATAGCGGGCAAGGAGTCGCTTGATAAAATAATCCACCCCGTAAAGCCCGAATACAGCCCCGTGTCGCTCGTGATTATCGGCGTTGCCGTGCTCGTTAAATTCTTTTTCGGAAGATATGTAAAAAATGTCGGCAAAAAGGTAAAATCGGGCAATCTCATCGCTTCCGGGCAGGATGCCTTTATGGATTCGGTGCTCTCGTTTACCACCCTTGTTGCCGCGCTTATAAACTTTTTCACGGGGCTTGCCCTCGAGGGCTGGCTCGGTCTGATAATAGCCGTTTTCATTGTAAAGACGGCGATTGAAATGCTTATGGAGACCTTTACAACAATGGTCGGCGTGCGCGCCGATAAGGAGTTTTCCGACAAAATAAAGGAATCCATAGCTTCCTTTGAGGGCGTGCAGGGCCCTTATGACTTAAACCTCCACAGCTACGGCCCCGAAAAAACGGTGGCGTCCGCGAATATTCAGGTGCCCAACGCGATGACCGCTGAGGAGATTCACATCCTCACCAGAAACATTGAATACGCCGTGTTCGCGCAGTACGGAATTGTGCTCACGCTCGGCATTTACGCCGCGAATGATGAGGGCGAATTCGGCGAAATGAAGCGCGCGCTTGAGGAGATTTTAAAGGATTACAAAACCGTTCTCCAGATGCACGGCTTCTATGTTGAAAAGGCGAAAAATAACTGCTATTTTGATTTGATTATCGATTTTGACGAAAAGGACAAGGAAGGAATAAAGAACGAAATAGTCGCGAAAATGAAGGAAAAATACAGCGCCTATAATTATTATGTAATACTCGATTCGGATATTACGGACTGAAAACACAATAAAAGTTCACCGGACAGCTTCGGGCGGTCATTCGTAAACCAGTATTGGTTTTCGCGGAAAGCCAAAGCCACATAACATCGTCAGATTTGCTTACCATACACCAAGTATGCTCTCACAAATCTTCCTTGTTCTGTGGCTCTTTTTTCTCGTGAAAACTGTTTCACACCTCAAAGAGATGAAATTTGTGCATATTTGCAGGTTATGACGACGAGTAATACTTGCCGTATTGCGAGGAGGAATACCTGTAAAGATGTGCGAAGGTCGCTCTTTGAGGCATTACTGTTTTATGAAGGACCGCCCTTGGCTGTCCGGCTTTTTGTTTTTATACGAAAAAAATGTTTTCAGACCGTTCGCGCCGCAAAACCGCCCGTCCGCGAAACAAAACGGGATTATGTGTTTTTTCGTGTTATTCTTTGATTGCAGTCAGACGAAACACAAAAACACTCAGAAAAAAGGAGAAACAATTATGATGATTTTAAGCGTTATTATCACGGCGGCGGCGGTTACAGCCGCGGGCTTCGCAATCTGCAGCTGCGACGATTCCGACAAAGCGGCAATGGCGCTTGTCGAGGCGGACACAAGACTTCCGGAATAAGCCGGATATTAAATAAGGAAACAATAAAACAGCTTTGTTTTTGTTGAAATAATCATTATTTATACGGAGGAAAAACAAAATGAAACGAATCATTTCCATTTTACTGGCAATCGCGGCCCTCATGGGCATCCTGGCACCCGCGGCAATGGCACAGGCGGCAAAAGCGGCGGATTCGGCAAGCCCGGAAAAAACGGCGAGCGTGTTTTTACGCGTTGAATCCGAAAGCGGGGCTTACTACTGGGGCGACATAGTCGTTTTCAAAGCCCACGTTACAAACCTCAGCAACCGGGTGCAGAGAAATCTTAAAATCCGCGCCTCGGCAAACAAGGTTAAATTCTTCTATGACGGCGAATCCAACACCGTTACGGTTGATTCAATCAATCCCGGCGAAACAAAGGATGTAATCATCAGGGTTCAGTCAAGCACACCCAACGCCTTCCAGCGCTTTGTAGTGCTTCCGTTTTACTACCTTATCGATTTCATCTCCCCCATGGCGTTTGACCCCTCAAACTACGACGCTTCAATAAAGGTCAAGGTAAATGTTTTCAAATTCTGGTTCGGCTTTGATGTTACGGGCGGCTCGAGCTCAAACCCCGACCCCGTTGACAACCCGTCGCAGAGCAACATAAACCTCACAATAAATCAGAGAGATTTCACCTCAACGGAAGTTACGGCGAACATCAGCGGCACAATAAGCTCCGACCTCGGTCTTACGGGCGTAAATTACAAAGTTTACACCGATGTTGACGGTCAGACCTCACCCGAAAGCGCGGTTGTGGTTGACGGCACAAACTGGAACGCGGCTGTAAGAATGAAGACCGGTCTCAACAAGGTCACAGTCACAGCCACCGACTCAAGCGGCGCCGCGAAGAGCGTATCGGTCAACATTAAATACGATATGGGCACAATTTCGGTTCCCCGCGACGGCGATTTCGAGGATCACAACGGCACATCATACCGCAAGGGCGTTCTTCTTGTATATTTCAATGAAGGCGTAACCAACAGCGAAGCCCTTTCAGAAATCGCCTCCTTCGGCGGCACCGTAATCGGCCAGAACAACTTTATGAGAATGTATCAGGTCTCCTTCAGAGTCAGCGGCTATGACGACCTTATGCAGAAGAAGACTCAGATTGAAAGCGACTCCAAAGTAAGCACTGTTCTTTTCGAGGAACTTTCGGATGTTGATTCAATCAGCGTTTCCGACCCCTGGAACGGCGATGTTTCATACACGGACTGGAACGACAGCGATGTTGACGGCAGCAACTGGGGCCTTGAGGCAATCGACATCAAAGACGCCTGGGAATATAACGACCGCCTCGCGGCTCAGCCGGCGAGAATAGGCGTTGTTGATTCCGACTTTGACCTCACCCACACCGAACTGAGAGACGGCCCCAACCAGCGCTACTCAATAGTAAACGACAACGGCATTTCGGGATATGTATCCGACCACGGCACACATGTTACAGGCACAATTGCGGCAAAGGCGAACAACGGCGCGGGCTTAACCGGCATTGACTGGAACGCTGATATGTACCTTGCCGAAGCGGGCACAGGCGGTCCCTGGCTCAGCGGCGCTCTTATTCAGGACGGCATAGTCAGAGCGGTTGTAAACGGCGCGAAGGTTGTAAATATGAGCCTCGGCTGCACAACATCCTCAGAAAGCGAAAGAAGAGAATCGGCTGAATATGCGGTAATCCCGATGGCCGAGCTTCTTGAAGATAATTATGACTTCCTGATTGTTCAGGCGGCGGGCAACGACGCCGTTCAGGCGAGCAGAAACGGCTGGTGCTGCGCTCTCAGCAGCGACCTCGACATCTCCTACGCGACAACAAGATTCACGGCTCAGGATCTCATCGACCGCACAATCATTGTCGCGGCGGTTGAAAACTCCAGAACAAATCGCGGCTATTCCTTCGCGGATTTCTCAAACTACGGCTCCAAAGTAGATATAGCGGCTCCCGGCGTTTATATTTACAGCACATATACAGGCGGACAGTACGGATATATGTCCGGCACATCCATGGCGGCTCCCCACGTTACGGCGGTTGCAGGCCTCGTATGGTCAATCAACAACACCCTTTCAATGAAGGAAATCAAGGATATCATCTGCAGCGACGAGTGCACAACAAGCGCTTACGACAGCGTCCACGGCGGCTCATACAGAATGCTTAACGCGGGTCTCGCCGTCAAGAAGGCGGTTGAAATCACGGACGCCACCGGCGTTGCGAGCGGCAGATTCGTTGACGCCCAGAACGGTCAGCCCGTTGAATCGGGAAGATACTCAATCCACGCGGGCAGCGCCACAGGCGAAATCTATCAGACAAAGACCTTTACAAACGGTCAGTTCTCATTCGTTGCCCCCGCAGGCACCTATGTTCTTGAAATCGCGGGCAACGGCGGCTATGTAACAAGATACCTTACGGTTGTGGTTGTTCCCAACGGCACCGTAAACTGCGGCGACATAGCCCTCAGCAAGCAGCTTTCGGACAATCAGCTCCGCATAGTCCTCTCCTGGGGCGAGAATCCGAGAGATCTTGACTCCCACATCGTGGGCAGCACAACAAGCGGCAACCGCTTCCATGTCTATTACATCAGCCAGGGCTTCTATGAGAACAACGGAATCGGCTACAGCATTGACGAAACAGGCGCCACCGAATACGGCGACCCCGTCTGCTGGCTCGATGTTGACGACACAAGCTCCTACGGTCCCGAAACCGTGACCGTTGTTGATATGTCAAAGGTTACCTCGTTCAAATACTGCGTTCACAATTTCAGCGACCTCGGCGCGACAAGCGAAGACGCGGAAGCGTTCAACCTTGCGGATTCCGGAGCGACCGTGGCGGTTTACCAGGGCGACAGCCTGATTGCCACATACTCGGTACCCGTTAATCACAAGGGCACTGTATGGGAGGTGTTCTCAATGGATGCCGCCGGCAGAATCACGGTAAGCAACAGAATGTATTACGAATCAAGTCCCGACAGTGTAGGCACATATTGATAACAGCAACAAAACAGCCGCCTGAGGAAAACTCCTCAGGCGGCATCGCTTTTGTAATTTATTTTCCGAAAAACTCAAGGAGCCGTTCCTTGTAATCGGGCGCCTCGTCATAGACGGCGTGACCGTATTCTTTACCGTAAATGTAAAGTTCAGCCCTGTCAATCGCCTTTGCCAGTTCCTTCGCGGCTTCCCCGCCGGTTATAACATCGCCCTCACTGCCTATGACGAGAGCGGGGCAGATGATTTTCGCGGCGCTTTCGGCAACGCTTTCGCCGACCTTTGCCGAGGCGAGAGCGATAAAGCGGTCAAGTTCCTCTGATGTTAAACCGGAATTGAGTTTAACGAAGGTATCGCCCACACGCTCATAGATTTTTTCGGAGAAGACCAGCTTTGCCATACTGCGGGCGAGAGCCTGCGTGTCACCCGCCTTCGCGAGGGCGGTCCAGGTTTTCAGCGTTTTTGAAAAACTCTCCGTTTCCCTTAATACGGCGGAGCCGACGGCGAGTTTTCCGACAAGTTCCGGATGTCTGCCCGCTATGCAGATTGAGGTCAGGGCGCCCTGCGAAGCGCCGAAAAGGCAGGCGTTTTCAATGCCGAGCGAGCGCATTACAAGCGCGGTGTCGTCGGCGAGCCGGGTAATTGTGTAATCCTCAGGCACGGCTTTTCGCCTGTCGATGACATAGACGGTGTAATCCTTTTTGAAGCGGGAGTAGGCGTGCTCCACGGCGCTTTCGCTCAGCAGCACGCTCTTTATTGAAAGCCCGGGAATAATCACAAAGGGCTTTTCGCCGTTCCCGAAAACGGCGTAATCCATTTCAATATCGTTTATTTTCGCGGTTTTAATCATACATATCACCGGGTATATTATAGCAGTAAAAAAATATATTTCAATATTTTAAAATATGTGTTATAATAAAAGGACACAAAATAATTTATCCGGAGGGATGATTATGGGTAAGGTTATGCCGCTGTGCGGCTTTTCCGACGAGTTTGACGAAATATGGGCGCTCGCGTTCAAGGCGAGGGAAATCACGGGCAAGAATCACCCGAATTTTCTGCTTGTGCCCACACCCGCGTTTGATGAATACAACAGGGGCACGCTCAACTGCTACCACAAGCTCGGCTGCAGTGTTGACACTCTGCTTCTGACCCGCGACTATATGACCGAGGAGACCATCAAGGAAAAGATGGAATGGGCGGATATGGTCTGGGTTCCCGGCGGAAATGTCAAATTCCTTATGGAGACCT
The DNA here is from genome assembly GCA_016285645.1 of Clostridiaceae bacterium. Classification (GTDB taxonomy): domain Bacteria; phylum Bacillota; class Clostridia; order Oscillospirales; family Acutalibacteraceae; genus CAG-177. Next base: position 25,696 of record JAEERC010000008.1, on the reverse strand, counting down.
GGAAAAAGACCGGAGCGGACAGATATATGCGCGAGGCGTTTGAGGACGGCACAATGCTTTTCGGCACAAGCGCCGGCAGTATGTGCTGGTTCCGGGAGGCGTACGACAACTGCGCGCCCTACGACAAGAAGATGTTTGTGGAGTGCCTCGGGCTTTTCCCCTACTGCGTGTGCCCGCATTTCAACAGCGAGAACTGGAAAAGCTTTGAAGAGGATATAAAAACAAGAAGCATAAGCGGGCTGGCGATTGAGGACGGAGCGGCGCTCTGTTTAATCGACGGCAAAAACTCGATTTTCACATCCCACGGCACCGAGACCGTGTGGTTCTTCGACGCGGACGACGACTTTAAGAAATACGATCTGAGGCAGCATCCCGAAATTCTTGAAAATCTCTGATACGGAGGGCTTATTATGGCTGTTGCAGGCAGTTACAGAGCGGGTAAATTCATCTCCCGCACGCGCGTTATTTACAACACTGAAAACGGGCTTACAAACGAGAGTGTTCTCTGCCTTCTGATTGACGGGCAGGGGCGGCTTCTCGCCGGCACAAAGCAGGGTCTTTATATGCTTAAAAGCGGACACTTCGCCCCCGTTTTCGCAAACCGCATTTCGGGCGCGGTCAATGCCCTCGCCCTTCTCGATGACGGCACCGTGGCTGTCGGAGAGGGCCCGGCGCTCTATTATCTCAAAAACGGCGCGCTCAAGGAAAAACGCGCGTTTGACAGTGATATAGTTTCAATGGAATGCGCGAGGGGCAGCGTGTGGATTCTCACAAAAACACGGCTTGTATGCTCGGATTACGCGCTTGAGAACGACTCAATTGACAGGGAACTCGAGGGCGGAGAGGGCAGAGACCTCGCCGTTCACGACAGAAATATGTTTGTCGCCACCGACGGCTTTTTAAGTCTTATTCACGGCAAGAGAAACGAGTGGAAAAACATTATGCCGCGCTTTTCGGCTATGCCCGAGGGCGAGGTTTATTCGCTGAACTTTGACGAAAACGGCTGCCTTTGGCTCGGCACTCAGAACGGCGCGCTGATTTACGACACGCAGTCGCGCTGGATTGACAGCAGAACCGTCAACACCCTGCCGCAGAACCCTGTTTACAAAACGGCTTTTGACAAAAAGGGCGGCATTTATTTCGCGACCGACACGGGAATCGCTTATCTCGGAGCGGGCAGAATAAAATACTTCACCGCGGACAGGTGGGTGCCCTGCAACATAATAAACGATATTGCCGTAACGGATGACGGAAATGTGATTTACGCCGCCACGGATAACGGCGTGAGCGAAATCAGAACGCGGTATATAACCCTGAGCGAAAAAGCGGACATCTATGAGGATATACTCGAGAAGTACCACATCCGCAGGGGCTTTACGGCTAACCGCCATATAAACGGATACGACCCCGAAAACGGCTTTGTTACCATAAGCGACAACGACGGGCTCTGGACGGGCTGCTATGTCGCGGCGGAGAGTTTCCGCTACGCGGCAACGGGCAGCAAAGAGGCGCTCGAAAAGGCACGCAGGGGTATGAAAGCGATGCTCCTGCTCACAAAAATCACGGGCATTCCCGGCTTCACCGCGAGGGCGGTGCGCTACCCCGGCGAGGCGGGCTACGGCAACGGCAACAGGGAATGGCATAAGGCGAAAAACGGAAAATGCGAGTGGAAGGGCGAGACCTCGAGCGACGAGATGACGGGTCACTTCTTCGGCTTTTCGATATATTACGACCTGTGCGCCGACGAAAAGGAGAAAAAGGCGATTTCCAAAGCGCTGTGCGGCATAGCCGACCACATAATCGAAAACAACTACCGCCTTGTTGACGCCGACGGTCTGCCCACAACCTGGGCTTGCTGGGACCCGCACGCGTTAAACTACGACGAGCGCTGGTTTGCCGAAAGGGGCATAAACTCCCTCGAATTTCTCGGCTTTTTAAAGGTCTGCGCCCACGTATCGGGCAAGGAGAAATACAAAAAGCTCTATGATGAGTTTACCACGCGCCATTTCTACCAGTTAAATCTTATGAGCCACAAGGTAAAGGACGCGCACATGTGCCATATAGACGACAATCTCGCCTTCCTCGCCTCGCTTACGCTCCTCCGCCTTGAGAACAACGAGGCCGTGCGCGCGGCCGTGCTGTGCGCGATGGAGGATCACTGGCAGTACGAGCGCCCCGAGAGGCAGCCGCTTTTCAGCGTGATTCACGCCGCGATGACCGGCAGGGACGACGACCTTTGCGAGGGAATACAGTCCCTTCGCGAAATACCGCTCGACCTGATTCATTACAGAATGGAGAACTCGCGCCGCCGCGACCTTGTGTGGGACACGGAGCAGGAGCAGTGGCACGGCGAAAAACAGCTTAAATACGCCCTGCCCTATGACGAGCGCAATGTCGGCCGCCCGGACGGCAGCTGCCTGTACGCGGATTCGAGGGGCGGCGGAATGCAGGAACCGACGGTATATCTTCTGCCCTACTGGGCTGGCAGATACTACGGCATAATCGCCGAAGACTGAGCCGCGGCGAAATTATACCCGGGTTCAATTTGCTTCAAAACCCTTGTTTTTTTCGGCTTGTTCCTATAAAATAAAACTATAAGCATAAATTTATCTTGTTTTGCGCTCACGCACGGGGTGACAGATATGAAACGGCTGACAGCGATATTGCTGATTGCGCTTATGTTAATACCGTTTTTGCCGGCGGAGGCGGTTAACTCCGACGGTGAGTTCAACACTGCCGAACTGCAGCTTATTGAAAACGGCTCGGGATATATAACAATAAAAATGCCCGAAACGGGCACATCCGCGTCCAAAAGGAATCCGCGCAAGGCGGCGAACCTGCCCGCGAGTTTTGACGCGAGGAACGAGGGCTATGTAACTCCCGTGAGAAACCAGCGCGCCACAAACACCTGCTGGGCTCATTCAACGGTTGCCTGCCTTGAAAGCTATGTGCTTTCACACAATATGGCGGACGACCCCGCCGATGTGGATTTTTCCGAAGCGCATATCGCGTGGTACACAATGACCGCGGTTGAGAACTCGGCTGACGAGCATTACGGCGAGGATTGGGTTGACGACCCGTTCTACGGCAACGGCGGCAACGGCTCAATGGTGGCTCCGCACCTCGCTCTCGGTATGGGCATAGCCGAGGAGACGAGTTATCCGCTTTTCAATCAGCAGGGCAGTGTAATAAGTTCCTCCGCCTTCGGCTACGGCGGAAGATACTGCCACGACAGCGGCTTTGTAATGAAGGACTGTGTCAAACTTGAAAATCAGGCGGATGTAAAACAGTGGATTTATGAAAACGGCGCGGTATCCGCTTCAATTTACGCGGATGACTACTACTATCAGAACGCCGACTCCTACTACACAAATTATAACGCGGATCAGAACGGGAACCTCCTCGGCACAAACCACGCGATAACTCTTATCGGCTGGGATGACAATTACCCCGCCTCCAATTTCAGCAATACCCCCGATACGGACGGCGCTTACCTCGTAAAGGACAGCTGGGGAACAAACACCCACGGAGGGGACGGCCTCTACTGGATTTCCTACTGCGACCTTATGCTTTCGGACTTTCTGGGCTTTACCTGCGAGAGCGCGGAGAACAAATACCGCGTCTATTCACACACGGCGGCGATTCCTCTCTATTTGTATGGCTACAGCGGAAGTTTTTCCGTTGCCAATGTCTATAAGGCGAAGGGCAACGACATTCTCGACTCGGTATCCTTCAACAGTTATCAGGGAAATCTCCAGGTTGACGTGAGCATTTACAGACTCAGCAGCGCAACATCGCAGCCGAAAAGCGGAACACTTGTTTCGACGGGTTCCGCGACAATCAATCATGCCGGCTGGAATAAAATAGACCTGAACACAGAGTATGAAATGCCCGCGAACACATATTATTCGGTTGTGCTTGACCTCAAATCAACGGTCGGAGCCCCGATATATGTCTATGTTGAGAATCAATCGCAATCGCCGTACAGCAACCTGACCTACACAAGCGCGGCGAATCAGTCTTATTACTGTTCCCAATACAAAGGAACAAACTTTTCCGATTTTAAAAACAAAAACGGTTACGGCAACATATATATAAATGTCAACGCGAAGTGCAAGCACAATTTTGTTGAAACCTCGGTTGTGCCCGCCACCTGCCTGCAGGGCGGCGAGACGGTGAGCACCTGCATTAACTGCGGCAAAACGCAGAGTGTCGCGACACCTCCTGCGGGTCACAGTTACGAGCTTACACAGTCCGTTGCCTCAACCTGCTCGGCTCTCGGTTACGATGTTTACACCTGCCCGCTTTGCGGCGGAAGCTACACTCAGACTTACACGGAGTTTGACCTTACAAATCATTCAGCCCTGACGGTTCAGCCCGCCGTGCAGCCGGACTGCACCCATAACGGGCACACGGAGGGCTCTTACTGCGCGGACTGCGGAGCGGTGATTTCCGAAGCGCTGGTCATTCCCGCCACGGGGCACACGCCGCAGTGGATTACCGACACCGAGCCCGACTGCACACATTACGGCAGCGAGCACTGCGAATGCGCCGTCTGCAACGCGTCGCTGAGCGCCCAATTACCCCTCTCGCCCACACCGCACAACTACGGAGCGTGGAGCGGATGGGTTGAGCGGGCCGACGGCACAAAAACGAGAAGCGCCGTGTGCGCGGACTGCGGTTTTGTCAAGACCCAGACCGAGCAGCAGTATGAGGAGGTTCTCGCGTCAAGGAATATTATTTATCTGATTATTTACCGGCTCTGCAAGGCGATAAACCTCTGGCTGAGAAATCCGGTATTTTAAAAGAAAAATCGCGCCGGCGGCAGTTCACCGGCGCTGTTTTATCCCCTGAAAAGCTTTGGAGGAAACATTATGGAAGGCGTTTATCAGACCGATTTTATATATCTCAACGGCTCGTTCAGTGAATTCGGCGGAAAGACAAACGAATACACGGGTTCCCTGCCCGCGAAAAACGGCACAAAGGGCACTTTTGCCGACTGCTTCCGTTACCGTCTGTCACTTGTTGAGGGCGACGGCGTAAACGAGAAGGGCAAGGAGATAAAGATTATAGTCGAGGTCAAGGCGCAGTGCTGGTTCGGCCCCTTCGCGCTGGAGGCGACCGACCCGGAAATCATAAAGGAAGCGTCCTTTTCCCCCGATGAGGACGGAGTGAAGGAAGCCCTGAAATGGCTGCAGATTGTGTATGACAATGCCTGAGACAAAACTTGTTTTTCTCGAATCGACGGACCCTTATTTCAATCTCGCCGCCGAGGAATATCTGCTGCTTTACAAAAGCGGCGGATTTTTTGCCGTCTGGCGCAACTCCCGTTCGGTAATAGTGGGGCGCAACCAGAACACGGCAGCCGAGATAAACTCCTCCTTTGTGCGTGAAAACGGCATAGCCGTTGTGCGCCGCCTGACGGGCGGGGGAGCGGTGTTCCACGATATCGGCAACATAAACTACACCTTCATTGAGAACGGTACGCTGCACTCGAACGACTACGCTTATTTCAGCGCCCCCGTTATTGAGGCGCTCGCGGGCTTCGGCATAAACGCGGAACTCTCGGGCAGAAACGACCTGACGGTAAACGGCGCGAAGATTTCCGGCGCGGCGCAGTGCACATTGAACGGCAGAGTCCTTCACCACGGCACGCTGCTCTATTCGGCGAACCTCGATTATCTTGCCAAAGCGCTCAACCCCAATCCTCTCAAATTCGAGGGCAAGGGCATAAAGAGCGTGCGCTCGAGAGTGTGCAACACGGCACGGCTGATTGACAGCCCGCCCGATGCTTCCCTGTTTATGCGAAGGCTTTTTGACGCGGTGTGTAAATCGCTCGGCGGCGCGGAATATAAATTAACTCGGGAGGATACCGCCGCGATAACAAAACTCCGAAACGAAAAATACACAACGGATGAGTGGAATTACGGCGGAAAGCGGCCCTTCACCGTAAAAAACGAAATGCGGTTTGACTGCGGCTGCTTTGAGGCGCGCCTTGAAATCGGGAACGGCAAAATAGCGGATTTCTCGCTTTTCGGCGACTTTTTCTGCAAGGGCGAGATTGAAGAGTTCATAAAGGAATTCATCGGAATAAGATATGATTACGACAGTGTTCTGAAAACGGCGGGGCGGCATATCGCGGACTATCTGCCCGCCCTTTCGGCACAGGATTTCGCCCGCCTTGTATGCGGCTGAAAAACGGGGGAAAGCCCGCGGCTCAAAAATAACGGAAAAACGCAAAAAATCCTTGACTTAAAAGGGTTTTCCTGCTATAATCTCACATTACGGAGAGGCAAATCGAATATTTACGCCTGTCCGAAAGAATCTTTAAATTTATCAATAAAGATCCTTGCCGCTCACACGGGCGGCCACATGACCAGAAGGAGGTGCTTTTAAATGGCAGCAGTCAGCTACGAGACCATGATGGTTTTCTCGGTAAAGAACGGCGACGAAGCGGCGACCGCTCTCAAGGAGAAATTCCAGAAGATGATTGAAGACGCAGCCACTCTTGAAAGTGTTGATGAATGGGGAAAGCGCAAGCTTGCCTATCCCATCAATTACGAGACAGAGGGCTACTATGTTCTCTTCAATTACCAGGCAGAGCCTGATTTCCCTGCGGAATTCGAGCGCGTTGCGAACATCACTGACGGTGTTCTCCGTTCGCTCAACATCAAAAAGTAAGGAGAGTATGCAATGCTTAACTGTGCAATTATAATGGGCAGGTTGGCAGCAGATCCCGAACTGAGAACCACGGCAACAGGCAAAAGTGTAACGTCCTTTTCCGTGGCAGTCAACCGTTCTTTTGCCCGCCAGGGCGAGGAACGCCAGACAGACTGGCTTGACTGTGTTGCGTGGGGTCAGACTGCGGAATTCGTAACAAAATATTTCCGCAAGGGCGCCATGATAGCAGTTCAGGGCCACATCCAGACCAGAACCTATGATGACAAAAACGGCATAAGACGCAAGGCAGTCGAAATAGTTGCCGACAATGTCAGTTTCTGCGAATCAAAAGGTGACGGCAGCGGCAGAACGGAAGAAAACATCAGAGCGGCGGCGCAGCCCGCACCCTCATATTCGACGGGCGACACCGACGATTTCAAAGAGATTCCCACTGAGGATGACCTTCCTTTCTGATAACCGTCACGTTCCATCTTACGAAAGGAGATAACCGTTATGGCAACCGAAAAAACAGAGAGAAGACCTGTAAGAAAAGGTCACAAAAAGGTTTGCTCGTTCTGCGTTGACAAGGTAGAGAGCATAGACTATAAAGACGTTGACAAACTCCGCAAGTACACATCCGAGAGAGCGAAGATTCTCCCCCGCCGTGTAACAGGCACCTGCGCCGCTCATCAGAGAGAGCTCACAACAGCTATCAAGCGCGCACGCCACCTTGCGCTTCTTCCCTATTCGGCAGACTGAGTTTAATCAAAAACCTGCGGCACGGATTATTCCGTGCCGTTTTTTTATGCATATAAAAACAGGGCTGTTCAATCCGGACAGCCCTGTAATTTTATTGGTTAATATTACTGAAGATAGGCGAAGAGGTCGTCGCCTGTTTTCGCGGTGAGATAGGAGGGGGCTATGTCGAGCACGGTTCTGCAGCCCTTGAAGCCCTCTTTGTTGAGGCGGTAAGCCGCTCTCGCGTAGGCGAGAAGAACGCTCGCGGTGAACTCGGGATTGGAGTCGAGGGTCAGGCGGTATTCAATCATCGCCTTGTCCGCGCCGTCCCTGCCGATTGAGCCGCAGCGGAACACGAAGCCCTGGTGGGGCAGACCGCTGTGGTCGCGCTTCATCTCCTCGGCGGTGATGAAGGTTACCGTGGTGTCATAGTCGGCGAAGTAGTTGGGCATCTCTTTTATCTCTTTTTCGATTCTCGCCTTGTCGGCGCCTTCGGCGGCAACAACATAGCATTCTCTTGTATGCTTCTGGCGGGTGGTGAGATCGGGATTTGAGCCGCTTCTTACGGCGTCGAGAGCCGCGGGAACGGGAACGGTGTACTGCCTGGCGTCAATTACGCCCTCAACGCGGCGGATGGCGTCGGAATGGCCCTGGCTTACGCCTCTGCCCCAGAACGCGTAATCTCTGCCCACGGGCAGAACGGCGTCGCCGTAGATGTGGTTTACCGAGAAAAGTCCCGGGTCCCAGCCGACGGATATAACGCCGACCTTGCCGCTCTCTTTGGCGGCGGCGTCAACGTTTTTGAAATGTTCGGCAATTCTTACATGAGTGTCAAAACTGTCAACAACATTGAAATATTTCGCGAGCGCGGGAGTCTGTACGGGCAGGTCGGTGGCGCTGCCGCCGCAGACTATCATAACATCGATTTTGTCGGCAAGCGAGGGGGCTTGCTCCGACTTGTAAACGGGAACACCTTCGGTAATTGTTTTTACAGTTGAAGGGTCACGGCGGGTGAATACCGCGGCAAGCTCGGTGTCGGGGTTCTGCATAATCGCGTACTCCACTCCTCTGGAGAGGTTGCCGTAGCCGTAAAGGCCTATTCTGATACTCATATAATCAATCCTTTCTGTTTATGAAATCCGATGTAAAGTATGCAACGGTTCCGAGAACCGAGGCAATAAGGAAAGAGGCGATTGCGCCGGGAACCTTCGCCGTGGCGGCGAGAATGGCGCACACCGCGAAACTCATAACGCTCAGGGCTATCTGCACAAACACACCGAACTCGGCGTTTTTGAGAAGGGCGAGGGTGGCTGTTACGGCGCGGAGCATCGAATGAGCCGTTCCGTCGTGACCCATACGGATATCGGCAAACGGGCTTACCTCATCACGGCGGTTGCCGAACAGGCGGCCCGCGACGCTTCCGAGTACGCAGAACGCCTCCTTGGGAATGCCGAAGCCCCTTGAAAGAAGGTCCTGGGTGACATTCACGTCATTTGTGCGAACCATAATGGTTATACCCGCGTCCTCGAGTTTTTCGAGGGTTGAGCGCAGCTTGAGGTCAACGGCGTAGCTTACCACGAACATTGCGGCGAGTTTGCCGCACACCGCGAGGTAGAGCACGCGCTTGCCCGTTTTTGTATATTTATCCTCAAGCGCCTTGTCGGGAACATTGACGCTGTGGTTCTGAAGCAGGGCGCGGTTGCCGAGCAGCACCTTCTGCGAGTGGATTCTTGCCGATATGCCGAGTTTTTCCTCATACACAAGGTCGCGCACGGTGGGCAGAAGGTTGTGATCCTCGCTGATTATGCTCTCAAAGCACTCGCGCAGGGGACCGCCCGATTTGATGACGAGGGCGGCGGCGTAAACAAGCAGGTCGTCCATTCGTATTTCCTTGAAATCGACCATACCGTGCATACGGCACTTCTTGCGGTTGAATATATCCGCGCTGTCAATAACAACGGCGTTTGTCGCGCTGAAATCCTCGGCAACATCGAGACCCGTGAGCAGGGCGCCCGACCTGTTGAGCGAGGAGTTCGCCGATTTTACAGCCACGGCGGGCACAAGGGCGGCAAACAGCGGCGCGGCGAGACAGAAGGCTCCGCAGCCCGCGGACACGGCAACCATGGCGTCCCTTGAAATAATCGCGCTGACAATCAGAGTGATTACGGCGGAAATGCCGGCTATGGGAAGAATCCTCGTAACCGCCTTGGTCTCGACGGCTGAGTTTTCGGAGTTTTTAAGGAAATTGGCGGGGAAATCCGTTTTGGACGAATAGAGGATATCCGCCTTTTCGAGCATCAGGTTGCGGCTGAGCTCGCGAAGTTCCGTCTCGTTGTCAAAGCCGTGAACGGTGTAGAGCTTCTTTTCATATTTGTAGGCGCACAGTTCAAAATTCTTGATTGCGCGTTTCGCGTTGAAATAATCCGAAAGGCTGACCGCGGCGAAAGCGAACACACCGAGGGTGGCGAACACGGGTGCCTCGCCGTTCTGACTGAGTTCAACAGCGGCTGTGACCGTGGTGTGAATGAACGCGAGGGCGGCAGTAATCGCCGCGGCGCTTCTCGCGTCCGGTCTGCCGGAAACAAGAGATCTGAAGCCCGAAAGCATAATCTTCGCGTTAAAGACCATAGCCGCTATGAGAAGCAGGGCGTTCGCCGTATAGATGCCGACTCCGCCTCTGCAGAATACCGACGAATTCTCGGCGAAATAGGGAACAACATTGAATATGATAAGCGCCAGTTCGATCAGCGCGTCAACAAAAACCTGCCTCAGACTGATGACGGACGCCGCGTTGAGCGCCGAGTGAACGCGTCTGCGGTCGGCGGGCTCGTTGTATTCGGGAAGCGAGGAGATAAGAGAGTAGAGGCGTCTGCCGCGGGAGGGCTTTTTGCGCGGCTGAGGGCTTTGCTGCTCCGGGGCGTCTTTGTTCTCGGGTTCGTCGAGATTCTCAAACTCGATTTCGCCTATTTCGTCATCGCCCAGGGCGGCGAGGTGTGAAGCGGCGAGTTTGAAATCCTTGGCTTTTATTCTGCGGTTTTCGGCGAGATTCGCCTCAATTTCCTCCTGCGGATTGTCGGCGGGCGACATTTCGGGCGGGGGATCGAAGCCGGAGAGTTTTATCTGACCGGGGAATTCCTCATTGACGGGCTCCTCGCTGACGGGCGCTTTCTTTTCGCCGGCTATTCTTGTATGCGCGTCCTCCTTTGCCTTGTCCGCCGAAATAACCGTCGGCAGGGGGTCAAGGTCGGAGGTCATCTGATACTGGCTCTTTTTAACGATTATGCCGGGCTTATCGAACGGCTCGAGAAAGTCGTTGTCAATCTCCGCAGTGTGCTCGAGCTGCATGGGGTTTATGAAGCTTTCACGGTTTTCGTCCGTGAGCATACCCGCCTGCTCGCTCTCCTTCTGCATCGCCATATACTGCGCGAGAGGGTCGTAGTCGGGGATTCTGTCGGTGTCTTCCTCCTCTTCCTCCTCGGGCTCGGGAGTCTGTTCATTTATAACAAAGCCGGCGAGTCTGCGGGCGTTCGCCTTCGAGCGCGAAAACTCGCGTATTTCGCCCATCGGCTTTTCTTCATCGGGTTCCGTTTCCTCTGCCGCGGGGGCTTCGGTACTGTTTACGGGAGCGGGAGGTGCGGCCTCGGGAGCGGGCGGAAAGATGTTGTCAAAAACATCCTCTTCCTTTTCCACTTCCTTTTGCGGCTCAGCCGTATTTACCGGGGCGTCGGAGATCGCGGGTGCCTGCGCCTGCGTTTCGGAGGGCTCTTCCTGCGCCTTTTCTTCGGGCGCGGTTTCAGCCGAGGGGTCAAAGCCGCCGAAAAGCGAGAACACCAGACTGTTTATCTCATCCTCGCTCATCTCGCTCTCATAGAGCAGGGCGGGCTCCTCCGCCTTTTCCCCGGGCTCCGGCTCGGGTTCCGGTTCCTTTTCTATCTGGACGGGAGCGGGTTTCGCGTCCGTGCGGAAAAAGGTGTCAACGGGCGTGTCCTCGTGAGGGAACTGAGCCAGTTCTTTTGCGACATACTCCTTTTCCGGTTCCGGCTCGGGCTCGGGTTTCGGCTCCTTCGCGGGCTTTTCCTCAAAGGGCGAGTCGAGATCCGCGAGCAGGGCGTCGATGTCGTCGAGCGACCAGTCCTTCGGCGTGGCGGCGCTCACGCTCTCCTGCGCGGGCGAGGTTCCGGGCACGGAATAGCCCTTGATTTCCGCAAGCAGAGCGTCAAGGTCGTTGCTGTTAAGTAAATTGTCACTCATATCAATCACCTGCTCCTTACAACTTCATACATAAGAATCCCCGCCGCGACCGAGGCGTTGAGGGAGTTTATATGCCCCTTCATGGGCAGTGAAACGATAAAATCGCATTTTTCTTTTACAAGGCGGCTGATTCCCTTCCCCTCCGAGCCGATTACCAGGGCGACGGCGCCCGAATAATCCTGCTCGTTCCAGGGCGTGCCGTCCATATCGGCGCCGTAGACCCAGAAGCCCTTTTCCTTTAAATCGTCAAGAGTTGCCGCGAGATTCGCCACTCTCGCCACGGGCACATATTCGAGAGCGCCCGCGCTCACCTTGCCCACGGCGTATGTGAGGGTGACGCCGCGCCTTTTCGGGATTATGACCCCGTGCGCCCCGCAGGCGTCCGCCGTGCGGATTATGGCGCCCAAATTGTGCGGGTCCTCAATTTCGTCACAGACTATTATAAACGGTTTTTCGCCCTTTTCTTCCGCGAGGGCGAGCATATCCTCAATACTTGAATACCCGTGAACCGCGGCGTAGGCGCACACTCCCTGATGGTTCGCGCCCGCGCTTATGCTGTCCAGCTTGCGGGAATCGACCTCTTTAACAACAACACCCCTGTCACGGCAGGCGGCTATGAGCCGTGAGGCGACCTTGTCGCGCTCGCCCTTCGCCACGAGAAGCGTGTCAATCTCGCGCCCGCTTTTAAGCGCTTCCGACACGGCGTTCCTGCCGATTATAAGCCCCTCGTCGTTTCGCATTCCAAACCCTCCGGATAACAGATATTGTTATTTCCAAAAATACAAAATATATTATAACACCATATATTGTGTAATGCTATATAAAAATTAAAAAAATAGTGGTTTTTATTGAATTTTTTATTGTGAATATTTACAAAGGGGAGTGTAACGGAGAAAGAGAAGACAATTTTAAACAAATCACGGGTCTGCCGTTCGGCAGACCCGTGAAGGGGAAGGGAGAACATTACTGCTTGTTTTCCGGTAAGGAACCGAGCAGCTGTCTGAAGAATGCTATAAGCATTTCAAGGAAACCGGATCTGATTTTGACGGTTTCGGTTTCGGACTCGGCAACTGTGCTGCCGTCGGCGCCTACAACCTTAATCTGAACATTATAATCTGAGGTTGCTCTTTCAACGGTGTAGGTTTCGCCCGTGCCCATATCCTTGCCGTTTATAATCCAGTGAATTGTCGCGCCTTCGGGAATATCCGATGTTACAGCCGTGAATGTCAGGGTGGATTTATAATCCTCGGTAACAGTTGACCTGAAGTTTCTGATTGATACGGTCGCAGATCTTCCTGAAGGTTCGGCGGGAGTGTTGATTAACTCGTAAACCGCGGTTACCGTGATGTCGTTTGCCGCAAGAGTGTAAGCGTTCCATCTGCCGGTATAGCCGCTCTTTGAGGGAACATCGGGTTCGTTAATGCTGCGGGTTTCAACAGTGAAGGGTATCCTCTCGCCGACTTTCCGACCGTCCGCGGTAAATGTCGCGTAGTATGTAACAGCGGTATAGATCGCATTTGCCTGAGCGCCGTCAGAGGTAAGATTGTATTCCCACTTGCCGGTGTATCCGGCTTTTTCGGGAACGGCGGGCAGGTTTACAAGTTCCGTGTCGCCGTATGTGTAAGTTGCTTCCGCTATTTTTCTGCCGTCGGCAACAACCGGAACGGTAAATGTTTTGGGCGTGTAAACAGCATATACGGTTACTCCGCCCTCATCGAGCGAATATGCGCTCCACTTGCCGTTATATCCGTTTTTGCTCGGTACGGCGGGTTCGGTTATGCTGAGGGTTTCGACTGTGTAAGGAATAACCGCCACGGTCGTTGAGTCTGCCGTAAATACTGCGTTGTATTTAATCGGGTTGAATACCGCCTCAACGGTTATGTCTTCATCGGGCATGGATGCGGGAACCAGGGGATTCCAGTTGCGGAATTTATATCCGGGTTTGACGGGTTCGGTGGGAAGCTGTATTCCTTCGCCGGTCTTATAGACCGCCGTTGAGTAAGTTCTGCCGTCAACAACGAATGTTATGGTGTGACTCGCCGCGGGAACAGCCGAAACATTTACGGCGAATGTCGCGATGCTTCCGCCGTAAGTAACGGTGATTGTCTGTGTGCCGACGGTGCTGAATGTCATCGGGGTGCAGTTAAAGCCGCTGCTAATTGCTTTCTGGCTGCCGTTGTCATAGAACACTGTTAAGGTAAGACCCGATGTGTTGAGAGCGTCACCGACATAGTAATCTGTTTTGGCGGGAGTCGTTCTGATTGCGATACCGGTTACTGTCAACGGCTTTACGGTGATTTCAAAATCTGTTGTAAATCCCATGTAGCTGACGGTGATTGTCTGAGTGCCGGTTGAGTTGAGTTTTGTCGGGCTGCAGGTGAAGCCGCTTGAAATATTTTCGGTTTTATCGCTGACATAGGTTGCGGCAACAACAAGACCGGTTGTGTCGAGTGTTTCACCCTTAAAGTAGATGAGTTTTGTCGGTTCGGACTTAACTTTTATGCCCGAAACGGTGTCTTCCGTCCACTGCGCATAAAGAGTTACATTGTTAGTCGCGGTGTACTTTGCGCCTACAGCATAAGCTGTGCCTGAACCGTCCGCCTTTGTGTTCCATCTCGTGCAGATATAGCCGGATTTTTCCGGCTTCGGCAGGGTGAAGGATTTGCCGGATAAGGTCAATACGCTGTTTACAGGAGTTGTTCCGCCGTTTGCACTATAAACAGTTTTATAATACGAGAAATTTTTATTAAAAATGTTTCCGTATGTATCAATGACAGTAAGATAATACTTGCCATTGTTATTAATATTTATTTTTTCCGTTGCGCTTTTAGGAGACGATTCAATTGAAGTATATGCGTTTTCTAAATAGTTTTGACTTGTTCCCCAATAAAAACCGTCGATACCGACATTATCAGAAAGAGAAAGAGTTAATGTTTGAACAGCAGAAGTGTTATTAGTTGAGGAATATGAAACAGCGGGATTTGTTTCATCAGCCCAGACGGCAGTTAAGGTGGTGTTTGATTGCAGTTCATAGGTTGAACCTGTAACCGCTGTTGCATTATTATAATCATACCAACCTTTAAATACATATCCCTCTTTGGTGGGAGTAAACAACTCTACCGTCGGGTTTTTCCACTGGGCTATCAGATCGGCACCTTCAGCCTCATGGTATACCGTGCCCGGTGCATATGTTGCGCCAGTTTTTGCGTTTATCCAGTTAATGAATGTGCAGTTTGCTGTTACAGATGTATTTATATTGTTTGCGCTTCCGCCATCGAGGTCGTATATTAAGTAATATGACTTGGTGGGCTTGCTGCTGCTTAATGTTATATCTTTTCCGTAAGGCTTTGACTGGCTTGAAGGAGCTCCAGTTCCCCCGTTTGCATTATAATTGATTGAAGAGGGTGAAGCGATTGTAAATGTGCCTTGAGACAGAACTTTAAACACATGATCGTAATCTGTTGCTTCAACCTGAAAACTGTAAGTTCCCGGAGAAAGGTTTTCAAAATGTATTTTTTCATTAAAGTTTGCAAGGTTATATGATGATGTTCCGGGGTCGACCATATAAACTTGTTCCTGTTTTCCTGTTGAGTAATTGTAGAAGAAAACACAAACATACTCAAACGGTCTGGGTGCCGTAATAGTTCCGGAAATGTCATAGTCATAACCGTAAGGAAGCGTTTCCGGAATGCCGGGGAAACTTATGTTCCATTCACCGTTCTGTTCTACGGTAAACGACTGATTTAACAGCATTTCATAATGATGCTTGTTATCGGTTGCTTCAACAAAATATGTGTAATCACCGGCTGATAAATAAGGAAACTTCAGAGCGGCATCGATGGTTGTGCTGATATCATAACTCTTTGTATAGGGACTTGCAGAACCGATATATACTACATTTCCGGAAGAGTTTTTGATGTATGCCGCAACCCATTCCAAAGGATAAGTTGAATTAACTATACCCTTACAATAAAATGAGGAGCCCTTAGTTAATTGCCGCGGATAATTGTATGAGTTTAATGAAAGCGATGATGAAGATGAAATATCATCCTCGGTTTTCCCGGTAACCGTAAATGTTGTAGAGTTCAACACTTTGAAATTTCCGGAAACATCTGTTGCTTCGATATGGTATGTATATGTTCCGACGCCGAGAGCTCCGAATTTTAAAGCGCTGTCAAAATTATTCAGATTATATGATTTGGTGTAAGGGGATGCTGAAGAAATATATAACGGAGTGCCGTCTGAAGAATTGATCGCGGCATATACCCATTCAAGATTATAGTTGGATGAAACTGTTCCTTTTACGGTAAAACCGGATCCTCGTGAAATGGAGGAAGGAATAGATGCTCCGCTTAATGATAACGAAGAGGCATCCGGTTCAACATAACCGCTTCCCCCATCATAACCGTTTCCTGAGGAACTATATACCCTCAAATTAACTATTCCGGAATTGTAATAGTATGAAAGATCTGAGGAATAAGTGTTGGGATCCATCATGGTTACTTTTGAATCTGTTGCTCCGTATACGGCGACATAGTGACCATAATTGTTAACGGTTACAACGACATAATAACCATTGTCAACATATGATTTTATTTTAGCGACCTTATTGCTGTAAGATGTTTTATCAGAAAAAGTATATGATGTATAATATTCAAATCCTGGAACAGCTGAGCCGACTTTGCCCCAAATAATATCGTTGTTCTTAAAGCCACCAACATTTTTCATTGAAGATACGAAAGTTCCGGGATCGAAATTTGATTCGTTTTTAAGTCCGGAGTGAACAATCAACATAGCGATTGATGTTGCTGCACATCCGATTTGACTTATAGTTTTTGTGCCAATTGTTTTATTACCCCATTGTGAATCGTATTGTTTCCAATTATAATATGGAGTCGATGTGCTCGCAAAAGTTTTAACTCTAAAAAAGTCTAAATCAATTGATGATATGCTTGCAGTTGAAAAAAGAGTCAGGATTACAAGTGCCAGTGCTATTGATTTTTTTATGAGGTTTTTCACCATTAATACCTCCTTTCTTTCTCAGCACCGTGAAGCGGTGCTCATATCCGCAAGGGCTCTTGCCGCCTTGTCGGATTCGTCCGAACTGCAAATTGCAATGCCTGCTGCGGCAACTGCCGCAACCGTGAAAACAAAACTGAAAATCATCATAATTCATTCTCCCTTTCGTAATTAGTTTTTTGTTTTGTTTGATTGCAGACAAACAATAACACGAAAAAGAGGCGGAATATGATTTGTTTCGCGAACGGATATTTTTTCGGCGCGAGCGGACAAAAAGAAGAGCAAATGTCAGTCCGAAAAAGAAAAAGGCACGGAATAAATCGTGCCTGCTAAAACAAAAACGGACCGTAACCCGATCCGTTTTTTTATCGTATTTAAATCTATATTTACCACACAATGCTGACATCGAGGCCGTCAACGGTATATGTTACATCGTGGTGGTATTCCTTCGCGACCGACGCCGTGAAGGCGTCGCGCATTGTCTCGTTCGGGAAGGTGATTGTGCTTTCAAGCGTGAGACTCTGCGGCAGGAACATCCGCTTGTGCATCTGGAAGCCGTTTACCCACCAGTGGAGTGTCGGCTCAATGTCAACGAGCACCTCGTCACCGTGCGAAACCTTGAGGCTCATAACCATACGCTCTTCATCGTTTACACAGTTGTAGAACGTGCCTATGGCGTATTTGCTGCGGTTGTAAATGCCGACCTCGCCGCCGTTTGTTATAAGGTAGTTGCCCTTCCATATCTGAATCTGCCACTGCCTGTCGTCATAATTGAACTTGAAGCGGCGGGTGATGTAGTTCCACATAGGCATGATATAGCAGTTGATATCGTAAAGCATTGTGAAACCGAAATCTCTCATCCAGCAGTTCATCGGGGCGTAGACAAGAAGTTTCTGAATGTTGAAGTTGAAGCCGGTGTTTACAATACCCCTGCCGTTGAGGCTGTACGCCTCGCCCGTCTCGGAGTTTATCCAGATGCTCGGGTGCATCTCGCAGGATGTGCCGTCGGTGAATTTTACAAAAAGCACAACCTCGTCCACATTCTCATATTCCGTGGGCACGGCGTTCACGTCGCAGGTTTCAATGGTGCTGATGTAAACACCGAGCATAAACAGGCCGTATGCGAGCAGCTGGTTGCCCTCATCGCGCAGCTCATAGGAGCGCTCAATCATTTTGTCGCGAAGGGCGGCTGTGTCAATGTGGGCGACAGTGGTAATCTGTTCAAGCGGGAAGTTCATATCCTTGAACGCTCTGAGCAGAGCCACAACATCAAGCCCAGAATTCTCAACCAGATAGTCGCAGTATGAGGTTATCGTTTCGTCAACCGTGAGTTTTATTTCGGTTACGGGAATGAAAGCGCGCCCGGTGAGAATACCGGTGACGGTGTTCATAATATTCATAATTTTAAGAAAATCGGCTGTTGTGAAAGTGGGCGTCCCGTTTTCCTCAAGTGTTTCAACGGGGTTTGCCTCGGGAGCCTTCGTGACTGCCTGTGAGGGGATGAACGCCGCGGTTACGGTCATAATCAGCACCATCACAAAAGCCGTTATGCGTTTAAGATTCATTTTTTTACTCCTTTGCGCATAAATTCGCATTATACAATAAGTGATTATACAATCAAAACTGTATTTTTTCAACTTATCACGGGAAATTAATATTTTCTTAATAATTATATATTATAATAAAGACGGCAAAATCCCGGCATTTTTCAGTTGCATATTCCGTAATTATGTGGTAAACTGCTCAAATGTTGAGGTGAATTATGACACAGAGACTTTATTATTACGATGCATATATGTCCGAATTCAGCGCCACGGTCGTTTCCTGCAAGGAAGTTGACGGCGCCTATGAGGTGGTGCTCGACAAAACCGCGTTTTTCCCCGAAGGCGGCGGCCAGCCCGCGGATGTGGGCTTCATAAACTCCGCCCGTGTGTTTGATGTGCAGGAGCGCGACGGCGAAATTTATCACCGCTGTTCCGAGCGCTTCGCTCCGGGCGAGGATGTGGGCTGCTCAATCGATTTTGAGCGCAGATTTCTCAATATGCAGCTGCATTCGGGCGAACACATTTTTTCGGGCTATATCCACCAGCTCACGGGCTTTGACAATGTCGGCTTCCACATGGGCGAAAACACCGTGACCGTTGATTTCAACGGCGTTGTAAGCGAGGAAATACTCGCTCAGGCGGAGCGGCTCGCGAACGAGGCAATCTGGAACAACATTGAAATCGAAGCGATTTACCCGAACGACGACGAGATAGAAAAATACGATTTCCGCAGCAAAAAAGAGGTTGACGGCAAACTTCGTCTCATAAGGATAGAGGACGCCGACCTTTGCGCCTGCTGCGGCACTCACGTTCACTATACGGGCGAGATCGGCATGGTTAAAGCAGTGGCGATGCAGAACTACAAAAGCGGCGTGCGCATTTATCTCCACGCGGGGGCGAGAGCGCTCGATGACTACAACGCCGTGAACAAAAGCCTGCGCGCGGCGGGGGCGTTGCTTGCCGCGAAACCCGAGGAGGTACCGGCCGCCATTGAGCATCTGCTCGCCAAGGCGGACGCTCGCAAGGCGACCATCAACGAACTGCGTATGAAGATAAACGAAATGCGCTGTGAGAACATCGAAGAGGGCACGGAATACTTTGCCGACTGCATTGAGGGCGACTCAAAAGCCGCGCAGAAATACTGCGATATGATATGCGACAAGGCGGTTATAGGGGCGGTCTTCGCCGACGACAAGGGCGAGGTGAAATACTGCATAGGCAGCCGCACAAAGGATGTGCGCGCCCTCGGCGAGGCGCTCAACGACGCACTTCAGGGCAGGGGCGGCGGCAAGCCCGAAATGTTCCAGGGCAGCATTAACTGCACCAAGGAGAGAGCAAAGGAAGCCTTCATTTTCCTTATGAAACAGAATCTCGTGTAAATCAATAAACACTCAAAGCCGTCCGAAAGGACGGCTTTTAAGATGTTAAAAGAGGTCGGTTTTGCCGACCCCCATATATAAACCAAAACAAAAACAGCCCGTCCTTTTGGACGGACTGTTTTTTTGGTGGACTCTGGGTATCCACATCCGAACCGCTTAATTCACTTGCCGTTGAAAGTCTGACGCGCTTTGTACCGGCCTTACAGTTGAATATTATAATCAGGTAATCGTCAAATACATAAACGGCATTCACAAAATTGTCAATGATGTTTCGCTTATACTCTATCGAATCTTTATCTCCGTATTTGAATTTGTTAATGTATTGAATAATACCGTCTTTGGTTAAGAGGGACTTTGACAGTTCCTCTTTTTGTATAGCAATCTGTAATTCAGCCTTCTCTTTTTCAAGTTCATCAAGGCGCTGTTTGGTTGACTCGGTTATAATTCCCTGTTGGATTGCCTTCAGGAAATTTTCAATTCCTTTATTTGTCTCTTCCAGCTGCTTTTGCAAAGCAAGCAGTGTTGGATTGGGCTGACCTTGTATACTCATTATCTCATCGGCAATACGCTCAATCACATCATCGCGCAGAATTTTTTCTGTTGTTTCTTTTACAACAAGATTTTCGATATAATCCTTTTTGATAGCTTTTTTATCGCATCCGCGTTTACGCTTTGCACTTGCGCACTTATAGTAATAATGCTTTGCTCCGGATTTTCCTGTTCCGCTTTCGCCCACCATCATGCTCTCGCATTTTCCGCAGAACAGTTTTGTGGTAAGTAAGTATTCTTCCTTTGCTTTGAATCTTCCGGGCGCTCGATGGTTTTTCTCCAGGCGCTTTTGAACTGTTTCAAATAATTCCAGGGGAACAATTGCAGGAACAATGTTGGGTAAAACGATATCTTTGTATTTGAATTCGCCGATGTATTTTCGGTTAGAGAGTATTTTATTGAAGCTGTTCGGAACAAAACTGTTGCCTGATTTTGTCTTTATTCCTCTGTTGGATAAATCCGCAGCTATTTCCTTTTTGGTTTCTCCGTTTGCATATCTTTGGAATATTTCAAGAACAATCGGTGCCGTTGTGGGATTAATGGCAAGACGCTGCTCTGAATTGAGCACATATCCGAAAGGAACACCGCCGCCGTTGGTTTTGCCTTTGAGTGCGTTTTCGGTCTGACCTCTGCGTATCTTTTCCGAAAGCTCTGCAGAATAGAATTCAGCGTAACCTTCAAGAATTGATTCCATGAGTATTCCGACAGAGCCATCTGCAATCTGCTCGGTTGCCGAAACTACCTTTACACCATTCTTACGAAGTATTCTTTTGTTATTCGCACTGTCATACCTGTTACGCGCAAAGCGGTCAAGCTTCCAAACAATTACGACTTCAAATTTATGCTTTTCACTGTCCTTTATCATCCGTTGAAAATCGGGCCTGTCATCGGTTTTTGCTGAAAAAGCGCGGTCGATATAGTGTTCAATTACTACCATATCATTCTTTTCTGCGAATTCGGTGCATTCCCTTATCTGACCTTCAATAGATTCTTCGCGCTGATTGTCGGATGAATATCGGGCATAGATTACTGCGTTCATCGTTTCACCTGATTTCTCTTAATCACAAATGTATTTGATTCCTCTACCATTTCCTGTTGTTTTAATATAGCCGTTTTTGACAAGATTCTTTAAAATGCTGACGGTTTTTGTTTTTCCGAACCCGCATCCTTCAGCTATTTCAGAACTCGAAAGGGCAATATTGTTTTTCAAAAATGTGTATATCGTTTTTTCATCTTCATTTAAAGGTATTTCTTTTTCAACAGTAGGCAAAATTACACTGATTGTATTATCTGACACTTCAAACCTTGGTTTTATTTCGCTGTCGGTGTAAGCTTCGTTTATTCTTTTGACTCCGGTTCCGAACCGTTCAATCTGATGAAGCCGGAAAAACACATTACCGATAATCGGATTTCTTAAAATTGAAAGCTTACCTGCGAGGTATTCTTCTTTTGTTATTCCATGAGGCAAACCGCCGGGAGAAACGATTTCGATTCTATCCTTGAACATAGAGACTCTGATATTTGCGTTTACATCCCATGTTCTGTGAACTATAGCATTAACGACAGCTTCTCTGAATGCTTTTTCGGGGATAAGTTCTTTTTCCGTTCTTAGCATACCATCAATTATTTCATACTGATAATACTTTTTGAACATTTCACAGGCAACATCAAATTGGGCAAGGCAGGATGTTTTTTCACAGAGTTTTCTATCCATAATGATATCAATGCTTTCACCGAAGCGCACAATGTCAATTCCAGGAAAGCTGTTTTTGTCCGCAAGGATCTCACCGGCAATATTATAACCTTCATCATCAGAATACAATTCAAGGGTTTTCAATATGTTTTCATCAAGTTTTTTAATGGATATCTGCTCTTTCAGCTTTTGCTCAAGTACACTGAATTTTAGATTTTGAGTCTTTGAAGGCAGATCTTCAAATGATTTATTCTGGCCTTCAAGCAAAAGCCGTCTCAGTTCAACAGCATCAACCTCAACAGTAGATGTATCGTTTCTGATATAAGCTTTTGATTTATATAAATATGGTTTATTAAGTCCTTCGTATACTGTCAGGGTAATAATGTTATTACTGTTAACCGAAAGCGTATATCTCGGCTTAGGGGAAATACTGTCGTTTATTTTGTTTTCAATATCCAGGCAGGCAGACTTAGGTTCATTAACTCCAACCGGCTTGCCGGAATCGGTAATTCCGAACTTTATTTCTCCCGTTCCGAAATTCGCGAATGCACTGACTGTTTTAAGAAATGTATTGGTGATTTTTTCTTTATATTCTAAAACATTTGACTCTTTCATTATTCACACTCCAATCTGTTTTGCGTTCATATAATACCACATTATGAACGCAAATGCAACCGTAAATATTTGCGTTCGCGTTATCGTTCGTTTTATTCTTTTTTGTGAACGATATTTTTTATCTGAAAATGTGTATAATTGTCAATGTAAATCGTCTTATTATTGAGATCTCAAATCAGGCCGGCAATGCAAAGGAGGTGAACCGGTGAATAATGATGTGGTTTTAAAACTGTATGAAAAGTACGCGCAGGATATATTCAGGTTCGCTTATTCTTATTTATATTCCTACAGTGATGCTCAGGATGTTGTCCACGAAGTTTTTCTGAAACTGCTGAAAAGCAATATCAGAATAACAGAGGGTAAAGAAAAAAGCTATATTCTCAAAATGGCGGCAAACAACTGCAAAGACCTTCTTAAATCAAAAAACCATTCTGCTGTTATTTCGTTTGACGAATTGCCCTCAAGCGCCGAAGCATACGAAGATGATTTTAAGGATAACGAACTTACAGCGGCGCTGAAAAAAATTCCCGAGAATTACAGAATCGTTATTCACCTTCATTATTACGAAGAACTGAGCGTGAAAGAAACAGCAAAAATCCTGAAACTGTCGGTTTCATGTGTTTCAATGCGGCTGACAAGAGCAAAAGAAATGCTCAGAGAAGCATTAAAGGAGTATAGCTATGAAGAGATTTTATAACGAAAAAATCAGTGAGATTAAAATGGACAAGACCGATTTTGATTTAATCAAAGAAAAAATTCAAAACAACAAAACCGTATCCAAACCTGAAAACAGAATATTGAAAATTGCCGTTTCTGCGGCAGCGATAATAGCTCTTATGTTCTGCTTTCCTCAGGTCAGAACTTTCGCGAGTAATACAATCAACAAGTTTGTTGTATTTACTTTCTTTGACGGCACAAAAGGTGAAATGACCGAAGGAGAAGATTACACGGCGGTGTCAATCGAAGAGTCACCCGTTGAAGAGGACTTTTTCACTGTCGAAGACGGTAAACTGTATTTTGTTTATGACGGCAGCAAAGCCGATATTACCGACAAAGTCGGCGGGAATAACTATTTCAGATTTGAAATCACACGCCAAAACGGTAAATCGGTGCTATTTATCGGCGGCGACGCCGGGAATTACGGTTGGTGCGAGTTGGTGTTTGATGCCAACGGAAACTATATTACAAACCGTATGTGTGTGCCGACAGGAAACAGCGATAATAATGATAATAACGAAGAAGTATTTTCTGATCCCGATTGGCTCGAAATAGCCATGCATAACGAGGGTGTGCCTTGCGGAAATCCGGAACTTGACAGTAAATTGGAAAACAATGATTAAAAACTTATAATCCCAAAACAAGTAATAATCAATAGCGAATTGAGCCGAGGCCTTCGCCACGGCTCTTTTCATTTTTGGAGTAAATCGTGGTTATATCTCATACCACAATTGCCGTAATTCCTTAATTAACAAGGAATTGCGGCTATTCTTTTGACTCTGCTATTGGAAGAGATAATAATCTTCCGTTCAAACAATCATTTCCGCGAAAGAAAAATTTATTGCCTAACATAAATGGAATAGCAGAAATTCAACAATCGCTTGGATTTGAAACAATGAATTGATTATTGCTTTCCCGATAATTCGTGCTATGATGTAATTACACCGGTGATAAAAATAGGAGGTGCAATTATGCAGCTTGAATTAGGAAAAAGAATACGCGAACTCCGGCGACGTGACGGGCGCACGCAGGAAGATCTTGCAGGGGCAATCGGCGTTACTTCGCAGGCGGTGTCACGGTGGGAAGCAAACGGCGGGTATCCCGATATGGAAATGATACCGTCAATAGCAAATTATTTTGGTATCACTATAGATGAACTGTTCGGAGTTGACAAGGCGAAAAATGAAGAAGAAATCCTTGAAATCGTTGACAAATTTGATAACGGCAAGTATAAAGGGAGCGATGGTTCGCTGTCATTTATGGCAGAAGCTTATCATAAATATCCCTCCGATTTTCGCATACTTGTTCGTTATATGCATTCGCTCATAAACGATAATGTTGATGCCGGCGATTACCTGAAAAACAAAAAGGAAATCTTTACGATTTATGACAAAATACAGAATTACTGCACCAATGACGCTATAAGAATGTATGCCAAAAACCTTATGATTCATTACTTTAAGCCGCTCATACGGGTGGAAAACAGCGGAGTAACCGAACGGGATATGTACAACCTTATTGAGGAAATGCCCGCAATTCCCGATTCAAAAGAATACCTGATGAGTTATATGCCGCCGGATGTTGAAAAAGTTGAAAAGGGCTGTCAAAACCTGTTTGACAAACTGATGTATTACTTTAACAATACCATTTCTCATTTTTTGCGCAGCTATATGTTAACGGGAGTTGAACCCACCGAAGACCAGATTCAAAGAGCTGTTGAGGCGTTGGAGCTTACGGTTAGAATATTTGACCTCGTTTATACAGACGGAAACTATGGTGTATGTTGGCGAGTGGCAATATATAATTACGGCTATCTCGGGCAGTATTATCACAAGCTCGGCAATGATAAAAAAGCGCTTGAAAACCTGAAAAAGTGCGCCGAACTTGCAAAATATTTTGATGAAATGCCGAATATCACGGAACGCACCGCATTATTGTTTAAAGGCACGACCATAAATAAACAGGAGGATATTGCCGTTTTTCTTGATACAAGCGTCTGCAAGCAAATGACAAACCGTATGACGAACGATTATCCGCTGTCAGATGAATTCAAAGCAACACCTGAATTCCGGGAAATAATTGATATTATGAAATAACTAATTGGGCTGTAAAAGAAATCTCTAAAAAAGAACTCAATTACAAAACATAATATTTCTTACATTTTTAAGGGTGCGGAGAACAACTAATTCTCCGTACCCTTTGATATTTATGAATACTTTTTAAAATTAAATGGTATTAACATAATCACCTTCCACATAAAAAACTCCGTTTGTTAAAGGTCTGTCAAATAAAGGCCTTTCAAGAACGTCACGCTGAATAAGTTCTTCAATAACAGATCCGACGAGTTGGGTTGCATAATACGCGACCCACTGATTAATCTGTGAATCAAGACGTTTTGGCACAATTGATGAAAATGTGTTTCTGAGCTTTTTAATCCATTCGGAAAGAGCTTTTTCGAATTCGGGATTTAAAATATTAAATTCAGAAATATAATCATAAAATTCTTTCTGCCCAAAACACGCAAAGTTTAG
>JAEERC010000007.1 GCA_016285645.1 Clostridiaceae bacterium | reverse complement strand
GTGGCGAACAAGACTGAAGGAGTCTGCTTTATTTTTTGTCCTCACGGACGTCCTTGTTGCGGGCGGATGATATCCGCCCCTACGTTATATAATCGGCGCTCGCGCCCCTTAACTGCTCATTTCTCCTTGCTCACTGCTTATTAATAAAAACGGCACGGAAGAATCCGTGCCCTACATTGACAATCAGGTTTGCGGTGGCTTGGCGGGCGGATGATATCCGCCCCTACGACGCAAAACTCCGTTTTGCCCGGAACGCGGAACCGCGTTCCCTACGATTATAATCGGCGAAGCCCCTTAATTGCTCATTTCTCCTTACTCATTGCTCATTAAACATAAGCGGCACGGAAGAATCCGTGCCCTACATGGATAAATGAATTATGAAATGGTTTGGCGGCGGGATGACCTCATCCCGCCCTGCGGCGGAAATGCAATCAGTTGAAAACGCAAAAAGGGATCCGAGGCAAAACCTCAGATCCCTTGATTTTATTATGTTTCAGCCATATTCAGTTTGGCCGAAATGTCTCTCAAAAAGTTTTAATGTCTTTCCGATTCCGGTTTCATAATAATCCATACATATACAAGCAATCACGGACAAACACTTCAGACAAAGATATGCGTAAGTTTAACTTCTGTTTCATCGGGCATACGCTTGCTCATAGATAGGGGTGAACTTCATTTTGTTTTATTCGTATTCAACCTCTATCGCTTCAAATTTGCATTTTGAGGCGCAGACGCCGCATTTGAAGCATTTTTCCTGATTGATTTCAAACGGCTCTTTGATTTTGCCTGCGGGAGCGCCCGCCTTGCATACTCTGCTGCACAGCGAACAGCCCTTGCATTTTTCGGCGGTAATCGTAACCTTTTTAATCGGTTTATAGCCCTCGGGAGCGCTTATCGCGCTGACCGGGCACACATGCGAGCACTGTGAGCACTCAACGCATTTTGTTTCATCAATCGCGTAGAGAGACAGGTCGTCGTTTGCCGCGCTTATCGCCCCGAAAAGGCAGGTGAAAGCGCATCCGCCGCAGCCTACGCACACATTTTCGTCAATTCTGAAAGCCATAATCAACCTCCCGACGCGGGGGAGAGAATCCACACTTCGTCTCCGTCGCTGAGTTTAAACTTTTTCTTTTTGCAGTTGGTGCCGTTGATGAACACCGAAGCGTCTGAAAACGAGATGCTGCTCTTGTGCTCGCCTACGGCTATTTTGTTGAGTTCCTCAAGCAGATCCGAGAGTTTTTCGGCTTCGATTTCAATGTCGGAAATATGGGTATCAACCCTGTAAACTCCGAAAAGTTTCACATTTACCTTTGCCATAATCACGCCTCCTCCGGTTTGTACGCGGCTGCGACCGCGGCGTCATAAACGGATTTGTCTATCTTTATGCCGAGAGTTTTAAGACGGTGCCAGGTCGGAATTCCGTCCTTCCATCCTCTTGCGCGGTAGAAAACTTTTTTCATCTGTTCAAGCGGAACCTTTGTTTTGGGATTGTCGGGATCCTGCAGTTCATCCGTCAGGCGCTTCGGGAGTTTGTCAGCCCCCGCCTTCTGACCGAGAATAACATTTGACATACGCTCCGCGTTCCAGCCGTAAGCGCCCCAGGTGAGGTATTTTGCCATATTGGATTTCATACCCGTGGCAAGTTTGACGGCAATCGCGTGGGGGAGAAGAGGAATATTTATCTGAGGAACCTTGGTGAAGTGGCTCAGCAGATTTACAACGGGACCTACATACGGAAACGCTCCGAGAATAATCTTGGTAAGAAGCATATTCGGCTTTGCAATCAGGAAGCCGGGCAGAACTGCGTAGCTTGTAAACATACAGCTACCGCCAGCGGAGACGGATTCCATAAGATTCTGGAACATAATGGCAAGCGCCGCCTTGCCGTGGGGAGTAAGGGAATTTACATCAAGACCGAGACCTTCCACAACAACCATATATCCCGCGTTGAGGTGGCAGCCGCCTCTGTTTGCTGTGGCGTAACCGAGGCCCTGACCGACCGCGTGGCGCGGTTCGTAAGCCGCGAGTTCCATACCCTTTGCGTTTATGGCGTATTCTTTTCCGCCGTATTTGTCACTCATCCGCTTTGAGCCGTCGGCTATATCGTTGCCCTCGCCTCTGCGGTATGCGATATCCTCGAACATCTGCGAGATATTGTCCGTTTCGCCGAAATGAACTCCGAAATCGTGAACGCCCTTTTCGGCAAGTTCCATGGCGAAAGCGATTGAGCCCGCGCAGGAGATGGCGTCCATACCGAGCTCGTCAAGTTCGTAATTCCATTTGAGGATTTTTTCTATATCGTCATTTAAAATGTTGGGGCCGAAAAGACCGAGTGTTTCAAGTTCGGGACCTTTCACAACTTTGCCGTTAACAACAACTTTTCTCGCGCAGCGGATGACACAGCCCGTGCAGGCGGCGTTTGAAACAAGATGATTTTCGGCAAGTTCCTCGCCGGAAACCTTTTCAAATCCGTCAAATCTGCCCGCCGAAAAATTCTTTGTGGCGAGTATTGAATGCGCCTGCATAGGGGCGACCAGACCCGCGCTGCCGAGTTTCGGAAGCTGTCTGCCCGTAAGGGGATGAGTATGCAGGAGTTTGGTCCATTTTTTATTCAGTTCCCTGAGCTTTTCTTCTTTCGCGATTTTCGGCAGTTTGGTGCCGAAGGCGGTTACAGCTTTGAGCTTTTTGTCGCCGAAAACAGCGCCTACGCCGCCTCTGCCCGCGGTTCTCTCATTGCTGAAAACGCAGGCGTAGAGCACTTTGTTCTCGCCCGCGGGGCCGATGACAAGTCTGCCCGGATAATCACTGAGTTTCTCCTGCGCTTCACCCGTGGTAAGCCCCCAGATTTCCTCCGCGCTCTCGAATTTCACATCGTCGCAGGTGATGTGAACGGTAACGGGGTTTTCGCTTCTGCCCGTGAAAATTACGGCGTCATATCCCGCTCTTTTGAGTGAGAGACCGAAGTCACCGCCGCAGTTCGAGGAGGTGACAATATTAGTCAGAGGGGAGATTGTGGAAATGTTGAATCTCGATGTGTTCGGGCAGCCGCAACCGGTGAGAGGACCGGTTGTTACAACCAGCCAGTTGTCCTCGTCAAACGCCTTCATACCGGGCTTGATATGGTGAAGCAGAATATCCGCCGCCATAATCTTGCCGCCGAGTGTGCGTTCTCTGTCCTTGTCCGTCCAGGGGAATTCCTCCCAGGTCTGTTCAGTGAGGTCAACAAACAGAACTCTGCCCATATAACCGCAGTAATCAGTCAATTTTCTCACTCCTTATTTCAAGTTTGTGAATTTCGTTGTTGTCATAGATATAAAGCTTGCCCGCGCTTTCGGTTTTGCCGAGAAAATAATCGATGGCAAGCTGCGATTCAAACGCTCCGATAATCGCGGCAGTTGTGCTCGGAGACTTGTTCTTATTGCCCGTTTCGTTGAGACAGCCCGCCGCTTCGAAGTCGGGCGTTTTTCCGGGAATATACAGATAAGCCGTGCCGAAAAAGCCGTTTATGCTGCCGTTCACGCAGGGGATGCCCGCTTTTTTGCAGCAAGCGTTGACCTGCGCCCTTGTCTCTATGTTGTCAACGGCGATTATCACAATGTCATAACCGTCAACAAAAGAGTCCTCGAATTTTCCGGATTTATACTCAATTTCAACCTCCGGTGCGTACGCTTTCAGTCTTTCTGCAAGCAGACGGGCTTTTTCAATGCCCGTGTCTTCTTTTGTGTAGAAATACTGTCTGTTGAGGTTTCGCTCCTCAACACTGTCAAAATCAATCAGGAGCAATCTGCCTATACCCGCGCCCGCAAGGTGAACGGATGCGTTCGTGCCGAGGCCTCCGCAGCCGACAACGACCGCGCTTTTTGATGAAATGTCAAAACCCTGAATGTCGGATTTTACGCTCATTTACCGTAATTACCTCCGCAGTTCTGCGTGTTGCCGCTTATTGTTTCAACCGCGTGTTCAAGAACGGGAAGCACAACCTCAATGCTTTCTCTGACCGCCTTCGGGCTGCCGGGAAGATTGATTATAAGCGTTTTGCCTCTTATTCCGCTGACCGCTCTCGAAAGCATCGCTCTGTCGGTAATTTCAAGACTTTTCGCCCTTATCGCCTCGGAGATGCCCGGCACTTCCTTTTCAATAACCGCTTTTGTCGCTTCGGGAGTTATGTCTCTCGGAGCAAAGCCCGTGCCGCCCGTTGTGAAAACAACATCGGCTCCGGACTTATCGGCAAGTTCGGTTATGGCGTTTTCAATCATTTCCTTTTCATCGGGCACAAGGCGGTATTCATTTTCGGTTGAAAGTTCCTTGACACACTCGGCTATGGCAGGGCCGCTCATATCTTCTTTTTCGCCGTTAAAGCATCTGTCGCTTACGCATATAATTCCGAATTTCATATTAATCACCGCTTTAATAATATCACAGTATT
This sequence comes from Clostridiaceae bacterium, assembly GCA_016285645.1. Taxonomy (GTDB): domain Bacteria; phylum Bacillota; class Clostridia; order Oscillospirales; family Acutalibacteraceae; genus CAG-177. The sequence continues at coordinate 7,442 of JAEERC010000007.1, read as the reverse complement.
TTCTGAAAAACAATAAAAATACTTTAAATTTAAAAATATATGTGTTATAGTATGCTTGTGATATTGTCCGAGCTTCACGGGCTAAGCGTAAAACGTACGCCCGTTAAGCCGAAGCCGAAATATGTTTATCGGCTTAAGGGTATCGCGGGAAACGGCGGTGCCTTCCGTGTTTGAAAAGGAGTAAATATCATGAAAAGAATAGTTGCTATCTTATTGGCTCTCGTTCTCGCAGCCGGTCTTGTCGCCTGCGGCACAAAAACCGGAACAGAATCCAGGGAACCCAAAACAAAACTGTCAGAAGTCAGCAAACCCGAAAACCCGGTTATCCGTCTTTCAACCACCACCTCGGTAAACGACTCCGGTCTTCTGCCTTATCTTCTGCCCACCTTTGAAGCCGAAACCGGCTATAAGGTCGAGGTTCAGTCCGCCGGAACAGGCGCGGCAATCCAGAAAGCGATCGACGGCAACGCCGATGTTATTCTCGTTCACGCCAAGGCGTCCGAAGAGGAGTTCATTGACGGCGGCTACGGCGTTGAGAGACTTCCGTTTATGTATAACTATTTTGTAATAGTCGGTCCCAAGAATGATCCCGCGGGCGTGAAGGGAAGCGCCGACGCCGCGGCTGCTTTCGCGAAAATCAGAGAGAGCGAGAGCAAGTTCGTCTCCCGCGGAGACGAGAGCGGCACACATAAAGCCGAACTCAAAATCTGGGGTGACAACGCTCCCGACGCCGCTGCCGACAGCTGGTATATCAGCGCGGGTCAGGGTATGGGCGCCTGCCTTACAATGGCAAGCGAGCAGCAGGCATACTGCCTGACCGACAAGGCGACATATCTCTCAATGAAGGATGAACTCGACCTCGACATCGTTCTTGCCGAAGGAGAGGATATGAAAAACACATATTCGCTTATAGCAGTCAACCCCGAAAAGATTGACGGTCTCAACACTGAAGGCGCAAAGGCGTTCATTGACTGGATGCTCAGCGATGAAGCGAGCGAACTCATTGCCGAATACGGAGAAGCCGAATACGGCGTTGCTCTTTTCAATCTGCTTTAATCATTGACAGATGGAAAGCTTCCGTCAGGCGTTTGAACTTCTTTTTCCGCCGGACAGGGAACTTCTGCAGATAATCGGCGTCACGCTGAGAATGTCGTTTTTCAGCACGCTGATTTCCTGCCTGATAGGTCTGCCTCTCGGCTCGCTTATCGGCTCAAAGTCCTTTCGCGGAAAATCATTCATAAAAAAACTGATACATACTCTTATGGGCTTGCCGCCTGTGGTGGCAGGCCTGATAGTGTATTCTCTGTTCACTCACTACGGACCTTTCGGAAAACTCAATATGCTCTTTACCGTCAGGGTTATGGTCGTGGCTCAGGTTCTGCTCATAACACCTGTGGTAATAGGGCTCACATCATCATTTATAGAGAGCGCTTCAAAGCCTGTAATTGAAACGGCGCGGGGTCTCGGTTTTTCCGGGCTCAGAACCGCGCGGCTGTGCATAGGCGAAGGGCGCTCTTCGCTGTTTTCCGTTGTGCTCAACGCCTTCGGCCGCTCAATAGCCGAGGTCGGAGCCGTCAGCATAGTCGGCGGCAACATACAATGGAAAACAAGAGTTATGACAACCGCCATTATGCTCGAAACCAACAAGGGCAAATTCTCGTTTGCCCTCGCCCTCGGCATAATCCTGCTTATTATCGCGTTCGCCGTAAACGCGATTGCCTCGTTTATCGTGAAGGAGAACGCCGATGGTTGAAATAAAGAATCTAAAAAAAATCTACGGCGAAAGAACCGTGCTCGATATACCCGCGCTTGAATTCGGAGACGGCGAAACAGCGGCTCTCGCGGGCGCGAACGGCAGCGGCAAAACAACCCTGCTTAAAATCCTCGCGGGAATAATCAAGGAGAGCGAAGGCGGTTTTCACATTCCCGGAAATGTTCTTTATATGCCGCAGAGTTCCTACGCCTTCCGCGGAGACACTCTGAGGAATATTACGATAAGCGGCGCGGATAAAAAAGAGGCGCTTGAACTGCTTGAAAAGCTCGAGCTTTCCCATTTAGCCGGCAAAAAAGCGAAATCGCTCTCGGGCGGAGAACTGCAGCGTCTCTCACTCTGCCGCGTGCTTTCAAGAAAATGCGGTTTACTGCTCCTCGACGAGCCGACCTCCGCCTGCGACGCGAAGGGAGCGGAGCTTGTAATCAATGCGATAAAGGATTATCAGCGCGAATGCGGATGCACCGTAATTATGAGTACTCATTCACCGCTGCTCGCCGCGAACGCCGCCGACAGACTCATAATTCTCAACGGCGGAAAAGTTGAGACGGACGGCACGCCCGGGGAAACGCTCGCTAATCCCGAAACACAGTGGGCAAAAAGTTTTGTTGCGGGGTGGAAAATATAATGCTCAATGTTTTGAACAGAGAAGACGCCGTCGCGCTCATCAGAGAAAAAACAGTTCATCTCACACCCGGAATTGAAAAAGTCAACATCCGTAACGCCTGCGGAAGGGTCCTTGCCTGCGATATAGTTTCTCCCGAGGATGTTCCTTCATTTGACAGAACTACGGTTGACGGTTACGCGGTCAACGCAGCGGACACCTTCGGCGCGGGAGCGTCAATACCCGCTCAACTTGAAATAGCCGGAGAAATACTTATGGGCGAGAGCGCGGATTTAAATTTAAAAAGAGGCCGGTGCGCGAAGATTTCAACAGGCGGAATGCTCCCCGAAGGGGCGAACGCCGCCGTTATGGTTGAACACACCGATTCTGCCGAAGGTTTATGCCTTATATATAAATCGGTCGCTCCCTATGAAAACATCACAAGAAAAGGCGACGATATTTCAAAAGGCGAAACCGCGCTGAAAAAGGGGACTTTAATCAAGCCCTCTCAAACAGGCGTACTCGCCGCCCTCGGAATAACCGAAGTTCAGGTCTATAAAAATCCGAAAGTCGCCGTTATTTCAACAGGCGATGAAATTGTTACGGGTTCGCCTAAACCCGGTCAGATAAGGGATGTAAACACATTCCTGCTGTCTGCCGCGCTCAGAGAATACGGCTGCGAAGTGATTGAATACGGCGTGGTCGCGGACAAAAAGGATGAAATAGAAACAGCGCTTAAAGAATGCCTTGAAACAGCCGATGCCGTCATTATTTCGGGCGGTTCGTCGGCGGGCGCGAGAGATATGACAGTGGATATAATTGACACTCTCGGCAAGGCGTATTTTCACGGTATAGCGATGAAGCCCGGCAAGCCGACAATTTTCGGCATTGTAAACGACAAACCCGTTTTCGGTCTTCCCGGTCATCCTCTCGCGGCTTATTTCGTGTTCCGTCTTGTCGTAACCGAATATCTCCGCGGTATTATGAATCTGCCCGAAGACAGACCCGTTTATAACAGCACGCTCGCTTTGAATATTCCTTCAAACCACGGCAGGGAGGAATTCCTCTGCGTGAAATTAAACGAAAACAATGAAATTGTTCCTCTGCACACAAAATCCGGCATAATCTCGGTGCTCTCCGAAGCGAATGGCTTCATAAGAATTCCGAGAAACGCCGAAGGGCTTAATAAAGGAACAGTGATGGGAATATACAACTTATGAAACACAACTATTTAAACAATGTGCCTCTCGACGAGGCAAAAAAAATTCTTTTTGAACGCCTGAAAGCGTCCGGCTTTTCGGGTAAGACCGAAACCGTCAAAGTAACCGACGCCTGCGGCAGAGTGATTAAAAACGCCGCCTACGCCGTTATCTGCTCGCCTCATTACAACGCGAGCGCTATGGACGGCGTTGCCGTGAAATCGGAAAAAACCTTCGGAGCGAGCGAAAAAACGCCCGTAACGCTTGACGGTGATGATTACACCGTTGTCGATACAGGTGATCCGATTCCCGACGGCTGCGATGCCGTTATTATGGTTGAGGATCTTATTGACGCGGGCGATAAAAAATTCAATATTATCTCCGCCGTATATCCCTGGCAGAATGTGCGCCAGGTAGGCGAGGATATCTGTATGGGCGATATGATTGCGCCCTCTGGAACAAAACTCACCCCCTCTCTCTGCGGAGCGCTCCTCGCGGGCGGAATAACCGAAATCGAAGTTGTGAAAAAACCGCTTGCCGGCATTATCCCGACGGGTGATGAGATAGTTGCGCCCACAAGCAATCCCGGCAAAGGCGATATAATCGAATTCAACTCAACCGTCTTCAAGGGTATGCTTGATTCATTCGGAGCCGAAGCGAAAGTTTATCCGATAACTCCCGACAAAAAGGAACTTATAAAATCCGCCGTTGAAACGGCTCTTGCCGAATGTGATGTCGTTCTCATTTCGGCGGGTTCCTCAGCAGGCAGAGACGATTACACAAGCGAGATTATTTCATCACTCGGCACCGTGCTTGTTCACGGAATAGCGATAAAACCCGGCAAGCCCGCGGTTCTCGGTGAGGCGCAGGGCAAACCCGTAATCGGCATTCCCGGCTACCCGGTTTCGGCAATAGTCATTATGGATGAAATTGTCGGCGATGTTGTGTCAATGTATTACGGCAAAGACCGCGCAAAGAGCGAAACTGTAAAAGCCGTGCTCTCCAAAAAGATTGTCTCATCGCTTAAATACACCGAATATGTCCGTGTGTCTCTCGGCAGAATCGGCGGAAAACTCTCCGCTTCGCCTCTCGCGAGAGGAGCGGGCGTGATTACGAGTTTCACAAAAGCGGACGGCGTTCTGCTCGTTCCTCAGGACTGCGAAGGAATCGAAGCGGGCGAGGAGGTTGAAATCCGCCTCTACAGACCGCTTCCCGAAATTGAAAACACCTTGATTATCACGGGCAGTCACGACCCGCTGATTGATGAGGTTTCCGACTTCCTCGCGAAGAAGGGCGCTTCTTTCAGAGTATGCTCAACCCATGTGGGCAGTATGGGCGCAATCTATGCCGTGCGCGACGGCCTCGCGCATATGGGCGGCATTCATCTGCTCGACACCGAAACAGGCGAATACAATAAATCATACATCGAAAAATACATCCCCTCGGGCAACGCCGCAGCCGTAAAAGGCGTGGGCAGAGTTCAGGGCTTAATGGTCGGAAAAGGCAATCCTCTCGGAATAAAAGAATTTGCAGATATAAAAAACGCCCGCTATGTCAACCGCCAGCGCGGAGCGGGAACGAGAATACTCTGTGATTATCTGCTTGACAAAAACGGAATATCCGCGGGTGAAATAAACGGCTACAACAACGAGGAATTTACACACACCGCCGTCGCGGCTCTTATTGCCGCGGGCAACGCCGACGCGGGGTTGGGAATTTACTCCGCCGCCAAAATGTATGACCTCGACTTTATCCCGATATGCAACGAAACATACGAATTCCTGATTGACAAAGATTATCTCGAAAACCCGATGGTAAAAGCTTTTCTCGAAGTGCTTTACTCGGATGAATTCAAAGCCCGCCTCAATGAAATGGGCGGCTATACGGAGGGCTGAAATGCTGACTCACATCAACGAAAACGGCGAAGCGGTTATGGTCGATATCGGCGGAAAAGAAACAACCGAGCGCACCGCTGCCGCCTACGCGAGAATCAGAATGAAACCCGAAGCCCTTGAGGCGCTTCTGAACGCGGACCTCAAAAAAGGCGACGGGCTTGCCGCCGCGCGTATCGCGGGAATAATGGGCGCCAAAAAAACGAGCGAACTTATTCCGCTGTGCCACAATATTCCGATTGATAAAATAACCGTTGATTTTGAAAAGGAGAGCGACTGCGCTCTCGGTATTTATGTCCGCGCGAAATGCACATACAAAACGGGTATCGAAATGGAAGCCGTAACTGGCGCTTCAATAGCCGCATTAACCGTTTACGACATGTGCAAGGCGATGGGCAAGGATATGGTTATTGAGGAAATAAAACTGCTCGAAAAAACGGGCGGAAAGAGCGACTATCACAATGAAGGATAATTTCGGCAGGGAAATTTCATATCTGCGGGTGTCCGTAACTCAGCGCTGCAATCTCAACTGTGTGTATTGCGGCAAGAGCGACTGCGCCAAAAAGGAGACCGAGCTTTCCCCCGAAACAATCGAAAAACTTGTGAGGGCTTTTGTAAAATGCGGAATAAACAAAGTCCGTATCACCGGCGGCGAACCGCTTGTTCGAAACGACATCTGCGAAATAACGAAAAGAATACACTCGATTGAGGGCGTTGAAACGCTCGCCCTGACAACCAACGGCGTTTACCTCGCTCAATATGCGAAAGACCTGAAAAAAGCGGGGCTCGACAGCGTTAATATCAGTCTCGACAGCACCGACGGCAGCACCTACCGTCACCTTACGGGAGCGGATGTGCTCAGAAAAGTGCTTGAAGGAATCGACGAAGCGCAGAGCGCAGGGCTGTCGCCCGTGAAAATCAACGCCGTGCTGATGAAAGGCGTAAACGATGACGGAGCGGGGGAACTTATAAATCTCGCGAAAAACAGAAATATCGATGTGCGCTTCATTGAGCTTATGCCGTTTTCCGATGAGGGCGAAAACGCCTCGCTTATAGTGACGGGCGAAGAGATTTTAAAAGAATTTCCGTTTCTCAGACCGATTGATTATAAAGAGGGCACGGCGCGGTATTATTCAGCCGACGGCTTCAAAGGCAGAATAGGCCTCATAAACCCCATTACTCAGAAATTCTGCTCCGACTGCAACAGAATCCGTCTGCTCTCGGACGGCAAAGTCAAGCCCTGCCTCGGTTACGACACCGCTTTTGACATAATGCGGTTCATTGACGATGAAGACAGACTTGTTGAGGAAGTTAAAAATATAATTCTGAAAAAGCCCGCGGGGCACAGCTTCGAAAACAAAAACGCCGGTCACGGGCTTAACAGAACGGGAGGATAATATGGCAAAAGTTGTTGCTGTAAATATCAGCGAAAAAAAGAAAACTCCGAAAAAGACAATTCCGGAGGGCAAACTCATAAAAGATTTCGGCTTTGAGGGCGACGCCCACGCGGGCAAGTGGCACCGTCAGGTAAGTCTGCTCGCAAAAGAGAGCATCGAGAAAGCGAAGGGGATGAGAACGGACGGCCTCTGCCACGGTATGTTCGCGGAGAATATCACCACCGAGGGCATTGAACTTCACACCCTTCCCATAGGCACAAAACTCAAAATCGGCGATGAAGCCGTAATTGAGGTAACACAGATAGGCAAGGAATGTCACGACGGCTGTGCAATAAGGGAACTCGTCGGCCAGTGCATTATGCCCAAAGAAGGCATTTTCGGCATTGTTCTCGAAGGCGGCACAGTTAAAGAAAACGACGAAATAACCGTTTTATAATCACAGAAAAATCTGCGGAAAGGAGCGGAGCAAATGCAAAAGAACAGGTCTGCGGGCACTCTTTCTCTGCCCGTAAAAGCTCTGCTTCTCATTATCCCGTTCCTCGCCGTTTTCATATCGCTGTTTTTCGGCAGATATCATAT